>DATMRF010000017.1:0-22134 GCA_035566435.1 Candidatus Acidiferrum sp.
GCGTGATGTTGCCACCGGCGTTGAGGCTCGAAGTCGTGCCCACCAGCAGCGTGCCCGTCTGGAAAATGTTCCCGCTGGCCTGCGCCGTCAGAGCTCCGGTCGTCGTATAACCCGCCAAGATCAGGTCGCCGGCAAAAGCCCGCGCGGCCAGGCTCGCCGAAGTGCCTCCCACCGTCAGCGTGTTCACATCAGCCAGGTTCACCACCTGCCCATTGACTACCGTCACCGCGCCCACAAAGTCGTTGGCCGGGTTGTTGAGCGTGATGTTTCCGCCCGCGTTCAGGCTGGAAGTCGTCCCCACCAGTAACGTGCCCGTCTGGAAAATGTTCCCGCTGGCCTGCGCCGTCAAAGTCCCTGTGGTCGTATAACCTGCCAAGGTCAGGTCGCCGGCAAAAGCCCGCGCCGCCAGACTCGCCGAGGTTCCTCCGACGGTCAGCGTATTCACGTCGGCCAGGTTCACCGCCTGCCCGTTGACGACCGTCACCGCGCCAACAAAGTCGTTGGCCGGGTTGTTGAGCGTGATGTTGCCACCGGCGTTGAGGCTCGAAGTCGTGCCCACCAGCAGCGTGCCCGTCTGGAAAATGTTCCCGCTGGCCTGCGCCGTCAGAGCTCCGGTCGTCGTATAACCCGCCAAGATCAGGTCGCCGGCAAAGGCCCGCGCCGCCAGGCTTGCCGAGGTCCCCCCGACCGTCAACGTGTTCACATCTGCCAGGTTCACCGCCTGCCCATTGACGACCGTCACCGCGCCCACAAAGTCGTTGGCCGGGTTGTTGAGCGTGATGTTGCCCCCGGCGTTCAGGCTCGAAGTTGTCCCCACCAGCAACGTACCCGTTTGGAAAATGTTGCCGCTGGCCTGCGCCGTCAGAGCTCCGGTCGTCGTATAGCCGGCCAAGGTCAGGTCGCCACCGTTAGCGTGGGCTGACAGGCTGGCAGAACTGCCATTTACGGTGAGGCTGTTCACGTCAACCAGGTTTACGGCCTGTCCGTTCACGATGACCACCTGGCTGACGAAATCATTCGCTGGGTTTGCCAGCGTGATATTGCCGGGCGAACTGAAGATACTGGAGGCGCCGACAAACAACGGACCGCTTTGGGAAATTGCGCCGCCCGCCGTGACATTCAAGACACCGGCGAGGCTCGACGCGGCGAAGTCGATACCGGTGAGGTCCGTCAGGACTGCGTTATTGCCCACAAGCGACACGGTATTGAAATCGTTGCTCACGCTGTTGAGGGTGATGTTGTGGTTGGTGGCCCACAGGGTCGTCACCCCGCCGACCGTGACGAACGCGGCGTTTGACTGCCCGATATCGCCGCCGACGATGGCGGTAAGGTTGCTGATCACGGCGAAAGGAGAACCGAACACGAGTCCTGCGTTATCGTATTTAAACGTAACGTTGGTGACGGAGAAACCCGCGAAAAAGAGGGGGAGACCGGCGTTAGTTGAAATATTCCGCAACTGGAAATCATGGACATTGACGTTGGTCGAAATGGTGGCGAGCTCGACCAGGCCTCCGAGGTTATTGGGCTGGTTACCAAGAAGCACGCTCGAGCCGTCACGAGTTAAGCCAAAACCGCTGAGCCCCCCAACTGTCAGAGGCCCGGTTTGGGTGATGTCGCCGCCCGCAATGACGACCAGGTCGGTGGAAACCAAGGCTGACGCCAGGTTAATGCCAGTGAGGTCCCACAGCCTGACATTGTTGGCGACGAGCAAAACGGAGTTGAAATCGTTGGTGAACGGAATGGACAGGTCGATATCACCATTGGTGGCGAGCAACGTTGCCAGGCCTCCGACGAGCACCGGCCCGCTGTTAGTGATATTGGCGCCGGCGATAATGGTAAGGTTGCTGGTGATGGCAGTGGCGCCAAGGCCTATCGTGTTGATATCGGCCACGGTGGCGTTGCTGGCGGAGAGCGAAACCGTGTTGAAATCATTGTTCGGGTTGGCGAGGGCGATATTTCTGTTGGCACTGAGAGTGGCCAGGCCGCCCACGGTCACGACACCGCTCTGGGTAAGGTCGGTTCCGGCGCTTGCGTTAAGGTTGTTGGCGACCACGGTGGTTCCGAGATCGAGGGTGTTCACGTCAGCCAGGGTTGCGTTGCTGGCCACCAGCGAAACGGTCCGGAAATCGTTGCCACCATTTCCAAGATTGATGGTGGCGTTAGTCGCAAGCAGCGTCGTGAGGCCTCCAATGGTGACGGCGCCGTTTTGTGAAAGATCGCCGACTGTGCTGACGGTAAGATTGCTGGTTACGAACGTCGGCGCATCGAGTGTCAGCGTGTTGATGTCGGCGATGGCGGCGTTGCTCGACACGAGCGAGACCACATTGAAATCGTTCCCGGCGTTGGTGAGCGTGATGTTGAAGTTCGTTGCGGCGAAGGCGGCTTTTCCGCCGACGACCAGGGAGGTACCGTTGGTTTGGCCGATGTTCCCGCCCGCCGTCACGGTCAAATTGGACTGGATGACCGTGTTGCCGAAAGTAAGGCCCGAGTTGTCGAAGGTCAGGATGACATTAGTCGCAGAGGCGAAGCCGGCGGGCGCGGAGGCATTGGCGGCGATGTTCCTCAGATCAAGAGTGTCCAAAAGGCCAACCACCGTGACCGGTCCTCCAAAGTTGTTAGGCTGACTGCCGAGCAGCAGGCTTGCTCCGTTCGCGGTAAGATCGAACAGGCTGCTGCCGCCGACTGTTAGCGCGCCGGTCTCAGAAATATTGCCGCCGGCGGTGATCTGCAGGTTGCTGCGCACCAGGGAGGCGCCCAGCTTGATGGCATCCACATCGTTGATGGTCGCATTGCTAGCGGTCAAAGAGGCGACGTTGAAGTTGTTGTTGGGGTCGCTCAAGGTCACATTAAAGTTAGTCGAGGAGTTGAAGGTGGCGGTGCCGCCCACCTTGACCGCATTGCTCTGGGTGATGTCGCCACCGGCCAGGACGGACAGGTTGCTGGCGACGGTGACGCCGCCCAAGGTAATGGCACTATTCGGGAAGGTGAGCGTGAGGTTGCTGAGGGTGGTCGGGAACGAAAGATTCGTGAAAGCGCCGGAGACGCTATTCGCGAGTGCGAGGTCATGAACGAAGCCGGAGCTGTTGGTGACCAACAGACCCTGGGCGATGAAATTGGTGGCGTTGCCCAGCAGGACATCGACGCCCGAGCCGGTGGTCACGATCTCGAGATTGTTGCTGACGCGAATAGCGCCGGATTGGGTGACGTTGCCCCCAGACTGGACGAGGAGGTTCGTCCCGACGGTTATGAGACTCAAGGTCGCGGCTCCGCCGTTGGTCACACTACCGGACCCGCCGATGGTTACACTGGTCAGTGTAAGGTTGGTCCCGGCGACGAGGCTGGCGTCCAGACTAACGACTGTGTTGCTCACGGCGAGGTTGCCAAGCGTCGTCGCGGTCAGATTGGTGGCAACCACGTTGGTGAGCGTCAAACCGTTGTGCGCCGTATCGGCATCAGCGAACTGGACGGTTTTGCCGCTCGCCTTAACCCAATTCAGCTCGTTATTCGGGTTGGCGAGGAGGATATCTTTCGTGCCCGCTCCAGCGGTCAAGTCCGCCAAGCCACTCACGCTGATGCCGTTGCCGCCTGTCTGCTTCAAATTGCCAGCAGAAGCCACCGTCAGATTGAGCGCGGTCAGATTGGTCAAAGTCAGATCGTCGGCGAAAGTGTCGGCGTCTTCCAGCTTCACATTCCGACCCAGCGCACTGGCGAGGCTCAATTCGTTAGCTGCGTTCGTTAGGGTGATGTCTTTACTACCCGCGCCCGCCAGAACGTCCAAAAGGTTGCTGACGACGATGCCCGTCCCGCCCGTCTGGTTCACGTTCCCGCCCGCGGTTACGATGAGATTCGCCGCGGTGACGTTCGTCAGTGTCAGGTCGTTGCCGAAGGTGTCAGCGTCAGCTAACTGCACGTTTCGGCCCTGGGCGCGCACTAGGTTCAGCTCGTTGCCGGCATTGGCCAACGTTATGTCCTTCACACCAGCACCAGCGGTGACATCCAACAGGTTGGTCACAATGATCCCCGTGCCCGCGGTCTGCGTTACGTTGCCACCCGCAGTTACCGTCAGACTCGACGCCGTCACATTCGTCAACGTCAGGTCATTGGCGAAAGTGTCGGCGTCATTCAACTTCACAGCCCGACCTAGAACGCTGGCCAGGTTCAGCTCGTTGCCAGCGTTGGTCAGAGTAATGTCCTTGGCTCCAGCACCGGCCGTTACCTGGAGCAAATTGCTGACGGTGATGCCGTTCCCACCCGTCTGCTTCACGTTCCCGGCGGCGGTTACGAGCAGGTTTGCAGCGGTTAGGTTCGTCAGGGTGAGATCGTTGGCGAAGGTGTCGGCGTCAGTCAACTGAACGTTGCGGCCTAGCGCGCGCACCAGGTTCAGCTCATTGCCGGCATTGGCTAACGTGATGTCGTTGGCTCCGCCACCCGCCGTAACATCCAACAGGTTGGTCACGATGATGCCTGTCCCGCCAGTCTGCTTCACGTTACCGCCCGCAACGATGGTCAGGTTCGCAGCCGTGACATTGGTCAGGGTGAGGTCGTTGGCGGCGGTGTCGGCCTCGCTAATCTGGACGCCAAGGCCAGAAGCACTTACGAGGTTGAGTTCGTTATTGGCGTTCGTGATCGTGATATTGCCTGCCGAGCCGCTGCCCGTAGAAATGAAAGTTGCCAGACCGGAATTCGTGATCGCCCCGGCGGGAAGTTCTCCGATGGCTCCCGCCGCTGAGAGGAGCAGGTTGCCGCTTCCGGTATTCAAGGTTCCGATCTGGATTCCACCGCCGGTGTTGAAATAACTGAAATTGAGAGCCGAGCCGTCGTCAGTGGTCACATTGGTCAACGTAGTGAGCCCGCCAGCTTCGGCGACACTGTAGGTCCGGTTCGGTGAGGTCAGGGTTTGGTTGGTGACGAACCCGCTGGTCGTGATGCTGAGGTCTGTGAGCTTGGCGGAATCGGCGATTTGGAAGGTAGCCGCTTCCGTTTTTATTACCAGTTTAGCCGCGGCGACGCCAAACGCGGCACTGCCAATTTGCCCATGGGCATCGAGGGTCAGCACGCCCCCGTTCATCGTGATGTCGTCACCGCTTCCGCCGCTGTCGATGGTTCCGAAGGTTCGGAGGGTGAGATTGGTAAACGAGATATTCGTCACGCCGTTTACGACCATGCTGCTGTTGAGCGTCCGGTCGCCGATGATTAAAGTGGCCGCTGTGAGGTTGGTAAGCTCGTCGCTGAAGATGCCAAAAACCGTCCCATTGGTGGCCGAACTGCTGCCGATGCCGATACTCTCGGGGGTCGAAGGCTTCAGGGTAATGGTGCCGCTCCCAGCGTTAATGGGACCCGAGATGGCGATGTTAGTGGCAATTATGGTAACATTACCGCCGGCGGAGTTCACCGCGCTGCTGGGAGTCTGGGAGTAGGTCCCCGTTCCGTTGGCATTGACGTCCGCATTGGCGGTGAACAAGCCGCCAAAGGTCGAGACGTTGGCATTCATCACGATGCTATTGTTCGCTTCAAGGTCCACGTTCAGCGGATGGCCAGCCGAACCGGAGATGCTGCTGTTGACGGTGATTAAGTCATTGGCCTGGAGTGTTAACGTCGCGAGGCCCCCGGCCGTTTTTGAAATCGGGGCTTCCACATCGATATCCCCGTTTTGCTGCGTAGGAGGAGGTGGATTTCCCGTTGTGATTGTCACGCTGGTGCCGCCATTCAAAGCCGTGTTGATGTCGGCGTTGTTGACGATGGCATCATTGGCACTTGGCGTGAAGATGTTTGTGCTGCCTGCGCTGAAGGTCCCGTTCGCTGTCGTGGCGTTGGTGATGGTAACATTCCGCGGGTCCATCAGCCATTGACCAACGCGGCCCAGGGGCGAACTGGCGTCAACGCGGCCACCTACTACCTCCAGGTAATCTTTCCCGGACGTCTCAACGAAACCGCCGTCGCCGCCGTGCGCTCCGCCACGGGCAGAGATGCTCCCAAAGAAACGCGTCCCGTCGTCGCTCCAGACAATCACTTTGCCGCCGTTGCCACGGTCGGTGGCGCTGGCGTCGATGCTCGCGTCGGGACCCACGTAAGTTCGCATGGCGTTCTGGACGGCGGGGTTAGCGCCGCGGAAATCGCCGCCGACCAGGGCCGTCCCGCCCCCGACCTCGCCACTGACGTCGATTCGCCCGTGATCGACCAGGCCGACGAGGTCACTGAACAGACTAACGGAGCCGCCCTGGCTAGAGGCACTAGCGGCCTCAATCGTGCCCGAGTTGATAACGGTGGACGGGTTGGCGGCATTGTGCCCGCCGTCCACCACTACGGAGCCCGCCCGCCCGCTGGCGCTGCTGGCGGAAAGCGTGCCCGAGTTCTGGATATTGCCTCCGGATGCGCGCAAATAGATCTTGCCGCCTTCGTTGACGAAGCTGCTGGCCCGGATAGCGCCACCATTATTGATGGCAAGAGCGTACATGTTCCCGCCCGCCGCCTTAAGTTCAGTGGTCGCAGCCTGGATCTGTCCCAAGTTGTTGACGCCCGTCCCCTGCCCTGGCGTCGTGGAGTTTCCAGCCTGCACCGTGACGCGTTCCGCGCCGGCCTGGGCCAGGATAATCTGTGAACCGGCGGCCAACCCGACCGTACCTGAGGCCTGAATGGTTCCGGAGTTTTCGACCGAGTTGGCGATGAGGAAGACATCGCCGCCCAACGCGCGGATCGACCCTGCGTTGCGCACCGACGCGGTGGAGGGGCCGGCCAGGGTCAATTTGGAAGCTGCCTGGAAGGCGTCATTGCCAATGTCGAACGTCGAAGCGAGGAAGCCCCGAGTGTCTACCACGCCATTGGCACCGACCATGATGCCCGCTGGATTGACCAGGAATACCCGTCCGTTGGCCTGGAGAGAGCCGTAAATAAGAGACGGGTTCGGCGACAGCACGCGGTTTAGAATGGCGGCGGTGTCGGAGGGCTGGATGAACTTGGTGATCTCGCCTGCGTTGATCGAGAACGAGTTCCAATTGATGATGGAGCGGGATTGGTTTTGGTTAATGGTCACCAGCGACGTGCCCTCCCCCGCGATAGTAGCGCTCGCATTTCCGCCCACCACCAAACCGCCATCCGGGTTCGCAAGGACGTGGTGAGGGATGATGCAGGAGACAAGACCAAACGAACCAAGCACGGCAATCTTAATTCTCATAGACTCCAATCCTGATGGGTACATGGAGCTAGCAGCTCCTAATCGCCAACAGCTGTATTGACACCCTTTTACCGCGAAAGCAGCGGAAGGTCAAGACCTTTTTTCTTGGTTTTTTTGGTACTGCTATTGGCCAGGAGGGACGAGCAACACGCGGAAACCAATACGGGGAGAAGGTTGGTTAAAGGAATCGCTGAAAACGACTTTGAAACCGGCAGCGGTATCATTGTAGCTTCCACCGCGCATTCGGTAGGCGCCGCGGGCGGGATCGAGGCAGATCTCCCAAACGTTTCCGTACAAGTCGCAAAGGCCGTTGCCGTCCGACCCCTTACTGCCAACCGGGCTGGGACTAGTCAGCCGGGGGTTTGGGGGCGGCAGGGAAAACACACCTAAGGCCGGATCTGAGCCGCTGGTTAAAGTCTCCCACTGCGCCACCGTTGGGATCACATAGGAGTAGCCGCTGGGAAATCCCGGCGTAGCTTTATCCAAGGCAGTGAGCCGCTTGCAGAATTCCTCGGCATCCTTGGAGGCGAGATTGTTTACCGGCAACGTGTCCCCCTGGGGCTGCTGGCTGGGGTTGGCGGACATTACTTTGGTGTACTCGGCCTGGGTCACCTCGAATTTTCCCACAAAAACGTCCCCTTTCGCGCCGGACAGCTCACGGACTTGCAGCAATTCCATTCCGATGCCACTGAAAACGCCCTTCGGTGCCGTGGACTGCAAGTAATTCAACCCGGCGAGGACGTTGGTGACGACCGTTTCGGAGCGGAACCGGCCCCGCAAGATGTAGGTATGAGTCCCGAGGGGCTCGTAAGCGACTTTTTCCGCCGGGGTACCGATGGGGGTGGAACCTTCCAGAACGGTGATATCCTTCGGAAGATTGGTGAGGACGAGAGTGCCGTAGGTAAATTGGACGGAGGGCACCGTGTTGGGGCCTGCCAGGCTAATCGTGACGGAATTCGTGTGCGCCCCGAGCCGCGGGTGACGTGCGATGATATCCATCGTGCCCCAGGGGAGCAGGTAATTCTCCCCAGCTGGCTTGAGTTCCAGCCCGTCGCCGCTGTAAAACCTCACTCCCGGGGGAGTGGCAGCGAGCCTGACTGCCACTTTCTGCCGCGACAGCCGAACGCCAATTCGGCGTGTTTGTTTCAGGGCGACTGTGACGTTGGTCGAGTCAGGTTCGTAACCGGGCGCCGTAATCCGGTAAACGACGTTTTCTACGGGCCGTTGGTAGAGCGTGTCGCCCACTCTCACCTGCTTTTGGTCCGGGCGCAGGATGTTCGCGTTGGTTGGCGCGTCCGGCGGCAGTATCTCGAAGCTTACTGCGCCGTAATCGAAGCTCAACTGCCCCAGCCGTGTCGGCTGGCCAGCCTTTACTTCGATGCCTTTCCTCTCGATGGGATTAAGGTCCGCGTAGGTTGCTTTCAAAGCATAGACCCCCGGCGGCAAGGCGATGCGGGCCGTGCCGTCGGCGCTGGTGACGCCGAGAACTTTATTCGCAGCATCACGGATCTCCGCCCCAGCGGGGTCGCTGACCAGTTCGACGAATCCGGCCAGAGCTTTCAATGCGGCCCCTGGCGCAAGTAGCGCCTTGTCGGCCACCGCGACAGTCTGTCGGTTTGTCTCGTAACCATCCGCCCGCAACTCAAGGCGGTAAGAGCCGGGCGGCAGGCTCACGTTGGTTGGGGAAATACCGGCGAGGCGCTCGTTGATGAAGATCTGAACCACGGGCGGCGTGCTGTTGGTAATGCTTAGCCACCCGTAAGGAAAGCTAAACGACTGAGACTGGGCCTGGTCTTTTCGGACGTCCACGCGCCGGCTTTGGCGGGCGAACCATGGCGGCGACTCTGCGGCAATCTCGTGCTGGCCGATCTCGACAGCGATCCGGCGAGGCGCCTTGCCTACGCCCACGCCATCCAGGAACAAGTCCGCGCCCGGCGGGTCGCTGGCAAAATCGACCAGCGTGCTGCCGGGCGGCGGTTTCCGTAACCGCGCGACGAGTTCCACTACATCGTGGTTCGATGGAATCGTGACGTCCAGGTTGGTCGTCTCGAAACCTTCCAGCCTGAGTTGGAGTTCCAGCTTGTCCGGGTGGGAATAACGGTTGGTAAAAGGAGTGCGCAAGGTCTGCTCGTTGAGCTTAAACTCGGCGCCGGCCGGTTCGCTCAGAACCACCAATCCGCCATAGGGCAGGCTGAGATTGGTGCGGAAGGTCCTGCCGGGCTCAATCGTGATCGGCACACGGCGTGAGGCCTCAAGGTCGCCCAGAGGTGATCTATACTCCACTTTGAGCTTGTAGGGTCCTTTCTCGAGCGAGTGTTTCAAGGTGCCATCCGAGCCCGTCGCATTGGTCAGGCTGCGGGCCATATCTTCGTTGCCGTCGCTGTCAACCGGGACGACGATGAGGCGGGAGCCGGGCGGGTCAGTCTTCACAATGAGCGTGCCGGTCGTGCGTTTGTGCAGCACCAAAAACGCAGCCAGGCCGCCAACCACCAGGACGGCTGCGCCCACTGCGACCGGAATGATGGGGACCGGCGGCTTCGGCTGCAGCTTGCGAAGTTCCTTTTCGACGCTCTCCAGCGTAGTGCGATCGAGAGACAGGCTGGGATCCAACAACCGATTGCAGAGCTCGAGCCACGCGGCGGTCTTTTTGCCGAAGACCCGGGTCCAATCGGGCGAAGACTCGATCGGCACCATTACCCAGGCGAAGTCCACCTTCCGCTTCACTACCAGTTGGTAGAGCAGTTCGCCAACGGCGCGCAGGTCCGCACGTTCGAACGGCGCCGCTTCAGCAGCCTCCCCGGGCAACGGATCCACCGCCAATATGCGTGAACTCCTGGGCCGGCGGACCCCTTCGATAAAGACATTTGAAGCCTTGAGATTTCCGTGCGAGCGCCCGCAAGTCTTCTTCAAGTGCAACGCTGCGCGCACGACCGAGCGCAGCACGTGGAACAGGTCTGGCGCTTCCAAAGCAACGATCCGTTCCAGCATGCCCTTGACCGAACGGGCATAGAAATTGGTCGCATACCAGGCGCCGCGCTCGTCGTGGCCGGCGGCCAGGATCGGCGCAAAGTTGCGAGAACCCTCCGCCGCCTTCTTCTGGAGGTTGACCCGGGTCGTAAAGGAAGCGCCGAGATCCTTGAACAGCGGATCCAGCTCCGACCTGACCTGCTCCGCCTCTTCAGCGACCAACCGGTCCGGGGAGAAGACCTTGACGACGTATTTGCCTTTGGCGTCGCCCTCCTTTTTAGCCTCATAAACCGTCGCCCCGTTGCCGGAGTCCAGCACCCGGCCGGCTTCGAACGGTCCAAATAGCTCCATTGCCTGAGCGGGTTAAGCGGCGGGGCTGACCGCCGGTGACAGCAGGGGAGCGCGCAGACTAAGCATGGCCGAGGGCCAGCAGTGTCTTCGAAAGAACCGCAGGCCGTAAGCGTCTCACCATGGCGGCAACGACCATCCCTCCCGCGTTGGACTAACCAGCGTCACGCCGCCTGCCTGGACTTTCACCTCGAGGTCCATCGTTTTGTCCGGCCAGTAGCATTTGCAGAGCGGAATGAGCTGCCGGCGTGGATCCTGGCTGCCGACCTTCCCTTCTTTGAAAAAACCCGGCAAGTCGGCAACCACCACAAGATACTGTACCCCACTCTTGGTCCACTTATCCCAAAGCGGATCGGTTTTCTTCAACTCAACCTGGCTTTGCTTTCCCGGAACGAATTCCGTGCTGAATTTGACGGCATCCTGTCGGAACGGATCGCCTGGTTTAAAGTAATCTTTGACACTATAGGTTTGCCATTTGGGCAGCTCGGATTGATTGATTCCTACCACGTCCGCGACGACCGAACTATCCTTTAACGAGTCGCCCGGGTTAATCTTGAGATTGTAGCTCAGCGGCAGCCCTGCTGGGCCGCCCGGCTTGCAGCTTGAGCAACCCCCAAAGACACCCGCGTCCAAAACCAGCAGCGCAAGCACAAGAGCTTGAGAACGGAACGGTGGTTTCATAATTGAAATAATCCCTGATGTTGGCTTTTGTCCATCTGTGATGGGTTTAGGTTACTGCACCAGTCAGGCCGGTCAATAACAAATAAAGCCCTCCGTGCCCGGTCGGTCAGGGCCGGGGTACACGATTCCGATCGTGCGCTCCGGTTGTTACTTTTTCGGAGTCCGAACGCTGAAACGCACCATCGGACGGCTGGTTTTCGGGATCACCCGGTTGTGGCTTTTTCGCCGGCGGCGCTGAAGCCGGGCCTGGGGCGAAAGGAACGTGAATCCGGCCCACAGGCCGAGCCCAACCAAACCGACGAGTAAAAGAATGAATAAATCACCGCGCATCATGCCAGAGTATTTAGGCCCCGCGCGAGCGCGTGTAAAGCGAGAAGCCCGCGGCAGCGGTGGTTAAATCCGAAACGACGCAAACAGAGTTGCACGCAAAGACGCAAAGGTGCAGAGGCGCAAAGGCGGGAACCGGGCTTAACCTCAGACAAGAAGCCCAGCTTCCAGTGACCTCTGCCACTCTTTGGCCTCGGATTCCCCAGACCCTTTCCGTCCGCCTCTTTGGCGTCTGTGCGTTAAGGATTTCGACTGGATGGGTTCGGCAAACGCGCGCCCGGCAACCTCATTTTGACGCCGCTCATGCAGGGTCTAAGAGGACCGGAAAGGGGGAACCGGCAGGACTTGTTTTTTCGAATTTGCGCAATACACTGTGGGTATGAAGAACGATGTGGTGCCCGTCCAGATCCGCGGAATACTCCCGGCTAACAGCGGGTGCGCGCTGTTCGTGGGCAATGACGAGAAGGTGTTCGTCATAAACGTGGAGCCGAATATGGGCGCCATCATCGGGATGTTCCTGCGCGACACTCCAAAAGAGCGGCCGTTGACGCATGACCTCATGCAGAACATCTTCAAAGGCTTCAGCATCACCGTCGAGCGAGTCGTAATTACTGAGCTGAAGAATTCCACCTATTTTGCGAGGCTCATTTTGCAGCAACAGAACGAGCTCGCGCGGAAAATCGTGGAGATCGACGCCCGGCCAAGCGATTGTCTCGCGCTGGCTACTGCGCAGAAACGGCCCATCTACGTCGCCTCCGCTCTCTTCGAACAGGTCGAGGACATGAGCGAGGTGCTCGACCGAATCAACGAAACCGGCGGCGGAGAACCCGAATAAAAGATGCGGACTTCTGTTCCCAAGCAGGCCGCCCCGTTGATGCTGGTCTGCGGCGAAGATGATTACGCCGTGGCTCAACGCGCCCGGCAGGTTTACCTCGAGTGGACCAAAGAAGTGGGAGGCATGGACCATGAAATCCTCGACGCGAGCGTGGCCAACAGCGGGGAGGCGTTGAAGGTTCTTGCGCGTTTGCGCGAAGCGCTCCAGACACTTCCATTCTTCGGGAGCGGCAAGGTCATCTGGCTTCAAAACTGCAACTTCCTGGCCGATGAACGCACCGCCTCAGCTCAGGCTGTGACTGAATCCCTGGCGGAACTGGCTCAGGAATTGAAGGCATTCGACTGGCAAAACGTTCGAATGCTTATCAGCGCCGGCCGAGTGGACAAGCGCAAGGTGTTCTACAAGGCGCTCGACAAGCTGGGAACCGTCGAAACATTGGCCGGATGGTCCGCCGAGGACCGTGATTGGGCGATGCAGGCTGAGGCGTGGGCTGCCAAAGCCATTCGCGAAAAACAAAAAACGATTTCCGACGAAGCCCTGGCGGAGCTGATTAGCCGCGTGGGACCCAATGCTCGACAACTCGACAGCGAAGTCGAGAAGCTGACGCTTTACGCCGGCGCCAGCAACCGGATCGAGTTCGACGACGTTGCCGCCATCTGCACCCGTAACAAAACCTCGCGCGCCTTTGCACTCGGCGACGCGTTGGGCGACCGGGACTTGCCCCGGGTGCTGCAGCGGCTGGACGAAGAGTTGTGGGAGGTTAAACTCGGTCCGCAGAAATCCGAGATCGGACTCCTCTACGGCCTGATCGCGAAAGTCCGCGCGCTGGTGTTGGTGAAGGAAATGTTGCGTGAAGGCTGGGTGAAACCGGATACTGATTACACACGATTCAAGGCGCAACTGGAACGCGTGCCGGCGGAGCAACTGCCGGCCGACAAACGGTTCAACCCGCTCGCGCTCAACCCGTACGTCCTTTATAAAGCGCTGCCTCAGGCCCTCCGCTACACCCAAGCCGAACTCATACGGGCAATGGAGCTGTTGCTCGAGTGCAATCGCCGCTTGGTCTCGAGCAACCTGGACGAATCGCTCGTCCTGCAGCAAACCCTGGTGCAAATTGTGGGCAGCACCAAGCCGCGCCCGGATGACTCACCGCGAAGCTGAATCGATTCTGTGCGCAAGCGCGACTGAACAGACTTGGGAGCCATGAGCATACCGGCAGCCAGATTGCTAGTCATGGTGGGCGAAAAGTTCGCCTGCGTGAAAATCATCGGCCGTGCCGATTTCGTTTCGAGTGTCGATTTCAAACGGCTGTTGGACGAACTGCTCCAAAAGGGCTATACCTATTTCGTTCTCGACCTGTCGGAATGTGTGCTGATGGACAGCACGTTTCTTGGTGTGTTAGCCGGCTTCGGCTTGAAAATGGCTCCGGCCCAGCCCGCCCGCGAAACAGCCCCGATCGAGCTATATAACCCCAGCGCGCGAATTACCGAGGTCCTGGACAATCTGGGGGTGCTCCACTTGTTCACGCTACGAGAAAAGGCCTTGCCCGCCTGCGACGGTTCCGAACCTCGCGAATACGAGCCGCTCTGCGTCGGCAAGGCGGAAATTACCCGCGCCTGCCTGGAAGCCCACCAAACCCTCATGGCGATCAACCCCAAGAATGTTTCCAAGTTCAAAGAGGTCGCTGCCTTCCTGGCGGAAGATTTGAAGAAAGCCAAACCTTAGAAACAGGTTCAGACGTACGAGCGGAGGTTCAATTCTTCGAGCAAGGCTTCGGGAATCTCCTGCAAGAATCGCGATGCGCATTGCGCGATGTCCCCGCCGGCTCCGTAGCCGGCGCGCACCAGTGGATAACACAAATAAAGTTGATTGCGAGCGCGGGTGATTGCAACGTACATCAAACGCCGCTCTTCTTCGATGCCTTCCTTGCTCTTCAGCGAGAGCGCGGAAGGGAAAAGCCCATCGCATAACATAATCACGAACACCACATCGAATTCCAGCCCCTTGGCTTGATGGATGGTTGAAAGCCTGAGCCGCTCATCGTCCTTTGGGGCCGGTTGACCATCCTCGGCTTCGAGGTTGGTCAGCAACGCCAACTGGGTGAGGAACTCTTCGAGGGTAATAAATTGACGCGCAAAAATAGCGAGCTGCTCCAGGTCGTCGAGGCGTGAACGGTGATTTGCGTAATTTTCCTTCAGGTACACTTCGTAGCCGGCCTCGATGACCAGCCGAATCATTTCCGACGCCTGGTGGCGCACTTGCTCATCTTCGAGTTGGGCCACCGTCGCCACAAGCTGGGCCCACGCCACGGCCGCCTTCTTCGGCGCCGCTGGAGCGCAGGCCTGCAACCCGGCGGCAATCGGTGTCTCGGCGGGTGCGGCCTCCGTGGGTTGCGGCACCTCTGATGTCCCTGAGCCGTGGTCCGTCGTCCGTGGTCCGTGGACTGTGGACTGTGGACTGTGGACCATGCATTGCGTTTCGAAAGAATTCCAGAGTTTATCCGCCGCCTTGCCGCCAATGCCGGGCAGCATTCGGACCAGGCGTTTGAAGGAGAGTTCGTCCCGGGGGTTGAGGACGAGTTTGAGAAACGAAGTCACGTCCTTGATGTGGGCTTGCTCAAAAAACCGCGTGCCGCTCGTGATGCTGAAAAGAATCTGACGCTTGGTGAGCTCGAGCTGCACTTCGAGCGCGTGAAAATGTGACCGGTACAACACCGCCATGCGGTTCAGACTAATCCCTTCGTCGCGCAGTTCGAGGACGCGTCGAGCGACAAAAACCGCCTGCTCCCTGGCATCGTAGCAGGTGATGAGGAAGGGTTTGGGCCCGCCGCGGCGGGCGGGCGCGAGTTCTTTGCTGAACTGTTGCTCATTGGCGGTGATCGCAGCGTTGGCGACCTGGAGGATTTCGGGTGTGCTGCGGTAGTTGGTTTCGATTTTATATACCTTCGCACCCGGATAACGCTGCGGGAATTTGAGAATGTTCCTGAAATTGGCGCCGCGCCAGGCGTAGATGCTTTGCGCGTCGTCCCCTACTACCATCACGTTCTTATGCCGTTCGGCGAGCAAGTCGATGAGCTCGGCCTGGAGCTTGTTCGTATCCTGGTATTCATCGACCAAAATGAATTGGAACCGGCGCTGATAAACTTCGCGGATCTCGGCCTGCTCCTGCAGCAGCCGCAGCCAGAGCGCAAGCAAGTCATCGAAATCCATCGCATTGCTGGCACGTTTGCGTTCGGCATAACGCCGCTGAAGGTCGCTCACCTCTCCAACGAGGTGGCGAAAATGCTTATATTCCTGCTGCAAGACGTCGGCGACGGGCTTGTGTGTATTAACCGCGAGAGAAAAGATGTCGCCCAACTGCTCCGCCTTCGGAAACAGGTCGTTTTTCACGTCGATTCCCGCCTCAGCCAGGCAAGTCGAAACGAGATGCCGGACATCCTCACGGTCTAGAATTGTGAAATCGCGCTGATAGCCGACCAGGTCGGCGTGATGGCGAAGAATTCGGTTGCCGATCGAATGGAAGGTTCCGCCCCAGAGGGACGGCAAATCCTGGCCGAGCAAATCAGCCACCCGCCGCATCATTTCCTTCGCCGCCTTGTTTGTGAACGTCAGCAGGAGGATGCGCTCCGGCGGAATTCCCTGCTCCAGTAGAAAAGCGACCCGGTAGGTCAAGGCGCGGGTCTTGCCCGACCCGGCACCAGCAATGACCAGCGAGGGACCCGGCGGCGCAGTGACGGCCGCGAACTGCTGTTCGTTGAGTTCGCCTGCATAATCGATCTGCAGATGGAGCGACTCGCGGAATGGTTGCAACACGTACTCACGAGACATGAAAGCACCGTAGCCAGCCGGGTCGCAGATGTCGAACCGGAACCGGCCGGGAAGCGGAATGAGGGAGTGATGGAGTAATGGAGTGGCGGCTGAGTGGACTGGCGGATTCTTGGATTTGTTGAGGAACGGGCGCGCCACGGATTGCCGCCCGGCGACCCAACGGTGAGATCCCAAGACTCCAGCACTCCAACACTCCTGGCCGCTGCAATCGGCTTGTCGCCGGCCGCTTTTTGGGGAATATCTGCACCGTGCATCACGTTGCGCATGAGGACCCGACGTTTGTCGCCAGGTCGCGTTCGACCTGGGAGATCTTGCGTCGAGTGGCAAAGTATTTGCGGCCGTACAAAATGATGGCGGCGGGTACGTTTGGGTGTGCGCTGCTGTCCTTGGCGTTCGGTCTGGCCTACCCCAAACTTACCCAGTTTGTTATCGATCGGGTGATCGAACAGAAGCGGTTCGATTTGCTGACGCCCGCCATGCTGGGGCTGCTCGGGTCTTTTCTCCTCCGAGACCTTTTCAATAGCCTGCGCATCCGGATAAATAACACCTTCGAACAGAATGTAATCTACGACATGCGGCGCGACGTCTATGCCCGGCTTCAACGGCTGCCGGTGGGGTATTTTGACCAACGGGCTTCCGGAGACCTCATGACCAGGGTCATTGAAGATGTCAACTCCGTTGAGCGGGTGTTAATTGACGGGACCGAGCAAGGTAGCGTGGCCGTGCTCGGGATCATCGCGGTCGCGGCAATCATGTTCGCCACTAATCTCACCCTGGCCGCAGTGGCCCTCATTCCCCTACCCCTTCTCAGCGCGGGCGCCCTTTGGTACACCCTGACCGCTCACCGTCGTTACCGACGCCAGCGGCTGGCCGCCAGCGCGATGAACGCGCTGCTTATGGATAATCTCCAAGGCGTGCGACAGATCAAAGCATTCGGACGCGAGCCTCACGAGGATAGCCGGTTCGCCCGGCGGGCTGATGACCTGCGCCGCGGCACCCTGGGCGTGATGCGGGTCTGGGCCGCTTATTCGCCAGCCATGAGTTTTGCGGGAGCGCTTGGCTTGGGCTTGGTTCTATGGGCAGGCGGCCGCCAGGTAATCGATAGCCGGATGACCCTGGGCCAGCTCGTCGGGTTCATGTTTTATCTCGGACTTTTCTATGAGCCTATCGCCCGCTTGCACGGCCTCAACCAGATGTTGCAGGCTGCCCGCGCCGCCGGTGAGCGGGTGTTCGATATCCTGGATGCTGCGGTCGAACAGGATGTCCGCACAGGTGGAATGTGCGGTGCAGATGGAGCAACGCCGCCAGAGCGCCGTCGGGAGTTGCGCCACCCGGTTCGCGGGGAGGTCAGCTATGAAGACGTCAACTTCGGCTACAACACAGAGCGGACGGTGCTGCGGAATCTTTCCCTGCGGGCGTCGCCTGGGCAGATGGTTGCGCTGGCCGGGCCGACGGGGGCCGGCAAGTCAACGCTGGTGAACCTGCTGCCGGCGTTTTACGAACCAACCGGTGGACGGATTACTATCGACGGCCAGGATATCGCCGGGATCTCGCTCGAATCGCTGCGGGCGCAAATCAGCGTTGTCAGCCAGGAAGCCTTCCTGTTCAACGGGACCATTCGCGAGAATATTCTGTATGGGCGGCTGGACGCGACCGAGGAGCAGCTCGTTGCGGCCTCGCGCGCCGCGAACTGCCACGAGTTTATCGAACGCCTACCGCTACGCTATGAATCACGAGTCGGCGAGCGCGGCGTGAAATTAAGTGTCGGCGAGAAGCAACGCGTCAGCATTGCGCGCGCATTATTGAAGAACACACCAATCTTGATCCTCGACGAAGCTACGGCCAGCGTAGATACGGCGACCGAAAAGCTTATTCAGGAAGCCCTGGAACACTTGATGGCCAACCGCACGAGTTTTGTTATCGCCCACCGGCTGAGCACCATCCGCAAAGCCGACCAAATCCTGGTGATGCGCCGTGGAGAAATCATCGAACGCGGGACTCACGAAGACCTCGTCGCGTTGAACGGCCTCTATAGCAAACTCGCACGGATTCAGGGAACCACATTCATCGAAGAACGTTTCGAAATGGTGGAGGGCTGACCCAGGCGTCTGTGCCCCAACCTGCAACCTTCAACTTTTAACTGTTCCTCGGCACCTTCCGCACGCGGCCGGCAAAATCGTCGATCTCCTCCACCTTTTCGAAACCGATATTCAACACATCAACACAACCCAGGCCCAGCACATACCGCGCGGAGGCATCGCGTTTTTCCTCATCGTTCCGCAAGCGGCCTTCGCCGATAATCTTCATCCCGACTACTCCCTTGCCCGCCGCGTGAAGCTTCTGCAGCACCGGCGCGACTTTCTCGGGCGGCCCGTCCATGCTCATGCGGTATGGATTGATCCGCGCATGGACCGAATCCACCCAAGGTTCGGCGGCGGCAGCTTCCAACGCTGGAATCGAATGGCAAGAAACACCGTGCGCCCGGATGATTCCCTTTTGTTTCAGTTGAGCGAGAATATCCATCTGCCGGCGCAGCTCTTCGGGCCAGGTCGCGGATTCCACACAGTGCAATAGCACGAGGTCTAGGTAGTCAGTGCCGATCTCCCTCAGAAAACGCGTCACGACCACATCGGCGTTCGGACGCTCCTGATCAGGGATTCCGCCGGGCCGGAACCAGATTTTGCTGACGATGGTCAACCGGTCTCGTGGAATGCCTTTCAACGCCGGCAGCAAATAAGGGTGCGTGCCGTAAAGGTCCGCGAGGTCAAACATGCCGATCCCGCGCTCATGCGCGCCTCGGATGAGGACCTCGAATTTCTCTTTCCCCATCCGGGTCGCATTCGACTGCCGGTTTCCACCATGGACCCCTGTCCCGAGACAGAAACGGCTTACCCTCAGGCCCGTCTTGCCGAGCAGGACCGTGTCGTAAGGGTCGAAGTATGACGGCCTGGTCTCGACTGCGGCCTTTAACTGCACGCCGGTCAACATCGTCGTGACGCCCAGGGCCGATCGTTTCAGAAATTCGCGTCGTCTGATTTTCATGTCACTCTCTTCGTTCAACTTTTGGCACAGCAGGAAGCCGTTTTGCTCATAAAGCAAATTAACCACCGCTCGTGCCGAAAAGCAACCGGGTCATTTGGCGGTATTCGCTTGTCCGTCCACGTCTGGTTCCTACAATTCTGTTGCGCGACACACGTGACCTATGCTCCGGCCTCGTCTTATCACCCTAACCACCGACTTCGGAACGCATGACTGGTTTGTCGGAACGATGAAGGGCGTAATCCACGGAACGGCACCCAGGGCCGCCATCATCGACCTCACCCACGAAATCGCTCCGGGCGATATCCGAGCGGGCGCTTTCGCCCTCGCGGCAGGTTATCGGTTTTTTCCGCTAGGCACGGTGCATGTGGTAGTGGTCGATCCAGGCGTGGGCAGCGCACGCCGGGGTATCGCGGTACGAAGCCGGGATTATTTTTTCGTTGGGCCGGACAATGGCGTGCTGAGTTGGGCCCTGGCCCGGGAGAAAATCCTAGCCCTCCATCGGCTGGAAAATCAAAATTACTTTCTTAAACCGGTGAGCCGCACTTTTCACGGGCGGGATGTCTTCGCGCCGGTCGCGGCGCATCTGTGCCGCGGTGTGCCTATCAGGAAACTTGGACCGCCGGCGAAGGATTTTGTACGTCTTGATTGGCCTGCACCCACAAAGACGGCCCGTGGATTGCGTGGGGAAGTAGTCTATATCGATCGGTTCGGCAACGCGATCACCAACATCGAGGCAAGCCGCCTCCCAAACCTGAGGCCCATTGCTGTCGTCCTAAACGGCAAGCGCTTATGCTCAGTTGCAGATTTTTATCAGGCCGTCGCTCCGGGCCGTCCGGTGGCGGTGGCAGGTTCTAGCGGATTCCTTGAGATCGCGATCAACGGCGGCAATGCCGCCCGAGGCTTGCGAATTCACGTCGGAGCAACGGTGGTTCTCAGGATTCCCTCGGATTAAACCCCGATTCCTTCGACAGTTGCTCCCAGAGCTTCCGTTCGGTTTCGCTTACCTTAGCAGGCACTTCAATGCTTGTGACGACGATTAAATCACCACTCTCGCCGTCACGTTGAGCCAAGCCGCGGCCACGCACTCGAAGTTTCTGACCGCTTTGTGTGCCGGGCGGAATCTTGATATTCACGCGACCGTTGAGCGTGGGTACAGAAATATTTGCGCCGAGGACCGCTTCCCAGGGGGCAAGGCCGGCTTCATAAATCAGGTTATGCTCCTCTACGTCAAAATCGGGGTGTTTGGCGAATCGCACGCGCAAGAACAGGTCGCCTGCGGCGCCACCTCCGACACCCGCCTCACCTCGGCCGGCCACGCGCAATCGCTGGCCCTCGGCGACTCCGGTCGGAATTTTCACCTGGTAAGTGTCGGTGCGTGGCACCTGGCCTGTACCGCCGCAGACATTGCAGACGTGGCGCGCGCGCTGGCCCGTCCCGCCGCAATGCTCGCAGGGCACTCCGTGCTTCACCTGCACAGAACGCACCGACCCACCCATTGCTTCGTCCAGGGTGACCAGGATGTCTCCTTCAATATCACGCCCGCGCTCGGCGCCGAACTCCTCTTCCTTGATGCCGGACCCGAAACCGCCGCCCGCACGGCCGCCGCGCGAACCAAACAGTTGTTCGAAAAAATCGCTAAACCCCGTGCCGCCAAAATGGAACTCAAACTCCTCCCCGCGCTGGCCCCTTCCCGGGAAACCGCCTCCACGCCCAAACGATTCCCACCCGGGCGGCGGGCGAAAGTCGGCGCCGGTGTTCCAATTTGACCCCAGCTCATCGTATTTCTTCCGCTTGGCGGGGTCGCCCAGAACTTCATAGGCTTCGTTGATCTCCTTGAATTTCTCCTCTGCCTGTTTCTTGTTCTTGGCGACGTCGGGATGGTGCTCGCGCGCAAGCTTGCGGAAGGACTTTTTGATCTCAGCCTCGCTCGCGGTGCGCGGCACGCCTAGAATCTCGTAATAGTCTTTGTATTTAACGGGCATACATGCCTGGTTTACGAGCGAAGCACTGCCCCGCCCCACCCCCGATCATGCCCGCCCGACGACTTTTGTCAAAGGTCCATCCGCCGCCACCTCCCTCAAGGTAGGGCGCGTTTTCCTCAACGCGCCTCGTTTTCACCCTTCTGCCCTCTCCGCGTCGTCCCCGTCATCGTCCTCGCCCTCGTTATCAATCCCTCAGGTAATCGATCCTTCCCTCGTCCTCCTCCTCATTCTCTTCCTCCGGATCATTCCCCCTTCCCGCGTGGCACCGAAGCGCAGATGGACTTTCTGCGCCCGCGCAAGCAAAACTCGTGACATTCGTGTCCCGGTCTGATGCTATGCCGAGGCCGGCAAGTAATTGAACAACCTCATCCGCGCGCGACTATCTCGGCCAGCCGCGCGCTTCCACTTGCTTTCGCCGCGCAAAGCGGACTTGAGGACAGCGATTTCCCGCAGCAAGGCCTTCACCGCCTGGTCAAACGCGGGCACAGGGTCCACGCCAACTTTTGCCGCCCGCAGAACGTTCGACGGCAGATAAAGAGTCAAACCCGCCCCGAACCACGGCTTTTTCGGATGTGCCTCCAGGCCCACCTGCAAGAACACAGCGTCCTGCGGGAAATGTTCCAGGTGCGTTTCCAGTTTCCGGATTTTTTGCTGAAGCTTTTCGCGCAATTGCCCGTGCGGGCGCATGCCCTTGGTGCTGAGATTCCATCTTAAAGTCATACCTTAACTTCCTTTCCGCTTTAACAACGAACGACACACTGCAACTTCGCCCGAAGCACAGCTTTGTCAAAGCGCCCTGATTACTGAATACTGATCACTACTGTCCGGTTAACTTTTTCTCGAAATCAATTCCGATTCGGTAAGATTGAACTCTCATGACGGTCTGGACATTTTTCGATTTCAAGTTGGAAGGGCTTTTTCACAGGGTTTGGCACCGCCTGACGGCGAGCCAAA
>DATMRF010000018.1:0-12890 GCA_035566435.1 Candidatus Acidiferrum sp.
GGCAGAGTTGCTCGTAGTCCGGCCGGTTCTGAGTCGTCGCCAGCAGCGCAGCTACATTGTACCACCAGTAATGTTCTGCGGGTTGAAGCTGCATGAGAGCTACGGCATCGGCTGCGGCCTCCGTCCATTTACCTCGGCGGCCATTGAGATCCAGCCGTTGGCTCAGCAGACCGGAGCTCGTCGGCTCCTTTACAAAAGTGGGAGTCAGCACCTCAGCCAGGAGTTGGTCGGCTTCGCGAAATTTTCGCTGCGCAACGAGAACATGGCACAGTTGTCCCCATCCCCAGAGGCTTCCCGGATTGTGATCACCGGACTTGCGCCACCCGGCCAGTGCATCGCGATACACCGCTTCGGCTTCGGCCAGGTTGCCTTCGCTTTCCAGCACTTGGCCGTACGAACCCAGCGAAGTGATCGTATCGATATAATCCTCGCCCAGGAGCTTTCGCTGAATTGAAATGGCTGTCTTCAACACCGCATGTGCCTCGGTCAAGTTCCCTTTTAATCGCATGATCTCACCCAGGTTCGAGATCGATTTGACGACGTATGGATGCCCTTCCGGGAGTATCTCGCGTTTGATAGCGAACGCCTCATTGTGCGCTGCTTCCTGCTCATCCCGTTTGCCGTTGTACCCGGCTGCCACGGCAAGGTCCTCAAGAGCCGCAGCCACTCGGTCCTCCCTCCCAGGGATATTCCTGCACATTTCCAGGAACTCTTTCGCTGCCGCCTCAGCTTCAGGCCAGCGACCTTCCGATTGGAACAACAGGGCCATGCTCTGGAGCGACTCCGCAACTTCCAAATTGTTTCCAGGAAACAATTGCCGTCTGATCTCCAGCGCTTGCCGGAGCAAGGGTTCCGCCTCCTTGTGCCTAGCCTGGTCATTATAAACGCTGCCCAAACCACAGAGCGAGGCAGCCACGTCGGCATTCGTTGTAGAGAAGAGGCTTTGGCGAATAGAGAGCGCTTCCTGGTGGGCCTTTTCAGCGCCGTGCAGGTCTCCCCTCTTCCAAAAGGATTGGCCCAGGTCATAAAGCGATGCAGCGAGCTCAGCGCTCTTTGGACCGTACACCTTCCGTTCTTGCTTCACGGCGACACTATCCAATCTTATTGCCTCATCGTAATTGCCGATCTCCCTGTAAAGCCTTGCGATCAGAGTGCACAAATGGGCTTCGACTGCTGGTTGATTGTGCAGTTCTGTGAGGACGCGCTCGCTTGTCTGATCCAAAATTTCCTGCAAGTTGGTCCTGCTATCCCTGCCCCAGGCGACAGATGCGCCCACGCGCTTGAGCATGTCCTCCAGGAGCGGCGTCACTAGCTGACTTTGCTGTCGAGCCTGTCGTTCCCGCGTGAGCAGGGTAAAAAGAATAATTAAGCTGCTAATCAGGAGCACCGCGATCACGCTCACGCCGGCAAACAGCAGTTTATTGCGCTGCACCGTCTTTCGGAATTTATAAAGCTTGCTGGGAGGGCGCGCTGAAACGGGCTCGTTCTCGAGAAAGCGTTTGACGTCCAGCGCCAAATCGTTGGCGGTTTCGTAACGACGAGTGCGGTCCTTTTCCAGGGCCTTCATCGCGATCCAGTCCAGGTCTCCGCGGACTCTGTGAATGAGTCGGGGAGGCTCGGACCGGCGTTGTTGAGCTACGATCGTTAAATCGGCCTCGCCCATCTCACTTAGGCGCGTAGACGGTCGGAGCGGCTCTTGTTCACGGATCGCCCTACGGACTTCGTCGAGGCCAGCTTTTAGCAACTCCTTTGTTTCAAAAGGGGTCGAGCTGGTCAGCAATTCGTAGAGCAGTACACCCAAGCTGTAAATGTCCGTGCGCGTGTCGACGTTAGCGCTGCTGAGCGTCGCCTGCTCCGGGCTCATGTAGGCCGGTGTGCCAATGAGCATCTCGAAGGCCGTGAAAACCGTTTTGTCGGTCAAACGTTCATTCGTAGTGGCTTTAGCGACCCCAAAATCGATCACCATAGGCATCGCCACGCCTTCGAGCGATTGTGTTACAAGAATATTGGAGGGTTTGATGTCCCGATGGATGATGCCCCTCTGATGCGCGTGTTGAATTGCCTGGCAGACCTGCACAAAAAGCCCAAGCCGATCCTCTGTCGTTAGTGAATTTTGATTGCAGTATTCCGTGATCTTTACCCCACGGACAAGTTCCATAACGAAATATGGCCGACCGGTCTCAGTCGCCCCCGCGTCAAACACCTTGGCGATGTTGGGATGGTCCATCAATGCCAGTGCCTGCCGCTCGGCTTCAAACCGCGCAATCACGCTCTTCGTGTCCATTCCCGGCTTGATGATTTTCAGGGCGACCCGCCTCCTGACCGGCTCCTCTTGTTCGGCCATGTAAACCACCCCACATCCGCCCTCACCTATCTGTTGTAGCAGTTTGTAATGACCAATGCGGTCGCCAATCTTTTCTACTGGCGCAAGCACTGGAGCCGTCTTTATTGGCCTCTCCGCTGGAGGTCTCTGCAGGAAATCACCCGCGTACTCATAAGTAAGCAACAAGGCTTCCATGCGGCGACGGAACTCGACGTCTGCCTTGCAAGCCCTGTCCAAATAACGATCGCGCTCTTCCGGCGGAAGGTGGAGAGCTTCCGTAAAGACAGCAAAATCCGCGTCAGGAGCATCGTTCATTTACCTATAAAGGCTTCCGCCATCTCCCGGTTGAATTCAACCTGAGAAAAGAGGGCATCTGTTCAACGCCCTCCGCGCTTTCATATACCAAGACTTGCAGCATGGCCAGGGTGACCCAAAAGAGCCTGTCTACAATAGAAAGCGAGATTTGGTCAGAAAACCCCCACTTTTGATTTTCCGCCGGATTTGGGAAAAATGAATTGCCCCTAAAATAATTTCATAAGTCATTGATAATCACACAGCGTTGTTCTGAGATCAGTTGAGTTTTAACCAAACCTCGGTGGACGGCTTCGCTAATGGCGGCAGTACGGCCCACAACAGTCAAAAGAAATAAGTTATCCCAAGCAGACCCGTAACCCCGTTGAGACCGGAGTTTGGCTGATGTAAGCCGGCGCAAGACCAATGGACGTACCGAGCTTCCAGGGTAAGGGCAAGGTTCTCCTCGAGGAAATACTGGACACCAGTTCCGGCCTGGAGGTTGAACTCGAAAGTCCCGCTCAGATCCGGCGGGCCGATACTGGTAGCGGTTACGCCCGCCCCGGCATCTGCAAATGGAATCCAACGGGTTCCAGTCGCGAAGTTGTAACGCAAGTGTGGAGTTAGCCCCACAAACCAGCGTGTGCCCGGATCAAATTGGGCCCCGCTGAAGACCTCTAAACGAAATTCCGGATTTCCACGATACCAATGACCTTCGCCCACCACACCACCAAGCATGTGGCCATACGTCAGGCTCCCCATCGCCAAATGGTGTTGCTCACGGCTGCCAAAAGCGGCGATGCCGTAGGTGGCCCCCGCACTTACAGTGAGGGACTCTGTTTTAGAACGGAATCCTTCCCCGATGCCATTCTCCCAAATGCTTTCGGGAGTAGCCTCCAGACGCAGCTTGGACGCGGCCATGACGTTCGTGGAAGCTGAAACCGACGGAGCGGCTTGGGACGGTGCATTTGTGGGGCCAGGATTTTGGGCACCGGTTGATAAGACTCCGACAAAAAGCAAAATCGGCAACAGTCTCCTGCCGGGGCGATGGCCCGCGTCAGACATGCTGGGGAAAGGATGCAGCCTTGGCATTCGGTCTGGAATTCCATTCATAGGGTGTGGCCTTGTTCTGCCGGATCGTTCGAGATTATGGATTACAGGTGTTGCGTTCATATTTTCTCCTATTGTTCCGTTTTGACTTTTTGACGGTCCTGTCCTCTGGCGGGCTGGTTGGGCCAAAAGACGCCGTCCGTCAGGACTGAATCGGACGGTCTGGGCTCGCATTCTCTTGGGCTGGATTCCATACCAGGTCAATGCCTACGTGTAGGTAAAGCGAGAATCCGGGGAGAAAACTCCAACCCTACAGGCAAGAATGGATGAAAAAATTTATTGAGGTCCTCGACTAAATCACCGCGGCGGCCGGCGCTCCCGGGTGGCCAAAAGCGCGAATCCAAGTCCCTTAATTGAACCATGATGTCTTATGGGGCGGACCAGCAGCTCACAACAACTCCTCCTGATCGGTGCCAGCGATCTGCTGTGGGAGAAAAGTTATCATTCAGTGACCGTCGATGAGGTTTGCGCGCGCGCCGGCGTTCTGAAGGGAAGTCTTTACCATTTCTTTGATTCAAAGAGCGCCCTCGCTCTTTCCGCATTGCAACACCTCTGGGAAACGGTCGCAAAGCGAGCTTATGAAGAACACTTTTCTCGAGCCAATCCACCGCTTGCCCGAATCTCAAGTTTCCTAAATTGGCTACAAGGTCTGCAGCGAAAAAAGTTTCGCACGATGGGAAGGGTGCTTGGGTGGCCATTCTTTACTCTGGGTTGCGAATTAGGCGCCCAAGAGCCGACGATCAGTGAACGGCTTCGTCAAATTGAGGAGGCCGAACTCTTCTACTTCGAATCCGCCCTCCATGATGCTCTCGATCAGGATATTATCGAACCGGCTGATCCGCGAGCGGAGGCGCTCGCGTTACGGGCGGCAGTGGAGGGAATTCTGGCACGGGCTCGCATATTGATCGATCCGGCCGAACTGAGGCCTTTGGCGGTACTGCCTATAACCATCTTGTGGCTAAAGCCCCCTGGCGAAGCGGTCCCCTTTTCGGCATATCAAGAATCCGAAGAATCGATCGCGCTTTATGGTTCCTGAGGCAATCTATCATACCATCGCGACTCATCGCAGGATACAGTTGGCGAGCAAACAGCTTCGGTTCCCGTTCCAAATGAAGCCACCTTTTACGGTCTCAACGGGGTTGCTGGACTCCTGGGAGTAACTTTTTTAAGCATATGGAGCACAAAAGGCCATGAAGAAGCCGAGAACGAACAAGCCTCAACCGCCATCAGCCGCTCTCGAGCGAATTCGCCGGCTGACAAGCGCCGCCTATTCCGCCCACGGAGGAGCTGAAAACATGAGTTTGGACGTGTGGCGTGATCTGGAGCTGGAACTCAAACGAAGACTCAAACATGAACCCGAAGAACTTGAGGAAATATAAAAGCATTTTCTTGATTACATCCTTGAGCGTCGTGCTCGTGAGTTTAGGCCACTACGCCTTCACTGCCCGATAGCCAATTGGGTTCCACCAGCCTTTGCTGGTTCAGGCGGGCGGGTTTCGGTTCCCAGTTTCCAACTTTATTACCTGGCCTGTGTGGGCTTGGGCGGCAAAAGTGCCCATCAGTTTCCAACTTTATTCCCTCTCAGCGATTTTTACACGGCCTGAAAATCAAGGATTTGGCCTCGCCTTGAGTTTCCAACTTTATTACCTGAGTACACGGCGCGGTGGAAGTGAACCGCAGTTTTCTTGCTTTCAAACGCCCTCCGGCAACGGTCATGATTACTCATGAAAAGGAAATCCCCGACGGCAGCGGCCTGGTTGACCACCGCCCTGGTGATGGCCCTCCTCGGCTGCGCGGCCCCGAAGCCTGCGCCCACGACCGGCACCGGCTCGCTGGCCGAGGCGTGGCGCATCATCTCCCACAAAAGGTTCGTGGACCTGACACATACGTTCAGTCCCGCAACGCCGGTCTGGCCAGGGTTCGGTCCCGCCACTTTCTCCGCCGCGGCGGACCCGGCTACGGGGCGTCCTTACACGATTGACAAAGACGGGTTCCGCACCTTCCAATACTCGCTGGTTGGCCAGTATGGCACCCACGTTGACCCACCAGCGCACTTCGATGCCCACGGGAAGACGTTGGACGAGTTGTCCGTTAGCGACATGGTCCTGCCCCTGGTCGTCCTCGATATCACGCCGAAACTTCATGACGACCCGAACCACGCACTGACGATCGAGGATGTCCTGGTTTGGGAAAAGGTGAACGGACGGGTCCCATCCGGCTCCTTCGCTGCGCTCCGGACGGACATGCACAAGGATTGGGACACCAATCCCGAGCGATTCAAGCGCCAACCGTTCCCCGCCTGGTCCCCCAAAGCCATCCGGTTTCTTTACGAGCAGCGGGGCATTGTTGCCAACGGGCACGAGTCTATGGATACCGACATCACACCTGACCTCAAGTCCGAAGCCTGGCTGCTCCGCCACGGCCACTGGCAGCTCGAGGGCATGGCCAACCTCGACCAGGTTCCAGCCAGGGGCGCCCTGCTCGTAGTGGCATGGCCGAAGCCCAAAGGCGGCCTGGGTTTTCCCGTGCGGGCCTTCGCCATCCTGCCTTGATGCTGAGGTTACAGCGGTCACGATCAGGGTCTGGCCCGGCGGGTGGGTGTGCCATGCTGTTCGAGCGCCGGGCTCGAACGTGACACTGGCGCCGACTACGCGTGCCGGAGCGTTTGCCTGGAACAGGGGGGCTATGCGTACCGTGCCGGTAAACCAATCGGCCGGTCCTTTGCCGGAGGGTTGTGAGCCAACTCGCTTGATTTCCATATTCTTAATATTCTTTGTTCACGCTATTTCCCAATCCACTTGCAAAACACGCCAACGGGCAGCCTCGGCAATCGCCTCTGGCTTATAATCCCTGCAACTTGTTTTCCGCATAGGCGCTTATAGAATGGTTGCGGCACATCAGCCCGGCAAGCCTTGCGACGTTTTTCCACGCTTTCCCACATTCTTCCACCTCGGGCCGAGACAAGAAACCCAACGTCCCAGCTCCGCTTGGAGGAGATGGTTCAAGCCCGGGACGCTTCGGCGAGTGCCAGCTCTGCTTAATGCACGATGTGCCGGGTGGTATTAGTGCAGTTTGCAACGTCACCGGCCCTCCTGCAGGGCGGCTCAAAAGACCAGATTGCCCGCAAGCCGCTAGGGATCAGCTCATTGCGATCAACACCCCACTAGTGGCACCTCTTCTGCTAGGCAGTACTCGGGTGGTTCTACTTGCCCCGGACCACCGTGATCCCGCAGATCATGACTTTCACCAGGAGAGGTGATCGCAAATTTGGCAAAACGAAGCAACTGACAATCAAAAAGCTAAAAAACGGAGATATTATGACATTAAACATTAGACCCCTCGGCGACCGAATCCTCGTGGAAGCCGTTGAAGAGAAGGAAGTCAACAAGGGCGGAATTGTTATCCCCGACACCGCGAAGGAAAAACCTATGGAGAGCCGGGTGGTGGCACTTGGCACTGGAAAAATGGATGACAACGGCAAGAAGGTGCCCTTCGAAATGAAAAAGGGTGATCATCTGCTGGTGGCCAGGTACGGCGGCACGGAAATCAAGCTCCAGGGCAGGGAATACAAGATCCTCAGTTCGGACGATGTCCTGGCCGTCCTCGAATAACTTTACACTATCAACCATCGACTAATTACTAATTATGGCTGCAAAACAATTGATTTTCGACGAGAACGCTCGTCAGACCCTGCTCAAGGGTGTTTCCAAACTGGCCAAAGCCGTCGCCGCAACGCTCGGTCCCAAAGGCCGCAACGTGGTGCTCGACAAAAAATTCGGTTCGCCGACCGTCACCAAGGACGGTGTCACGGTCGCCAAAGAAATTGAACTGGCGGACCCCTGTGAAAACATGGGTGCCCAAATGGTCCGCGAAGCCGCGAGCAAGACCAGCGACAACGCCGGGGACGGCACCACTACGGCCACCATCCTGACTGAGGCGATTTTCCGTGAGGGCCTGAAGTACGTCACCTCCGGCGCCAACCCCATCGGCATCCAGCGCGGCATTCACAAGGCGGTCGCCGCCGCCGTCGATCACCTCGACAAAATCACCAGGAAGGTGAGGGACAAAGAGGAAATCAAGCAGGTCGCGACGGTTTCTGCCAACTGGGACACCGCGATTGGCGAGATCATCTCGGACGCGATGGACAAGGTCGGCAAAGACGGCACGATTACCGTCGAGCAGGCAAAATCCATCGAAACGACGCTCGATGTGGTCGAAGGTATGCAGTTCGACAAAGGATACCTGTCGCCCTACTTCGTCACCAATGCTGAGACGATGGAGGCCCGTCTGGAAGATTGCTATGTGCTCAACTGCGAGAAGAAGCTCAGCAGTCTCAAAGACTTGCTCCCGTTGCTCGAAAAGGTGGCCAAAGCCGGCAAACCTCTCCTGATCATCGCCGAAGATATCGAGGGCGAAGCCCTCGCCACTCTGGTGGTGAACAAACTCCGCGGCACCATCAATGCCTGTGCCGTCAAAGCCCCCGGGTTTGGTGATCGGCGCAAGGCGCTTTGCGAAGACATCGCCATACTGACGGGCGGCAAATTCATCAGCGAAGACCTCGGCATCAAGCTCGAGAGCCTGACCCTGGAAGACCTTGGTCGCGTCAAGAATGTCACGGTAAACCAGGAAAGCACCACGCTGGTGGAAGGTGGCGGCAGGAGTTCTGAAATTCAAGGCCGGGTAAACCAGATTCGGCGCCAGATAGAAGAGACCACGTCCGATTACGACAAAGAGAAGCTGCAGGAACGCCTCGCGAAGCTCGCTGGCGGTGTCGCCATCATCAACGTTGGCGCAGCGACCGAGACCGAGATGAAGGAAAAGAAAGCCCGGGTGGAAGACGCCTTGCACGCAACCCGCGCGGCTGTTGAAGAAGGCATAGTGGCGGGCGGCGGTGTGGCCTTGCTGCGGTGCCTGGGCGCCATGGATACCGTCAAGCCGGAGAACGACGACGAGCGCATCGGCGTGGATATCGTTAAGCGCGCCGTGGAGTATCCGACGCGAGTGTTGGCTGAAAACGCCGGTGTCGAAGGTTCGGTAGTGGTGCAGGAAGTCAAGAAGCGCAAAGGCAACGAAGGCTACAACGTCTCGACCGGCGTCTATGAAGACCTGGTCAAAGCGGGCGTAGTCGATCCGAAAAAGGTCACGCGTGCGGCGTTGCAGAACGCGGCGTCGATTGCGGGCTTGTTGCTAACCACCGAATGCCTGGTCACCGAGGTCCCGGAGGAGGAAAAATCCGGTTCACCTCCCGGCGGCCAGGGCAGCATGGGTTATTGAGGCCTGTCGGCGTTCCGCAAGGAATTAAGAATTGCGAGAGGGTTTGCACTCCAACCCCTCTCTTTTCGGTAAGGCATCGCGCCCGCATGTGCCAAAACGTTATTATGATGATCGTGAATTTTACGGACACACAACTCCAAGCGTGCTTTGAGCGAAGCTATGCTGAGGCCGCGGGTGTGCCTGATGATCTCCGCCAGGTGGGTTCGTTGATCGCCACACATGATTGGTTTTCGATGATCGAAGGACCCCACTCTTCACGAGTGCATGAGACGATTGACCACCTGCTCTCGCCAGGGCTGCGCCCCGGGCTGCACCACTGGTATAAGCGACCCGGCGCTAGCCTGGATGCCACGGCGATCACGCTTAGAGACCATCTGGGCCAGCTAGCGGGGGAGAAATTCGAAGCCTGACCACAAAGTCAATAACTGGAGCCGGGCGGAAATGCAAATGCATGGATTACTTCACCGGGCTGGGACGAAACTAACTTTATGAATATTCCAAAGCTTATCTGCCTGACAATCTTCAACCTGGCCAGACAGGTCTGGCTCCTGCCACAAACGGTCGCGCTCGCCCTTCAACAAAGGCGGGAGCAGCTCACGCGGCACGAGGTTGAAACAGAACGGCTCGACCGCCTGCGCCACCCGTCCAAGTACCTTGGGAGATGAGTCAACCGCGGCGGTTCGTTGCAGCCGCAGCCATGTCAAGGAATTTCTCGGCGACCTTCGCCTTGTAATTTGCACAAAGCTGCGGGCTCTTGGCGTACCAGGTCTTCCGCCCCCGGCTGAATGAAGGCCGGATCGCCTCGGCGCATTGGCTCGGGAGACCAACTCGGTTTCCGCCCCTTCAGGAAATACGTCTTTAACTCGCCCTGGTCCTGCACATAGAACTCGCCACGCTCTTCGAAAAGGTAGCGGTCGTGCAGCAAGGCGTGGGTCGTTTCGTTGAGCTGGATACTGCCGGGAGCGCCGTAGATTTCCATGTGCCAGGCGGTGTTGACCGTTTCGCCCCAGACGTCGTAGCTGAATTTGGTTTTGCCGATGACGCCGGCCACCACCGGACCCGTGTTAATTCCAATGCGCAGGCTAAAGGTCTCGCCGCTGGGGGTGTCGTGCCGCACGATTTCCTGCTGCATCCCGAGGGCGGCTTCGGCGATGGCTTCGGCGTGGTCGGCGCGCGCGACGGGCACACCGGCAGCGACCATGTAGGCATCGCCAATGGTTTTAATTTTTTCCAAGCCGAGCCTCTGGACGAGCGCGTCGAAGCCGGAATAGATTTGGTTGAGCAGCGTGACCACCTCAGGGGCGGTCATGCGTTCGGTGAGGCGCGAAAAGTCATGCAGCCCGGCGAAAAGAATCGTCGCTTCAGGAAAACTATCGGCGATGACCTCGGGCCGCGCCTTCAGCCGCTCGACAATGGCAGGAGGCAGCACGTTGAGCAGCAATCCCTCCGAAACCTTATGCTCGGCCACGATTTGAGCATAGAGTTTTTTCGTTTCCAGGTGCAGCAGGCGGACTTCGAGCATGTTGTGAACGCGCATCAACACCTCGGGAAGATCGAACGGTTTGCTGACGAAATCTTTCGCGCCCGCTTTCAGCGCGCGCAGCTTGTGCTCCGGTTGGGCGGCGACCACGAGCACCGGCAGGTAACCGTCCATTTCAATGGCCTTGAGGCCTTCCATGACCTGGAATCCGTCCATGCCGGGCATTTGGAGATCGAGGAGGATCAGGTCGTAGCTGTTTTTGCGATGGAGCTCGCAAACCTGAACCGGATCGAACGTTGACGCGATAGAAGTATAGCCGGCGCCAGCCAGCATGCGCTCGAGGAGACGAACATTGGCTTCCTGATCGTCAACGATCAGGATCCTGGCGTTCAGAATAGTGGCTGAGTTGAGCACGGCATTCGTCCTCTCTTATTCGGTCCGCACGGTGATTTTCCCTGCGTGTTCCAGCGCCGCGTCCAGCATTTCCATGAACTCCTTGACCTTGATCGGTTTGGTCAGATAGGAAAAGAAGCCCGCCTGCATGCCCTTTTCGATGTCGCGTGGCATCGCATTGGCGCTGACGGCAGCGACGGTGATGCGGGCCGTAAGCGGGTCTTCGCGCAGAAGTCTGAGGGTCTCGATGCCGCTGATACCGGGCAGGTTGATATCCATCAGGATCACCTCCGGAATATAGGTGCGAGCAAGCGAAAGGCCGGCGGTGCCGTCACCCGCGCTGAGCAGGCGCAGGTCAGGCCGGCGCGCCACCAACTGCTCGACGAGCTTCAGGTTGGCGGGGTTGTCCTCGACATAAAGCACGGTGCGCAAGCGCGGGCCGTTCGGGACCGGCGATGGGACAGGCGCTAAGGATTGGGAACTGTCCACGACAAGTTGCGGCTCAACCGCTGCCACCATATCAAACCAGAAAACGCTGCCGGCGCCGACCGTGCTTTCCACGCCGATGACGCCCCCCATGAGTTCGATGAGTTGCTTGGCGACGACCAGGCCGATCCCGGTGCCTTCCTGGCCGCCGGCCTCTTGGCCGAGACGGTTGAATGGTTGAAACAGCTGCGCCAGCTTTTCCGCAGGCAAACCGGCGCCAGTGTCTTTGACGGAGATGCGCACGCGTTCCGGAATTGAGGCGCAGCAGTCCACCACGACCACTCCCCCCGCCTGGTTGTATTTGATCGCGTTGGAGAGAAGGTTGATGAGAACCTGTTTCAAGCGAGTCCGATCGGCGATGACAAAGTAAGGGATGTGGGACTGGGGAAAGGTAATCGTGATACCTTGCTTTTGCGCCTGGGGTTCGATCATGGCCTGGCATTCGCGCAGCACGTCGTCCAGTGCCGTCGGTTCCAGCGACAGCGACAATTTCCCGGACTCGACCCTGGCGAGGTCGAGGATTTCGTTAATCAGGTTGAGCAGATGCCAACCGGCCTTAAGTATTTGGTCGATGCTTTCCTTCTGAGCGGGCGCCGGCACCGGGGAGGCGGTGTCCATCAGTTGGGCGAAACCGAGGATGGCGTTGAGGGGGCTGCGGAGCTCATGGCTCATGCTGGACAGAAAATCCGATTTGGCGAGGTTGGCTTTTTCGGCTGCGGATTTGGCGCCCTCCAGCTCGACGTTCTTCTGCTGCAGCGTCTGCTCGAAGCGTTTGAGCTCCGTGACGTCGCGCGCGGCGGCGAAGACGCCCTGCAACTTCCGATCCCGATCGTAGAAGGTGGTCGCGTTGTAGGACACCACGGTCTCCTTGGCGTCCCGGGCGCGCGCGGTCAACTCGTAGTTGGTGACTTTCTTCTCGCGCAAGACCAGCTTGATGGCGGTCTCTGCCCGTTGGGGATCGGTGAAGTAGTTCTTGAAGGGCGCGCCGATCAACTCATCGCGCGTGCAACCGGTGAGGGCCTCCATCTGCTTGTTTATGTCCGTGATGATGCCGGCAGGATCGGTGGTCATAATCGCATCAATATTGGATTCAATGAGCGAGCGCGTGTAGAATTGCTGGTCGCGCAGGCGTTGATCGAGCTTCTCTTGCTCAGCTTCGACCTGTTTGCGCGCGGTATTATCGGTGCCGATCAACAGATAACCGATGATTCCACCCTGGTCGTTGCGCAGGGCGGTGACCGACACAACCGCCGGGAAGCGACTGCCGTCTTTGCGGATGTAGGTCAATTCGTAGATGTCCTCGATCCCGCGCGAGGCCTTGAAAACCAGGGCCTGGAAGCCGGGGGTAATCGTGGTGGCCAGCTCGGCGCTCAAGGCCGCGGCGCGCGCGACCACTTCCTGCGGATCGGAAATGTCGGCGGGGGTGATTTTGTTGACCACGTCGGCCGCGGCGTAGCCCAACATGCGCTCGGCGCCGACATTGAAGATTTGGATGACGCCGCGCTCGTCGGTGGCGATACTGGAGAAGTTGGC
>DATMRF010000019.1:0-58614 GCA_035566435.1 Candidatus Acidiferrum sp.
GGGATGATCGGCAGCCACCCAATCTTCCAGCGCGGGAGGAAACAGAAACTGCTGTCCGTAATCAGGAGCAATGGGTTGAGTCATCGGACTTTTGACGTCTCCTCTCTAAACCGTCTTCATGTTTTGAGACAGTCTCTCCACTGCGTCCCCATCTCTTCTGGAACTTCCGGCTCCGCGCTGAGAATCCAACTCTTGGACGTTCTTGTCTCATATCAAGGCGACACGAGGTAGGGCGCGTTGTCCTCAACGCGCCGTTTGGCAACAACTAAACTGGTAGGGACGCTGTCCCCAGCGTCCCCGTTTCTTCTGGAACCATTTCGAGGCTATCCGTGAAATCCGTGCAATCCGTGGTCAGCATGGCAAAGCTCCTGCTAAGAAACAGGTTGTGATTACCTCGGGCCGAAATATACTCGACTCCTGAGTTGGCTGGGCAGCGATGGAAACAATTCTCGAAACAAAACACTTGCGGGTCGAGTTTAAGCCGCAGCGCTCCCGCGACGGCAGAAAAGTCGCCGTCCAGGACCTCAACCTCAAGGTCCAGGCCGGCGAAGTCTTTGGCTTCCTGGGCCCGAACGGCGCCGGCAAGACCACGACGATGAACGTGCTGCTCGGCTTCGTCAACGCCACCAGCGGCGACGCTTTTCTCTTTGGCGTCAACGTCCGCGAGCCGATCGCCCGCCAGCGCATCGGCTTTTTGCCCGAGCTCACCTACTACTACAAATTCCTGACCGCGGAAGAGTTGCTGCGCTTTTACGCGCGCATTTTTAAGATCCCGACCGCGGAGACGGGCCAACGCATCGATCGGCTGCTGAAGCTGGTCGAACTGGAGCACGCCCGCAAACGCCCCATCAAGACCTACTCCAAAGGCATGCAACAGCGCGTCGGCCTGGCCCAGGCCCTCATCAACAATCCCGACCTGCTCATCCTTGACGAGCCAACCAGCGGCCTGGACCCGTTGGGCCGCATGAAGGTGCGGGAAATCATTCAACGTCTGAAAAGCGAGGGCAAAACCGTCTTCTTCTCTTCACACGAATTAGGCGAAGTCGAAACCGTGTGCGACCGCGTCGCCATCATCCACCAGGGGGAGTTAAAGGTGGAGGGCAGGGTGGCCGATTTGCTCCAGCAGCACCAGGCGAACCTGGAACAGATTTTTCTCAAGATCATCGGGTATCAACCCCAGCCTGCCGTATGAACACCGTCTTGGTGCTCTCAGGCGTGGCCATCAAGGAAATGTATCGGCGCAAGGACTTTTACGTCCTGTTCGTCCTGACCGCCGTGCTTACTCTGATGATGGCTTCAGTAAACTTTTTCCACGACGCCAAAATCGTCCGCGTCCTGAAAGATGTCTGCCTGCTGCTGATTTGGATTTCAACGCTGGTCATCGCCGTGACCACCACCGCGCGGCAAATCCCGGCCGAGCGCGAGCACCGGACCATCTTTCCGCTGCTCGCCAAGCCTGTCACCCGCGGCCAGGTGGTCGCCGGCAAGTTTGCCGGGTGCTGGTTCGCTTGCGGCTTGGCGCTGTTGGTCTTCTACCTCTTTTTCATAGTGATTAGCGGCACGCACGAGAATTACTGGCCATTGCTGCAGTTCTTTAAAGCTATCTGGCTGCAATGGGTGATGCTGGGGCTGGTGGTGGGCCTGGCCTTGCTCGGCTCGGTTGTGTTCGCCGCCCCGTCGTCCAACGCCACAATCTGTTTCGTTGTGATCGCCGGCATTCTGCTCCTGGGCCGGCACTTGAACCAACTCGCGCTCCAACAGCCGGAGCCGCTGCGCACCGTGGTTTACGTGCTTTACTTCCTGGTCCCCCACCTCGAGTGGTACGATGTGCGCGATTTCCTCGTCAACGACCGTCCCCTGCCGGGATTTGTGGATTGCGGGCTGGCGACGCTCTACGCGGCGGTTTACGCGGTCATGTTGCTCTTCGCGACCTGGCTGGTCTTTCGGCGGAAACCTTTGAATCTGTGAAAGGCTCGACGCCTTACCTCGTCCTCGTGATGCTGGCAGTAGCCTGTTTCAGCCTGGCCACGACCCTCCAGCCGCGCGTCTCGCGGTGGAGCGACCAGGAGGCCGGGGCGGAAACCGTTCTCAAGGTTTTGCTGGGGGATGGCCGGCGCATTTTCGCGAACCAGGCCTTCGTCGAGGCCGACGTCTATTTCCACAGCGGCTATTACCCGTCGGTTTTCGACCAGAGCCAGGCGCCCAAAGACAGCCGGCACATGACTGCCAAAGAAGGCAGCACCGAGGCGGAAGAGCACGAACGGCAAATGAATTTTCTCGGCACTCCGCGCGACTGGATCGAGCGGTTCGGCCGGCATTTTGTGATCTCCGAGCATACCCACTTGGAAGGGGGCAGGGAGCGCGAGATCCTCCCCTGGCTTAAGCTCTCGGCTGACCTGGATCCCCAACGGGTGGATACTTACACCGTAGCCGCCTACTGGCTGCGCAAGGAACTCGGCAAACCGGCCGAAGCCGAACAGTTCCTTCGCGAAGGCGAACGGAACAATCCCGACAGCTATGAGATCCTTTTCGAGCTGGGTCTCCTCTACAACGAAAACTATCACGACCCCAACCGCGCGCGCGACCTCTGGGAATTGGCCTTGCGCCGCTGGCGCGAGCGTGAGGGGAAGCAAAAGGAACCCGATTTGCGCAGCCTCGAAGAAATCGTCATCAACCTCGCCCGGGTCGAGGAAAAGGCCGGCAACCTCGAACGCGCCATCGAGTACCTTGAAATGGCGTCCAAAGCCTCTCCCAATCCGCAAGCCCTGCGCCAGCAAATTGCCGAGTTGCGGGTTAAGGTGGCAGCCGGCTCTGGTGCCGGCAACGCTTCACCTTCCTCCAGACCGTGAGGTGATCACCTCTACGAAGCCACAGGCCACCCGCGCTGGCTGAGCGGCCGGTCATAACTCAAGGCCTCAGTGAAGGCGGTAGTGGGGCATGGGATTCCAATTCCGCGTTTGGCTTCACGCTTTTTGCAACCTTTCGCGGGATTGGAATCCCGCGCCATCCGACTGCCGCATAACTATTAAATAACTATTAAATATGTTGACAAGATGAGGAGCTTATGATTACCTTTCTGCCGTTCCCTGCGCAATGCAAGCTGCCAGATTCTATCTGGGCTTTCGGTTCAGCGCTTTGGCCCGGCTCTGCTTCATCGGGCTGATCGCAGCGGGTCCTCTGTCGGGGGCTACCTTCATCTGGACGGGCTCAGTTTCGACGGATTGGTTCAACACCAACAACTGGAGTCCGGCGGGTCTGCCTGCTTCGACCGACACGGTCACTTTCACCAGCGGCACTATAAACCTCACGGCGCCGGTCGCGTTCTCCGGGCAGTTTAACTGGTCGGGCGGGACTTTGGCCGGCAACCCCTTCACGCTCGCGGCGAGCGGGACGATGAACCTCAGCGGCGGCAATGGGAAACTTCTTTGGACCACGCTGACGAACGCGGGCACGGTCATCTGGTCGGGCGGCAATCTGGAAGTGGATTATTCGAGTGCCCAGAGCGAATACGGGCTCATTCGGAACCTTGCAGGAGCGTTGTGGGACATCCAGGGCGGCCAGACCTTATACAATAACTATCCTAACGGCGCTTTTTTCCAAAACGCCGGCACGGTGCGAAAGTCTGTAAACGCCATCACGACAACGATTTCGATTCCATTTCTGAACTCGGGCACCGTGACGAACGGCGTGGGGGCTCTTGCCCTCGCCAAAGGGGGCACCATCGAGGGTGCTTTTAGCGCCGCTTCTGGCGCGACCATAAACTTTAATGCCGGCGTGTTCACTTACAATACGCCTCCATCGATTACCGGAGCGGGAACGGTCGAGATTACGGGCGGCAGCCTCACCCTGCCGACCAACGTGATCCCGAACCTGCAGCTTTTGGGAGGCACCATCACCCTCGGGCCGGGCTTCCAGGGAGGCGTCATCACGAACCTGACGTTGCTGGGGGGAACCCTTCCGGGCAACAACCTCGTCAGTGGAAGCTTTTACACGGCGGCGAGCTTGACCGGGAGCTTGACGCTGTTGAGCGGCGCGGCGGTCAACTGGGCAGGCGGCTCGATGCAGGGACCGGTGAACATTCCCGCCGGCGCATCGCTGATCATCAGCAGCAATACGCAAAAGTACTTGTGGGGCGCCTTGAGCAACGCCGGCACGGTGACTTGCACCGCGACTGGCAACTTAGAGGTGGATTATGCCAGCGCAAACAACGAGTTCGGGCTGATCCAGAACCTCGCGGGGGGGCTTTGGGATATGCAGAACAACCAGAACCTCTACAACGGTTATCCCAATGGGGCTTACTTCCAGAATTCCGGCACGGTGCAGAAGTCCGTAACCCCCGGAACGACGACGATTTCCATCCCGTTCAACAATTCGGGGACGGTGACAAATCTGACCGGGATAATCATATTTAGCGGCGGGGGCATCCTTGGCGGCTCGCTCAGCGTGTCGGCAGGGACAACGCTCAATTTCAGCGCCGGCGCTTGGAGCTACGCCGTGCCGCCGATCGTTACAGGTGCGGGGCTGGTCGAAATTACGGGCGGGAGCCTGACGTTGGCGAACAACGTTATTCCGAATCTGCAGCTTCTCGGTGGGACGATCACTTTGGGGCCGGCGTTTCAAGGCGGCGTCATTACGAACCTTACATTGCTCGGTGGAACCCTTCCGGGCAACAATGCTGTCAGCGGAACCCTTTACACGACAGCCACTTTACCAGGCAGCCTGACCGTGTTGAACGGGGCGGCGGTGAACTGGGCCGGCGGTTCGATTCAAGGACCGGTGAACATCGCCCCGGGCGCGTTGCTGACCCTCAGCAGCAACAATACAAAGTATTTGTGGGGTGCGTTGACCAATGCCGGGACGGTGACCTGGACGGGGGGCGGCAACCTGGAAGTGGATTATGCGAGCCCGAATAACCAGTTCGGTTTCATCCAGAATTTGCCAGGAGCCTTATGGGACATCCAGAACAGTGCGCGGTTGTATAATAGCGCCCCGAATGGTGCCTACTTCCAGAATGCAGGCATGGTCCGGAAGTCGGCCGACGCTGGCACCACGACGATCTCCATTCCGTTTTACAACTCCGGGAGCGTGACGGGACTGCAAGGAACGTTGCTATTCAATGGCGGCGGGCTCCTCGAAAGCACATTTACCGCGGCTTCAGGAGCTACGATTAACTTCAATGCCGGCGCCTTCACCTACAACACGCCGCCCATGATAACGGGACCTGGAACCGTTGAAATCACCGGCGGGAGCTTGACACTTGCGAACAACATCATCCCGAATCTGCAGGTTCTGGGAGGGACAATCTCTCTCGGACCGGGCTTTCAGGGCGGTGTGATTACGAATCTGACGGCTTTGGGCGGCACGCTCACGGGTAACAACACGGTGAGTGGCGCCTTCACCACGGGTGCAAACCTGCCGGGGAGCATGACATTGCTGAGCGGGGCTGCGGTGAATTGGAGCGGTGGGTCGATTCAAGGGCCGGTGAACATCGCCTCGGGCGCATCATTGACTCTCAGCAGCGGCCCAACCAAAGTTTTGTGGGGTGCCTTGACCAACGCCGGTACGGTGACCTGGACCGGGAGCGGCAACCTGGAAGTGGATTATTCGAGCGCGAACAACCAGTTTGGGTTCATCCAGAATCTGCCAGGGGGCTTATGGGATATCCAGAACAGCGCGCAGATTTACAACGGCAGCGCCGCCAATGGCGCCTATTTTCAGAATGCGGGCGCGGTGCAGAAGTCGTCCGACACCGGCACCACGACGATCGCGATCCCGTTCTACAACTCCGGGAGCGTGAAAGGACTGCAGGGGATGTTGCAATTTAACGGTGGTGGGCTCATCGAGAGCGCGTTTACTGCGGCTTCGGGAGCGACGGTTAACTTTCATGCCGGAGCGTTCACTTACAACACGCCGCCCTCAATAACGGGAGCGGGAACGGTTGAGATCACGGGCGGGAGCCTGACTCTGGCTAACAACGTCATCCCGAACCTGCAACTGGCGGGCGGGACGATTTCGCTGGGATCGGGCTTTCAAGGGGGCGTCATTACGAACCTGACTCTGCTGGGGGGAACGCTTCCGGGCAACAACGTCGTCAACGGAGCCCTCTACACGGCGGCTAACCTTTCCGGGAGCCTGGCGGTACTGGGCGGGTCGTCAGTGAACTGGGCCGGCGGCTCGATTCAGGGCCCTGTGAACATAGCTTCGGGAGCATCGCTAACCATCAGCAGCAACACGACCAAGTTCTTGTGGGGTGCATTGACCAATGCGGGGACGGTGACCTGGACCGGGGGCGGTAACTTGGAAGTGGATTACGCGAGCGCGAACAACCAGTTCGGGTCCATCCAGAACCTGCCCGGGGCTTTGTGGGATATCCAGAACGACCAAAGCCTCTTCAATAGCTCTCCCAACGGCGCGTATTTTCAGAACGCCGGGACGCTCCAGAAGTCCGTCGGCGCGAACGTCACAACCATCTCGATACCCTTTACCAATGCAGGCACGACAAAGGCGCTCCAAGCGGCCTTGGCCTTGAATGGGGGCGTCTCGCTGGCCGGAGGAACGCTCGTCAACGGCATTGGCAGTGCCACCACCTATGGCCAGTTCAGGATCGCGGGCAACGCCACCCTGACGGGCGCCTTGAATGTGACCTGGCTTGGCGGATTTGTTGGGGCGTTAAGCAACTCGTTTTCACTCGTTACGTACGGCTCGCGTACCGGGACCTTTTCTCCGTTCACCCTGCCTTCGTCGACAGTTTGGCAGACCAACTACGGCGCGACGGCGCTGACCCTGTCGGTGGCGGAGATTGATGAGTTGGTAATAATGTCGAGCCCCTTTACCACGAACGCCGGGGCGGTTTTGGCGCCGTTGGTGGTCCAGGTCGTGGACTCGGTTACCACCAATGCTGTCCCTACCAACGGGTTGCCGGTGACCGTGGCGATTGCCAGCGGCAGCGGAGTCGTGAGCGGAACTGTGACGCGAACCACCGACGCGACGGGCAAGGTGACGTTCAATGATTTAAGCATCAACCTTGTGGGGAACAAGACGCTTGTGGTTTCGGCGCCCGGCATGACGCCTGCGACAACCGGCTTTTTTAACATCACGCCTTCTGTGCCCGCGCAATTGGCCATCGCGACTCCCCCGGCGGGGAGGCAGCAGGATGGAACGGTTTTCCAACCGTTCCCGGTTCTTCAGGTGAATGACGCCTTTGGAAACCTGGTCCCGAACGCGACGTCAACCATCACGGCGCACGTTACCGCCAGCGCGACAGGAATCCTGGCAGGCTCGACCACCACCAATGCGAATGGGAGCACCGGCTCCGGGCCTTTTACCAACCTGACTTACTCCCTCGGCAACCCATTGGCCTCTGAGACCATTACCCTCTATTTCACTTCGCCCGGCTTGGCGTCCGTCACCAACAGTCCGGTGCTGGTGAACTTCATCTTTGGCCTGATCACTTTGCAGAGCGGCAATTCTGTCGTTCGGATCAATCCCACCGACGACCAGGGCGTGTTTTCATGGAAAGTGGACGGAGTCGAGCGATTGTACCAGCAGTGGTTCTGGCTGCGTCAAGGTGCGAGCGGTCTCCAAAGCTCGTTGGACACGCTCAGCGCGCCGCTGGGGGTCGCGCTTTCGTCGAGCAATGCGACGATCAACTACGTGGCGCCGCCGCTCAACGTGAACCTTGGTTTTGTTCTGCACGGCGGGGCCCCGGCAAGCAACGCGTCGGATTTGGCGGAGACCCTTGCTGTCCAGAACACGACGAACAGCGCGCTTACGCTGCACCTGTTCCAATACGTGGATTTTGATCTGGCGGGTCTGTCGGGCGCGGACACCATTTCGTTCCCGACCACCAACAGTGTCGTCCAACAGGGCGGGAACGTGACCATGACCGAGAGCGTGCAATCCCCGCCTCCGAGTTTTTGGGAAGCCAGCTTTTATGCGCTGACCTTGGACAAAATCATGGGCGGCTCGCCGGCGACGTTATCGGACACCATCATGCCAGCGTCCGCCGGGGACCAGACCTACGCATATCAGTGGGACGTGACGCTGGGTCCGGGGCAGACGGTGACTATCAACTCGACGCAAAGCATTCGACCAATCGCGGGCCCGGACTTCCCGCCCGGCATCGCCTTAACCATTTCTGCCGCCGGCACGAAAGTGAATGTGTACTGGCCAGTTGCGGGGGCCGCCAGGTTCCAGTTGCAATCCGCCAGCAGCCTGGAGGGAACCGGGGGGTGGTCAGATGTCACCAACCCTCCTGCGGTTATCGGTCCGAATTACCAGGTGACTTTACCCCAAGCGGCCGGAGTACAGTTCTACCGTTTGCGATACTGAATGCGACCAGTTGTCAGAGAGGATTAGATTTATGCAACTCAAGATAAGATCGCCCTTCAAGTGGCTGAGCGTCTTGCTCGCCGGTCATTTGGCCGCACCCGAGTCCGGCCAACTTCCAAGCCTGGTCGCACAAGCGGTGGTTGGTGCCGGTAGTCTCGCTATAGCCAGTGCCAGCGAAATCCGCGAAGCAACGCCTGCCGCGAAACGCAAACCTACGGAAGCGGCAACGCCGCCCGCGGCATTGCGTTTCTCCGCCGAGCCGACCGACGCGGAGATCTTCAATGCTCGTGTCTTTGACGAACCGCTCGTGCCCTCCGATGGCCAACTCAAGCCCGAGGAAAACCGAGCCTTGGCCGGGGCCCTGGCGGGCTACGCAAACCGCGCGGTTGCGGATGATTGTTCCAGCCTCGCCGCCTATACGGACGCCTTCCCCAGTTCGCGCTGGACCGGGCCATTGTTGTTGCACCTGGGAACGGAGTATTACAACTACGGCTATTTTTCGAAGGCGCTCGATTCCTGGGAACGGGCCTGGGCTCAGCTCCAACACTGCAGCTACGGCCCGGCCAAACCGAAAGCCGACCGCGCCCTCGGTGAATTGGCCCGGATGTATTCGAAACTGGGGAGGCTCGGCGAGTTGTCACGGCTCCTGCAATCTACCCAGGACAGGAATCTCGACGGACCGGCTACTCAGTTGATCCATGCTGCGACGGATGCGTTGTGGATGATGCAGAACAAGCCCGATTTTTCCTTCGGCTGCGGCCCGTCCGCTCTGGACAGAATTCTCTTACGGCTTGACCCGACGAAGGCGGGCAACCCGTTGTTGCTTGAGTGCAAATCCGTGACCAACGGCTTTTCTTTGTCGCAAGTCGCCGACATATCGGTTCGATTGGGCATGGATTATCAAATGGCATTCCGCAACCCGGGCGCACCGTTGATCATCCCTGCAGTCGTCCACTGGAAAGTTGGCCACTACGCGGCGGTGGTCGAGCGGCGGGATAACCGCGTGCTGGCTCAAGACTATACCTTTCGTGGCAGTATTTGGATGACTACTCGGGCACTCGACGAAGAAGGAAGCGGTTTCTATCTGGTGCCTGCGGGCCGGTTGCCTCGCGGTTGGAGGAAGGTTTCGAAGGCCGAGGCGCAATCCGTGTGGGGGAAGGGATTTGTCAACGGCCAGGACCCGAATGGCACGAGCAGACACGACAAAAGTTGTGGAGGTGCCCGTTGCACCAAGTGCCGCCCATGCGACGAAGCGGCCTCGCAGGGCCCGACCGCCATGACCACCTACACGATGCACGCGATGCTGGTGAGCCTGACATTGGAGGACACCCCGGTGGGGTTTGTATCGCCGGTCGGGCCGCAGGTCGCCTTCACGGCCACGTATCACCAATTGGAGGCGAATCAGCCGGCAATTTTTTCTTACTCGAACCTCGGGCCAAAATGGGACTGCGATTGGCTCTCCTACATCACCGATAACCCAACCAGTCCCGGCGCGAATGTCTCGCTTTATCTGGATGGCGGGGGAACGTTGAGTTTCAACAACTTTAACCCGGCAACTCAAGCCTATTCGGTCGAGGTGATGAGCCAGACAGTGCTGGTAACGACCTCGGGTTCCAGCTATGAACTGCGGTATCCCGACGGCTCGCGGCGAGAGTACGGTCAATCTGATGGATCGACCGGTTCAAGCCGGCGGATATTCCTAACTCAAGTGATCGATCCGGCGGGGAACACGGTCCAGCTCAACTACGATGCGCAGTTACGGATTACCAACATCGTCAATGCTATTGGGCAAGCTACGACTCTTCTTTACACGAACGTGGCGTACCCGTTTGCGATTACCTCCGTGACAGATCCTTTCGGGCGGGCCGCGTATTTTCAATACGGGACCAACGGGTTACTGGCGCAGATCACCGACGTGCTGGGGTTGACCTCGCAATACACTTATGGGTCGAACCAATTTGTCACGGCCCTAACCACCCCTTACGGCACCACCACGTTTCTCACTGGTCCCACCAACGGAGGGACGTATTTGATGGCGACGGACCCATTGGGCGGTACCGAGTTGCTGGAGTATTCGCAAGCCTCTGGCATTCCTCACAGCCTGCCGGCAGCGCAGGTGCCTCATGGACTCTCCACCTTCAATTTGTTCATCGACGGGCGGGATTCACTGTTTTGGGACAAGAAGGCCTTTGCCGAGGGAGCCTGGGACTGGACCAAGGCGAAGATCTATCATTGGCTTCACCAAAGCCCAAGTGGACAGGACGCGGCTCGAATTCTGGAGAGTGAAAAGGAACCGTTGGAGGGCAGGATCTGGTATAATTACCAGGGGCAATCCACGAACTTTGGCGCTCCTTATTATTTGGACGCGGCCTACACCGGCGCGAGCGACCAACCCACGGCGGTGGCCCGGGTGATGGATGACGGGACCACTCGGCTATCCTCCTATGGGTATAACGCCCTCGGCAATATCACCAACTCGACCGATGCGCTTGGCCGCAACTTCACCTACATTTATGCCTCAAACAATCTGGACTTGCTCGAAGTCCGCATGACGCACAATGGCAAAAACGAATTAATGAGCAGCGCCACTTACAACTCTCAGCACAAGCCGCTCACAATTACAGACACCGCCGGCCAAACCACGAGGCTCACGTACAACTCTCGCGGGCAGGTGTTGACCTTTGCCAACCCAAAAAACGAGGTGGTTACGGTTGCTTATGATCCCAACGGCTTCCTGCTCTCGGTTAAGGGACCGCTGCCAGGCACGAACGACACAGCATCGTTCACCTATGACGCGTTGGGCCGTGCGCGCACAACTACCGATACCGAAGGTTATACAGTCACGTTTTCGTACGACAACCTTGACCGCCTGAGGTTCAAATCTTTCCCGGACGGGAGCTCAGAGCAGTTCGTTTACGACCGGTTTGACCTGGTTGCCTCCCAGGATCGTCTGGGCCGCTGGACCACGAATACGTACAATGGGAACCGTCAACTCGTCTCCGTCCGGGACCCCCTTGGACGGCTTACCCAATACGATTGGTGCAGGTGCGGGCTTCTGGAGGCCATAACCGACCCCATGGGCCGGACTACCCGGTGGACATACGATCTGCAGAGCCGGCCGATAGCCAAACAGTATGCGGACGGCTCAACTGAAACTTACAGCTATGAGAATTCAAGTAGCCGGCTCCGCACTCGGAAGGATGCGAGCGGCCACCAACTCGTCGCCGAGTATTACGCCGACGATGCTTTCAAGAGCGTGTCTTACGTCAACGCCACAAACCCGGCGCCAACCGTGAGTTTCACGTACGATCCCGATTACGACCGTGTGCTGACAATGCAGGACGGTGTCGGCATCACGGTTTATTCCTACAATCCGATTACCTCCATTCCCAGCCTCGGCGCAGGAAACCTCCGCTCAGTATCCGGTCCTCTCCCGAACAGCACGGTGACTTACCAGTACGATGAGCTTGGGAGGATCTTGACCCGAGCCATCAACGGTGTCGCGCACAGCGTGGCCTACGACCAGTTGAGCCGTGTGGTCAGTGCGACTAATGCCCTCGGTTCATTCCGATACTCCTACCTGAATGCCACGGCTCGCTTGACGGCTGGGGCTTACCCGAACGGTCAAACTAATCTATATTCCTACTATGACAATGTGGGAGATCAACGCCTACGGCAGATTCTGGATCTTAAGCCAGATGGTTCCTTGCTATCCGCTTTCGGTTACGCCTACAATGCTGCTGGAGAAATCACTGCTTGGACCAACCAGTGGGACACGTTGCCATCGCGCGTATGGGTCCTCAATGACGACTCGGCCGGTCAACTGGTTCACGTGGTTAGCACCGACGGCATTAATCCGATCGCCACCAACACTTATGCCTACGACCCGGCTGGTAATCGGACCCTTGCGGCGATCAACGCTACGACCAACCGGTTTTCGTACAACGCCCTGAATCAACTCGTCAGCGGTGATACGGGTTTGACCAACGGGATTACATATGAATGGGACGCGGCCGCCCGCCTCACAGCCATGAACCAGGGAACCCACCGCAGTGAATTCACCTACGACGGCCTGGATCGCCGCGCTCGCATCGTGGAAAAGGAGAATGGACTGGTGGTCGCCGATAACTACTTTCTCTGGTGCGGCGCCGAATTGTGCGAAGAGCGGGATGCAACCGGGGCGGGGGTGGTCAGGCGCTACTTTCGTCAAGGGGAATCTATCATCGGGGCAAGTGGCACCACCAATTTGTTCTACACTCGTGACCATTTGGGAAGCATTCGCGAGGCGCTCGACTCAGCGGGAATGATCAGAGCGCGCTACGACTACGACCCGTACGGCCAGCAGACGGTACTGGGGGAAAGCTTGGCTCCTTCGTTTGCCTATACGGGGCACTTTCAACATAAACCCTCGGGGCTGTATTTTGCGCTCCGTCGCGGCCTCGACCCTAAGCTGGGTCGGTGGTCGAACCGCGATCCGATCGGTGAAGCGGGTGGCCTAAACCTTTATGCTTACGCCGACAACGATCCTGTCAGAAACGCGGACCCGAAAGGAGAGTGGGTGCTACTTGCCATACTGGCAGTAGCGGCGGTTTACGGTGCCTATAAGTTGTTTAAAGGCACAGCAAAGCGTGTGGACGAAAGTTTAGAGAACCGCAAGAGAGAAAATGCTGCTGTGGCTGATATTCCATTCGGGGATAGTGCTGTAGATCAGCAGGCGGCGGCAAACGAGGAGCGGCAAAAAAATATCGACCTCCTTCACGAGACGGGACAAGAAGCGAACGAGTATAACAAGGAGATATGGGTGGACAAGGCAAAGGAGTGTCCCCTCGCGGGCCATTGAACTTGCTGAACCCACAATTTATCAGCAGCGAGAGAAATATGAAAACCAGCTTCGAGGCGAGCCGCTTGATGCGAGCGCTCTTTGAGGGGTTATGGCTGTTGCTGGCTTGGTGCGCGGCCGCCCAGCCGGCGACTTATTCCTACGACCCATCCGGCAACCCGGTCGCCGTCACCCTTGGCGCCGCGGGGGCGCCGGCGATCAATTCGCAGCCGCAACCGGAATTGATCCAATCGAACTCCCTCGCTACATTTTCGGTGAGTGCAACTGGGGCGGGGCTCTCGTATCAATGGTTCTCCAATGGCGTGGCGATCGCCGGAGCTACCGGCGACTCGCTCACTATCGCAAACCTCGCCCAGGTTGGCATCAACCTCGGCTACTTTTCTGTCATCGTGAGCAACGCCGGAGGCTCCATCACCAGTGCGCCGGCGGCACTGTGGCCTGATGCCAACGGCAACGGCATCCCTGATTGGTGGGAGATGTACTATTTCGGCAACCTCAACCAGACCGCTAGCGGTGATTTCGATCACGACGGCGTGGACAATCTCCACGAATACCTGGAGGGCACCAACCCCACCAACGCCGCCTCATTCAACCCGCGGCTGGTCGTGGAGAGCGCGCACGGGACGGTTACCGTCACGCCGCTGCAGCCCTACTACACACTGGGTCAATTCGTCACCTTGACGGCCGTGCCCGATCCCGCCCACGAATTCACCGAATGGAGCGGCTCTGTCAGCGGCACAAAACCGCAGCTCACGGTGCTGATGGACACTAACAAGTCTATCGTGGCAACGTTCGGTTTCCCGCTGGCGCTCGCGTTGGACAATACGAATTTGCTCTGGTCAACGGGAGGCGACGCGTTGTGGTTCGGCCAGGCGGAAGTGTCCGAGGATGGGGTGGCCTCGGCGCAAAGCGGCCCGATCGTCAGCTTCTATAGCACTAGCTTGTCAACCTTTGTCGGCCAGCAGACCTGGCTGGAGACCGTCGCCGACATTTCTCAAACCATGCGGCTGAGTTTCTGGTGGAATGTGTCCTCGCGGTCACCGGACGCGCTGAACTTCGCGGTGGACAGCGCGTTGGTTGCTTCCATTTCGGGGGAGGCGGTCGGATGGCAGAATGTGCAGACCAACCTGGCGCCAGGACGCCACACACTGACCTGGACTTACACCAAAGGGCCAGTGGATACCCCGACCGGCGTTCCTTTTGCGGACAGCGGGTGGGTGGATCAGGTTTCCCTGGTGGCCACGAACCTTCAGGTGCAGCCGCCGTTGCTGAGCATTCTCTTGACCGCCACGAACAGCGTGGTGATTTCCTGGCCCGCGCCTTCGACGGGGTGGACGCTGCAACAGAACACGAATTTGTTGGTTCCAACAGCCTGGGCCAGCACGACTAACCCGGTCAGTACCGCAGGGGGACAGAACCAAGTCCTCGTCACTTTGCCAACGGGGACGCAGTTTTATCGCTTGCAGCATCCTTAGCAGCGCACCGGCGGAGCCGCGCCTGCTCATTCGAGGCGCTGATCCTACGGAAGTTGTTCGAGAGGAATCACAACAAGAATCTGAAGCTCAAGATAAGGTCGCCCTTCAGGTGGTTAAGCGTCTTGCTCGCCGGTCATCTGGCAGCACCCGAGCCTGGCCGACTTCCACGCCTGGTCGCGCAAGCGGTGGTTGGTGCCGGTAGCCTCGCTATAGCCAGTGCCAGCGAAATCCGCGAAGCAGCGCCTGCCGCCAAACGCAAACCTAGCGAAGCGGCAACGCCGCCCGCGGCAGGGCGTGTTTCAGCCGGGCCGACCGACGCGGAGATCTTCAATGCCCGTGACTTTGACGAACCGCTCGTACCTTCCGATGGCCAGCCGCGCGCGCGCCTTGTGGGAATTGGCCTTGCGCCGCTGGCACGAGCGTGAGGGGAAGCAAAAGGAACCCGATTTGCGCAGCCTCGAAGAGATCGTCATCAACCTCGCCCGGGTCGAGGAAAAAGCCGGCAACCTCGAACGCGCCATCGAATACCTCGAAATGGCGTCCAAAGCCTCTCCCAATCCGCAAGCCCTGCGCCAGCAGATTGCCGAGCTCAAGGCCACCCTATCCGCCAGCCCCGGCGCAACAAACTCTCCCCCTTCTCTCAATCGATGAAGTGGTAAATGGCTCTCCCCCTTCATGTCCTCGCTCGAAACAAGGCCGACACTGGTGTAACCATAGTGCGTGGTGCCGACACCGTCCACCTTGTTCGTGAGGCGCCGCGTGAGACGTAATGTGCCCGATGACAGCAAGACAGCTGCTTGCCTCTGGGAGCCTGTGTCAATGGTTTTTACCCCTAACTCGGTCTGGATTCTGTCCCGACGGAATGCGGGCGCACTTAGCGAGGTTCTCCAAGCCCTCAAGGCGAGACAAGAGAAAGCAAACCCGCCTTGCCTAAACCTGTTCTTTCGAGAGAATCTTCATCATGGCAAAGAAAAAGGGTCCTCCGGCTTCCACGGTGCCGCTCCCTCTGTGGCGTGACCTCTACAAGGCGGCAGCCGGCTTCCAGCTTTTGGCCCCATGGCGATGGATGGATGACACACACATTTTTGGTGCCAACAACGAGCACGGGTTTCGCCTCGTAACTGTGCTTGGCAACATGGATGAGGTCTTCGGCCTGGCCAGTTACCGCGGAAGCGCCGGCACCAGCTTCCTCTTGCGTCTCCGGCGCGGAGAACTTCCACCCGAAAGCCCTGATACCCACTTTTGCCAGGACGCCTTGTTGGTCGATTTCGTCCCACGTAAGGATCTTAGAAAGGAAGACCGGGCCATCATGCAACAGATCGAGTTCCAGCCGCCAGTGGGCAAACCCAAGCTGTTTCCTGAGTTTCAAAGTCACAAACCTGGGTATGTGCCGTGGTTCATTGATGAAGCCGAAGCCCGCCTCCTGCTGGACGATTTGCGAAAAGCCGTCTGTTTTGCGGAGTTGCTCCGAAACAACCTCGCACTGTTTGACTTGCGTCAGGGAAATGAATTCCCGTTCTTTCCAGCGTCGGTCATCGAGCCCTTGGCGCTGGATCAATTCGAATGGCGCACCATCAAGACCGGCCCGTCCCTCGTCGATCCGCCTGTCGATACCCGCGCCTTTGACTTGCCTGTTCTGCTTGCACTGCCTCAGCCCGCGAAGACTGTTTGGGAACTGACAACTTTCTACTCGCCAATGCCCGTCGGCGAGGGACCGCGTCCTTACTTTCCCAAGCTGGCACTCGGGGTCGATGCGGCGACGGGAGCCGTTCTCTCATTCCAGCTTGCTTCCCCCGAGCACACTATGGCCCAAGCCGCTGCCCGTGGCCTGGTCCAATCCATCCAGGCGGCCGGTTGCCGGCCTGCCGTCATCAGGGTGGACTCGATCAATCTCATTCGGGCCTTGCAACCGCTGGCTGACGCACTCGGCGCCGAACTGCTCCAGGCAAAACCGCTGCCCATGGCCGACGAAGCCCGCCGTTTCATGGAGGCCTTTAGCCGACCGTCCTGAACTGATAGGAAATAACTACTGGTAGGAAATTGCTTTTTGGCGCACGACATGTACTTGACGCTGCGCGGGTGAGCAAACTGCCGAGGGGTTTGTGCGGATATGACAATCCCTTAACTCACTCTTTCACCGACGATTCTGCTGCCAACCCAGGTAGCGCAGTTCCTCCTGAATGATGCGCTCGGCTTAGGCCAAGTCACCTCCAGACGCATTTGCCCAAAGTGGTGCTCACCCACTCGGCCGTCCATTTCCTCTAGTTTCTGTGGTTTGAATGCTATCTTTGCAATCGGTATAATTGTGCCGAGGATGTTTTCGGCAGGATGACTTGATATTGGTCACCGACAATGGCCGGCGGAGTTCCAACGGGCGACCAGGCGGTGCGGTCAGGAAAAGGCGTAAGCGACTGCAATTGGAATCCATAGGAGCCGTTCGTCTGCCAGGAGAGCAGGACGTTTTCGCTGGTGGGGGCGATGCTCAACGCGAGAGCCGTAGGCTGCAGGAAGCTGCTAAAGTCGAGAACAAAGCCCTTCCCCGGACTGAGAGTGACATACCACTGGAAAGCGAAGGTCTGGTCACCGGGGAACGATGGAGTAATGGTGTCCGAAAAGTGCGCTGGGGAAGAGCCGTCCAGCTCATCCAGGGTGATGGCATACCAACTTCCCTCCCAGGCCGCGGGCACAGGTGTCACGACCTGGGTAACCATCATGCCCTTCCCTGTTTGCGCTGCTGTTTGGGAGTTAGGGAATGCGAGCGAGTCGTTGGTCCAAGCGCCGGCCAGGTCAAAATCGGCGTAGTCGAAGACGTGCATAGAGAGCGTTGCCGCGGATACGTTCGTAATGGTGAGCGTCTCCGCCAAGGTGGCGGCGTGACTGCCGGGCGCTCCACCTTGCAGCCCAAAGGCGATTTGCAGTGTGAATTTCTGGTCAAGAAAGCTTAGGACCGCGTTGCTCAAAGAGTAAGCATCACGATAAGGCGCGCTGAGATAGTCCACGGAGGTTTGCGTTGTATCCTGAGGCCGCTGCAACCAGAACCAGTGCTGGAACACCTGGTTAATGCCGTCCACCGTCCAGGACAACAAGCCGCGCTCGGTGGTGGGATCAATCTCGATTACGGAGTTGCCGTCATGCAGGGTGATGGAAGTGAGGACCGGCCGCACGGTCACCGTATTGTTGGTCGCCGGCGTCAATCCGAAGGCAGTGAAATAGAGGACGATGGGCTCCGCCGTGCCGGGGTCGGCAAGGTGATAAACCAGGTTGCGGAACGTGGCGGAGCCGGTGGCCCCGTCGGCGTTGACGTTGGTGGTCCCGGTCAGCGCGCCGCCCCCGTCGGAACTGAAGTGGGCCGTAATTGTCGCGGCGGAGTTTGAGATCACGTTGCCGAACCGGTCCCCAACCAACACGACCGGTGGAGGGGATAAGACGTAGCCGTCCGGCTGCGGAGAGGGCATGGACGCGGTCAAGGCCAATTGCGACGGCGCAGCCGGAGCGATGATAAACGTACCGCTGGTCACAGGAGAGAGCCCCGCCGGCAGGCAAGTGGCCTGGAGCGTTTTGGTGCCGGCGAGATTTATGCTTAGATCGTTGAAGGTCGCCTTGCCATTGGCATCGGTCGGTTGGGTAAGCGTTCCGCTTAGAATGCCGTTGCCGCTGCTCAACTGGATGCTGATAGGCAGCCCGTTAGTTGCAATCGGATTGCCGTTCAGGTCCTGGACGTGAACGACCACCGGCGCCAGAACCGCCCCGGCATTCGTTCCGCCCGGCGCGGCCGTAAAGACCAGCTTGTTGACATTAATCACCGTGGCCGTGAATGCGGTGGGGCCGTAGTTGCTGACCCAAACGCCGGCCGTGGGAAGCGTCACCGTGTCAAAAACATTGCTGTACGAACTATAGGTAACGACGGCAAATGAGTTGCTCAGGGCAGGGACGAAGCCGTTGAGCAAGGTCACATTCAACGCGCCACTCAGTGTGGCATTGCCGGAGACGGCAATCTGGCCAAAGCTGCTTTTCCCGCTTAGCCCGCATTCGAGCGTCCCGGTAGTGTTGGTCAGTCCGCCGTTAACGCCGAGCGTGCCCGAAAACACAGATACTGTGCCCGAGTTCACCAAGGGGAGGTCAACCGGTGTAGTACCGGCTCCGGCGCTTTTGCTCACCGTGCCCGCGTTTTGAAATGGGGTGAGGCGGCTGCCGAACAACAACTGGTCGCACTGGATGCTCCACAGGCCGCCGGGCTGATTCCAGAGCGCGCCAAAGGCAGAGCTGCCGTCGTTGTACACATCCAATTCGCCGCCCTGCCAGTTGACCGTGCCCAGGTTGGTCAAGGCCGCTGCCAGGCCGAGCACCACGCCATTCAGGCTCAGCGTCGCGTTGGTGGCCACCGTGAGTGGCCCCACGACAGTGCCGCGGGTCCAGTTCATCAATCCGCCGCCGGCAATCGCCAGGCTCCCGGCTGCCAACCCGCCGCCGCAGTTGAACGTCCCGCTCACCACGTAGTTGCCACTCAGCACGCTGCCGGGCAGGGTCAGGTTCGTAATAGTGCCGCCCTGGAAATTAGTGCCCAGGCCGACCGTGCCGCCCATCAATTGCAGATTCGGGATGACATCGTTCAGCAGGGTCAACGTGCCGCCGGTGAATTGGAATGCGCCGGCGCCGGCGAACACCGGAACCTTGCTATAGCGGAACGCTCCGCTACTGAACTGAACGAGGGTTCCGGCGGCGGCGCCATAGCTCCCATCCATGGGCCCGCCATCATTCAAGTTCAGTGTGCCTTGCAACACCGCCACCGTGCCCGAATTGAAGAGCGGCAGGGTAAATGAAGTCGTGCCGGCGCTTGCTGACTTACGGAGAGTTCCGGCATTTTGAAATTCCTCGTGACCCGACAGGCCGCGGATTTGCTGGTCGCACTGAATGTCCCACAGACCGCCCGCTTGGTTCCAAATCGTACCAAGCGACGACGCGCCGTCGTTGATCAAATCGACTGCTCCACTTTGCCAGTTCACGCTCCCGTGGTTGGTAAGGGCAATGTACAGATTAACGGAGCTGCCCCCTATGTTCAGCACCCCGTTGCTGGCAATGGTCAGAGCATTGCTGCCGGTGAGATTTCCGGCCAGCCAGTTGAATTGCCCGAAGATGGTCACCACCGCCGTGAGGTTGATGGTGGTGTAATTAGTGACGTAGATGTTGTCGTTGGTAGCCGGCACACCGGCGGGTATCCAGTTGGTGGCGTTGAACCAATCAGGGTTGCTCGAGCCGTTCCATGTCTTGTTCACCTGGGCGAAAGATGGAAAGAGCCCAAGAGCGAGGATTGAGACCAGCAGGCAGGCGTCGGCAAAAGTTCTCGAGGAAGTTGCGAGTTGCAAGTTCCGCGTTGCAGCTTGAGTGGACAAGCGTTGCCCAATCTGCGAGGTCCAACCTTCCACCTGCAACCACCTCCCAATGATCCAAGTTCGGTTCATATCAGGGCAGAACAACGACCCGATAGAATCTTTGGACATCAGTCGCTGTTGTGTCGGCGGCTGAAGCGGAATAATCGATAGCGACAATCGAAGGTCCGAGATTGTTCCAGGCGGATTGGGCGAAATCCGATTTGTACTGCATCTGGTAGGAAACGCCGGGGGCGGAACTCCAGCTCAAGCTGATGCCGCCAGGCGTGGCAGTCGCGTTGACAATGACCGGTGGGGGCGCTGGCGGGCCGAAACTGGCCAGAATGGTTTTGTGGCCGGTCATGACGAACGAGATTTGCGGCTTGATTCCCCTGGCCGCCCCCAACCAGCCTAGGAACGCCGCTCCATAGTCGGGCGCGGCCGTCACCGTAACCACTTGGCCCATGGTGTAGTACGGCAGGGGCGGTGCCGCGAAGGCGACCCCGAAATGAGTACTCTGAATATTGAGGCGCGGATTGAACGAGAAAGGGTTGGTCGGGTCGGTGCCCTCCCAAAACTCGTCCAGGTTCGACACGCCGTCGAGGTCGTAATCGCCCGTGGCTGTCTGGTTCAGGTTGCCAAAGTGGGCCATTTCCCACGAATCCGCCAGGCCATTGGAGTTGCTATCGAACCAGAGCATGGCCGGGGCGCTGGTGACGCTGCCAAAGCCATTAGCGACGAGGACCGAATACTGGCCTTCGCTGGCGGCGGTCACGTTAATGAGCAGGAGCGTGTCGGCGTTTGCGCCCGGAATGTTGTTGCCACCAAAAAGCCATTGGTAGGTTACGTTCCGCGTGTCAGCAACTACTACGGCAAACGACGCCACGTCGCTTGGGGCGACGATCTGGCTGGCAGGATGACCCAGGATTTGCGGAGGAGAGGTGGTGGCGGCTGTTTGGAGGAACAGATTCCCCGTCGGGTCGAAAAGGAATTGCGAGTCCTGAGCCCAGGTGTCAGTCGCCAGCGCGACAACGAGTATCGCGACTGCACCGAAGGTGCGCAGCACCAGTCTCCAAACCTGATGTTTCACCCGTTTCATTACCAACCTTCGAGTTGCTGGAGTTCCTTCATCATCTGGTCCTCGAACATGTTTAACTGCCCGCCTTTGCCCTGCCGCACCAGGCCGAAAATTCCATTCACGACATCGCAGTCGGTCATCGTGAGAATGGTTATGCCCGCGCCGATGAACTCCGTAAAAGCGCCGGAGACGCCGGGGAAACTGCGCGTCGGTTTGAACCGCCCGGGCGGCGGCCCTAAAACGGGCACGTCCATAAGCTCGCCAGCCGCTTCCTCCAGTTCGCCTTCGCTCACTTCTATGAGCTCGCCCTCGGTCACATCCATAAGCTCGCCACTGATTTCCGCGATCTCGTCGCTTGCCACTTCGGTTACCTCCGCAGCAGCCTCTTTTGCCCCTTGGTCGGCCAGCAGGTTCAAATCCAGGCCTTCGCTCTCCCCTTTCGCCACCAAATTTGCCCATTGGGCGGGTCTAAGGGTTTCTCGCATTTCGTTCAACGCCCAAGGCGTGTAAGATGACAACCCGCCCGCCAACCCAGAGGGATCCGTCAGATTGACCGGATCATTCGCTACATAGGCATAGAGGTTGGGGCCTTCCCTAAGTTCGGCCTTTCTCAGCGGGTCACGTGAAATCCACCGGCCCAACCCCGGATCGTAGGCCCGGAAGTGAGTGAGGGAAAGGTTGGCCTCGGTGGACCAAAACATGCCGGCAACACCAAAGTCGGCGTCGAGATCGCCGCTGACTTTCGTTCGGCGGCCAAAGGGATCATAGGCGTAACGGGCGCGGACATTGGCGGTGGCATCGGTCAGCTCGCGAATCGACCGCAGATGATCGCGAGTATAATAATATGAACCGCGGTTCGTCCCGGTTTCCAATCGCACACCTTGCGCAAAGAAGCGTTTGATAACGACACCGTTCGTGTCGCGTTCTTCGCGGATTCGACCGCCGCTCCAAACGAATAACCGGCGCGACACTTCGGTCCCGTTAACCAACTGCCGAATTCCCACGAGGTGGCCCCTGCCGTCGTAAGTAAGCTCCGCGCGCTGGCTTCCCGCATTGACCGCTGTCAGCCGATTCGCGCCGTCCCATTCGTTCGTCCGCGCCGGTCCCGAGGCGGTCGTCGTGCTGAGCTGGTTCAGGACATTGTACGTAGAGTTGTAAATCGATGGGCCCGCCTGCTCGGACAAACGATTGCCGGCGAGGTCGTAGCTGTAGCCGAACGTGTTGACCTGCACGCCGGCGTTGGTGACCGTCACTGAGAGCAGTTGGTCCGCAGCGTCATAGCCGAAGGAATAAAGACTGGGCGGCGTCGTCCCTGACTGCTGGGACCAGGTGGCAATCCGGTGCTTGGGAACATCCACTGTGTAGAGAAACTCTGAAAGCAGGTTCGAACCGGCTGAATGCGTAATGCGTTGAGGTACGAGATCCTGCGAAGGTCCGCGATAGCTCCAGCTCTCCGTTTGGCCATTGGGGAGGGTCACGGAAAGCAGCCTCTCGGAGGCGCCATCGTAACTATAAGTAAATGAACCGAGGACATTGCTGACACCCATGATGCGCCCCGCCGGGTCATAAATTCTCGCTGAATCCACTCCATTTACGGCGCGATGAACGACCCTCCCCAGTTCATCGTAGCCGAAGGTGATAGTTTCATTTGTCAATGGACCGGCCACACTGGCCAGCCGACCCGCCCCCAAGGCCGGACTGCCTGTGATGGGGAGGTAAGAGTACATCGCCGTGCCAACGCCGTCCGTTATCGAAGTGACGCGCTCGTAATTTGGGTCGTAGGTGAAGACTACGGCAGGAGTGGGAACGGCCGTGTTGGCATGGTGGATCGAATGGTAGGTGTTGTCCGGATTGTACGAGACAATGGTGACTTGCTGCCGTTCGTCAACCTTTTGTCGGAGTCGGCTGGTCGCGTTCTCGTAAATGAACCTGACTTGTGACCCGTCGGCATAGTGCTTGGCAATTCTTCGGTCCTGAACGTCCGTGACCCAGGAAGTGGTCCGACCCATGGGATCGGTGATGCTCTTGATTGCGCCGCAACGGCACCAATCAAGAGAGGTTACCCGGCTAAGCGAGTCGGTCACTTTTGTGATTTCGCGCATACCGTCATGTTCGAGAAGCGTTTGCCTTCCAGCCCGGTCCTGGAATACGGCCGGGTCCAGGCGGTCATAAGTTACCTGCTCGAAAGTCGAATCGGGGTGAGTTATGCGCGTGATTCGATCGAGGTTGTCGTATTCGAAAGTCAGCGTGTAGCCGCTAACGTCTGTCAGCGTTCGGCGGCGTCCAAAGCTGTCGTAAGTGAAGGTGACCGTATCATTGGTTCCCGGAAGCGGACCGTCGATTGTAAGAAGATAGCCATTGGTGTCGTAAGTAAACGTGATCGATTCGTTTCGGGCATTGGTGAGCGAGAGAAGTTGGCCGCGAGCGTTGTAGGTGTATGTGGTGGTTTGTCCGGCAGGATCAGTTATTGTCAGAGGTCGGTGCTGAGAATTGTACGTCGCCTTGAACAGGAGTTCGTTGTTGCTGGCCCTCGTCTGGCGCATCTCAAGCAAATCGATGCCGTTGGTGGCATAAATGTAGGAAAAGGTTCGCCCCACCGGATCAATGACATTGGTGACATTCCCCAACCCGTTGTAGCCGTAGCTGTAAAGCTGGGTCGAGCCGTCGTCGAGCACGCGGCCGACATGGGCAGGGAGACTCGTGCGGCCGACAAAGATCGGAACCGAAGCCGGTTCGCTGTCGTAATCAAACCAGACCCGGTTTTCGAGCGGCGCCTTGAAGCTTTCGAGGATGCCTGAGGCCGTAGCCGGATTCTCGCTGTGCAGCCAGTGATAAATTCTGGCCTTGGTATAATTGCTGTACGCAAGGGCGCAGGCGCCGCGGCTCCAATAATACGTGTCCCGGTCAAAGAGATTGATGTTCGTAATCAGCATACCCTGGGGTACGCTGGATGGGGGATCCGATGAGGGATTATTAGTCACATACGTATTGAACTCGACCCGGTCGCGACTGCCGTCGGGATAGACAGTCTCGCACCAACGGGTCGTATAATACTGTTCGCCTATTATGAAGGTGTTCGTCCCGTAGGGGGTAATCAGCGACGTTACCACCGCATCAGGGCCGCCCACCTGGGAACTGAGGCCGAGCACATCGGTTATTTTGTAAAGATTGGGTGCATAGATCGCGCAACAATCGATGCCGCAAGGGTTGCATGCCACTTGGATAGGGACGTACTCGAACTTTGCAGATCGCCCGAACGGGTCCGTGACATTGGTAATCACTAGTTCCCCTACCTCATCGAAAACTCCGCCATTGCCATACGCCAGCGTGGTAACCTGCCCGATGGCGTCCGTAATCGAGGATAGGAGGAGGATGCCGAGCGCGTTGGTGGTGTAAGAGAGCGTGAGGGCATTGCCCTGGGGATCTACTATCTGCGAGAGGTGAACCCGGCGCGTACTGCCTACGGAGCCATCCGACTGGCTGAAAATCAGCTTTGAACCGTCCCGCGAGAGCAGTTCGTAACTGATCGGGTTTGCGGACGTGCGGGTCAGCAACGTCTGGTCGTACTGTTCGTAGTCGAAGGTTTGCGTGCCGGGGCCGAGATTCCGGAAAATGCGCACCCCACCTCCCCCAACATAACACGTCACGCCCGCCAGGCCGCTCTGTGGACTATCGGTGATGTAGGAAAACCAGTCGCAAGTCCAGAGAGTGGTGGGGCCAAATCCTGGAAGCACCGGACCCACTCCGTCACGAGAATTATACCTGACTGTGAGCCGAACGGGGGGCCCCACCGGCGGTTCATAACCAATCGGGTTGTCCGCCAGGCTTAAATTGACAGTGCTTAAGTGCACGCTGGGCACCATCATCCCACGGCAGCCCACCGGTCCCTTTTTGGGGTCCCTCGGCGTGATCGGGTTGGGATCGATGGCAAGAACGACGCCTTTGCCCCAAACGGCGCCACCCTCTTTGGCATCCACGCTTCGCCATCCGGCCGGCAATGCGCCGGGGCCGACCAGGAAGTAGCCGCTTGTTTCCGCTTCGAGCGCCTGGCGGGTCGCCCAAACATCGTTGCGGAACGTTGGGTCTTGAACGAGGTAGCGGTCGCCAACCTGACGCACCAGGGCCGCGTAATGCCCGACCTTCCAGTGCAGGACGGAGGGGACGACAAACTCGCCTTCGTTTTCGCGAAAAGCCATCTGGTAATTCAGACCGATCTTTCCTGATAGCTCAGCCACCTGGGGCAGCGAGAAACCCTGCTGGGTCGAGGCAGAGTCGTAAACTTCCTTTGCGCCAGGGTCTTTGGGGTCCGCCGCCAGTTTGATGCGAAGCAAGGACAGCGGCCCGCAGCGGAACGCAACCTCGGGCCGGTTTTTCATCAGCCCCAGCGCCTCCCGCGCATCCGCGACTCGTTGCCTTACCGGGCCGACCAAAACCCGGCGCTCCACCGATTTGAGCAGCTCCTCCAGTTCGCTCATCTGGCCCAGCCGTGAGTAAAGGCCGGCCAGTTCAGCCAAGGCCCGGTTAGCTATAACGACTCCCCTGGCATCGGTGGCGTTCGTTCTGGACAGCTCCCAGCCCTTGGCCCAGGCCTCCAGTGCCAGCGAATAATGCGCCGTGTTGTAATATTCCGAGCCTAAGCCCGTCCACGTCGCCGCCGCCCAGACCGAACTCGGGTGCGACTGCAGGAAGTCTGTGAGACTAGAGAAGTCGTCCGGGCCATTGCGTTTGGCGTAGCCTTTCAGCGCGGTTGCCAGCGCCGCATTCTCCTCCAAGCTCGGCTCGCCCCCTATCGGCACCAATGCCTCCTCGAACACCCGAACGCTGAAAATCTCTTGCCGAGTGGGAATTGGCGGGAGGTCCATCACCCCGTATGGCGTTTGAATCCGAGGCCTCATGCCGGTCGCGGGCGCCGGTTGTGTTTGGACCCCGTCTTTTGCTTGTGCAGGAACCGCCCACCCCTCCTGCTCTCCTGAGAGCATAATTGAAAGGAGTACAACCCAAAGAGCTCTGCACCGCTCATTCATAAGCAATCGATCAAAGTCTTCACCAAGACAGTGCGAAATTGGTGTGCGAATCCTATCGTCGAAATGATTGATAGGAAATTGCTTTTTGGCGCACGACATGTACTTGACGCTGCGCGGGTGAGGGAGAATTGCTTTTGGGTCCCACCCATCATGGGGCGATGATGGAAAACGGGAGCCGTGAGGTCAAGCGGCAAGTTTTGCCGGCTTGGGGGCGTTTGTCGCCTCAGAAAGGGGGCGTCTGTGGCAGCCGACACCTGCACTGCCCAAGGACTGGGGCAGACGCGTCGCTCCGGGGCCAACGAGCAAGCCTCGCCGGGCAAAGCGCCGAGCTGCAGGCCATCCTGGCCGCCCGCCCCGGCGCGACGAACTCTCCCCCCTCTCCCAATCGCTGAGGTTTTAGCCTTTAGCATTCAGCCTGTAGCCTTTCCGTCCGCGCCATCCTTCCGCCAATTGATCGACTATCTGCTATTCTGGTGCCTTTTTGCGGCTTCTTGTGCCTTCTCGTGGCTAAAGCCTCCCCCTCCACTTTATCCTTTATCCTTTCCGCCGCCTTCACGCGCCCGCGCTTGCTCTGAAATTTGAAATCTGCGATCTGAAATGAAGCTGAGCGTGGCGCCGCCCTAGCTCCACCGCCGCCCCACACGCGGGACGGTTAGCAAGTTCAACGAAAGTACATCGAAAGTTTTTGCGATTTCGACGAAGTACAACGTGCCAGCGTGGTTTCGCTGGCATTTCTTCTGGCACTGGAGGGGTAAAACGGGGGGGATCTTCGGAAACCGTACGGAAAATAGATGGAGGCGAGGGTCGGAATCGGCCAGAGAAGGCTCGATTTCTGGTGTAAAATTAGCCGGTTTTTACGAGGGATTCAACACTTTTGTGAAAATATTCTTCACTCTATTTTCACCCTGGTTTGTCAGCCATTTTGTTAGCCATCGTCAACCAACGAGCTCGCCGAGACGATGTCGGTTGAACGGCGTGGGTGGGAAATAATTGGACGCAGCGGCGGATGCTCTCCTGAGAGAGTTACTTGAAAACTCCGGCAGAATCCCAAGGGAAACCGATTTCTAACACTTCTCGCAAAGGAGAGCCGCCGGTTTTGAATTCGTCAGAGCCTTAGCTACGCCCGTCAACAATTGTTCAATACCATACGGCTTGCTCAAGGTGGCAATGTGCCCGAGGTCTGCTCGCGAAACCTGTTCCGTGTCGTTCCTGGTGGCACTGGCCATGATTACCGGGATGTTGGGGGTCATCTTTCTTATCGCCCGGACGGCGCTCATCCCGTCCAGGAATGGCATATCGCAATCGATGACCAACAGGTTGATTTTATTCTTGTGCGCTTCGAACCGGGCGATCGCTTCCAGCCCGTCGGCGGCGATCAGAACCGCGTAACCATAATTCTCCAGGGTCGTCTTGGCCAATTCCAGCACCATCTGTTCATCGTCGGCAAGCAGGATGATTTCGCCGTGACCGACCGGCAACAACATCTCCTTTGATTCGGTTTGAACCGGTCCGACGGATGGGGTGGCGGGCAGATAGAGCCTGAATTCGGTTCCTTTGCCAAGCTCGCTGTCGAGCTCAAGAAAGCCCTTGTGCCGCTTGATAAGGTTGGCGACCGTGGACAACCCCAGGCCTGTTCCTTTGCCTTGAGCCTTGGTTGTGAAGAACGGTTCGAAAATCCGTGCGCGCAGTTCGGGTGGGATGCCCGTTCCTGTATCCGCTACTGTCAGGACCACGTGCGGTCCAGAGCGGGCATCCGAAGGCGACGCCTGCTCGGTAGATGAAGGGACATTTTCCGCTTTGAGGGTTAATTGCCCTCCCTCGGGCATGGCGTCCCGCGCGTTGACGCACAAGTTCATCAGCACCTGGTGCAACTCGGTGGCGTCTCCTTCGACGTTCCACAAATCCTTGGTGGTGCGACTATGCACCGTGATCATTTTGGGAAAGGTCTCTTTGGCAATCTTGGCCATTTCGGTGATGAGATGACGCAACGGCACCAAGCCGACCTGGCCGCGAGTTCCGCGCGTGAAGCTGAGGATTTGCCTGACCATTTCTGTGCAGCGCTGCCCACTGCTGATGATCAAGTCCAAGAGCTTCGCGCGCTCGGTTTTGTCTTCATCATTCTCCCGCAACATCTGCGAACCCATGAGCACGGGAACAAGAGCGTTGTTCAGGTCATGCGCAATGCCGCCCGCGAGCGCCCCGATGCTCTCCATTCGCTGCGAGCGGAGAAACTGCTCCTCCAGCTTCTGCTTCTCTTGCTCCTGTGCCTGGATTTCCACTTCGGCCCGCTGCCGCTCGGTGATCTCGTGCCGCAACGCCTGGTTGGCCTCGACCAGCTCAGCCGTGCGCTCTTGCACGCCTTCGGCCATTTTGTCAAGAGCGAGTCCGAGTTGAGTTAGTTCCGAGGATCCTTTTAGCGCTCCTGCGCGTGCGCTGAAATCGCCGCCGGCCAGACGGTTCGCTGCTGTGGCCAGCGCGGTCACTGGCCGGAGAAAGAAATGCTTCGCGTAAAGCCCGACCACAACCCACATCGCAAAGGCAACCACGCCCAGAACGACGAAGTTGCGAAGCAATGCTTCATTGGCTTGAGCAAACAGCACCGTTAGCGGAACCTCGACGCTGACAAATAAACCTGGGGTTTGACCGTTGCTGACCGTCGTTACGGCATACAGCCGGGGCACCTTGTCTGGGCCTTTCATTTCCAGGACACCTCCGTTTCCCGTTAGAATCCTTCTAACCGCCGGAACATCAGAAATGGAGGTGCCCACCCATTTTTCGGGGCCAGGACTCCGCGCCAGGACGTTTCCACTCCGGTCCATCACAGTAACTGCGCCGCCAGTTGGCACCTGGATCGGGGCTATCGCCTCTGACAACCTGGATAGTTTCAAGGACGCAAACAAAACGCGTCTCAATCCTCCCTGCTCATCCCTGACCGGATAGCCGAAATCCACCACGCGTTCCCCCGAAAAGCGGCCAATTTGAAAATCCCCAATCGAGAATCTGCCGGTTTGGAGAACTCGTCGGAAATAAGAGCGGTCCCCAAGATACACCGACACGTTAGTCGGGTTTGAGCTGCAAAAAGCCATTCCGTTGGTTTCTATCAGCCCAAAGGTGGCATAATCGGGCAACAGTCTCCGCAGGTTCGACAGGTGCGTCTCAGCAAAGGATTGGTTCGTGGCCAGCAACAAGAAGGGAAATTGTGTCAGTGTGGCTAACAGCTGCTGTGCGTCCTTAATGAAATCCTCTTGTTTGGAAGCCGCCAGCTTGGAGATCGCTAAAGCGCCTTCGCGAACGCGGGCCTTTTCAATGCGTCGTTGCTCAAAGTTCGCGTGAAGCGCTATCCCGAGCGCAGGGATGACAATGAATAAGATCAGGACCAACAACCGCGAGCGAAAGCTCGGAAAAAATGATGCCAGCCACGTGGCGCAGCGCGCGTGCACGGTGTCGGCCATTTTAAGGTGCGATTTAGAAAATGTTGGCATTACTGCGAATCCTCTTTCTAAAAGGATTTCTCCCCTTTGCAGCAGGAATCCTGCCATGCTTTTCTCGCGAATTCGTCAGATTCATCGCCCATTTGCTTTCCAAGGGCCCGACGCCTAATGACGGTGCCCTGCATCTACGAAATGGTGCGGCGGACATTCCCAGAGGGTTAGTGCGGTTTGGGGTAGGGCAGTTGTGGACCTGCTCCGGCAGGCGTGTGTTAGGGACGAGCGCGACTTGAGCCAGCCATCCGGTCGGCAATGCGATTGTCAATCGCAGGTTTGTCATGTAAACGCCTGGCTTAGGTTCCGCCATCTACGGCGAGGAGTTGAGTTCCAATTCGTGAAGCTTCGGCCCCACCAGATTGCCGATATAGGCGCCCGCCACGACCACGACGACTCCAAAGCCCACCACCGCTAATACCAGGACGGAGAACCCCCAAAAATGACGCGATTCCAGGCGTTGGAGAGATGGCGCGAAGGTCACCAATGCGATCAATGCCGCGACAAGAATCACCATTTCTCTTGCATGCAGTTGGAAGCATTCTCAATGGGACCACTTTCTCAGGTACCAAAAAATGAACTATACGAACCGTCTCAAAGCGTCTGTCTCGCAGGTCTTGCTAAAATCCCTGGCTAACCGGGAGGATGTCATCGGGTTGAATCGCGCTTGGCGCGATTACAATTCTCGCAAAGCAATTCGATGTTTCGAGCGGTATTGCTGCCGCCTTTCGAGACCGGTTAAACTGGTCAGACCATAGGTTGGCCCGATAACAAGTGAAAATGCGCCGACCTGCAGCTTTTCCCATTTCGTTCAACGCCTGATTGAAATCACATCCCGCCAGCACCAGAACCACAGCGCGCGTTGCTCGACTGGCTAAGGGTGGAATACGGAATCGAAAAGCCCCGCAACCGGCTTCGCGCCCCGGCCGAACTCGATTCCGACAAGTTGGTGGGGCGGAGGCGAGGGCGAACGGGGTTATGCGCTTGCTTTTTTGGATGAACCTCATAGGTGTGGAGGTTGTGAAGGAAACACTGTTATGAGCATCTGGCCTGTCTCATCCCTCTCAATTATCACAGCGCTGCTGACTGTTGCTTCCCCGCAAGATACCCGAATCATTGAAAAGAAGGATCTCGTCTATGCCGAACCGGCGGGTCCGCCTCACACGCTCGATGTGTACGCCTCACCCTCTGCAAAGAATGCGCCGGTGCTTTTCTGGATTCACGGCGGTGGATGGCAGGGGGGCGACAAGCGCGATGTGGCGGAGAAGCCGCGGTTCTTTGCGCAGAATGGCTTTGTGTTCGTGTCGGTCAACTACCGTCTGCTGCCCAATGTCGAGATGATCGACATTTTTCACGATGTCGCCAAGTCGTTTCGCTGGGTGCACGACCACATCGCTGATTACGGTGGGGATGCGAAGCGCGTGCTTGTCGGCGGCCATTCCGCGGGTGCGCAGCTCGCAGCCTTGCTCTGCACGGACGATCGCTACCTGAAGGCGGAAGGGATCGCGTTCACTGACCTCATTGGCTGCGTGCCCGTTGATGGGGATACCTATGATGTCCCGGCGATTATCGAGACCGAGGAGACGCGTTGCCGGGTGCATGGCCAACCTCAGCCGAAATTTGGCCATCGCGAAAAGTTCGGCAATACTGCGGAAAAACATCGCGAATACTCTGCGGTAACGCACGTGGCGAAGGACAAGAACATTCCCCCTTTCTTGATTCTGCATGTTGCCGATCATCCAGACACGACGGCCCAGGCGTTTCGTCTTGGCACCGTGCTGAAAGACGCTGGAGTGAAGACGACGGTCTTTGGAGCGAAGGAAACCAATCACAGCAAACTCAACAACGATCTGGGCGTCGTGGGCGATCCCGCGACGAAGGCGCTCCTGGAGTTCGTTGAAGCGCTGCCTCGGAGCTGATCGTGTCTCTGGCTACGCCTTCAGGATATCGTCCCAGCCCTTGCGGTACGCCGGGCGCTTGATGAAGGGGTTCGCTTCTGGCGCGTTCGTCGCGCGCAGATTGACGTAGTCCCACTGGATCTTCCTGCCGGTTCGGTAGGCCACGTTGCCGAGGTGGTTCGCTTCGGTCGTCCAGCCGGAGTACTGGAAGTTCGAGCCCGGCACCGGCCCTTGGCCCTTGGCGTAGTTGACCCACTCCACCCAGTGGCCGGGTGAGCGGGGTAGCGTCTCGGGCGGCTTCTGGAACTCTTTGAATCTTTCCTCGGGCAGCAGCTTCCCGTTGCCGAGCAGCATGCCTTTGTCACCGATGAACAGGCACGAGCGGCCGCCCCACGACGGCACCCACCCTGGTGGTTTGCTGTCGCCCTGGTGCCAAACAAGCTTAAGCGCCGGTTGGGCGCCCACCGCGACGTATTCAAAAGTCGCAATCAGCGTCGCGGGCGCCAGTTCCTTGTGAGCGACCGGCACATTGGGTGAGATAGATTCAACTGCCAGCGGAGCCAGCGCGAACCCGCCATTGCCATCCGATCGTTTGAGCTCCAACACCGTGCACGGCACGTCATTATCGTGGCTGCCCAGGTCGCTCATGGTGCCGTTGCCAAAATCCCACCAGCGGTACCAGCGTGGGCCTGGGAAATATGTGGCATGGTACGGCCGCGCCGGCGCCGGACCCAGCCAAAGATCAAAGTGCATGGTAGGCGGGATCGGCATTCCTTCCTTAAATCGGTCCACGATCTGCATGCCGTTGTAGAAGCCATGCGGTTTATCGAATTTCTCGGCGGACGCCGCATCCTGGAGCCCCCACGCGCGGTCGGCCCACACGTGGACTTCGCGCACCGGGCCAATAACGCCGGTCATGAGGATCTCTTTGATGGTGCGGCGCTCGGGCGACGCATGGCCCTGGTTGCCCATTTGCGTTGACAGATTGGGGAATTTCGCGGCGGTCTCGCGGATGAGTCGGGTTTCCCAAATGTTATAGGCGAGCGGCTTCTCGCAGTAGACGTGCTTGCCGTGCGTCAGCGCCAGGTAGGTGGCGAAGGCGTGCGTTTGCTCGGCCGTGGAAACGACGACCGCGTCGAAGTCGTTCGGACTGTCGAAGACGCGGCGCAGATCGTTGAAACACTTGGCCTTCGGGTACCGTTGGGACGCCGAGTCCAGCGCGATCTGGTTCACATCGCACAGGACGACTACGTTCTCGTCCGGGTGCGGACCGGCCCGTTTCTGGGCAGACGCGCGGTCGCCGCGTTCTGGCGTGAGGGTGAGTTCGCTCAAGCTGGCGTTGGCGCGGCCGCCACAGGCGATGAACGCGAGGTTGAGCTTGTTGTTCAGGTTCTGGCCCCGCAAAAAGGCGGGCGCGCCGGTGATCATACCGGCTGTCAGCAAGGTCTTGCCGACAAATTCGCGCCGCGTTATTTGGCCCAATTGCGTGTTCTTCATGGTCTTCCTCATAGGCGTTGTGGATGCGAACCTGCGCGCACGTGTTATCCGGCTCACTTGCCGGCCAGAATTAAATCGAGGCAGTGGCTGCGTTCTTCATACGAGAGGCTGGTGTTGCTCTCGATGGTCATCCAGCCATTATAGTTGATCGCTTCGAGGGCCTGGCGCAGCACGGGCCAGCGGACGCTGCCTTCCCGCAGGTTTACTCCCGCGCCCCGGCCATTGGGGTCGGCCGGATCGAGCAGGTAGTCTTTCACGTGAATCTTGGCGATGAGAGTGTTGAGAGTGAGAATCCATCGCTCCGGCGGCACGAAACGCACGTGATTGCCAATGTCGAAGTAAGCCTGGACCCAGGGGCTTTGGAAGGACCGGACGTAGTGACGGAAGATCTGCGGCTGAACCCAGAGGTTGTTGCCTACGTTCTCCACCGCGATGATAACCTTCGCCTGCTCGGCAAACGGGATTAATCGCTTGATCGCCTCGGCGGTTCGGTCCGTGGCGTCGTCGTGGGCCTTGATGTAGTCGTCGTAAGGCGCGTTGTCGCCGTAGACCACGCGCAGGAGGTGCCCATTCTTCTCGTTGAACTCGATTTGGAATTCCCAAGGGCGCGGCATCCGCAAGGCCGCGGCTTGCGTGACACCCTGCCCGCCACCACCGCCGATGCGCCCGGGTACTAGTAGGACCGTGTCGGCTCCAAAAGCCTCGGCCGTGCGCAGGGCAGCTTGGGCCAGGGCGAACGACCGTCCGACAACGCTCGGGTCAGGACTGTTGAACTCACTCCAGCCGTCGATCAGCACAGAATGGATGCGCAGTCCGAGTTGGTCAGCGATGGCACGCATCTTCGCAGCTTCGTCCGGTGTGACGCTGCTGCGGCCCTCCGCGCCGTCGAAGCCCGCCTCCTTCAGGTGCTTCAGGTCGTCTTTGGTCGGCCGCGCGATGAGTGCCTTGTGCGGTTTCGTCTTAAATGCGAGCGGGGCTGGTGGGCTGGCCGGCACCTGGGCAACGGCATCCTTGCTTGCCGGCGGTCCCGGCGGCGTCTGCGCGGCGCTCGAGCGAACCCCAAGGCTCAACCCGGCCGCGACCCCCGCGGTCGCCGTTATAAATTCGCGACGATTGATCGGTTGCTCCATGGAATCATTCCACAGCAATAACTGAACCGTTTATGTTGCGTAGAAGCGACGTGTGTCAACACATTTGCGATCCGGCATCGCTTCTCGCAACGCGTGAGGCTCCAGAATGTTTCGAACCGCGAGTCATTTATTGTCCGGTCTCAAACCAAGACAGCTCTGAATATCATGGGAAACTCTGACCGCCAAACTGGTGCTCAAGTTCACTACACGTACGCCAGTCGAGGTAACTCCGTTTCCTCCCTTGCCTCCCGCAACAGCCCGGCCAATGGCTCCCGGACAACCTTGTCCCCACCACTGCACCATCGCTCTTGGCGCGTTCCATCCCTTCCCATCCGCGCCATCCGCGGTTCACTCCGCTCCCCGAGACCCGCACTCATCCCTCAACAGGGACAAATTGGCACACCTGTGCCACCCAAAAGTGCCATAATGGCACACATTCCGTCTCGGTTACCCTGTATCGCAGGGGCGTCGAGTTTTCTAATTGGACTTCTCTATCCAACGTATCAATCTAATCATAAACCCTTTGCGCAACACTCCAATACCCCGGCACTCCAAAAACCCGCTCCTCCCGCAAGTTGGCACGCTCTAAGCATTAAGCATCCCCGGCCAACGATGAACCCGGCCACCTGCAGAAAAATCAGAAATCAGAAGGACGAACCCCGCCACAACGGAGATGCTCGGCTTAGCGCCGTTTGCGCATTCCGCGATCAACCCAAATCAATGTGCATGAAGGCCCAACCGACGATCACCCATGGCATGGTGCATCCTCCTCCATACCCGCGTTTTCCTTTTTCCGCGGTTCCATCGCCTCTTTGCGTCTTTGCCCCTTGGCGCCTTTGCGTTAATTCCGCACTCCGCACTCCCCGTGATTACAAAAAAAGTTCCAACAAAATCGCCGCCCGACGGGAAAATCGCGTTTCTGACCGTCCTTATATTAATAGAGGCTCGTGTATAAGAGCCCCGCGGACCCGGTCCGCAGAATTGAGAATTCAAACAAAACGCCATCAACCGCCGTCCCTCCGCATTCCGAGAACCATCAACTCTCAACATTCAACCATCAACCACCCCCATGACCACCACCCCCGAAACCGACCTCCTCGCCAGCGAACTCGCTGACGCCGCCTCACCACCCGCTAACCTCCGCCGTAACGGCAAAATCGCCCGGCTCCCCAAAGAAACCCGCGATATGCTCAACCACATGCTCGACGACGGCCTGCCCGCTCGGGTCATTATCGACGAACTCGGCGAAGCCGGCCGGGGCCTCAACCCCCAGAATATCACGAACTGGGTCCAGGGCGGCTACCAGGACTACCTCAAACACCAGGACGCCATCGACCGCGCCAAAGCCCAAGTCGAACTGGCCATCGACCTCCTGCGCGAAATTGGCGACGCCGACATCGCCCAGGTCCGCCGCGCCTGCAACTACGTCGCTGCCCTCCAGCTTTTCCAGACCCTGCGCGACCACGGGGATGAGACCCTCAAGAACATGTTCCAGGCCAACCCTGGGAAGTACCTCAACGTCATCCACACCCTTTGCCACCAGTCGGACTCCTCCCTCAAAGTCGAAAAACATCGCCTGACCCAGGAACTCCTGGCCGCGCGCACTACCCCGCCCGCTCCCCCATCAAGCCAAATCAAGGTGAATCAAGCCCCAGGAAAGATTTCCAGCGAACTGCAACCCACCACTAATCCACCAATCCACCAATCCACTAATCCGTCCGCCCTCCCATCAAGCCAGATCAAGATGAATCAAGCTCCAACGGAAATGTCGACCGAAGTGCAATCCGGCCCCGTTACCCCGCCAGTGCATCACTCCAACACTCCAACACTCCATCGCCCAACTGCAATCCACCAATCCACTAATCCGTCCGCTCCCCCATCAAGCCAAATCAAGGTGAATCAAGCTTCAACGGAAATCTCAACCGAAGTGCAATCCGGCCCCGTTGACGCGCCGGTGCATCACTCCAGCACTCCATCACTCCATCGCCCCACTGCAATCCACCAATCCACCAATCCGTCCGCCTTCCCATCAAGCCAAATCAAGTTGAATCAAGCCGCAGGCGAAGTTCAACAACTTTCAACCTTCAACTTTCAACCTTCAACTCCGAACGTGCCGCCCCTCCCTGGCCCATCTGGGTCGGGTTGAACCAATCCGAACGCAAAATAATTTTTCCTGCGCGGAATTTAGCCCCGTTCGTGGGCCTGCTTCGCAGGACGCTCTTTGACATCTTAATCGGTACCCTTCACAGAGGCCTCGTGCACAGCAGCGCGGGGCGCCGGTTCGCGCCGGCGCCCCGCCGGCCGGGGACGATCCGGCTGCCCCTGCCGCCTCGTTACAGGCAGTAATCAATAACCGGCGTGACCGCGCACCGTGGACTTGAGACTTGAGACTTTTGGCGCCTGACGGGTTCACTGACGTTTTCTGACGGGTTGGTTGACGGGTAAATCGCGAAAAAAAGTCTGTTTTTTGCGGGCCCTGACGGGTTGACGGGTCCAGGCACCCCCAAGGGTATATACCCCCATCATAATCGTTCTCGTTGTCGTCCTCGTAATCGATCTCTCCCTCGACACTCGATGTCCGACACTCGTCCCTCCTTAACTCATCTACACCTATCTGCAGCTATCTCCACCTCGTCTCTCGGGGACCGACCAATACCGGGTCATCCAGACCAATCTAGACCAATCCGGACCACAAAAGCTTTTTCCCTCTGGCCTCCGCCCGCAGCCTCCTGCCCTCGACCCCCGTGGCGGGCTTGGCGGCGGTCGCTGAGGTTCGAGTTCGGCAAGAAAGCTTCTAAGAAATCACGCATTGAAGTGTCTGACATAGTATGAAGGCCATTTTGCTGAGGCGGAATACCACATTCACGCTTGTCGCAGTGGCGGTTGCCGCGACCGTCCGCATGGCGTTTGCGCTGAGCCGTGATCTCCCGCAACCCGAGATTTACTTCCCGGCGGCGAAGCTTAGCTCGCTCATTGCGGCCGTTGCGCTCGCAACCTCATTCCAGTCGATTACGGCCTCCGCACAGGTCATCACGAACTCCGGTCCAATTCCTGCCACGAATCTTGCCTCGGCTCCAAATGACTCGACGCGCCTGCCTTATCAACGCGCGAATACGAACCTGCTCACGAATGCCATTGGCGGCCTTCGGGGGCACAACCTCGCGGCGGGAGAGCGGACGAGGACGGCAAACTGGCCTTCCTGGCCCCTAACACCGGGTGCTTACAAAACGGCGCCCTACGCGTGTATCGTGATCGTGCCGGACAAAAACCTGGACGACTGCTGTGTAGTTGCGCCAGCCGAATGCGACTCCCGGATGCCGGTGGTCACGCCCGAGCTGCGTCTTGTTCCACTACGTTCAAAGTAGCCCTGGCGTAGTGTGGCTTGTCATTACCCACATCTTCCTGAGCCTGGCATGAGTTTCCCTTCTTGGCCGCCCAAATCCGCAGGAAAATGCCCGCAATTCGCTGCCATCTCTGCGCCGCGGAGCGGCAGCTTGATGGTAGCGTGGGCCTCGGCCCACGGTGGGTGCCAACCCATTGCACAACGCGTCGCGTAGCGACGCCTGAGCGAACCAGCAAATAATGGAAGATGAATGGTTCATGGGATCAGCAAAGCTTAAAACGCCCGGTAAGAGTTGTGGGTAATGACAAGGCGTAGTGTGGTGCCACGTGCGCAACCCGATTGGCACGCAAGGACGTGTACGTTATAGCCTAAAGCTATTGCCACCGGACGTTTTAAGTATTAGCGCGAGTGCGTCCTCGGCGCCAGGTTGATTGAGCCGTAATTATATTACGCGGATGTAAGCAGCTTTATGCCAGGACTAATTCATGTGCTCGTCATCGAGGATTCGGTGGCCGACACCTTTTTCATCGTCCGCGAACTTCAGCGCGGAGGATTTCAAGTCGCTTTCGAGCGGGTGGAAACCGCAGCCGCGATGCAAGCGGCTCTGCAACGAAATGCCTGGCAGCTCATTATCAGCGACTATTTCCTGCCACAGTTTAGCGGCACCGACGCGCTCACGCTTTACCAGCAGCACGGCCGGGACATCCCGTTCATCATCGTGTCGGGGGTGATTGGTGAGGACCGCGCCGTCGAGATCGTCAAAGCGGGGGCGCACAACTACGTGCTGAAGGACAACCTGACTCGCCTCCTGCCGGTGGTCAAGCAGGAGCTGGAGGCGTGCCGGGACCGAACTATCCGCAGGCAAACCGAGGCGGCTGACGCCTACCTGGCCTCTTTGGTCGAATCGTGCGATGATGCGATCATCGGCGAAACCCTGGCGGGCATCGTGGTCAGTTGGAACGCGGGTGCAAACCAGCTGTATGGTTATACGCCAGAAGAAATGCTTGGCCGTTCCGTCACAACGCTGGTTCCCGGCGAACGGCCCGACGAACTGCCGGAGATTTTGGCCAGGATTCAGAACGGCGAAAGAGTGGTGCCATTCGAGACGGTTCGGTTGCGCAAGGACGGAACGAGGGTCCCGGTTTCATTGCACGTCTCGCCGGTCAAGGACCACCTTGGACGTATTGTTGGCGCTTCGACCGTGGCGCGTGACATCACGCAACGTGAGCAGGAGGAAGCCGAACGTTTGGCGCTCATCCAGGACCTCACCAGTGCCTTGGCCTGCGTCAGCCGCCTGGAATCCGCCCAAAACCCGCAGCGCAAGCCGCAGTTGCCAGGCTCGAGCGTCCTGGCTTAATCAGTTGCTGGCTGCCGGACCAGACCGGGCGAAAACCTGCTCGGGAAACGAAGGCTTGCTAAAAGTGTCAGCCGCGCTTATGGTGTGGCATAGCTCTAAAGCTTTTCCGGGGTCCTTGCTGAGAACCACCTCCTAAGACCTTTTCTGCTTCTTGAACTAGCCCCAGGGGTTCTCCGCAGAAAGGCCAATTATGTTGTCTTACGGTTCCGGCGCACGTATCTGGGCCCCGAACGTGGGGATGCTTCCGGTTGGCCAAACACCCCCCAAAGCAAAAGCGAGCCTGCGATGAAAGAGGACGGCCAGGATTTCCTTGACCACCTTTCAGGCTCCTCGTCCAATGGCTTCGAGAAACGCTTTTCGCAAATCGCAACGAAACATGGTCTGGCCGCTCTTTTGGATGGAAGCGAATTAAGTCTGCTTTTTCAGGCGGCCTTGTGCGCCACGTTGTGCAATATAGCCGTTAATGGCCTTGGCGGGTGCGATGGGGAGATCAAACCCGAACGAGAAGCGAATCGGATAAACCTCGAACGGGTGTTCATGATGGCACGTGACAGATTCTGCACTTCTGCGGGATGGAAATCCCTGGCCGCACCGGAAAGGGAAACCATCCAAAGGGTCTTCCTGAGCGTTTTCGTCGCCGAAGACAATTTGGGCGCGTGAGACGTGCAGTCCGGGCTCTATGTGCCTATTTCTGGTTGGCCACGCCAATGACGCCGCACGCAATCCGGCCACCCGCGTTCCCGACTGGTTGGCTTCCATCGTCTGCTTTAGCGTGAACGATCACTCCGCGACCGACGATCGGGTTCTTCGCCCCCATGATTGAAATATTGGTGACAGTGATCTCGTAATGAGCCTTGCCCTGCTCGTCGGCCTGGACACTTCCGAGGTCTCCCGCATGCCGATTCTCACTCTCCGGCAAGCCATGCTGGTGCCCTTCCGGGTTGTAGTGGCCCCCTGCGCTCATGCCATCCGGGCTGGAGCAATCGCCGTATTGATGAATGTGGAAGGCGTGCTTCTGGCCGGGCATGAGCCCTTCGATGTCGGCGACCACCTTCACCGATTCGCCCTCCTGAGTAAAACGCACTACGCCATGGCAATGCTGCCCGGCTGTAGGGTGCAAAACCGCCACCGCTTGTGTGACAGGAGTGGTTTCGGCCGAGTGGAGAGCTGAAATTGACCCAATGACCGTTGCGGCAATTACTGCGAGTCCTTTCATAAAATCAATTTTGATTCCAGGTTTCGAGACCAGCCAGGCTCAACCTATTCTATGGAGCGCCGTAGTCAAATGCTGCGCGGGCCGCCTCGTTCTGCCGCTCTACGCCGGTTGGCTGCCTCATTTTAGAACATTTACTCACACCTGCATGGCACGGCGTATGCGGACAAAATGGGCTGTCGCCTCGTAAAGGCGCAGTCGGGTTATGCCGAAAACCGCTTCTAAGTCCAAAGCAGTGGCCGGACGGGGTCGGGAGTTCCTGCTCCACGCGCCCGAAATCTGCATTTTCTCAGCCTGCCTTGAACTGGTTCAGGAGCTCCGGACCCTGGACCGCACATTCAAAGCCGGGAAAACCGACAGAGCCGCGTTCGTGGACCGAGTCAAGGCCTTGCTCTCGCAGCTCAGTCGCACCGCGGAAGCCACGGACCGCTTCGACATCGTGATGCCAGTGGCGAGCTGTGGCCGGTTTTCGCCGTCCTTCTGGAGATGGTTCAATTGGTGGAATGATTACCACATTGCTTTGCCCCCGGCACAGATTGCACAAATTGAGCGGCTCGGACGAGAGCACTGGTTTGCTATAAAAAACCACCGGCCCGAAGGCGATTGGTTAACCTACCGGCAGACCCCGGTCTTTGAACTCGAGATGATTTGACCAGGCTCCTTATGACTTCGACCCCGTCACAACCGCTCCCGCCAAAACAGATTTTGGTCGTGGAAGATGATCTTGTATTGGCCCAAACCATCCGAGTCACGCTGGCTCTGGAAGGTCACAAAGTAGAAATTGCCGCCGATGCGGAGCAGGCATTGACCATGTTTGAGACTGGCGACTACGATTTGGTTATCACCGACTTTAAGTTGCCGAAGATGGATGGCCTGGAGTTGGCCCAGGTTATCAAAGAACGTGCCCCCGCGCGCCCCATCATCTTGATCACAGCTCACGCGGAGGCAGTGTTCGGCATGGGAAACGTTTCTAATGTCGATAACCTGTTGGGAAAGCCGTTTTCCAGCGCCGAATTGCAAGGAGCTTTGGCGAAGGTCTTTCAAGGCCCGAACGCCTGAACGAAATTGCCGGGGCTCGAGAGAACTGCGCCAGGGCGCGTGCGCTAACGGATCGGCAAGTTCAATATCGGCTCGTCCCACACATCTGGTGACGCCGGCCATGCCTGCCGCCTGATTTCCCGGGAGGCTGAAACCAAAATAGGACGATGATTTGCCAAAATCGGTGTAGCCCGCCAGCGGCCAAATGCCCCATATTACTGGGCTAGCGCAACCGTAAACTGTGCGAGCTTATGAACCCGTCAATTTCCGATCCCATTGAACTGGAACTCATGCCTGAGGCGGCTCAAACGCCTGAGGCCGTCGAGGCCGAACAGCACTCGGCCTTCATCCTGGCCGCGATTGAGGTCCGTGCGTCCACTCTCACGCCTGTCATGGAGGAAATCCTTCAGTTCCGGCCCTCCTCTCATTGGGGAATCAACGAGTGAGTGGGCGGGATCGGCGGCATCGACAAAAACCGGAATTTAAGCATTAGCTGATGTCAATGAAATGAATATGAAGAATACAATGGAAGATTCGGTCGGAGTTAAGGAATCAGAAATCCGCTTGGCGGCCTACCAGATGTGGGAAAAGGCGGGCCGTCCCCCAGGCCGGGATTTACAGTTTTGGTTGGACGCCGAAGCGCAGCTTCGCACGCCCACGACGGCTGCCTCTGGCAAACCCGTCGCGCCCCTCTCACCAGCGGCATCGGACAGTAACGGCGGTCACAAAGCCCCCAGCGTGCGACTTGCGCCGAGTCGGCCAAACTCAGCAAAGGTTCAGCGGAAAGTCCGCAGGTTCTGATCCCAGCTCACTTGGGTCCGCCTTCGTGCGCATCAGCAAAGGGGCGCGGGATTCCAATCCCGCGTTTGCTTTCGCCGATGCGTGGACTGCTCGGAGATCAGGAATTGCCCGGGTAACGGGTCGGTGATGGCTGTGGCACACGATTCCAATCGTGCGTCTGAGCCACAAAGTCAGCGGCACGATTGGAATTGTGCGCCGCGGTCTGACTCCGCAAAGGCATTATTTCCGCGGCGTTTTTCAGCATTGCCCCCAGCACTCTGCTCACTCTACGATGATCCAAAACCTATCGCGGCAATACGTGTCAACTTTGCGGCCTTTTATCCACGTTCTAGCCTTTTAACGATTTAACGCTCTAACGCTTCCACGATCCCCCATGCCCCCCACCGCTCCGCTGCTGCAAGTCTCCGGCCTCAATAAGACCTACACCGTCCCGGTACTGACGGACTTCAGCTTCGAGTTGCTGAGCGGGGAAGTCCACGCGTTGGTCGGCAGCAACGGCGCCGGCAAATCCACCTTCGCCCGCATCCTTTGCGGCTTGACCCCGCCCAACAGCGGCGAAATGCGCTTCGACGACCGGCCTTACGCGCCCCGCTCGAAACGCGAAGCTGAGCACGCCGGCATCATCATGGTGATGCAGGAGTTGAATGTCATCGGCACGTTGACCGTCGCGGAGAATATTTTTCTCAGCCGCCTGCCGAACCGCGCCGGCTTCGTCCGATTCAGCGAACTGAACAAAATGGCGCGCGAGGCGCTGGCGCGAGTCGGGCTCGGCGACCTGGACCCGGCGACACCGGCATACCGGCTGGGCGTCGGTCAGCAACAGCTCGTTGAAATCGCGGGCGCCCTCGCCCAAAACTGCCGCGTCCTCATCCTCGACGAGCCCACCGCTGCGCTCACCGACCCGGAGATCGACCGGCTCTTCGAGAACATTCGCAAATTACAGGCCGGCGGCGTAGGCACCATCTACGTCAGCCACCGGATGGATGAAATCCGCCGCATCGCCAACCGCACCACCGTGCTCCGGGACGGCCGGCGAATCGCCACCCACATCGCAACCGAGGTCACGCCTGCTGAGTTGGTCCGTGAAATGGTGGGACACGACTTGCCTGAGCGCAAGGGCGCCTCTGAACGGCAGACCCGGGAAGTCGCTTTGCGCGTTCGCGGTTTGTCCGTCGGCGACCGTGTCCGTGACGTCAGCTTCGAAGTGCGTTCCGGCGAAATCCTCGGGCTGGCTGGCCTTATCGGGGCGGGCCGCACCGAAACCCTCCGCGCCATTTTCGGCGCGGACCCGAAAGACTCCGGGGAAATCTTCCTCGGCGCCGCGACGCAAGCCGTAACCATTCGCGAGCCCGCCGACGCTGTGCGCGCGGGCATTGGCATGGTCCCCGAAGACCGAAAGCTGGATGGCTTGCTCCTGGCGCAGTCCGTTCGCGTGAACACGACCCTGGCCACGCTGGCGAAGCATGTCCATGCCGGAGGCTGGCTTGACTCTCGCAAAGAAAGTCAGACTGCCGATTCGCTGCGCGCCCGGCTCGCCCTGCGCTGCGCCTCGGTCGAACAAACCGTCTCCGAGCTGAGCGGCGGCAATCAACAGAAAGTGGTTGTTGCCCGCTGGCTCGCCCGCGATTGCCACGTGCTGCTCTTCGACGAGCCGACCCGCGGCATCGATGTCGCCGCCAAGGACATGATCTACCAGTTATTGCGCGACCTGGCGGGCGAGGGGAAGGCCATCGTGATGGTCTCCAGTGAGCTGCCGGAGTTGATGGCCCTCTGCGACCGCATCCTGGTAATGTCCGCTGGACGCATCGTGGCCGAGTTCCTGCCCGGGAAATGGACCCAGGAGGCAATCACGCATGCCGCATTTAGCGGGTACCTGGACCGCGAAAAAGCGGGCGCAGGCGTGTGAACGCCGCGAGTCTTAAACGATTTGGCGAGTACGCGGCCCTGCTCATCGTCTGGCTTGGCCTGCTGCTCTTGTTCGGCCTGCTCAGCGACAACTTTTTGAGCGCGCGTACTCTGGCCGCGTTGGCGAATCGGATCCCCGCTTTGACTGTGGTCGCCGCGGGGATGACTCTCGTCCTTATCATCGGCGGCATTGACCTTTCCGTCGGTTCTGTGTTGGGCCTCGCCGGAGCGGTGCTGGGAGTCGCTTTAGTGGATTGGCATTGGCCTCTGTGGGCATCGGCCGCGCTGTGCCTTGGCGTCGGTCTCCTTTCCGGGTGCCTGAACGGACTTGTCAGTGTGCGGCTGGGGGTACCGTCGTTTATTGTGACGCTAGGGATGCTCGAAATCGCTCGCGGTCTGGCTTACCTCGCCACCCACTCGCAAACCAAATACATCGGCGCCGGGGTCGAGAGTCTCGCGCGCCCGTCTGCCCTGCTGGGCGCTTCGCCTGCGTTTCTGCTGGCGCTCCTGGTAATCACGGTTGGGCAAATCGCGCTCTCGCGAACCTTGTTAGGCCGCTACCTCATCGCCATCGGCACCAACGAGCGAGCTGTTCGTCTCGCCGGCATTAACCCGCGCCTTGCCAAAATCGCCGTTTTTGCCCTGCTCGGTTTTCTGAGCGCCCTGGGAGGACTCTTCTACACCTCCAGGCTGGGCTCATCGGACCCCAACGCCGGCGTCGGCCTGGAACTCTCCGCTATCGCAGCAGTCGTCATTGGCGGGACGAGTCTCATGGGCGGCCGCGGCTCGGTGGTGAGCAGCTTTTTCGGCGTGCTTATCATCGCAACACTCGAGTCCGGCCTGGCTCAGGTCGGCGCATCCGAACCTGCCAAACGCGTCGTCACCGGGTCCGTCATCGTGCTGGCCGTCGTCCTGGACGCCTGGCGGCATCATTTGGCCGGCCAAGGCTTTCCGCTTCTGAAGAGACTTTTTTCTCGCCCACCTGCAACCTCCAGCGCTAAATCCCTTCTCTTATGAATTACTTTTTAACCGCAGATTACGCGGATGCTGCAAAGGCTCGTAGCGCAGGACTTAAACTCAGCCGGCTGGTATGCGCCATCGTAGTAACCCTGCTGGCCATATTGGTCTCCAACGGGCGGGCGGCCTCGCCCGCCGCCTCGCCGGTGAAGATCATCTTTGACACTGATATCGGGAACGACGTTGATGACGTGCTAGCGCTCTCGATGCTGCACGCCTTGCAGAGTCGGGCGGACTGTGAACTCCTGGCGGTCACGATTACCAAACCTGACCCGTTGGCCGGCCCGTTCGTGGATGCGATGAATACTTTCTACGGCCGGCCCAACATTCCCATCGGGTTCACGCACGCCGGGTTGAAGAACGAGCCAAGCAAATTCCTGCCGTTGGCCGAAGCTACGGACGGTGGGAAGCCGCGGTACCCGCACCGCTTGCGGCGCAGTTCCGATGCGTCCGCCGCGACGGAACTGTTGCGTAAAATCCTCAGCAGGGAAGCGGACCAATCGGTGGTTATTGTTCAGGTTGGGTTTTTCTCCAACCTGGCCGCTTTGTTGGATACGGCGGGTGACAAATTCTCCCCACTCAGCGGGCGGGACTTGGCCGCCAGAAAGGTGAAGCTCCTCTCCGTCATGGCAGGTTCGTTCCAGCCCATCGGGCAAAACAATCACTACCTGGAGTACAATGTGGTCCAGGATTTGCCTGCCTCGATTAAGCTCGCGCAACGATGGCCGACGCCTATTGTCTGGAGCGGCTTCGAGATCGGCATCGCCGTCCCGTTTCCGGCGGTCAGCATCGAGCGTGACTTCCGTTATGTGACCCACCACCCCGCCGCCGAGGCTTATTGCCTTTATAACCCGCCCCCGCATGAACGTCCCACCTGGGACCTCACCGCGGTCCTATACGCCGTTTTTCCCGACCGTGACTACTTCGGCCTCTCGCAGCCCGGCCAGGTGACTGTTGAAAGTGACGGCTTCACTCAGTTCAGCGCCGACCCGCAAGGCCGCGACCGTTTCCTCCTCCTCAACGAGACGCAGGCTCCCCGCGTAAAAGAAGCTCTCGTCCAACTCTCGAGCCAACCACCCAATCATGTCCTCAAGTAATCTGCCTTCTTCACCTTTCACGTTTCACGTTTTGGCGTTTTGACGATCTAACCGGCCCTCGCCCTCTATGTCCCCTCCACCCCCCAAGGTCGTCGTGGTTGGTTCGCTCAACATGGACTACATCGCCACGGTAATGCGCTTGCCCGCGCCCGGCGAGACAGTGTCGGCATCGAATCTGATCCGGCGTTTTGGGGGTAAAGGCGCGAACCAGGCGATCGCCTCCGCTCGCCACGGCGCGCGGGTCAGCATGGTTGGGTGCGTTGGCGCCGATGACCAGGGGCGGGCCTATCGCCGGCGCTTGCGCGATGAGGGCATCGAAACCACCGGGCTGTCCACCACCGACAAGGCGTTGACGGGCACCGCACTGATCGCCGTGGACCACTCAGCCGAAAACCTGATCATCGTTGCCCCGGGCGCAAACGGCCACCTCACGGCCGCGGCGACCCGTGCCCAACGCAGCCGCATTACCAGTGCCGACATCCTGCTGCTGCAATTTGAAGTCCCAATGTCGGCGATTCTCGAAGCCGTTCGGCTTGCCAACCGGGCCGGGGTTCCCGTGGTCGTCAATCCTTCGCCGATGCGTGCCGGTTTTGCGTGGGGCAAGTGCAGAGTGGACACCCTGATTGTCAACGCCGGTGAAGCTCAAGCCATCTTCGGCCTGCAAATCGCTCGGCTTGGTGCGCGCTTGGCGGTTTGGCGAGGCGCCCTCGCTCGAAAGCGCATCGCACGTCTGCTCATCACGCGAGGTTCCCGGCCGACGATCTGCCTAACGGAGAAGGAATACTTTGAAGTCGCTACGGTGCCGGTGAAACCAATCGACACAGTGGGCGCGGGCGATGCCTTTGCCGGCGCGCTGGTGACGCGTCTGGCTGGGGGCACTGACCTGGCAGCCGCCGTCCGTTGTGCCAACTGCGCCGGCGCCCTGGCTACGCTTAGACCAGGAGCGCAGGAAGCAATTCCAACCCGCGCAACTATCGACCTGCACTTGAGTCCCTGGACTTTGGACTTTAGACTCCGACAATGATTTCCGCCCTCCTCGTCGCTGCGGGCAAAGGGACCCGGATGGGCCCGAATGTCGATAAGCTTTTCCTGGAGCTAAACGGCTGTCCGGTCGTCGCGCACACTTGGCGCCGTCTTGAGCAAGCGAACGTTATCGATGAAATCATCGTGGTCGTCCGCGACGGGATGCAAAGCGCGTTTGCCGAGCTTGGGTCAAGATTCAAGTTCGCAAAACCATTCCGACTGGTCGCCGGCGGCAGAGAGCGACAGGATTCAGTTTGGAACGGGCTGGCGGCGCTTTCGCCTGACACAGACATCGTCGCGATCCAGGATGCGGCGCGACCCGTCACCAGCCTGGCCCTTATCACCGCCACCGTTGAGGCGGCTCGGCAAACCGGCGCCGCCGTGGCGGCTCAGCCGGTTACGGACACCATTAAGGAATCCTCGGACGGCAAACGCATCGAACGCACCCTCGATCGCTCACGGCTGTGGGCGGTCCAAACGCCCCAGACCTTTCGCGTGGAGATCATCCGGCACGCGCTCGCCGAAGCCAGGAAGCGTGGCCTGGTGTTCACCGACGACACCGCTGCCTGCGAACTCATCCGTCAGCCGGTTGAGCTCGTCCTGAGCACGAGCCCAAATCCGAAAGTGACGCGGCCGGAGGACGTGCCGTTCGTGGAAGCGATGCTGAAGCATCACCCTGTTGCCTTTTGACTTGCGCGCCGAGGCGCGCGGACTATGGTCGGCGACGTGAAATCGAATCCTCTTTTTGGGTTGGCCGCAATCACACTACTTTTGGCTGCTTTCCGGCTTGCTGCTGCTGACGTTGAGCCGGGTTTCACTTCCCTCTGCGACGGCAAGACCTTCGACGGCTGGAAACCGGCGGAGGCGAACAAGGAAACCTGGAAAATCGAGGATGGCGCGTTCGTGACACGCGGCAAGACCTGCCATCTGTTTTACGTAGGCAGCGAGGCGCCCTTCAAGAACTTCGACCTCAAAGTTGACGTAATGACCGAGCACGGCGCCAACGGCGGGATTTATTTTCACACCAAATACCAAACGGAAGGGTGGCCGAAGGCCGGTTTCGAGTGCCAGGTTAACAACACGCACACGGACTGGATCCGAACCGGCAGCATTTACGGGGTGGCGAATATCGGAGCCTCTCCGGCCAAGGATGGGGTGTGGTGGACGCAGGAAATCATTGTGAAGGGCAACACTGTAACGGTCTTGATCGATGGAATCAAATTGCTCCAGTACAACGAACCGCCCGGCACCGCGGCTGGGAGAGACTTCGGACGTAAACTCAGCGAGGGAACGTTTGCTCTGCAAGCCCATGATCCCAGCAGCGTCGTGCGCTACAAGAATATTCGCGTTAAACGCCTGGACTAAGTGAGGCGCCCGGTCCTACCTCACGGTAGCCGCCTGGCAGGCTGGGCTTTGCGCGAGGTGAGTTCTAAAGTCAAGGCGCGGGCGGTCGTATTCCTCGCCGCCACTACGTGCGTGAGCCAGGCGGCCGCGGCTTCGAAGCCGTGGCAGGTGGGCGTGCCCATCGTCACCTATTGGGCGGGTCCTGCCATGACGGACAAGACCGCCCAGCAAATGGCTGAGGGTGGGTGGAACCTCGTCTGGTGCACAGAGTAGGAGTTGGACATCGCAGCCCGGAACGGATTAAGAGCTCAGCTCCAGGATGCCCTGCTGACGCCGGTGTCCCTGGCGGACCCTCGCCAAAGGGAAAAATTGGATGCGCTGGTCGAGCGAGTGAAGCAGCATCGCGCGCTCTACTCGTATTTCATTACCGACGAGCCGAGCGCGACCAATTTTCCGGCGCTTGGGAAGCTCGTGGCCTATTTGCGACAAAAGGATCCTGCGCACCTCGCTTATATCAACCTGTTCCCCACGTATGCCAGCAACGAACAACTCGGGAACCCCGGCGAAAAGGTCACGGCTTACCAGGCGCACCTGCGCCAATTCCTTGAAGTCGTGAAGCCCTCTATGCTCAGCTATGATCATTACCAACTCACTACCAATGGGGATTCGCCTGACTACTTTCTCAACCTTTCCCTGGTCCGCCGCGCGTCTTTGGACGCGGGATTGCCTTTCCTCAATATCGTCCAGGCGGCCACCTGGACATCCTCGATGCGCGTTCCGCACTCCGACGAGATGCGTTTCCTGGCTTACACCACGCTGGCGTATGGAGCCCAAGGCATCTCGTATTACGTCTATTGTTACCCCGGCCACACCGGCGGAATTGCTGATCCTGGTGGCAGCCCGACCCCTCTTTACGATACCCTGACGACAGTAAACCGCCAATTCGTCGCGCTCGCTCGCGAACTTCAGAGGCTGAAATCCCTGGCTGTCTATCACGTGGGGATGATTCCGCCTGGGGGCGAGACCCTTCCGAAGAACGCGTCGTTTTTCTTTGATCCCCCTGTGCACGCCATGGACTTCAGGCCTCCTGAGCGATGCCGAGGCGCCATCCTCAGCATTTTCGGAGCACCGGCCAAGCGAGCGAAGCCGGTTTGCGCCCTCGTGGTAAATCTCGATTACCAATCTGAACAAGTGCTCGGAATTCGCGGGCCGGGCCGGCTCGAGGTTTTTGATCCCGCGACTCGCCGGTGGACGCTCTGCGAACACAGGCGCCTGGAACTGCGGTTAGGTCCCGGCGGAGGCAACCTTGTCAGGCTTCATCGTTGAATGAGCTTGTGCCGCCTGGGCGCGCGCGCATAATGACACGCGGTGGCCGTCGCATGAGTTCCGACCCTGACAGCGCTCCCCAGTCCACCGCCATTTTGGTTCAGCCTTTGGCGAACCAAATGCTCAAACAGTTCCGGCTCGAAGGCTTGCTCGGTGAGGGCGGAATGGGGCTGGTTTATCGCGCATACGACACGCGTTTGCACCGGCCGGTGGCGGTGAAACTTCTTTCCTCCGCGCTCACGGCTGATCCGCAGCGAAAACAGCGATTCTTTCAGGAAGCCCGCGCCGCAGCCCGCATCAGTCATCCCGCCGTGGCTCAAATCTTCGACGCGGATGAGCAGGACAGCACGACTTTTATCGTCATGGAGCTGGTTGAGGGAAAAACGGTCCAGCAATTGATACAGGGCCAGGAGCTGGATGTGCTGGGTGCGATCGACATTGGCATCCAGGTGGCCGATGGGTTGGCCAAGGCGCATTCGCTGGGGATCGTGCACCGGGACATCAAGCCGGCCAATGTGATGCGCACGTCCGATGGGCACGTGAAGATTCTTGATTTCGGGCTGGCTAAGTGGCTCGAGGTCACTACCCAAATGGGCCCCGCAGGAACCCAACGCCTGGAGGCATCTCAAATTGCGCACACTCGAACCGGTATCGTCATGGGAACTCCGGCTTACATGAGCCCCGAGCAAGTCAGGGGCCTCCCGGTTGACCTCAGAGCCGACATATTCGCATTGGGGGTGATGCTGTTCGAGATGGCGACTGGCCAATCCCCGTTCCGGCGGGAGAACTTTATGGACGCGCTCCATGCCGCGGCCTTCGAGGAAACACCGCCCATGAACTCGATTCGGCCACAGGTGCCGGAACAGCTCCAGCGAATCGTTGAGCGTTGCCTGAAAAAGCGGCCCGAGGACCGCTACCCCAACGCGCGCTCGCTGGCAGAGGACCTGCGAGTGCTCCGCCGTAATACCGAAGCCGCAGTCGCGCAGCCAACCACATGGCGACAACGCCTGGTCGACGCGTGGGAGGAAATCCGCCAGCTTTCCCCCTCCCGCGCGATTTGGTACGGAGTTGGACTGGTTGTTGTGGGTGTTGTGATCTACTGGTCGGTCTCCCGGATGAGCGCTGGCACCCTTGCAGCACCGGCTTTGGCGGTTCTATTTCTTTTTCGTCAAATACGAAATCAGCCGCAGCGTATGCAGGAGAAGTTCGTCCGGCGGACGTCCAAAATCCCGGAAGTACGCATGGTCGTTTCTCGCGAGCACCAAATCACCGTCATCATCGACCAGCCGGTCGCGCAGCTCTACGGCCGGTTGAACGGCCACTTGAGAAGCTGCAACCGGAAGCTCTTTTTCGGCCCGCCTATGACGCTCACGATCCTGCATGACCAGACTCCCGAGCAGACCCATACCCTCCTCGCCAGTCCGGGGGTTCATTATGTTCGTGATGACGTGGTTGCCAAGTCACCGGCTGGGTAGATTCCGTCCCGGTGAGGGAAGATGAGCCATTGCCGGCGAGGACGCCGGCTCTCGCGGGGGAGTCTTGCCAGCGAGCGCTTAACGGCTAATCTCAAGCAGTATGATCCTGAACTCCAACCGTGCATGAAGAGTTTCGAGTCGGCCTGGCCCCTCATCTTCGCGCGGAAACGAGAGCTTTGCGTGGTGTTGTTGCCCTTCGCCACTCTCGGTGTGTGTCTTTCATCGACGGCGGCGGACCGGAACTGGCCCGTGTATCTCGGTGACGCCGGCAGGACCCATTATTCCGAGTTGAAGCAAATCGACCCGGGCAATGTTCGGCTGCTTGAACCGGCCTGGACCTATCATTCGGGAGATGCCCGGGAAGACAACTTTTCCCAAATACAATGCAATCCGCTCATTATTGACGGGATTCTTTACGGAACGACTCCGCAGCTCAAGTTGGTCGCCCTCGATGCCGCTACGGGCCGCGAACGGTGGCGCTTTGATCCGTTTGCTGCCAGCAAGGAAGCCGGCCCGCTTGGCGTGAACCGTGGCGTAGTCTATTGGGCCGAAGGCGGTGAGCGCCGCATCCTCTTTTCAGCGGACCATTTTCTTTACGCGGTTGACGCTCAGACCGGCAAGCCCGTTGAAAGCTTTGGAACCCATGGACGCGTCGATATCAAAGAGGGCCTCGGCCGCGACGTCAGCAGGCTCTACGTTGTTTCCACGACGCCCGGCGCCGTTTACCGGAATCTCTTGTTCCTGCCGCTGAGGGTGGGCGAAGGTCCGGCCCCGGCAGCGCCGGGCCACTTGCGAGCTTATGACGTCCGGACCGGCAAAATCGTTTGGACGTTTCACACTCTCCCGCACCCGGGTGAGGAGGGATACGGCACCTGGCCGCCGGACGCGTGGACCTACGTCGGCGGCGTCAATTGCTGGGCCGGCATGAGCGTGGACGAACGTCGCGGCATGGTCTTCGTCCCGACCGGATCGGCCGCGTTTGATTTTTGGGGCGGAAACCGCATTGGGCAAGACCTCTTCGCGAATTGCCTGCTCGCTCTCGACGCCAACACCGGCCGGCGCCTTTGGCATTTCCAGTTCGTCCATCACGACCTCTGGGACCGCGACCTTCCCGCGCCGCCCGACCTGGTCACGGTCCGGCACGCGGGACGCCGAATCGACGCGGTCTCTCAGACCACCAAATCCGGCCACGTGTTTCTGTTCAATCGCGAAACGGGTGAGCCGCTGTTTCCAATCGAGGAGCGCCCCGTTCCGCGTTCGGACCTTCAAGGCGAAGCCGCCTGGCCGACACAACCGTTGCCGGCGAAACCACTCCCGTTCGCGCGGCAATTGTTCAGTTTCGATGAAATCTCGGATATCTCGCCTGGCTCGCGCCAGACTGTGCTGGACCGGTTCGCGAAGGTTCGGTCGCATACGCCTTTTGCTCCGCCAAGCACCCAGGGCACGATCATTTTTCCCGGCTTCGATGGCGGAGGCGAATGGGGCGGCGCGGCGGTTGACCCCAGCGGCGTGCTCTACGTTAATGGCAACGAGATGCCCTGGATCCTGAACATGCTCCCGACCGACTCGGACACCGCAAGCCGGCGCGCCACTGGCCAGCAACTGTTCGTGCAGATTTGCGCCGCCTGCCACGGAGTGGACCGGCAGGGAAACAAAGCGCAGAATGTTCCCTCGCTGGTCGATGTCGCCAAGAAACTCAAAGGCGAGGACATTATCCGTCTGCTGGGAACAGGCAAAGGCGTGATGCCGTCCTTCGGTTTCCTGTCCGACGGGCAGAAGCAGGCGCTTGCAAACGTCGTTCTGCAAACCAATTTGCCGAGTGCCGATGCCCATCCGGAGGCCGCGTTGCCGGGCGACGACGTGCTCGGCGGAGTCCCATACTCGTTCAGCGGCTACAATCGCTGGCTCGATACGAATGGGTATCCCGCCGTCAAACCGCCGTGGGGGACCTTAAACGCGATTGACCTGAATACCGGCGATTACCGCTGGCGAGTTCCTTTGGGCGAAGTGCCGGCCTTGATGGCCCAGGGCCTGCCGCCGACCGGGGTAGAGAACTACGGTGGACCAGTCGTCACCGCCGGCGGGTTAATTTTTATTGCCGCTACGCAGGATGAAACGTTTCGCGCATTCGATCGGCACTCCGGGAAAGTGTTGTGGCAGGCGAAATTGCCGGCGGGCGGTTACGCGACGCCGGCAACCTATGAGGCGGCAGGTCGTCAGTACGTCGTCATTGCCTGTGGTGGCGGCAAGATGGGAACCAAAAGTGGCGATGCGTATGTGGCGTTCGCTTTGCCGAGGCGTAAGTAGGCGGTTCACCCGACCTCGGGACCGGCGAGAGCGAACTGCCGGCGCGGGTCGCCGGGAGAGACGTTCTTGCCGAGAAACATCCGGAGGAGCGGACGCTGGACGTTGAAGCCGTAGCGTTGCGCCAAGGACACGGCTGCTCCGTTGGGATCCGGAATGTCCCAGTAAACCACTTCGCCGGGGTTGTGGGCGATGAGCGCTTCTATCAGTACGACGCCCGCCTTGGCAGAGTCCGCCACCACCGGTCCTAGGTAGAGCGCCTGAGAGCCTGCGCGCGCGAAACCGAAGCCGGCAATGCTGCCTGTTTTGATCTCCAACACCAGAGCGACACTGCTCTGCGCAGCCAACGCCACAAGTAAGGCCCGGCGTGACATGCCGAAAGCCGCGACGTCCAGCGGTTCGCTCGAGCCTGCGTCGGTCGCCTGCCAATGCCTGAGTCCTGACGGGCGCGCGGTCGGCTTCACAGCGGCTGGACGGCCCACCCAGCGCTTCAGCGTCCACTCGCTGCGAAAGCCGAGTCCATCATAGACCGGTTTGCCCGCAGGCGTGGCGTCGAGTTTGATGCACCGCACGCCGCGGTTGCGCAGGTACGTTATCGAGTGTTCGAGCAGCGCGCGACCGATTCCGCGTCGACGAAAATCGGGGTGCACCAGCACCATGCCGATCCATGCCAGGTCCGGCGGAAAAATCGTGGTTGTGGCGGTGCCGGCGCGCGTTCCGTTCCATTCCGCGAGGAAGCAGCCGTCAGGCTCAGTCGCCAGGAAGCGTTCCCAGTCGGCGAGAGTTTGGTTCCAGCCGGCCATCGCGCGGAGAGAGTCGACAAACGGGAGGTCGGCGCGAGTCAGCCTGCGCAGATTCAAGGCCGGTTGGGTTGGCTCCGGGTTCTGTGCCACCTGAAGTTAAGGAGTGGTTTGCCGTTTTCCGGCTGCCGTGATGAGCGGGTCGATGTCGAAGCCAAGGGGTTTGCCCTCGGCGAGCTTCTGCCGAGCGCTCACAATCGCAGCTTCGAGGCCGGGCGGCGTCTGGTCTTTCCACCAGTTCATCCGTTCGCTGTAACACCACACGAATTCGTCCGTCGAATAGAGCGCCCAATACGTGTTGTGCTCAAACCATTTGGCACGCTCTTCTGGCGTCATGCGGTAGCTGAGGTATTTCTCCGTGTTGGGCTGCCTTAGGGCAAAGTTCTGGTCCACGTAGAGCGCCATGCCGGCCTGGACCTGGCGCCCGTACTTCTCGCGGAGGTCGGGCGGCACCAGAGCGAGCGAGCGCTGATGAATCGCATGGTATGCGCGGAAATATTGCTCACGCGAAGTGTAATAGTAAGTGTTTTCGTTGCCGTCCATGAATCGTGCCTTGGGGCTGGCGCTCTCGAGCATGCCTACGAAGAAGTCAGGCATGAGGCCCCAACGCTCCCGCTCGAGCCGTTGCGTCCGTTCAGCTTCCGGTAAGTCGGCGAAGCGGTCGAAGAGGCTGATATGGAAGAAAGTCAACACCGTGGCGCCGGACATCCACTTTTCAAACGCGCGCATGAGCTGGGTGCCGCGCTTTCGAACCTCGGCGCGGTACTCATCGAATGTGTGACTTTTGGCCCCAGGTTGCTTCGCGTAGTGCCAAAGGCTGAAGTCATACGGCTCGGGGTCAAAGCAGATTCCTCGAACATGTCCAGCCTGTGCAACCTCAACCAATAATTTGGCGTTGGCCTCAATGACGTGCCACTGAGCGTCGTCGAACCAGTCGAAATCGACGGGCGGCGAGCCCCAGATCAGCACAAAGTTATCGCGGAAGCGCGTGAACTGGAGGCTGCGGAGGATGGTCTCGTCCTCTCCGAATTTGGCGCGGTCCAGTTCATTCGTCACGAATGCGTTGTGGCCGGCGCTCAGCCGGAAAATAAGCCCATCGAAGGGACGTTTTTCCATGGCCGCAAGCTCCTCGCGCATCTGGACCGGCGTGGGTACGTCCCAGCCGTATTCGATAAGCTTCTTCCCGAACGGAAGGGGTTGTGCCGCGCTCCACCAGGTCATCACCGCCACAACCGCGCACACCACCAGGCTAGTGACCAGCAGGCGCCCGTTTGCCGCTTGTCGCCTGGCGGCTGGCGGGCGGTTGACCTCGAGTGCTGTGCAGGGAAAGGAAAACCGGCGGGCGATTGGGTTCATGCCTTACGATGAAGCGGGCAGGTCAAACCGTCAAGTTGGCGCGAGGATCACGCTTTAAGCCCCTTGCCCGGACGGTTATCTTGCTCTCATGTTCACAATGCCTTCGAGCCTTGGCGGTCGGCTTCCTCTTTGTGGCTGCTGCCTCCTGCTGACTTCCCTGGCAACGTCAATATCGCCTGCCCTGGAAGACGCCGAGATCCCGACTGACGCGCCGCAGGATGGAGTGATGGCGCCGCCGGCCCAAATCCAGGAAATGCAGGACTGGGTCAGCGCTGCCTTCACCGGCCACAAGCCTCCGGGGCGCGAGCCGGCGGTGCGCGTTGAGGTGCTGCGCCAGGAGCACAGCGTGCTTCATTTCGGCCAATCCTGCATCGACACGCCGATCAAGCTCGGAACCCGCGAGTTCAAGCACGGGCTCGGCACCCACGCCAACAGTGAGATCGCCTTGCATCTGCCGGCGGACGCCACGGAGTTTCGCTCGTTCGTGGGGATTGATGACAACCCTGATACCGGTGGCGTTCGTGGATCCGTCCAATTCAGTGTGGAAGTTGCCGGCCGCGAGATCTTCCGCACGCCGACTCTGCGAGGCACCAATCAGCCAGTCGAGGTCAAACTCCCGCTGCCCGCGGGCACTCGCCAGATCACGCTCAAGGTGGACACCACCCCGGACGGCCCCGCTTACGACCAGGCCGATTGGGCCGATGCCTGCATTCTGAAGGCCAACGGCGAGGTTTGTTGGGCGGACGAGGACCGACAGCCGTTCATTGCTGCGGGAACGCCATTCTCCTTTACTTTGGCCGGCGCTGCCTCGGCGAGTTTTCTGAAGAATTGGAAACCGGAGACCAAGACTCGGGAGACTCCGAGCCGCCGCATTTACGAGGTGACTTGGGTTGACCCCAAGACCGCTCTGCAAGTGACGACGACGGCGACGTGTTTCAAGCGATACCCGGCCGCCGAATGGGTCCTGGAGTTGCAGAATAACGGCAGCGAGGACAGCCAACTGATCGAGAACATCCAGGCGCTCGACGTTCGGCTTCGCACGGGCTACGCGCATAAGCCGGTTCACGTGCACCAACTGGCCGGCGACGTCTGCGGCGAACGCTCTTTCCTGCCGGTCGAAACGGAACTTGAAGCCGGGCACCCGCTTGCCCTCGCTCCGGCCGGCGGGCGCCCTTCCAACGGCGCCTTCCCCTTTTTCAACCTTCAGTATGGAGAGGACGAAGGACTGATCACCGCCATTGGCTGGTCCGGCCAATGGCGGGCCACCCTGGAACGGGCCGGCACAGGTCCGACCGCGCTCCGCGCCGACATCGAGAAGACCTCTTTAAGACTCCACCCCGGCGAGAAGATCCGCACCTCGCGGATTCTGGTGATGCCCTGGAAGGGCGAGCGCATCGCAGGGCACAATCGCTTTCGCCGCCTTATGCTCTTCGAGTACTCACCCCGGACAAAGGGCCATCCCGTGCGAATGCCCATTGCTCTTCAGTGCTACGACCGCTACGCCGGGGCCCGCCCGGATTGGGGCACCGAGGCGGTCCAGCTTCAAGCCGCCCGGGCCGCTCGTGATATCGGCTGCGACACTCACTGGCTCGACGCCGCGTGGTTTGAAGGAGGTTTTCCGGACGGAGTCGGAAACTGGTACTGCCCGGCTGAGAGATTTCCAAACGGTCTCAAACCCATCAGCGATGCCTGTCATCAAATGGGCATCCGATTCATGGTCTGGTTCGAGCCCGAACGCGTCGGCTCGGCGTCCCAGGTGGCCCGCGAGCATCCTCAGTTTGTCTTCGGTGGCAAAAAGGGCGGCCTGTTCAAGCTCAGCGACCCCGAAGCCCGCCGTTGGATGACCGACCTATTGTCCCAACGCATCAGCGAGTTCGGGCTGGACACCTATCGCAACGATTTCAACGTCGCCCCGCTCGACTTTTGGCGGCAAGCAGACCCCGTGGGCCGGCAGGGTATGACCGAAATCCGTTACGTCGAAGGGCATTACGCTCTGTGGGATGCCCTGCTGTCCAGCCACCCGGGGCTGGTCATCGACAATTGCGCGAGCGGCGGCCGGCGGCTCGACATTGAGACGTGCAGTCGAGCGCTGCCGCATTGGCGCAGCGACACCGGATGCTCTCCCGGTCACCCGGATTGGAACCAGACTCAGACCTATGGCCTGAGTCTCTACCTGCCTTTATTCGGTGCTTGCTCCTGGGTGCCTGACGCCTATGAAATGCGCAGCGCCGCCACCGCCGGTGCCATCTGCCAGTTCGCATTCCTCGATTCCAAGTTCTCCATCCAAAACGCCCGCGCCGCAATTGCGGAAGTTAAGGAAAACCAAAAGTTCTGGTACGGCGACTTTTACCCGCTCAGCCCCTGCACGCTCGGGCCGGGGGCGCTGATAGCCTATCAGTTTCACCGCAGTGACCTGAACGCGGGAATCGTCCTCGCCTTCCGGCGCAGCGAGTGCCCCTATCCGGTCCTTCAGACTGCATTGCGGGGCCTTGCTCCCAAGACCTCATACCAGGTCGAGTTCATCGACGAGGCCCGCACTAAACAGGAGCAGGTGGTAACGGGCGAAGAGCTGACCTCCAATTTCGAGGTCCGGTTGCGCAAGCGTGCGACCAGCCTGCTGGTGCGGTACAAACCACTGTCCCGTTAACTGAAGACTGAGAGCAGGCGCTTGCAACGTGCAAGCGCCACCCTCGTGCGTAAACTCTTCGCCCCCCAAGCGGGCGCCGGTTTCCCAGGGAATTTAATTTCGGTCGAGGTTGGTCGAGTTTTTGCGGGGGGTGAACTTGAGCTATTTCGGCGTCACGAACGGGGGCGTGGAGTTTTGGTGTCGACGTGAGGTGGAAAAAGGTGGAAAAAGGTGGAAAGGGAGGTTGCGTGGGAGTGATGTGCCCCAGGCAAAAGCCGGAGGGGTTGAATCACGGATGAGGACGGAATGGCCGCAAAAAGGCAGGAAAAGGCCCAGCCCGGCAGAGCCGGAACCAAAGGGACTAACCACGGATGGCACGGATAATACGGATGAACACAGATAAGTTTGAAGGACGCCGTCTCTTTAGTAGAAGGGTTTCATGCAAAAGAAAACTTCTGCCAATTCGGA
>DATMRF010000020.1:0-15298 GCA_035566435.1 Candidatus Acidiferrum sp.
AGCACTGCCAGAGGAGGCGAGCCAAATTTGCTGAAGAACAGAAAAACAGAGAAGAAGACAAAGACCGCTTTTAAGTTGAAAAAAGAAAAGAAAAAATAAAACTTCGCCCGCGCTTGACAATTTTCCCCATAGCAGGGGTCACCCATTAGGGCGGTTGTCAGTCAAAACTATTTACACAGCACCGCCCTTTCGGGTAGCGTCCCGCTCATGCCGCGCAAATTGCGAGTGCAGTACCCGGGCGCCATCTACCACGTCATGAATCGCGGGGACCGGCGCGAGGCTATCTACGAAGATGACCAGGACCGGCACAGGTTCCTGGAAACCCTGAACCGGACCTGTGAAAAGACCGGCTGGCAGGTCCATGCCTATTGTCTGATGTCCAATCACTTTCACCTGGTGGTCGAGACCCCGCAGCCCAACCTGGTGGCGGGGATGAGATAGAACTTCACGAGCCAACCATGGCAACCGTCGTGCCAGTGAGAATTCAGCGCCGGGACAGCTTCTCAGCTACGAACGATTTCGCAGAACGAAATGAAAGCTCGCTTACTTCTCACTCTGCAATTCCCTCAATCCCGGCCGGGGCGACTTCGGCTGTGGCTGGACTTACTCGCTCGGGGAAACCGACCCGAAACGCTCTTTACTAGCCGGCGGCAGCCAGCTTCTGGCCGTTAGTGAGGAAGCTGAGGTAACCGAGCAGGCGGGCCTTGAGTTCCTTGCGGGGGACGATGGCATCGATGAGGCCGTGATCGAGCAGGAATTCCGAGGTCTGGAAGCCGGGCGGCAATTCGGCCTGGGTGGTGTCCTTGATCACACGCGGGCCGGCGAACCCGATCATGGCGCCCGGTTCGGCGATGATGAGATCGCCGACGCTGGCGAAGCTGGCCATGACGCCGGCGGTGGTTGGGTTGGTGAGGACGCTGACGTAGGGGAGACGGGCCCGGGCATGATAGGCGAGGGCGGCGCAGGTTTTGGCCATCTGCATCAAGCTGAACATGCCTTCGTACATGCGCGCCCCTCCGCTGGTGGAGATAATAATCACCGGCAGGCTTTTCTCGGTGGCGCGTTCGATGAGCCGGGTGAGTTTCTCACCTACGACCGACCCCATCGAGCCGCCGAGGAATTTGAAGTCCATCACGCCCAGCGCGGCGCGGTGCGGCCCGATTTTGCCGAGCCCGGTAATGACGGCGTCCTTGAGCCCCGTGTCCTGCTGGTATTTCTGGAGCTTGGCCGTGTAGGAAGCGACCCCCGTAAAGTCCAGGACGTCGACGCTGGTCATGTCGGCATCCATCTCCTCGAAAGTGCAAGTCTCGACCAGCGAATGGATACGTTCGCGTGAGCTGATCGGGAAATGATGCTGGCAATGCGTGCAGACCTTGAGGTTTTCGTCCAGCTCCTTGTCGAATACCATCGTCGCGCACTTGGGACACTTGGTCCAAAGACCTTCGGGGATTTCGCGTTTTTTGGATTTCGCGGTGGCGAGTTTCGGTTTCTTGACGAAAGTGGTATGGGGAGCCGCGGAAGGAGTCACCGCCGGTTCGCCGCTTTCCAAACCCAGGTTTTTCTTGCTGAATGAGTTCGCGGCCATACGAGGAAAGGTGAAGGTTGAAGGTTGAAGGTTGAGGGCGGCGGGGTTGGGCCCAGGACTCGGTTGGGTGGTCTTCAGATTAATTGGAACATTCATCGCAAGTGTTCCTGGTATTATTCAGATTCCGCGGGCAACTGTCCAGACGCAAACGTCGCCGGCGCCGGCCGCACGCAATACCCGCGCACAGGCTCCCGTGGTCGCGCCGGTGGTGAAAACATCGTCCACTAGAATGATGCGGCGGCCCTCCAAGACGGGATTGCCCCGGAGGGCAAAGGCCTTCCGGACGTTGGCCAACCGCTCCTCCCGGCTCAGCAACGTCTGGGTCCGGGTAGGTAGAACCCGCAGCAGGCAGCCGGTGTTCACGGGGATTCGCGTCGCGGCGCTTAACCGGGCCGCCAGGCGTTCGGCCTGGTTAAACTCGCGTTCCCGATATTTCGCCGGATGCAGCGGGACCGGAACGATCCAATCCCAAGCCTCGGGGCGCAATTCGGGTTCCGCCTGACCGACGAGCAGGTCGGCCAAAAAGGGCTCGAACCATAGGGCCCGATTGTATTTGTAGCGGTGGATGACCTCCAGGACCTTCCCCCGAGCCACCACGGCCGAGCGCGCCGAAACGAAAGGCCACTCGAGGTCCCGGCAGTTGGCGCATTCGAAAGGGTTCGTGATCGCGCCTTCATAGGGAAAACCGCAGCGGGCGCAGAAAGGCGGCTTGATGAATCGCACCTGGGTGCGGCAATCGGCGCAAAGATAACACTCCCCCGGCGTCGCCCGTGCCTGGCCGCAAAGCTGGCAGATTTCCGGATAAACCAGCGCCGCGACCGCATTGAGCCAGCTTTTCACAGACACCGCCAGCGCGGTGGCGACGGTGCTTCGATTGAGCGCTGGCATTGGGGTGGTTAGTTGGCGGTTAAAACGTCAAAACGCTAAAGGGTTAGAACAGGTAAATGAGCTCCTTGCCAGGCTCAATGGAAAAGGTGGCGGAAGGCGAGAGCAGCGATAGTCAGAACCAGCATCAAGCCGCTGGGCATGAATTTCTTGGTTTTGGCGAGCCGAATCGCAAAAACGACCAAAAGCACCGCCATGATGACGTCCACGAGTATCTGCCGGGGCCCCGGCTGCAACAAATTCGGGATGGCGGCGACAATCAATAACGCAGCAAAGATCGCCGAAGTGATTAGAGACACTTTGCTGCCGGCTTTGAGGAACCCAATCAGCCCGCCGACCAATAGCAAGACGATGTAAATCCAAAGGACCGTGTTCGAGCTCATACTTGTTGGCCGGGAATCTAGCCGTAATGGCGTCAAATGAACACAACGAAATTGGGGCTTGCACTGGAGGATGCCGTGGCAACCGTAGCGCTCCAGTGTGTGCGGGGTAAAGCGGCAGGAGATAGCCGCACTCCAAAACACAAGCGCGTTCGTCAGAGCGACATGTGCTCGAAGGCGTTGGAGAGTGGCTCTGTTCGGAGGCTTTAGCTGCCAATGCGAGCGCATGGCCGAGGGGGTCAATTCGACCTCGTCAAGAAACGTTCACCAGTCACGCGAATTTGACATTTCAGAGCACCTGATCTAGGTTGACCCATGGTATAATAACCTGTTAAGAGTCTTATGTCGGGCCAGTTACGAGTTTTGGTGGTGGAAGATTCCGTGGAGGATACCTTCTTCGTCGTGCGGGAGCTGCAGCGAGGCGGCTTCGACGTGACGTTTGAGAGGGTGGAAACGCATGCGGGGATGCAAGCTGCACTGGAGGCGCGGTCGTGGGATCTGGTGATTTGCGATTACGCGATGCCACAGTTCAGCGGGATGGCAGCCCTCAGGCTTTGCCAGCAGCGAAACCTGGACATCCCATTCATAATGGTTTCCGGAGTGATCGGGGAGGAAAGCGCCGTGGAGATGTTGAAAGCCGGGGCCGGTTATTACCTTAGAAAGGACCACTTGGACCGCCTGGCGGCGGTGGTAAAGCGGGAGCTGGCTGCGGCGAACGAACAGCGAATTCGCCGCCGCACCGAGGCGGACACCGCTTACCTCGCGTCGATAGTTCGCTCCTGCAACGACGCGATCATCGGAAAGACTCTGGACGGCACGATTGTGGCCTGGAACGACGGCGCCGAACGGTTATACGGCTACCGCGCCGAGGAAATCATAGGCCGCCCGATTTCGATTCTCATCCCCACTTACCGCCCGGAAGAACTATCCGAGATCCTGGGACAGATCGCACGCGGAGAGCGAATCGACCTCGCGGAAACGGTGCGGCTGCGCAAGGACGGCGCACCGGTGGAGGTCTCGGTAACGATCTCGCCGATCCGCAACGCCCAGGGGCAGGTCATCGGCGCTTCGAGCGTGGCGCGCGACATCAGCAAACGCAAGCAGGAGGAGAGCGAACGCCTGGCGCTGATCCAGGATCTCACTGCCGCCTTGTCTCACGCTTAGCCGCAGAGATACTAACAGGCGTTAAGGCAGAGGCGCAAAGGAGCAAAGACGCAAGCAGGAGTAGTCTGTCCTAGCGAATTAAATTGCGTGTGTTTTTCCGGCAGTTCAGTCCCTCCCATCCTTTCCGCCTCTGCATCTTTGCGCCTTTGCGTGATGGCGACCGGATAGCTGCACGGAGCGGAACGCGCCGGCGGCAAAACGGCCGATGAGACGATTGGCAGGTCTTTATATTCAAACAGAAAGGCAAAAAAAATCAGCACAATCCGAAATATCCGCCGGGAGGCGCCGTCCAATCAATTGTATGAAAAAACTAATCTTGCTAAGCGCTGTTCTACTCGGAGCCGTTTCGGCTTCTCAGGCTGGAATTCGTTTCAGCTTTGGCATCGGAATCCCTTTCGGGCCGCCGGTGGTGGCCTGCCCGGCACCGGTTTACGTGACGCCGCCGGTGTATCAATACCCGCCGCAGGTAGTGTACCAGGCCCCCGCCCCGGTGGTCTATGCGCCACCGCCAGTGGTCTTCGCTCCGGCGCCCTCGGTTTACGTGGGGTTCGGTCCCGGATGGTACCGCCCTAACTATGGATGGGGACATTATCGAGGCTGGGAACATGCCCGCGGGCATGGTGGCTGGCACCGCTGAGCCTGGAAAGAGGCCGCCCGAGGCGGCAACGAATTGAATCTTCACGAAGCCGGAGCATTCGCTCCGGCTTTTTTTGAGCGAGCGCAGTGGCGGCGTGGGTGCCTACACCGAGAAAGGCCCCATGAAGGCGGGCCGGGGCGCACGGTTCCAACCGCGCGGATGCTTTTTGAGCTTAGGAGCACGATTGGAATCGTGCGCCCTTCCCTCGAAATACAGTTTTTCAATCGGCGGCAAAAGGGTATCTTCCGGTCATGGATTTACTGCCGTTCGCTTCATTGCCTCCGCACAAGCCGCGCCGATTTGTACCCAAGGCAGCGGACTTGGGCGATTGGGAGCAAGTGGGCCCGCTTTTCGAGCGGCTCGAAGCCCGAGCTGGACAGTGCGACTCAGCGTCCGAGCTGGAGGATTGGCTGCTGGATTGGAGCGAGCTGAGCGCCGCGCTGGATGAGGAATCCTCGAAACGCTACATCGCCATGACCTGCCACACGGATAACCCCGACGCAGAACGGGCCTACCTGCAATTCGTCGAAAAGATCGAGCCGGAGGTCAAATCGCAGCAGTTCAAGCTCGCGCGGATTTATGTCGGCCATCCGGCGCGGACCAAACTGCCGTCGAAGCGCTTTGAGGTTTTTGATCGGGACACCCGGCTGCAGGTGGAGTTATTCCGGCCTGAGAACGTGCCGCTGGAAACAGCGGAAGCCAAGCTGAGCCAACAGTACCAGAAACTAAGCGGTTCCCTGACAGTACAGTTCCGCGGGGAGGAAAGGACGCTGGTGCAGATGGGCCGCCACCTGGAGGAACCCGAGCGCGCGCTGCGGCAGGAGGCCTGGGAGCTGGTGGCCAATCGGCGCCTCCGCGAGGCGGGCAAGTTCGAGGAACTCTTCGATTCTCTGGTCGATGTGCGGCAGCAAATCGCGCGGAACGCAGGGTTCCCGAACTACCGCGATTACGCCTTCCGCAAGCTGGGAAGGTTCGATTACACGCCAGCGGATTGCGAGCGATTCCACGAAGCAGTCGAGGCGGAGGTTCTGCCGGTGTTGCGTGAGTTGCAGGCCGAGCGCCGGCGGCACCTGGGGCTAGCCACGCTGCGGCCGTGGGACCTGGCCGTGGATCCGCTGAACCGGCCGGCGCTCCGGCCGTTCGAACAGGTCGAGCAGATGGTGGGGCACACCCAGGCCATTTTCAACCGTCTCGACGGCGACCTGGCAGAGGGTTTCCAGCGGATGCAGACTTTGCGATTGCTCGACCTGGCCAACCGCAAAGGCAAAGCGCCCGGCGGTTACCAATCGACGCTGGCCGAAGCGCGGCTGCCGTTCATTTTCATGAATGCGGTCGGAATTCAGCGTGATGTGGACACGATTCTGCACGAGTCCGGCCACGCGTTTCATGCGCTGGCGACGCGTCAAGAAGACCTTTACCCCTATCGCGGCGCTCCGACGGAGTTCTGCGAGGTGGCGTCAATGAGCATGGAACTGCTCGGCAACGAATTTCTCGAGGAATTCTACTCAGTGCCGGAGGCCAATCGGGCGCGCCGAGCGCACCTCGAGGGACTGATAAATATCTTCCCATGGATTGCGACAGTGGATGCTTTCCAACACTGGATTTATACGCATCCCGGCCACACGGTTGCGGAGCGGACGGCCGCGTGGATGGAACTGATGGGCCGGTTCGGAGGCGATGTGGATTGGCGAGGTTACGAGACGGCCCGGGGCAGCCTGTGGCATCGGCAATTGCACATTTTCATTCACGCCTTTTATTACATAGAATACGGCATCGCTCAACTGGGGGCGCTGCAGGTCTGGGCGAATTCGAAGCGGGACAAAGCGCGCGCCCTGAAGGACTACAAGGGAGCCCTGGGATGGGGGGGTTCCCGGCCGCTGCCGGAGCTGTTCGGCGCGGCGGGGTGCAAGTTTGAATTCAGCCGCGAAACCATCGCGCCGCTGGTGCAGTTGGTGAAGACGGAACTGGCGAAACTGCCGGAGTGAGCAATGCTAACGGGCCGATAGGGAATATATCATGAAGGTCTTTCTGACCGGGGCTACGGGGTTCGTCGGGAAAGAAATCCTGCGGCAGTTGCACGAGTCTGGTCACGCGGCGCGGCTGCTGGTGCGAAACCGGGAGTCGCGCCGGGTGCAGGAGTTGGTTTCGCGCTACAAGTCGGAAGAGCACGTTGGTGACATTCTGGACGCGGACTCGCTCGAGGGCGCGATTGAAGGAGTGGATGCGGTGATCCATCTTGTCGGCATCATCAGCGAGCTGGGGCACAACACGTTTGAACGCGTGCACGCGCGCGGCACGCGCCACGTCACGGAGGCGACGCGGCGGGCTGGGGTCAAACGGTTCGTCCACATGAGCGCGTTGGGCACGCGGTCCGACGCTGTCTCACGATATCACCAGACCAAATGGGCCGCCGAGGAGACAGTCCGCCGGAGTGGGCTCGAGTACACCATCTTCCGGCCCTCAGTGATCTACGGGCCGGGGGATCGCTTTGTAAACCTTTTCGAAAGGCTAAGCTGGTTCTCACCTGTGCTGCCGGTGATGGGCAGCGACCAGGCCAAATTCCAGCCGGTCTCGGTCGAAGTGGTGGCGACTGCGTTCATCAAGGCGTTAAGCGAGCCGAAGTCGATCGGGCAGGCGTATGATTTGTGCGGACCTGAGCCGCTGACGTTCGCAGCGCTCTTAGCCGACATCCTGGCAGTGCAACGGCGGCGGCGGCTCAAGCTGCGTGTCCCTCCGGCCCTGGCGCGCGGCCAGGCGGCGTTTCTGGAATTGATTTACCCGCTCTTGTTCCGCAAACCGCCTCCGCTAACCCGCGACCAACTCATCATGCTCGATGAAGGAAGCGTGGGGAACCCGAAACCGGCGGAGGAGCTGTTTGGATTGAAGCAGCCAACGTTTAGGGAGGGGGTTCAAGCCTCTGTGGCAGGCAAGGGGTGATGCGGAGGCGTGGTGCGTGAAAAGCTGAACCGCGGGTGGCGGGATCGCGTGGATGAAGGCGTAACGGATTTCTGATCAAAGCAGGGATGCGCCCTTGAAGGAGGTTAAGAATTGCACCTGCGGGCGGTGGTTAATTTGTGAGCTACTTTTTGGGTTGGTGCGCTGACAGAGAGATGGCAAGGACCCGAGAGGCTTGTGGGTCAGAGTACGGAGCCCAGACGCTCCCCGCTCATGCCGGCTCAGTAAGGGAGAAAGCCCGAGGCTCGGCCTCGTTAGACCTCGATCCCGTAGGCTTTGATCTTGTTGTAGAGGGTCTGGCGGCCGATGCCGAGGCGTTTGGCGGTTTCGAGTTTGTTGCCGCCGGTTTCCTTGAGCATCTGGACGATGGCATTGCGTTCGACGCCTTCGAGAAGGGTGAAATTAGTGTCGGGCGAATCTTCGCCGGGGGCTTTCACCTTAGTGATGGAGAGGTCGGTGGCATCGACCTGGTCGCCCTCGCACAGCAGAACGGCGCGCTGGACCTCATTTTGGAGCTGGCGGACATTGCCCGGCCAGTCGAACGCGGTCAACCGCTCGATGGCGGCGGGGGTGAATCCCTTGAGGACGCGATTGGCCTGGGCGGCAAAGCGCTTCAGGAAGGAATTGGCGAGGGGGAGGATGTCTTCGCGGCGCTCGCGCAAGGGCGGGAGATGAACGGAGATGGCGCTGATGCGATAGAACAAATCCTCGCGCAGCTTACCGTCCCGAATCGCCTCCTCCGGCCTCCGGTTGGTCGCGGCGACAATGCGGCAGTTGGTTTTGTAGGCGGTTTTACCGCCGACGGGGCGCACTTCCTGGTCCTGGAGCACGCGCAGGAGCTTGCTCTGGGTATCGACGGGCATTTCGGAAATTTCGTCTAGGAACAGCGTGCCGCCTTCGGCCTGGCGAAACAGGCCCTCGCGATCGCTGTGGGCGCCGGTGAAGGCGCCTTTAACGGAGCCGAAGAGTTCGCTTTCGATCAGCTCGCGCGGCAGCGCGGCGCAGTTGATTTTGATGATCCGGCCCTTGCTGCGGGGGCTGAAGGCGTGGACGAGGTCGGCGATGACTTCCTTGCCGGTGCCGCTCTCGCCGGTGATGAGGATGGCGACATCGCTCGGCGCGATGCGCTCGACGGTGCGAACGACCTCGCGCAGGGAAGCGCTCTGGAATATCGGGGAGGTCGTGCCGCTCATCGTCTCGAGCGCGCGCCGCAGCGTGCTATTTTCCTCGTTCTGCTCCTTGCGCTCCAAGGCGCACCGGACATCCGTGAGCAGCTTGGTGTTTTCGAACGGTTTGGTGATGAAATTGTACGCGCCGCGCCGCCCGGCTTCGAGGGCGATGCCGACATCGTCGTAGCCCGTGAGCACGATGATCTCGGTTTCGGGCCAGCGCTTTTTGAGCTGAGGCAGCAGATCGAGGCCGTCGGCGTCGGGCAACTTGACATCCAGCAGCACGACATCCGGCTGGTCCTGGCTGTAGGCCCGTTCCACCGCGGCGCCGGTGTCGGCTTCAGCGACCTGGAATTCGCCGTCGAAGAGCGCGGTTAACACCGCGCGCAGGTCACGGTCGTCATCGACGATTAGGACTTTACCCTTCATAAGTATGTTTTGCTGTCCAGGCGCACGCCTGGGTAAACGCCCGGAAAATCGCCTGATGAGCCGGGTATCGGTCCACGAGGCGCTCCGGGTGGAACTGCACACTCAGCAACCACGGCAGCCAACGAGCTGCGGCCGGCTTGAGCTCCAAGCCCTCGATCATGCCGTCACTGCTGACGGCAGTCGCTCGTAACGGGGGCGCGACTCGCCCGACGGCCTGGTGGTGCGTGCTGTTAACGCCCAAGTTGTGCCCGCCGACTATCTTGGCCAGTAATGAACCCGGTGTCAACCGCACTTCGTGCACGATTTCGCTGCGGCGGTCGGTCCGCCGGTGAACCAGGGCGCGGGGTCTTTGGGTACGGAGATCGGCGAAAAGCGTGCCACCCAGCGCCACATTCAGTATCTGCTGGCCACGGCAGATGGCCAGCAACGGCTTGCGCTGCCGGAAAACCTCGTCGATTAGCACCAACTCCCTAAAATCGCGCTGGCCGCCGTCCGGGGTTACCCCGACGGTCCGGCGCACGCGGGCGGGCAATCCGTCGGTGTACAGCCGGGGGTCAACATCATCTCCACCGGTGAGCATTACGCCGTCGGCGCGGCGCACGCATTCGGCCAGCAGTTCCGGAGAGTTCGTCGCCGGCAGGGTCAAAGGCAGGCCGCCGGCGACCATCAACGCCTGCTGATACCGGTTGGAAAGGCTGATCGAGAAATCGCTGTGTTCCTTGCCTCTGCTGGCGATATCGGGCGAGACGAGGATTAGAGGTGGGCGGGGCATGGAGGGTGGGAGCGGTGGAGCGTTAGAACGTTAGAGCGAGAAACGTGATGCGTGATGCGTGATGCGTGAAACGTGAAATGTGAAATGTGAAACGTCAAAAGGTTAAAGGGCGGATCGGAGGTCATGGAGTGCCCGGTTGTGGTCAGAGTTCATCGCTCTTCATTCTGTTTACGCTTCCACGCTCCCACGTTTCAGCGCCTCGGGAAACCGCTCGCGTATCATCTTCGTCACCAGCCCTTCTTCTTCGGGGCGGAGGCGGCGGCGGTTAATGAGGCGCTGCACAGAGTCGAGAAGTTCCAGCCAATCTTCGAGCGGCGGATGTTCGACCGCCTGCCACTGGTCGTAGCGGCGTTCGCGCGCGAAAAAGCGCCAATCCCGACCGACATGCCGGGCATAGACCTGGAGTCTTACTCCTTCGGCGGTGACGCGTTTCCAGCTAATTTCGGCCTTTGGCATGCGGGTAGAGCGGTTGGCAGGAATCAGTAATCAGGGGTCAGGCGGAATGAGGCAGATCGACGGCGGCGACGGCCATAGCGGCAATGCCCTCCTCGCGGCCGATGAAACCGAGGTGCTCATTGGTCGTCGCTTTGATCCCTATATGCTGGACGTTGAGCTCGAGGGCCTCAGCGATCTGGAGTTTCATCTGCTGGATGTGCGGAAAAATCTTGGGAGCCTGGGCGACCAGGGTGGCATCCACGTTGACGAGTTTGCCATCGCGCAGCGCGACCAGGCGCGCGGCTTCACGCAGGAAAAGGCGGCTGGGTGCGCCGCGCCAACGCGGATCGGTGTTTGGAAAGAAGTGCCCGATGTCCGACTCCCCCAAAGCGCCCAGGACAGCATCGCAGATGGCGTGCATGAGCACGTCGGCGTCGGAGTGACCTTCGAGACCTTTGGGATGCGGGATTTCCACCCCGCCGAGAATGAGCTTGCGTCCCTCGACCAGGGCGTGAACGTCGTAACCAATCCCAACATGGACCATCCGGAGAATATAAAATCAGCAAAGAGAGGGACCAAGAGAATTCGATAAAGTACTAAAGCAGGGGCCGCTGGAAGCTGCCGGTATCCTGCGGCAAAGTGAAATAGAAGCTGGCGCCCTGCCCGACTTTGCTTTTAGCCCAAACCCGGCCTCCGTGGCTCTGGACGATGTGCTTGACGATGGATAAACCCAGGCCAGTGCCGCCCTGCTCACGGGAGCGCGCCTTATCCACGCGATAGAACCGTTCAAACACGCGCTCGAGAGCCTCGGGCGGAATGCCCGGGCCGTCATCCTGGACCGCCACCTCGATCTCGCCCGCGTCAGCCGCACGCGCGCTGATTTTCACGGCGCCCTCCTGCCGACCGTACTTGATAGCATTGTCGATAAAATTACCCAGCACCTGTTCCAGCCGGTCGGCATCGGCGCGCACCCGCAGATCGGGGACTTCATCGGACAATTTCACCTGTCGGGCCTCGGCACGGGCCTTGTAGTCAGCCAGCACCTTGCCCGTCACCGCCCGCAGAGGGACAGACTGGAGATTGAGCTTTACGCGGCCGGATTCGAGCTCCGAAATCGTGAGCAAATCCTCGATGAGCAGCTTCAGGCGTTCGGCGTTGCGGTCGATCGTGTGCAGAAACTTCGCGGCGACCTCGGGGTTGTCCTGCGCGCCATCCAGCAAGGTTTCGACGTAGCCTTTGATGAGGGAAAGTGGCGTGCGCAGCTCATGGCTGACGTTCGCGACGAACTCCTGGCGAGTGCGTTCGAGTTGTTTGAGCCGGGTGAGTTCGTGAAAAACCAGGATAGTTCCCTGGCGCTGCCCGCCGGCGTCGAAGATGGCGGCACCGTTAACCTGCAGCCACCGCTCGTTAGGGCGCGCGAGTTTCAGCTCGTAACCCAGCACTTCCTTGCGGGTTTCGAAGGATCCGACCAAGTCAGCCAGCTCGTGCAGCCGCAAGGCTTCCATGATGGTCCGGGAACGAACGTCCGCGGTCACGCCGAAGAGGCTGGTGAAGGCGCGATTGGCAATCTGGATGCGGCCGCGCTGGTCCAGGACCAGCAAGCCTTCGGTCATGCTGTTGAAGAGGGTCTCCTGCTGGGTTTGGATCTGCGAGGCGGACTGATGGTAAGCGCGCCGGACAGCGGCGAGTTCCGTTTCCGCCTTAAGCTGTGCTTGTTGGAATCGGTTCCGCCACCAAAGGTGCAACGCCAGCGCGGCGGAGAGAGCAAGCAGCGCTATGATGGTCCACAACATGCGCGGAAATTAGGGCGGCGGCGATTCCTTGACCACGGATTTGAAGGATTTCACGCATAACCGAAAGGAAATCCGCGTCATCGGCACAATCCGCGGTTGAACCCGGTCCGTTCCGGTTCGTTCGTGCGGTGTTTTCGCGTCAAAAGGGTGCGGCATCGTTGCGGCTAGGCTTCGAGAAAACGGTAGCCCACGCCGCGCACGGTATCGAGGAATTTTCCTGCCGGTCCGAGCTTCTCGCGCAGCCGCCGCATATGCGTGTCCACGGTGCGCGTATCGATAAGGCTGTTGTATTCCCAGACATCGCGCAGCAGTTGTTCGCGAGATTGCACGCGGCCGCGCCGCTGCGCCAACAACGCCAGGAGTTTGAACTCGGTGGCGGTGAGGTCGATTTTTTTTCCACGCCAGCTCACCAGATGACGCGGCGCATCGATGACCAGCTCGCCGAACTTGTGAATGTCTGTTTCCTCGCCGGCCGCGCGGCCTCGTTGCAGGATGTTCTTGATCCTGAGGATGAGCTCGCGCGGGCTGAACGGTTTGGTGATGTAGTCGTCCGCGCCCAGTTCGAGCCCGAGGATGCGGTCGATCTCGGCCGCTTTGGCCGTCACCATGACAATCGGGATAGTGGCGGTCGCTGGATCGCGCCGCAACATTTTGCAGACCTCGAGGCCATCGACTTCGGGCAGCATGAGGTCGAGCACGACCAGGCCGGGCAAAGCGGCGTGCGCTTTCTTCAGCGCCTCGGCGCCATCGGCGGCGGTGAGCACGTCAAAGCCTGCCGCTTTGAGGTTGAACTCGACCAATTCTACGGCTTCGGGTTCATCATCCACGACGAGGATTTTGGGTCTCACGGCTAATGCAATAACACGCCCGGAGAGGGGCGACAATGTCGAGATTGTGACAACCCGGTGACGGTTGGGTGACGGATCGAAGAACAGACGTCAGGGGGTGGAGGCGGGTGGCAAGGTGGGTCGGGAAGAACCACAAAGGGCTGCTTCCACGCGAGCCAGCAGGTCCTTGAAATTGAAGGGTTTGGTGATGTAATCGTTGGCCCCGGCCTCAAGGCCGGTCAGGCGAGCCAGTTGGCTGGACATAGCCGTCAGCATAATGACGGGAATGGAAGCGATGTTGGGATCGCGCCGCAAAACTTCGCAAACCGCTAAACCGTCCAATTCAGGCAACATCAGGTCGAGCAGGATGAGGTCAGGCAGGAGCGAGCGGGCCTTCTTTAGCGCTTCGATTCCGTCGAAGGCTGTCCCGACGGCAAAGCCCGCTTTCTTGAAGTTGAACCGCAACAGTTCAACCAGGTCGGCATCGTCTTCGACCACCAGAATTTTCTTTCGCACGCCGTGTGCTTAACACATCGGGCGAAGAGTTCACAACGACCGTGGGGTTACGTTCCGGTGACGATGTCCGGCTACGCCGGCGGCAGCAGGCCCCGGGCGCCCCAACCCGCACGGTAGGCCCGCCGGACGAACCCGCTGGCCTCGGGCAGGTCGAATTCCAGGAAGGCGCTGTTCCATTTCAGAGTGGTTTGCGGAAAGCGGGAGGCGACGCCGCCGAGCAGGACCGCCTCGGTGAGAGGGCCGGCATAACTGAAGCCGGCTGCAGTGCGAGCCTGGCCGAGGCAGGCCTCAATGAACTCACCCCAGTGATCACCAGAGGGTACGTCCGGGAACTTGTAGTCCTTGTATTTCTTGTCGGGGTAAAGCAGCGGGCGGTTGACATGCGGCAGCACCAGGGTCCCCTGGGTGCCGACAAAAATGGAGCCCGTGTTGGGCAACTCATCGCCTTCGAGCAAGGCCAGGACGTCCTTGGAGGGCTTCTGTTCGCCATCGTACCAGGTGAGCTTGACGGTATTACCGGCCGTGAACGGCGTTCCGGGAAAGACGTATTCGATCCGCGAGTCCATCGCCCAGTTCCAGCGATTTGGCGGCAAGCCCTCGGACCGCACGGACACCGGCGCGCGCAGGCCGAGCGACGAGAACACCGGGTCGAAGATGTGGCAGCCCATATCGCCGAAGGTGCCGGTGCCGAAATCAAGCCGCTTACGCCAATTGGCGGGGTGATAATAGCCTTGGCCAATAAAGGGCCGCTCCTGGCAAACGCCCAACCACAAATCCCAATCAAAGCCGTGCGGGACAGGGTCGGTCTGATCGGGGCGCGGCGCCGGGTCGCCCCAGGCCTTGGCGCACCAGGAATGAACTTCCTTGATGCGGCCGATCGCACCGCCCTGGATCAGGAGAGTGGCCAGCCGATAATGGTTAGTCGCGTGAATCTGAATGCCCATTTGCGTGACGAGGTTCTCGCGCTGCGAGAATTCCGTCAGCTTCCGGACTTCGTAAAGGTCGTGCGCCAGTGGCTTTTGCGCGTAAACGTGCTTGCCCAACTCCATCGCGCTCATGCCGATCACCGCGTGCATGTGGTCGGGAGTGGAAACGTTCACCGAGTCGATGCGCTTGTCCTCAGCCGCCAGCAGTTCGCGCCAGTCCTGATAAATTCGCGTTTGCGGAAACCTTTTTTTCAGCTCGACCGTCCGGTTCAGGTCCACCTCGGCGACGGCCACCAACTCGAACTGCTTCGAGCTGGCGAACTCGGTGATGTCGGACCACGCCATGCCGGAGGCGCCGAAGCTGGCATGCCGCAACTTGCCGTTGGGGGATTGCGCAGCCCAACCGCGCGCGAGGAACGGCGCGGCCAAAGCGGTGGTGCCAATTGTTTTAAGGAAAGAACGGCGGGTGAACGAGCGATTGGTGGTCATACAGGAAGGCAACGAATGTGCGGAGCAAGATTCCGGCTCGAAAATCCAGCGCTTCAAATGGTCCCCCGGGCCGCGACTGGTCTTTCGAACGCATCAGCATGCGGCAGAACAGAGCAAAAGCGCTGCTGCCAGTCAACGAAATTGTGGCTTGAGAGCGAAGCCGATAAGGCGCCTGCCGTATCCTAGCGCTGGCACCACGGGTGATTCATCTGGTTTTTGGGAGAGGGTGTCGTAGCCTGCGTTGGCGCGGGCTCTAACTTAACCCGACCCGAGAGTCGGCGTGCCACGAGTTAGCAATTCCTTTCGGGCGCCCGACACTCTCGCGGGTCCTATGGG
>DATMRF010000021.1:0-4692 GCA_035566435.1 Candidatus Acidiferrum sp.
AATTCTGAAACCACCGCTGCACTAACCCCGCGCGGTCCTCGGCTGGAACCCGGCTCTTGCGAAATGCGCTCTCAATCGCCCTTCCCAGCGCCTTTCCATCACGCAGCGCGCTTAGAATGATGAATTCTTCCCGTTCGATCCGCCGGAAATATACCGAATCGTCGACGCGGTGCACGGCTAGAAAAATTTCCGCCGGCTGGAGGCTGGCCACCGCTTGCACCCGCTTGCGCTTGTGCCGCTCCTGAAAGGCGTTGCTGGCAAAATCCGTGTCCTCGTACTCTTTCCGCACTTCGAGCAGCAAATCGTCGACGGGATATTGCAAAGCCAGCAGGCGCACGTACGGCTGCAATTTCAGCTTCAGATTGGCGCCGGCCTCCGCAGGAAGGTCCTCGGGCCGCAGCGCCGGCTCCGCTTTGCCATCGAAGGCCTCGATGTCCGCCCATTCCAGCCGCGCGATGTCGATCGCCAAGGACTGCTTCGGCCCGGCCCATTTCGGGTGCTTGCGCAGCCATCCTTCCAGGCGCGCCCCGAGGTTACGCAGGGTAAAGGATTGAGAGGGGCAGTCCACCAGGTAGGCCTTGCTCATCGCCTCAAATCGTTTGTCGCCCAGCACGGCGCGCAAACCGGGAAAATCTTCGATCATGCTGGAGAGCACGCGAAACCAGTATTGCCGGTTGTAGATTTCCAGGCGTTCGAACGAGGTCAGCCGATCATTGGGCTTGATGAAGCGCGAAGCATACGCGCGCATGGACTTGCCGTCTGGCGCTGTCTTTTGCATGCGCTCCGACGCGGTTAGCGGCTGCATCACCGCCCGCGCCATGGTCCGCTGCAGCGCGGCGAGTCTCATACCGCGGTCGCCAGCAGGGTGGAAGACAAGAACTTGTTGGCTTTCAGGGCTTCGCCATGCACTTCGTCAAAGGAAGGAATGCTGTCGTCCCATTCCAGAAGCGTGGCGGTGTGCCCCACGCGCTGTATGGCCCGCTCGTACAGCTTCCAGACCGGGTCGATCACCGGATGATCGTGGGTATCGAGAATGTAGCGCCGGTATTTCGAGTGTCCGGCAATGTGAATCTGCGCGACGCGCTCGGCGGGGATGCTGTTCACATAATCGAACGGATTGAAGGTGTGATTCTGCGAGGAAACGTAAATGTTATTCACGTCCAGCAGGATTCCGCAGTCTGCCCGCTCCACCACTTCGTTCAGGAACTCCCACTCGGTCATCTCCGAAACGTGAAACTCCGCATAGCTGCTGACGTTTTCAACAGCCACGGGAACTTCCAGAAAATCGCGCACCTCGCGCACCTTCTGGGCGGTCAACTTCGCGGCCTCAAACGTGTACGGCATGGGCAGCAAATCGTGCGTGTAGCGCCCGCCTACGCTGCCCCAGCACAAATGGTCGGAGAGCCATGGCGTCTTCGTTTTCCTTACCAACTCCTTCAACCGCCGCAAATGCTCGCGGTTGGGTTTCTCCGCCGATCCGAAATACATGGACACGCCGTGCTGCACCACTTTGTACTGTTCCAGGATCTCATCGAGGATGTGCAGCGGACGGCCGCCATCGATCATGAAATTCTCGGAAATAATCTCGAACCAGTCGCACACCGGCTTGCGCGTCAGAATGTGGTTGTAATGCGGCGCGCGCAGGCCAATCCCAATCCCATACTCCGTAAACCCATTAAATCGATTTGCAGGCATTTCCCGTGGACTCCGACCGAAGTAAGTAAAAAGGAGGGCCAGCGATGCTCACCAGCCCCCCAACAGGTGAGAAACGTACGTTTGCGGTTGTTAAGAGGGTTTCTTCTCTTCGGCCGGCATCTTGCTGCCATCGGTTGCACAGCCGCCCTTGCCCTTGCAAGAGTTCTTGCCCTTGCAACCATTGTCGCTCGCCTTGCAGCCGCCCTTGCCCTTGCAGGAGTTTTGGCCCTTACAAGCGTGCTTTTCCTTCGTTGCCTTATCAGCCTTCTTCTCCGTGTCCTGAGCGGAAGCGGAAGTCTTCCCCCCGGGGAACAGATTGGAAGCCTGGATGCTGGCGCTAGTGCCCGCGAGCAAGCCCGCGACCGCCGCACCCGTTAGTAAATAGCGATTCGACTTTGTCATTTTCCCCAACGACCTCCTGGTGAATTTTACTGCTTTGCACTTCGGGCATCGTTGCCCAAAGACCGTTAAACCACTAGACGCAATGGTCGGGACGTAACCATTACAGAGCTCGTGGGCTGGCCAGGACCTGGGCCTAGAGGCATAACGGAAGTCCACCATACCCCCAAGTCGCGCCAGCCGCCACAAAAACTTTTCTGCGATCCATGTAAAATTTTCGTCACAGGGCCGGCCTCTTCTTCCAGGACCTAGCTCCAGACTCTGCCTTCCACTGGACTTACGTGAGCGAATGGTCTTTGGATGTGCTGTCACCTATGGTTTCGGGCAGGCCACAGATGCCTGGCTCGCGCCAAGTCGTAGAAAGGCGGAGGGTGCTTGGCCGCAGCCGCTTTTCCGACCGCGCAAACTAGCGTAAACTGGCTTACACCGGCGGTGGGAGTAGCTCAGCTGGTAGAGCGTCGGACTGTGGCTCCGAAAGTCGCGGGTTCAAATCCCGTCTCCCACCCCAACCATCCCAGGTCCGACCCGGACGAAACCCCTCGAGGAATTTACCGCAGCTTGCGGCTTGGAAATTAAGAGCAGATCGACGCACGGCAGGTACGGGCAGACCACCTGCGGCCAGCCTGTTGGGCGGGTGTCCAAGAGTGGACAGATGTTCGTTGCGCCAACGGTTAGCATACGTCTGGTTTTAGGGTCCTAGGTCGACTCCAAAATTCCAAAATAACGATGAAGAGAAATCCAGCCAAGGAGAATTGACATGAAAAAACTTATGTTAGTTATTTGCTCGTTGGGCATGGGCAGCCTGAGCTGGGCACAATCGGCGCCACCGCTGGGTTCGGCGGAGAGCTTTGCAGTCCTGGGCGCCTCGACAGTTACGAATGCAGGCCCGACGGTCATCACCGGAGATTTTGGTGTGAGCCCGGGAACGGCTGTCACCGGCTTACCTCCGGGGAAAGTGACCGGAGGGACGGTCCACGCGGGCGACGCCACGGCTACCGGGGCTCACGCCGCTGCGCACACCGCATACGCTAATCTAGTGGCGCAACCCTGCGGCACGAACTTGACTGGAAAGACTCTAGGCACTAGTCCTGGCGCGGTCACTCTCCCTCCGGGCGTCTATTGTTTTAATTCTTCGGCGCAGCTCACCGGAGCCCTCACGCTCAACGGCAGCGGTGTCTACATTTTCAAGATGGGGACCACGCTAACGACGGCGAGCAAGTCCTCCGTCGTCCTGGCCAAAGGAGCGACGGCTGGAGATGTCTTCTGGCAGGTTGGCAGCTCCGCCACTCTAGGCACCAACACCGTGTTTGTTGGAAGCATTCTCGCGAATATCAGCGATACCGTCACCACCGGCGCCAGTGTTACCGGTCGAGTCTTTGCGCTGACGGGCGCCGTGACGCTGAGCGACAATCAAATTCGCGCCGCATCGAAATAAACGAGCAGGCAGGCACATACCCAAGTGGATGTGAGTCAATAACGTACTGTGGGTACTGAGACCGCCTACGGCCAGTTCTTTTCGACCCTGTCCAAAAGGGGACAGATGCCAGTTTGCATCGGTTGTTAGCATCCGTTCTGCCAGCCCTAAACGTCGACTCGACAATGTTTGTCCCCGCACTGTCAGCGACGACGCAGAGAAATCCAAAGCGAGGAGCTTTGATAATGAAAAAAATGATGCTGGTTATTTGTGTGTTAAGTGCGGCTAGCCTGTGCCGGGCACAGGCGCCGCCATCACTGGGCTCGGCGGCAAGCTTCTCGGCCCTGGCTGGCGGTCCGGCCGACGGTGCGGTCACATGTACCACTTCCACTCTCACCGGAGACGTGGGAGTCGTGTCGCCCGGCAAATTCACTAACACCGGTTGCACGATTACGGGGGCGGTCAACCCGAACGCCACGGGGCCTTACTCTGACTTCCTCACCGCGTATGGTGCGCTCGGCTCCGACGAGTGCACCCAGGTCTTGACGTCCCTCGATGGCCAGGTGCTTTCGCCCGGTGTCTACTGTGTCGCCGCGGCAGCGACGTCGACGAGCAGCGTGTTGACACTCAACGGGCCTTCGAACGGGATCTGGATTTTCAGGATCGGGACGGGCGGGACCGGCGCGCTCACGGGCACCAGCTTCTCGGTGGTCATGGCCGGCGGCGGGGTGCCGTGTAACGTGTATTGGTGGGTCGCCCAAGCCGCGACGATGACGGACTCGAACTTCGTGGGAACGATTCTCGCGGGTGCGGACATCACCGTTACGCGAGGAACGTTCATCGGGCGAGCCTTGGCGGGCGGGTCTGGCACGACCTTGTCGCCGGCAGGCGCCGTGACGTTGACTAACACCATCCTCGGCGGTTGCGGCAGCACCCCCGCGCCCGGGACTGGAACCATCAAGGTAACCGGAGGCGGTCAAATCCCGGTGCCTGATGTCAGCTCCCCCGGCACTGCGAGCTTCGGCTTCAACGCTGGAACGGGCCAAGGCGGCACCAGCGGCCACTTCAACTATGTCAATCATGTAAACGGCCTGCACGTCGATGGCACGGTCAACGATATCGTGGTGATCGCTTTCAACGCAGACGGCTCACCGAACACCGTCTTGTTCTCCGGCACCTGCGGC
>DATMRF010000022.1:0-131562 GCA_035566435.1 Candidatus Acidiferrum sp.
AGCACTGCCAGAGGAGGCGAGCCAAATTTGCTGAAGAACAGAAAAACAGAGAAGAAGACAAAGACCGCTTTTAAGTTGAAAAAAGAAAAGAAAAAATAAAACTTCGCCCGCGCTTGACAATTTTCCCCATAGCAGGGGTCAACTTGAACTCGACACGCCAACCATAGCACAGGTACTGCCAACGGTTTTATGAACGCTTGGGCAACTTCTCGTTTACGAACATCTCGCAGCGCGAATCCAGAGCTCACCTACGTCAGACTGAACAGCCAAACGTCTTGCTCACCTCGTGGCGCGGTCCCGGTTAACCAAGGGCGTTGTTGGGCTGATGATCGGGTAGCGGCGGGGCCAGCAGACCGGCAAGACGGATTGGAACCCTTGAACGCCGGGATTTCGATTAGAGACTCCTAACGTCGTCTCCTACATGTTACGGATTTTTTTGGCATCGTACTTTTGGTCAAACTGGCGTCGTAAGGTTTTTTGCCGGATAGCCGCGCTTGCATCGTAATTTGCGGCCAAATTGCCGCACTCCGGTCGTACGGTTGCGAGCCGGCAGGATGATGCGGGGTTTTTTACCACACTGGCGTCGTAAGGACCGATTTTTGCCGTTGCAGCCGCTTTTGGCCGGACTGCCATCGTAAGGCTGCGAGTGTTACGAACTTTTTTGGCATCATACTTTTCCCCAGATTGGCGTCTTAGGGTTTTTTGGAGTTTGGCCACACTGGCATCGTGATTTGTGGCCGCATCACCGCGCTCTGGTCGTAAGGTTGCGATGGGGCGGGTTCATTTTGTGGGTTTTCAGGAGGTGGAAGGAGTTTTCACCACACTGCCATGGTACGTGACGGTTTACCGTCGGATTTCCACATTGGCATCGTACGAACGGTCTTTTGGCGTTTCACCGTCTTTTGGCCGAACTGGCCTCGTAAGTGTCCTTTAACGTTTTGAACCCGTCAAACCCTTCCATCGGTGAACCCGTCTGTCGCGTGAGCGACGAGGGCGAGCACGGGCGTGAGCCCGCGCGCAGGCCGAGTGTGCGTGAGCACTAAATGACGTCTCTTTATCAAGCCCCTTGCGTCAGGGCTTCGGCATGAGGTTGGCCACCGCCTGGCGAAGCTCCGGCAAAGTAAAAGGCTTGCTGACCATCAAATCCACACCGGCGAGTGCATTGCCTGAAGACAGCAACGGCTCGACATACGCCGTAACCATAAGGACCGGTTGCTCCGGAGCGAGAGCTTTGATCGCCGCCGCGAGCGCGTCGCCCTTCATCGCGGGCATCTCATAGTCGGTGATGACCAAATCGAATTTCCCTTTCTCGAACGTGGCTAAAGCCTCTGCCGCGCTGGAAGCAGTTACCACCTCATGGCCGTCCTGGGCGAGGATTCGCTTAGTCGAATCACAAACCATCGGCTCGTCATCGACCACCAAGATCCGGCGCGCTATGATACCGGCAGTTGCCATGCGCGGAGGCTATCCCGTCAGCGCCGGGATTGCCACGTTTTTTGTAACGCTGATTGAATACGCCATTAACATCACCGCCGGAGAGCCTTTCCGGTTTGGTTGAGCGCGTCACGTTCTTCAACGAGGAGAACGGTTTTGCAGTGCTCAAGGTCAAAGTGCGAGGAAAGCACGAGCCGGTCGCGGTCGTCGGTGCGGTGCCGGCAGTCAACGCCGGGGAATGGCTGACGGCAGAGGGCCGGTGGGTGCAGGACCGCGAATTCGGGCTGCAATTCCGCGCTGAGCTGCTCAAGAGCACTCCACCGACGACCCGGGAGGGGATTGAAAAGTACCTCGGCAGCGGCCTGGTCAAAGGGATCGGGCCGGTTTACGCGGAAAAGCTCGTCGCAAAGTTCGGCGAGGCGATCTTCGACATTATCGAGAACTATTCCGCCCGGCTGGAAGAGGTGGAGGGCATTGGCCCGGAGCGGCGGCGGCGGATTAGAGCCGCGTGGGCGGAGCAGAAGGTGATTCGGGAGATCATGGTGTTCCTGCATTCGCAGGGAGTGGGCACGAGCCGGGCGGTGCGCATTTACAAGACGTATGGGGAAAGCGCCATCCAGAAGGTGCAGGCCAACCCGTACATCCTGGCCCAGGACATCCCGGGCATCGGCTTCCGCACGGCGGACCAGATCGCGCAGAAGATGGGTGTGCCACACGATTCGCTGCTGCGCGCTTGCGCCGGGCTGTCGCACGTGCTGCTTGAGGCCACCCACGAAGGCCATTGCGCGCTGCCGGTGGCGGTGCTGAAGGAGGGAGCGGGCAAGTTGCTCGTGGTTCAGGAGAGTATCATCGACGCGGCGCTGCAACGCACACTCGGCGAGCAGCAGTTGAGCCGCGAACAAATCGGCGGTGAAGACCTCATCTTCCTCCCGGCCTTGAAAAAGGCCGAGGAGGGCATTGCGCGCCGGATCAAGAAACTCTGCTCCCAGCCGCCGGGCTACCCGCCGATCGATTTTGAAAAAGCGGCGGCGTGGTGCCAGCAGCGCACCGGGAAGGAGTTGGCGCCCAGCCAACGCGTGGCTCTCCGGCAGGCACTGGTCAACCGGGTATTGGTCATCACCGGTGGACCAGGCGTCGGCAAAACGACGCTGGTTCATGCCATTCTGCTCGTTCTGCGCGCCAAGAAGGTGCGCTGCCAACTGTGCGCTCCCACCGGTCGTGCTGCCAAAAGGCTGGCGGAAGCCACCGGCCTGGAGGCCAAGACGATTCACCGTTTGCTCGAAGTCGCGCCTGCGGAAGGCGGCTTTATGCGCAACGAAACCCTGCCCTTGCAATGCGACTTACTGGTGGTGGACGAAACTTCGATGGTGGACGTGCCGTTGATGGACCATCTGTTGCGTGCCCTGCCGCCGGAGGCCAGTCTGGTGTTGGTGGGGGATGTGGACCAGTTGCCATCTGTCGGACCCGGCATGGTCCTGCGCAATCTGATCGACAGCGGGGTGGTCCCGGTGGCGCGGCTGACCGAGGTGTTCCGGCAGGCCGCTCACAGCCGCATCATCACGAACGCCCACCGCATTAACGAGGGCTTGATGCCGGAGTTGCCCAACGGCGACAGCGATTCGGATTTTTATTTCGTCGAACGCCAGGAACCAGAACGCATCGCTGACACGTTGCTCGAATTGGTGAAAAGCCGCATCCCGAAGAAGTTCAATCTCGATCCTTTCCGCGACATCCAGGTGCTGAGTCCGATGAACCGCGGCTCACTCGGCATCCGCGAGCTCAATGTAAGGCTTCAGGCCGAACTCAATCCCGCCCGGCCCGGGGAGCCTGTGGTCGAGAAGTTCGGCTGGCAGTTCCGCGTCCGCGACAAGGTGCTGCAGACCGAGAACGATTACGACAAGGAGGTCTTCAACGGGGACATCGGCCAGGTCGTGAAAATCGATCTCACGGAGCATGAACTGACAGCCAAATTCGACTCGCGCGAAGTGAGCTATGACTTTGGGGAGCTTGACGAACTAGCGCTGGCTTATGCCATCACCATCCACAAATCCCAGGGGTCGGAATTCCCGGCGGTCGTCATTCCGCTGGCGACCCAGCATTATCTCTTGCTCCAGCGCAACCTGGTTTATACCGCGGTCACGCGGGGCAAACGCCTGGTAGTCCTGACGGGGCAGGCCAAGGCGCTGGGCCTGGCGGTGCGCAACGACCGCACGGTGCTGCGGTTTTCCGGCCTGCTCGCCCGGCTGAGGGAAACGCCCTAGCCCGGGTATTTCACATCGTTGCCGGTAGGGCAGGTTTCCAAACCTGCTGTATCGCAGGGTTCCGAACCTGCAGGTACCAATGCCATCACGACACTCTGCCGACTTGGAAGTCGGCGATACGGCAGGTTTGGAAACCTGCGCTACGACCGCTGCTGCCGCGGCACAGTTGTGGGAGTGAAATTTGCGGGCTAGTGCCCGCGCAACTTCACGCCCGGGGCGGTGTTTAATTTCACGGCAGGCGAATGAAGAGGCTGTGCTCGAAATCGGGATGCGGGCGGCGCGGGGGACAGGTCGAGCCGGAGCTTGGGGCGCGGTTTTTGCTCGCCCTGGCCAGTTTGGCCGGGCCGGCCAATTATTTTTGAATGAAATCGCAGGTCGTGCAGTCAAATTTGTAGTAAGCATGGACCCGACGGCGAAGAAGTGGCCGGCTTATAATCAAGTAAAGCTTGGTTAATACCTGTCAGAAAGGGGTTGACAGGAATAAGGGTCGATGATTAGTTAGCGGTAGAAACGCCTTAGAATTTGCGGGCTGCGGTAAATTGTTCTTTGTTAGCCCGAATCTGATTTCGGTCCAGGTTCCAGGTACAGACCAGGACCGATGTTCTCCGTAATCCTACTGTTGTACTTATTCGAAAATTCCCCGGGCTTTTCGGTCACCCCCTGACTGACTAGCCCGGTTTTTTTTGTACCCGCAGAAGCTTCCATATCCTGGTGAACGTCTGGGGTGGGAACCCCATGGCCAGCTTCAATTGATAATCCCGTTCCAGCACATTGGGATGGCGCTGCCACCGGCGAAAAGTTTGCCAATCGATAAAGCCCCTCAACCAGGGGAAGTGTCCGAAGACCGGAACGGGGAAATCGCTGCCGTGAATCATGCGCTGAACCAGGGGCTCGCGAAGGCAATCCGGGACGTGCCGGCCCCGGATCGGGACCGTAAACGCGCTGGTGTCGCCGTAAAGATTCTCGAAGCGTCCGGTCATGCTGGCGAAAATGTGGAAATACTCCGGGTCAAAGAGCCCGCTCTTGGTGGCGCAGTGGGCGGCGATGACGTTGACGCCGCATTCAAGAGGCAGCGAAAGAATGCGTGGGTCGGAGTATTCCGGCCTGACGACGGGGAGCGTATGCTCGCCTCCGGTATGCGCCAATAAGGGCAGTCCGGCTGCGGCCATCCGTTCCCAAAACCGCGTGAACCGGCGGTCGTTGCAATTGATATTCTGGCAGTTGGGCAGGCACTTCATCATGGCCGCTCCGCCTTCGAGGCAGCGCTCCAGTTCCTCCAGCGCGTCCGGCCGAGCGGGATGGATGGACACGGCCGGCAGGAACTCAGGATGCGCTCTCGCCAGCTTCAGCACATACTCGTTCGGCACGTGAAAAATCCCGCCGCCGCCGAGGGGACCTCCCCGTTCATCCCGCGCCAGGTCCTGTGCCAGCAGGACCACCGCGCCGAGGGAGGATGTGCGGACCATATCGAGCAAGCGTTGGACATAAAGCTGGTCCAAGCCGCCACCAAGGGCTGTTAGCGGCAGTCCGGCGTGGCGGAGCATCAAGGCGGCCATCGGACGGCGCCACTTACCCACCCGCAACCAACAGCCGGTACCGCCGGTGCCGGTGCCGACGATGTGCACGTGGGCGTCCACCGGCTTGAGGAAAGGACTCGAGGCCGTGGGTTCCGGCTCGTTGGGGTTGCTGGGCATGTCCCCCACATTATAACGACCCGGTAGCGCGGCCGAAAGCCCGGGCCGCCAATAGCCGCTCACTCGGGCAAGGTGACCAAAACCCGATCCTCAGGAGTGCGGCTGGCGCGAACGCAAATAGGGGTAGCTGTCCCCGTTAGACAGCGCGAAATTTGTTAGCACGAGCGATAGAGGCAGGAGGCATCGGTTGACTGCTCGAAGGCGTTGGGCTCGAGCGCGTGGCCGCGGCGACAGCGCATGGCTTAAGCAAACAAGCGCCAAGACCGCTGTTATCGCCAAGGCGACATAAGGGGGTTTGTTCTGCATAATCGCCGGGGCTGGTGGTTGGTCCAGCCCCGGCGTGGTGTTGCTGGCCGTGGAGCCAGGGGGTTATTTCTCGGAGAACCGCAAAGCCATTTTGTCGATTGGGACTCGGGTAACCTCTTCCTCATCGGCGAAAGCAAAGGCAAGTTCCATATCCTGGAGGTTCCACTGCTCCACGAACTGAACCGCCCGGTCTATCATTTTGAAATCATGCGCTTCGGCAGGGCTGCAGGTCCATTGGTCTGGTCCCCGAAAGTAAAGCCCCGTCGAGACCTTCCGCAAAAGTGTTCGCATATGTTTTTCGTCTCGTCTCACAACTGCACAGACACACTCTGCATGATTCAAAAAGCATACGTGGTGCCAGCCCGGTTTTTGGCTAAAACCCACAAATTTGGCGAGTTTTAGGCGTGCAGAACGCGTGATTCTCACGCATTTCGCGTGAAAATGACGCAATGGCAGTTCCCCAGCATTGGGAGCGCCCGCCCAGCGGAAGCCGCTTGACGTGCGCGGCCTCAGGGCAAAATACTACCCCCGGAAAATATCAATTATGCGAATACGAAAGCGGTTGGCTCTTTTCCTCCTTCTACCCCTCGTCCTCGGAGGCGCCTGCTATACTCCCGCCCGGGCCGAAGTTCGGCTGCCGAAGGTCTTCGGAAGCCACATGGTTCTGCAGCAGGAGAAACCGCTCGTGGTCTGGGGCTGGGCCCAGCCCAATGAGACCGTCACGGTGCTGCTTGGCTCGGAGACCCGCCAGGTTCAGGCAAATGACCGTGGCGAATGGAAGGCGGTGCTGCCGGCCATGAAGGCAGGCGGTCCGTACACGCTCACCATTACCGGTTCGAGCACAGTTGGCTTCGAAGACGTGATGGTGGGTGAGGTTTGGCTGTGCTCGGGGCAATCGAACATGGAAATGGGGATTGGCGCGGCTCGCGACGGCAAAGCGGAAATCGCCGCCGCCAATTATCCCGGGATTCGCCTGTTGAAGGTCGCAAAGCGATGGACCCCCGAACCGCAATCGGACATGGACGGGGAATGGAAAGTTTGCACGCCGAAAAGCGTTGCTGAGGGCGGATGGAGCGGTTTTTCGGCAGCGGGCTACTATTTCGGGCGCGAGCTGCATCAGCAACTGGGCGTGGCGGTCGGGCTGATCGATTCGACGTGGGGGGGCACGCGCATCGAATCCTGGACGCCGCCGGAAGGTTTCGCGGCTGTGCCGGCGTTGAAACGGGAATACGAACTCGTGCAACTGGGCGACCCGCGCACCGTCCCTCATCAGCAGGGCCTGGAAGGTACGCTGCAGGAGACCGAAAGGTGGCTGGCAGCGGCCCGGCAAGCGCTGACGCAACGGACCTTGGTTCCGACGATGCCAACTTATCCCGTCGAGTTGCTGCCGCCGCATGACGTTCAAAATCCAACCGCCTTGTATAACGGAATGATCCATCCTGTCTGCCCGTTCGCGCTGCGAGGGGCTATTTGGTATCAGGGCGAATCGAACAGCGGCGAAGGCATGTTGTACGCCGAGCGAATGAAGGCGTTGGTTGGAGGCTGGCGCGAGCTTTGGGGCGAGGGGGAGTTCGCTTTCTATTTCGTCCAGATCGCTCCCTACAACTATGGGGGCAACGGTGAACGGATCGGCGAGTTCTGGGAGGCGCAAGCTACCGCCGCCCAGTGGATTCCGAATAGCGGCATGGTGGTGATCAACGACATTGGCAATCTCAAGGATATTCATCCCGCCAACAAACAGGAAGTCGGACGCCGCCTCGCGCTTTGGGCGCTGGCCAAAACTTATGGGCGGGTGAACGTGGTCTGCACCGGACCAACATTTAAGGCCCTGAACCTCGAAGGAGACAAGCTGCGCGTGACGTTCGACAATGCTGCCGGACTGTCCAGCCGAGACGGCCAGCCGCTGAGCTGGTTCGAAATCATCGACGCCGGCGAGGGCGGCTTCGTAAAGGCGGAGGCACGAATCGATGGTGCCAGCGTGATTCTGTCTGCATCCGAGGTAAAACATCCCGTGGCGATGCGGTTTGCCTGGAGCATGCTCGCCGAGCCGAATCTGGTGAACGCGGAGGGTTTACCGGCAGGCGCATTCCGGGCCGGCACCGTCCCTAAACGGGACCTGCTGACGCTGAAGGTGCCTGAGGCGAAGGAATACAAGCTGGTTTATGACCTCGACCTGGCACGGCTTGGCCCGAACATCAGCTACGACGTGAATGACAGTTCCAAGGTCCGGCAACCTTTCGATCGGATTGCGTATTTCCTGGAACTGCAGGCCGCCGATGGCAACACCGACTATGTTTATGTTTCTATGGACGCGTTCACGGATTCGATTGAAAAGATAGGCGTGCCCACAGTCCAATCCGGCGCGCGGTTTCAGCAGGACGTTGCGAACCTCGACGTTTATTCCAACGTCAAGGGGCTGGCCACGGGCACCGGGTTGACCGGCGGCAACATCGAGTTCTGGCCCAACAACTACGGCCCGGCCAATGCGGCCAACGTGCCGAACGCGTCGAGCCAGGTGTATGACTTTGGCGACGAGCCCAGCGACCCGGCTGACGGCTATGGTTCGATGCAGGTTCACAATCATGAGGCCAAGCAAACCATCTTTGCGGTGAACCATTGGCGGGAGGGCAAGGCCGCTGACGTGGGAATCGGGAACCAGGCCAAAGGGAACCCCGACTGGACCTTCGCCGGCAACGCCAGCGCATACAGCTCGAAGCGCCTGCGGGTGCTGGTGCGGCCCAAAGATTAGTCCAGCGGATAATGTGACAGCCGCGTCAACTGGCCCAGGGCACGCAGTACGAAGAGCGGATTGTTCTTGAAGTAACGCTTCCACAGCCGGCGCGGCTCGCAGCCGAGCCGGAAAAGCCATTCAAGGCCGCTGCGCTGCATCCAGCGAGGGGCCTGCCGAACGCGTCCAGCGTGAAAATCAAACGCGGCGCCAACGCCGAAGAGCAAGGTGGTGTTGAGCTGCTGCCAGTGCCGGGCCATGAATTCTTCCTGTTTCGGCGTGCTTAAACCGACCCAAAAAATGTCGGGTTTGAGTTCTTCCACCCGGCGGACCAGTTCGACTTCCTCGGCGGTGGTCAGCGGCCGAAAGGGCGGGGAGTGAGTGCCGACGATCTTCAGACCCGGAAAGCCCTGCTCGAGCCGGTGCCGGAGTTCATCAACCACTCCGGGCGCGCCGCCATAAAGAAAATGCGTAAACCCATGCGCCGGCGATAGCTCGCAAAGACGGAGCATCAAATCCGGTCCATAAACCCGCCCCATTTGCCGGAAGCCCTGGAGGCGTCCCATCCAGACCATGGGCATGCCATCGGGCGTGTTGAGGAAAGCCTGGTTTAAGATTCTGCGGAACGCGGGGTCGCGGCGCGCCTCGCTGACGCCGTGGACGCCGGTGACACAAACGTACCCTTTGGCCTTTCGTTCGAGGGCCTGGCAAACGACTGCGACGGCGGAATCCAGGTTCAGCGCGCTGATGCCCACGCCCAGAACATTGGCACGCGGGATGCGCTGCGAAGGCGTTTGGTCGGTCATTCAAGCAAGGCCGGCTTTGGCTCCGGTCCTACCGAGGCGCGTGGCGCATTTTTTCGAGAATCTGGTCCAGAGAACATCGGATCTTCCAATTGGGATAGTGGGTTTTGAACTTAGTCAGATCGCTGATGTAGCAAATGTGGTCGCCGGCCCGAGGTTTGTCGAGGTAGGTGTAGTTGAGTTTTTTACCCAGCAGCGCCTCAATTTTCTGGATGCATTCGAGCAGCGAGGCGCTGTTTTCACGCCCACCGCCCAGGTTATAAACCTCGCCGGGGCGCGGGCTGCGCGTGAACTCGACGAAGGCGGCCAGCACGTCGGAACTATGGATTTGGTCGCGGACTTGTTTGCCTTTATAGCCGAAAATGGTGTAGGTCTCGCCGGCCGCGCCGACTTTGAACAGGTAGGAAAGAAACCCGTGCAATTGAACAGCCGAGTGGTGTTCGCCGGTGAGGCAACCGCCGCGGAACACGCCAACTTTCATGCCGAAATAGCGGCCATATTCCTGGGCCATGACGTCGGCGGCGGTTTTGCTGGCGCCGAATAGGCTGTGCATCGTGCGGTCGATGCGGCAGTCCTCGCGGATGCCGTTGAAGTCCTCCGGTTGCGCATAATCCCAGCGGGTGGGCAATTCCTTGAGGGGCACCTCGTTGGGGGCGTCACCGTAAACTTTGTTGGTGGACATGAAAATAAAGACGGCTTCGGGGCACATTTGGCGGGTGGCTTCGAGCAGGTTGACCGTGCCGAGGGCATTGACTTCGAAATCAGTGAAAGGGATGTCCTTGGCCTTGTCATGGGAGGGCTGGGCGGCGCAGTGAATGACGAGGTCGAAGCGCTCCTGCTTAAAGAGGTCGAGGATTTTGGGGCGGTCGCGGATATCGAGTTCGCAATGGGTGAAGCGTTTGGTGGACTGGCGCAAGCGGTCGAGGTTCCAGCGGGTATCGCCCTGCGGGCCAAAGAATTCGCGGCGGAGGTTGTTATCGATCCCGAAGACCTGATGTCCCTCGTGGTCGTAGTAGCCAACGGCCTCGGAGCCGATTAAGCCGCTCGAGCCGGTGATGACAACTTTCATGTGCGGGGAATCTAGGGTGCGAGTGGCTTTGGGCAAAGCGTAAAGCACAAAGCGCGCGGCGTGGACCGCCAAGAGCCTCTCATGGAGGTTGATTCCTTGCGGAGCGGCGCAGTACTTGGGCTTTAGATACCTACCACCACCTAGCGGGACCTACCGGCGACCTAGCGACCGAAGCCAGTTGGCCAGAAAAAGAAAAATTGGTGTTCGGATAGGTTCGGATAGATTCGAACATATCAGGATTGCCGGCAGGGCGTGGAGCGGCGAGCCGTTTGCGGCATATCTCCACCAGGATCCGCCAAGCCGCATTGTGGTGGGGGTATATCCTTGAGGGTGCTTGGACCCGTCAACCCGTCAGGATCCGCATAAAATGGGCTTTTTTTCACGGTTTACCCGTCAACTTACCCGTCAGAAAACGTCAATGAACCCGTCAGGGTGGAACGCCAAGAGGAGGGGCGCGGAACGGTCGAGGATCGAAGGTTGAGAGCGGAGGGCTGGGATACATGATAGAACTAGAATAAAATAGCGCGCCGCCGTGTGGGGAGGCGCAACAAAATGGCTTTTTTTGCGAGAAGGTTTCGAGGAGAATTTGGCTTATGAGAACAGGACTTTTGCCCGGTTATGGGCGGCTGCGCTGGATTGAATGAGAGGAACCGAGGTGAAGTTTTCCATTATCACGCCTAGTTTTCGCAGTTCCGAATGGCTGAAACTCTGCATCGCTTCCGTCGCGGACCAGCAGGGAGCCTCTTTCGAGCACATCGTGCAGGATTCCTGTTCGGATGACGGGACACAGGAGTGGCTGCCGCGGGAGCCGCGCGTGAGGGCCTTTATCGAAAAGGATTCAGGGATGTACGATGCCGTCAATCGCGGGTTGCGGCGGGCTTCCGGGGAAATCATGGCCTATCTGAATTGTGATGAGCAATACCTGCCAGGCGCGTTAGCGGCGGTGGGAGACGTGTTTCAGCGGCGGCCGGAGTTGGACATCGTGCTGGCCGACACGGTGGTGACGGATTCCGATGGAGGATTCATTTGCTGCCGCAAGTCGCTCGTTCCGTGGCGGCTGATGGCCTGGACGTTCGTGCCGACGATCACGTCGTCTATTTTCTTTCATCGGCGGGTGTTGGATCAGTTCAACCTGTTTTTTGATGCGCGCTGGCGGGACCTTGGAGATGTCACCTGGATGCAGGAGGCGTTGCAGTTGCGGCTGAGGATGGCGCTGTTCAGGCGCTACACATCAACGTTCGCGGACACGGGAGAGAACATGAACCTTAAGCCGAACGCGGTGCGGGAAAAACAACGTTGGGTGCGGATGGGGCCATGGTGGGCGCGGTGGTTTAGCTGGGCTTTGCTGCAGGCGCACCGCATGCGGGCCGCCAGCCATGGGCTCTATTGGGAAAAGCCCTTCGCGTATTCAGTTTATACGAGGCAAAACCCGGGCCGGCGCATCGAGGTGCAGGTTGCAAAGCCAACAGGGATCTGGTGGCAGCGGCACGCGGACGCAGCCGAACAGCGAGCATTGAAAGTGGGGGAGCGGCTTGGGTAGCGAATGGACGACGAGCTTGATTCCTTGACGGCGGAGGGGCAGCCAGCCAAACCTAAGCGGTTGAAGGTGCTGCTTTCGGCGTTTTCCTGTGGGCCCGGGCGCGGGTCGGAGCCGGGGATCGGCTGGAACTGGCTGCGCCAGGCCAGCCGGCGGCACGATGTATGGGCACTGACGACTGAAGAGTCCCAGGCCGCGTATGAGACGAACAAGCTGCCCAACGCCCATATTGTCATCGTGCCGTCGTTCCGTTTCTGGAATACGTTGCACAAGTCGGGCATACCAGGGCTTAGCTGGCTCTATTATTATTGGTGGCAGTGGAAGGCATACCGGGTGGCGCGCAGACTTCACGCGGAGATTGGGTTTGATCTTGTGCATCACATCACGTTCGGTTCCTGGCGGGCGCCATCGTTTCTATGCTTGCTGCCAGTGCCCTTCCTGTGGGGGCCGGTGGGAGGCGGCGAGAGCGTGCCGAGTGACTTGTTGGGGGAATTGGGATGGAAGGGTCGAATACTGGAGGCGGTCCGCAGCGCGGGCCAGGCGCTCTCGCGGTGGGACCCGTTCGTCCGTATGACGATGGGCCGAGCGAAGCTGATCCTGACGGCTGATCGAGACACGGCTGAAATCATTCCCGGAAGGTATCGGCACAAGGTCAGGACCATGCCGGCGATCGGCATGTCTTTCTCCGAGGGCGAGGGGACAGCCGCGGCGGCGAACAGGGAGGAAGGATTTCTGGTTTTGTTTGCAGGCATGATCGAGCCCCGGAAGGGACTTCCGTTGGCGCTCAAGGCGTTTAAAGGACTGCTGCAGTCTCAAGTCAATGCCACGCTGGTGATCATCGGTGATGGACCTGACCGGAGGCGACTCGGCCGCCTGGCTGAGCAACTGGGCATTCCCGGCCGCGTGAAGTTCCTGGGGGCATTGCCGCGTTCGCAAGTGCTGGGTTGGATGCAGGCAGCGGATGCGCTGTTGTTTCCAAGCCTGAGGGATTCCGGCGGCTTCGCTTTGCTCGAGGCGATGATGGCCGGGAAGCCGGTGATTTGCCTCGACCTCGGAGGTCCGGGCGAGATCATCACACCGGAATGCGGCATCAAAGTGCGGCCAGCCAAGTCCGAGCAAGTGATTGCGGATTTGGCTGAGGCGCTTCAACATCTGGCGAACGAACCGGCGCTGAGCCGGACACTGGGCCAGGCCGGCCGCCGCCGCGTGCAGGAGCTGTTCGAATGGCACAAAAAAGGCGAACATGCCATGGAAATTTATAACCGGCTCGCCTCCAAACGTGCACTGTGCGAGCCTGAAGGTTGCCCACTCGCGTCACCAAACACCTGATTCCTGAGCCACGATGTCAACAGCAAAAGAATTCCAGCTCGAGAGCAACCGCGCGCAGGTGGTTTCAGAAACCGACAGCTTCACGCCCGACCGGTACCGGCAGATGTTCGGGCACTTCCCGCGCGATGCAGCCAAAGTGCTTGATGCCGGCTGCAACACCGGGCGCGGGGGCGCGGTGCTGAAGGCTCTTGACTCGGGTCTCCAGATAGTTGGACTGGATTGTGTGCAAGAACGGGTTACCTCGCTTGATCCTTCGATTTACAGCCAGGGGATCTGCAGCTTTTCAACTCAATTACCCCTGCCGAATGATTCCTTTGATGCGATTGCAGCAGGGGAATTCATCGAGCACGTTCCACCCGTTGAGGTGGAGGCGACACTGGCGGAGTTCTTTCGCGTGCTGCGTCTGCGGGGCCGCTTGATTCTGACGACACCCAATCCGAATTATCTGAAAAACAAGGTGCGCCACCTGAGTGTGCTTTTGGAAAAGTCGCACCTGACTCAGCATTATCCGGATTGCTTGCCTTTCCGATTACGCATGGTCGGTTTTTCCAGCGTGAAGGTGTATGGCAGCGGGCGGATGACCCGGTATATCGGACAGCGATTCCCGTGGCTGGCGGTTTATGGAAGCTATTTGGTCCGGGCGGAAAAGTGGTAGCTGTTCAACCGGGGTTCTCTGACGCCACTCCGTCACTGGTTCCACAAGGACCCTGGCCGCCGGCGTCCGCCGGCGGCATATTGTTTCTGATTAGGTTGCTGCCCGCTTTGTTTGAGCCTTTGCGTACGAACACGAGGTTGTGGTAGAAGTGCATCGCAACGATGTGCTCGTCAAAATACGACGGAGCGTACCCTGGCCGAATGAACTCCTCGTAATTCAAGCCATCTATGAGCTTCTTAAACAGGCACATGCTGGTCAGGGAAGTGCACAAGTCATCGCTGCTTCCGCCGTAGTCAGGCCAATAAGCGGTCTGTGTGTCCTCCACTGTATAAAAGCCATCCTCGGCCAACAGGGGGAAGAGAATCTGAAAGGTCTTGATGACATGATCGTTTATATGGCTGCCATCGTCGATGATTATGTCAGGTGTGCCGGTTTCGGCAATCACGCGACGCAGAAACGCTTCGTCGCTTTGGTCGCCACGGAACGTGCGAATCCGGGGTTCGTCGTGGGGGCTTTTGTCCGCGATGTCCACGCCGTAAATGCTGCCCTTACGGAAAAAGGTTTTCCACATCCGGAGTGAGTTTCCGCCCGCTTTCGGGTCTGAATACCCGCCAATTCCAATTTCGATGAGCGTAAGTTTCCGGTTGCGCCAGGGTGCGAAGTGATCCTCATAGGGCTGCATACAGCTCGGCGGGCCCCATTTGGCCAGGCCATAAAGCTGCGCCAGTTGAGGCAGGCTCAATTTCGAGACCCTTGCGACCGAGCCAATGACGAGCCTCCGCAGCAGTCTTGATTGCCGGTCGGGGAGCCTGTTTTTCAGGAACAACTTTGTCCGCAGGAGCAGACTGTTTCGGCTATTCATGCCATCACAGCAGCGGTTTAACGGAGGTCATCAGCGGATTTTGGGCCGGCCATTTCGTGGGCAGCACCGGTGCCCGGAGCCGATTCGGACGCAGGGGCCTCGCGCAACGAGCCCAAAGCGCGGCCGTCTGCTGGAACCGTTGCAGGTTTCTGATAGTCTCCTCGGCTGAAATACTTTTCGAGCCAGACGTAAAGGCAGATAAAGAGGTAACGGCTGCCCATTTCCTTGATTTTCAGCTTGGGAGCGCCGGTGCGGCGGTTGCGCCAGGTGATCGGGATCACCTTCCAAGTGTATCCCCGCACGATAGCTTTAAGGGGAAGTTCGACGGTCAGGTTGAAGTGGGGTGAGATCAGCGGGCGGCAGCCGTCGATGACCGTGCGCCGGTAGGCCTTGAAAGCATTCGTTGTGTCGTTGAGCTTGAGACGGAAAATCAGCTTGATGAAGGAGTTTGCCAGGCGGTTGATGCATAATTTCAGCCGCGGATAATCAATCACCCCGCCACCGGTCATGAACCGGCTGCCGAACACACAATCATGGCCCTGGTTCAAGAGGTCCCAATAACGAACGACGTCACGGCAGTCGTCCGATTCGTCCGCCATCATAATGACAATGGCATCACCCGCGCTGTGGTCGAGGCCATAGATGACCGCGCGGCCAAAGCCATGAGGCCCGGGATTTTGCATGGGGCGCAGGCTGGGATCAGTGCGCTGTAGCTCGGTAAGGACGCGCCAGGTATCATCCGTGCTGCCATCATCGATTACGATGATTTCGTGGGGAACGTTATGCAGACGCAACTCGAGATGCAGGTGCTCGACGGTCGAGGCGATGCAATCGGCCTCGTCGCGGGCGGGGATCACCACGGAGAGAAGGGTAAGCGGGGTGGCAGCGGATGGAGTCTGGATGGGCTGAATCATCTAGAGGTGTCCAGCCCGAAAATGGTCGTCACGAAAACAGTTGGTTGCATCCGCACAAGAATCTTCTCGAAAGTTCTATACCAGATCCAGGTCTGACGCCGCAATGATGGAGACGGGGGGAGTGATGGAGTATTGGAGTGAGAAGGCGGTTTTCGGCATCACTCCATCACTCCGTTGCCCGCATCGCGCTACCCTTCCGCTTCCGCCATCCGCCCTACTGTGCTCGCTGGGAGGCCAGGTGCGCTTGATAGGCGAGTTCTTCGGATTCGGACTCGGCTTTGGCTTCGGCCGGTTGGGGGAGGGTGGCGCCATTCAGGCTGACGCTCAGGCCAATAAGACCTGTGAAAATGAAAAGGTCCGAGAAAAAGCCGCCAAACACGAAAATGAAAACAACCAACCGGGCAACGAAATAGGCCAGGAGGAAGGTGTTAATCGTCCGCAGCTCGGGAGCACCGAACCGATGTCGCCGGTAGAGGAACTTGAGACTTGCGGCGACGAACCAGCCGAATGCAATAACGCCCCAGATTCCCAGGGGAATGATTAAAGAGAGCGGCCCGCTGTGGTAATCGCCCGCGACCATAGACCCTTCGAAACCCTCGCTGAAGCCAGAGGCTCGCGACGCGAAGGCCAAATCAGTGGGATCAATGCCAAAGCCTTTGCCCTTCAGCAGGTATTTTGGAACCTGCGGCAGGAGTTCATTCCACATCTGTAGCCGCCATTCGGTTGAACCCGAGGAACTGAGCTCGATGATCGGGCTGACGCGGACAGGGAGGAAGCTGATGCTTCTCTGAACGACCATAGGCAACTTGTCGGCGCTGGTGACCAGGAAGGCGCCTGCTACGAGCAGCGCTGCCAGCCCGGTAAACACCGTTCGGACCTTAAAGAGACCTTCAAACCAAAATTGCAGGGCGATTATCAGAAAGAAAGTAATAAGAATAGAACGGAACCCGCAGAAAGCACAGGCGGTGAAAGCCACAAAAAACCAGAACAAGGGCCACGGTTTCCGCCAATTCAGCGCACCAGCCAGCCCATACCGACCCAGCACCCAGCCGAGGACGGCTATCGAAGCCATAGTCAACCCGAAAATGCGGGAGAACTGAGATTCAAGGGCGTAATCGCCACGCGCCTGGTCCACGGCATATACTGGTGGGAAAAACTGAAAGAGAAAAAACCAGGGCCGGCCTCCAAGATAGGCCAAGTTAGGCACCAGCGCGGTGAGGCCGGGGAGGAAGAACAGACCCAGATAGAGATTTGCCCGCTCCTTCGGGATGTGTTGACTGACGAGGGCGAAATAACCGGCTATAGCAGCCAAGATGTAAACATAATTCCTGCCACCATAGGTCACGGACCCGAAACTTCGGAGGCCAAACCCGCCGTGCAGAAAGGCGGTGCCTAGGACAACCACCAGCAAAAGGAGTAATGGCTTGGCAACCGAAGGGACGGAAATCAGGCGTGCTTCCACGCTGGTAAAGCGGTTCACGATGGCAAAGCCCAAGGCGAGGAAGGCCAGCGGCGCCCAGAGAAAGGCCTGGCCCGGCAGGAATGCAGGGGCGATGGCCGCATTCCACGCAAAGGCCAGCATGGGGTGATGCCAGCGCATCAGCAACGGGATCGACAGGACGCCCATCATCAACACCACCAGCAATGTATTTCCCGGGTCCAGAGGATCCGACAGGAGGTATCCCAGCAGAATCGCCAAAGGAAGACACAGGATGAAAGCCAGTTGTGCCCGCCCGATCGTGACTGAACTTGCCATTCTGCTTGTAATTACAGGCAAAATGCCACGGGTTGGCAACAAGAAAGACGACGGGACTGCGGGACCACGGGACCACGGGACGACGAGACTACAGGATTACCGGACTACCGCGCGAGACAGTCCCGTGGGCTTGTGGCCCTCTTAGGCCCGTAGGCCTGAAACATCGTGGTCATCCGTCGCCGCGCCGAGGAAAAGGCAGTTCGTATGGCTTGCCGAGTTTTGCACCCGAGGCACCGCCGAGCCTGGCTGGAGTTCCCCGGACATCTTTGATCGCAAGCAGGCTGAACGCCCGACGGTAATTCTTCTCGGCGCGGAGCAGCCATGAAAGAACCCAGTCAAGTTCGAGCGCCCCGGGGAAATTGTAGCGAGGCAAGGCGGCATAACCCCGCAGAAACCTTGTACCCATCATGCCGCGGACGGTATAACCCAACCCTTCAAAGTCGTGGCCGAACCACCCGGAGAGGTGGCGTTGGTAGGGATTGCCGTACTCCGGTCCCTGCGCCAAAAAGCCGTTCGGAGTTACCAGAATAACGTATTTGGCTGAGAGACGCTCGCACCGCTCGAGCAACTCAAAACCCTGCCGCTTCGGGAAATGCTCGATTACATCGATGAGCGTGACGAGATCGAATGGCCGGCGGCCGGCCCGTTCCAGGATGGTTTCGGGGTCAACTTTCAGGACGTCGGCGAGCACGTATTCGTCGTGCTGACGGCGCGCGCGCGCCTCGTTTATAGCTCCTTCAAATGCGTCCAGACCTACGGTCCGGAGCGGAGGGCGGAAGGGGGCCAGTACGGACGATTGGCCACAACCGATGTCCAAGCCGGTGAGACACTCGCCGCTTCGGACCATCGCACGAATGTAATCCCCATGGCCCCTCGTGCCGATGAGCCTCCAGAGCCGTTTCTTGATCCAGCGAATCATGCTTTGGCGGAGCGCATCATGAGTAGGTGAAGAGTGGCGTGGGATGCGAATCGTGGGCCATCGGATTGCGGAAGGAAGGAAAGCGGCAGAGGACCGCCGCACTCCAAAACGCAAGCGCGCCCCGATGCACCCTCATGCGCCCGCCAGTGTTAGTTGCACCCCAAGAGGCATCACGTTTTAACCATCTTAACCTATTATACACGGAGTCACGATTATATGCGCATGAGGCTGCAAAGAGGCGCAAAAAAACAGTGTTCCCTCGCTGATGATGCGCAGTTATTTATGACGCTCTGCATAGCATCTTAACGATTGACCCCATTACTCAACTACTCGCCGGCCCTTCTTGTGGGCGTTGTACTGCTCCTTAATCCACTTGTACGTAGCGCGCAGGCCCGCGTCGAGGGAGGTGTTGGGTTCCCAACGAAGCACTTTCTGAATGAAAGTGTTGTCGCTGTTGCGACCGGCAACGCCGCGAGGCGCGCTCAGGTCGTACTGGCGCCTGAGTTTGATGCCGGCGATCTTCTCGACTTTGGAGACGAGGTCATTAATCGAGACGAGTTCACTGGAGCCGAGGTTAATGGGTGTCGCGATTAATTCATCGCAGTGCATTATTCGGTCGATGCCTTTGGTGCAGTCGTCGATGTACATGAAGCTGCGAGTCTGGTGGCCGTCGCCCCAAATCGTTATCGAGTGGTTCCGGGCGTCGATGGCTTCGATAACTTTACGGCAGATGGCGGCCGGGGCCTTCTCGCGGCCGCCGTCCCACGTGCCCCAGGGGCCATAAACGTTATGGAAGCGGGCGATGGCGGTTTTTAGGCCGCGCTCGGCCCAGTATTCCTGGCAAAACATTTCCGACATCAACTTTTCCCAGCCGTACCCCCGCTCGGCCATGGCGGGGTAGGCGTCGGATTCCTTCAAGGCGCGGACTTTGGGGTCCTGCTGGAGGAGAATGTTGTAGGCGCAAGCGGAAGAGGAGAAGAAATAACGACGGGCCCCGGCGCGGTAGGCGGCTTCGAGCAGGTGAGTGTTGATGAGGATGCTGCGGAGGCACTCGACGCGGAAGCGCTCGATGAAGCCCATGCCGCCCATGTCGGCGGCCAGGTTATAGACCTCGACCGCACCCTCGCAGCCGCGGCGGCAATTGTCTTCGTGGCTGAGGTCGAGGGTGAGGCACTCAACGCCAGGGACGCGCTGATACCATTCGGGCAGGGGCTTTTTATCGATGCCGCGAATGCGTGTGAATCCTTTATTGTGGAAGTAGCGGGCAAGCGAGCCTCCGATAAAGCCGCCGGCGCCGCCGATCACAATCAAATCATCTTTTTTGAGCTTCGGATCTTTCTCAACTGTTCTGTTTTTGTCCATAAATCGATATGCACTGCGCAGCGGAGAGGGTCCAAGCGGTCCGCCTGCGAGCGGCAGAGCCAGCAACATTGCAGGCTGCTGGCAGTGGACGCCAGCCAAATTTGTGACGTCTGGAGGTATCGAAATCCTTAAGGATTGGGGGGAATTGAATTGTCGCTGGTCAGCGCCTCAGCTAATGATGGGACGTACGAAACATGACGGAACGCCCATCTGAAGCGGGATCCAGGTTCTCCTCTCCTGGCGCTTCGGCGGCGTTCGATTTAGTGCTCATCGCCATGATGTGGATTCTCGGTGTGGCGGTGGTCAATCCCATCGGGAATTTTCCGCTCAACGACGATTGGGCGTGGAGCATGAGCGTAAAGCGGATGCTCGAAACGGGTGCCTTTCGTCCGCTCGGGTGGACGGGGATGACGTTGGTGACGCACACGCTCTGGGGCGCTCTGTTTTGTGCTCTCTTCGGATTTTCTTTCACCGTTTTGCGGTTTTCGATCCTTCTTCTGGGGTTGGTGGGTGTGCTCGCGTGTTATTGGCTACTTCGTGAGGCCAGAGCGGAGCGGAAATTCGCGGTGGCAGGAGCCCTGACCTTCGGCTTCTGCCCGGTCTATCTCGCCATGTCGAATACGTTCATGACGGACGTGTCGTTCGCCACTATGACGACGTTGTCGGCGCTATTTTTTTTGAAAGGACTCCGCCAAGACTCGTTCCTGTTTACGTTGGTTGCCACGGTGTTAGCTGTTGCCGCCACACTTTGCCGTCAACTTGGACTGTTTGTGCCAATGGCATTTGGATGCAGCGTCCTGATGAGTGAGAGGGTTTCGTGGAGAAGCCTCTTGAGAGCGGGCACGCCGACATTGATAACCGCAGGGAGCCTCATGATTTTTGAATACTGGCTGCGGAAGTCAGGTCGGTTGCCCGATTCGTATGTTGGCCAGGGGTTGGTCTTACGGGAGGCCGTGCGCGAGCCGGTCCACTTCATCGCTACCTCGGTGAAAAACACGGTGACCGCAGTGCTGTATCTGGGCCTATTTCTGTCACCGCTGGCCTGCTTGATGCGACTTCCACCACGGCAGGTCCGAACGTGGGTGAATTGGACGGCAAACGCGGTTTTTCTCGCGTTTATTGCGGGCTGTTTCACGTGGCTCCTGGTGAACCATAAAACCATGCCCTTACGAGGGTACGTGTTAGTCCCTCAGGGAATCGGGCCCTTAACTCTTCGCGATACGTTCGTCCTGCATTTGCCCAATGTTCCGGCGCTGCCAGGGTGGTTCTGGTGCCTGGTGACGGTCGTGAGCGTGTTGGTCGGCGGACTGATGTTGCGGCGATTTACTGCCCTTCTGGCAGGATTCTATGACGAACCGGGCTGTCGCGGGCTTATGCGCCAACGGCTTCTGGTTTTTTGCCTGGCTGGCTCGCTGATCTACTTCCTGCCCCTGGCGCGTGCTTACGCCGACCGTTACCTGCTTGTAGTAATTCCCTTGCTGGTCTGTGTAACGGTCCCCCCGGACGGCGAAGAGCTGCCTTTTATGCGCCGGAGATACGCGGTTGGGATACTCGCTGCACTGTTGGCGGTTGCGGCTTTCAGCGTCATGACCACGCGCGATTACCTGACTTGGAACCGCGTGCGGTGGGCGGCGCTGGCGACACTCGTTAAGAAAGATCATGTACCGCTGACCGAGATCGACGGGGGTTACGAGTTTAATGGGTGGTATCTATACGACCCCACTGAGAAGTTTGACGTCCCGAGAGGCCTATGGTGGGTGCACAACGACAATTATCTGCTCTCGAGTGGAGACGTGCCGGGCTATGAAGTCCTGAGACGTTACGAATACAGCCGCTTGCTGCCCCCCGGAAAAGCGAACATTTGCGTGCTGATCCGTCGAACGAACTCGGTCGCACCGCGGGTTGTGTTGACTGGCATGGAAAGCTTTGCCGCCCAGAGGCGCCCCGAGGTAACGGTAGCGGTTTCAAGATTATGCGAATAAGAACTCAACTACTGCTTTGGCTTCTCCGCTACCGCCGTTCGGCCTACCTCAAGCTCAGGAGACTTAACGGGCTGGAGATAAGCAAGGACGACGAATTCCTGGACCTCCACACTGAGCTGTTAGCCTGCAACCGGGTGACACAGACGCTGGCTGAGCGATACAACCTCTACGGCCTTGCGAAGGCAACGGCAGGGTTGCCCGGGGCGCTGGCCGAGGCTGGGGTTTACCGCGGGGGCAGCGCCAGGATTTTGTGCGCGGTCAAAGGGAGTGCTCCGCTTTATCTGTTCGACACCTTTGAAGGAATGCCGCACGTGAACCCGGCCACCGACGGGGGATTTCGCAGGGGCGATTTCGAGGATACTGCTTGTGAGGACGTAACGAAGTATCTCTCGAGATTTGAAAACGTCCACATTTACAAGGGCATCTTCCCTGAATCAGCTCAGGGCCAAGAGCCGTCAAACCAACAGTACCGTTTTGTGCATCTGGACCTCGATATTTGCGAATCGACTTACAAGGCGCTGGATTTTTTCTATCCACGGATGGTGGCAGGGGGTATTATCGTCTCCCATGACTACTCCAACCTGACCGTCCCGGGAGTCAAAAAGGCATTCACAGATTTTTTCAAGGAGAAGAGGGAGCCGGTGATCCCGCTTTGGGATACTCAGTGCGCAGTGGTGAAACTTTCATCCTGAAACTGCAGTTGACATCCAAAGACCGCGTGGCCTTGATATCGCATCGATGAAACTCGTGGTATTTGCCCATACGCCACCGCCGCACCACGGCCAGAGCTACATGGTTCAGCTCTTGCTGGAGGGGCTGGGCGGGGACTTACGCAAACGGGGCGGCCGGGACGAGGAACGAGGTTTCGGCATAGATTGCTATCACGTCAACGCCCGGGTTTCGAAGGACCTCGAGGACGTCGGCGGGGTACGGTTCAGCAAGCTTTTTCTGTTGTTCTGGCATTGCGCGCAGGCGATCTGGTGCCGGTTTCGTTACAGTGCGGCCACGCTGTACTATGTGCCGGCACCGGGAAAGAAAGCTTCGGTGTACCGCGATTGGCTGGTGATGGGTTTGTGCCGTCCCTTCTTCAAGAAAGTGGTGTTTCATTGGCACGCCAGCAGTCTGGCCAAATGGCTGGAAATCGCCGCGAACGGACGCACCCGCGGGCTTACCTACCGTTTTCTGGGCGAGGCGGACTTAAGCATCGTGCTGTCGCAGCACAACCGTTATAACGCGGAGAAGCTGTGGCCCAGGCGGATTGAAGTCGTCGCCAACGGGATTCCCGATCCATGCCCGGAGTTCGAGACGCAAGTGTTGCCACGACGCCAGGCGCGGATGGCGGCCCGGCGGAGAATTCTAGCCGGCAAGACGCCAGCGGTCCGGGAGCCAGGAGACCTTGGGGCGGACCCGCAAACCATCAGGGTGCTGTTTCTCGCGCATTGCACTGGCGAGAAGGGGCTTTTCGACGCCGTCCAGGCAGTGTTGAAGGCGAACGAGCAAATGAAGGCCCAGGGCTCGCCGCTGAGTTTCCGGCTGATTATCGCCGGGAGCTTTCCCGACCCCGCGGAAAGGAAGCGATTCGAAGAGATGCTCGAAACCGCACCGGGGGCGACCGCCATTCAGCATGTGGGCTTTGTGCAGGGCTTCAAGAAATCGCAGGCATTGCTGGAGGCGGATTTACTGTGTTTTCCTTCCCATTGGGAGAACCAGCCGGTCAGCGTCATTGAGGCGCTGGCTTTCGGCTTGCCCACTGTCATCACCCGGCTGCCGTCAGTCTGCGAAATGATGCCCGCGGGTTACCGAGGTGTGGCGGGGGTGGCGCATCCCGAGGAGCTTGCCGCCGCGCTGACCGAACTTGCCGCTTACGATAAATTCGCCGTCCTGCGCGAACATTTTCTGGCTCATTTCGCGTTGGGCAACTTTTGTGCCAACCTCTCCTCGGCCTTGCGAAGCCTTGAGGACCAGTCACAAATGGCAGCATGCGTAAAATGATTGATACCGCGGAATACACGGAATGCGCCGAATGCGCCGAAGTTTGGATTTAACGAGAAGCCATGTACCGAGATAAGAAAGTGGCGGTGGTAATGCCGGCCTATAATGCGGCCAAGACACTGCGCCAGACTTATGCGGAGGTCCGCGAGCAGGGCCTGGTGGATACCATGATTCTGGTGGATGACCGGAGCCGGGATGATACGGTGGCGGTTGCGCGGAGCCTGGAGGGGATGCAGGTGCACGTGCACGAGGTCAACAAGGGTTATGGCGGGAACCAGAAGACCTGCTACCGGTTGGCGCTGGAGGCCGGTGCGGACATCATCATCATGATCCACCCCGATTACCAATACACCCCCAAATTGATTCCGGCGATGGTCTCGATTATCGGCAACGGGCTGCATCCGTGCGTGCTGGGGAGCAGGATTTTGGGCGGCTACGCTTTGAAAGGAGGAATGCCGCTGTGGAAGTACATTTCCAACCGGGCGCTGACGTTTGCCGAGAATCTGCTGGTGGGCGCCAAACTCTCGGAGTATCACACCGGTTACCGCGCCTTTTCGCGAGAGATCATCGAGAAGTTGAACCTGTCCAGGAACTCTGACGACTTTGTCTTTGATAATCAGATGCTGGCGCAAATCCTCTGGCACGGCTTCACGATCGCGGAGGTGAGTTGCCCGACGAAATATTTTGCGGAAGCTTCCTCGATCAACCTGCGCCGCAGCATAAAGTACGGCCTCGGCTGTCTTTGGACCGGATTGATTTTCCGACTGGGGAAACTGGGCGTCTCGCGACCAAAATTATTCGAGATCAAAAATAGCCGATGGGCTGAGCCGGCAGAGTATAAGCCGGCCGAGTAAAGGTGTCCGTCCTGGCGCGCAGATCTTCCAGCGCCTTGACTGTGGCGTGACAAACCTCAGTTGGTGTTGGCTGCCAGGCGGCATTGGTGACTACGTAGATCGGGACCCGAAACGGATTCCAGTTCAGGGCAGGATCAATTCGCCATTGGCCGTCGCCCCAGATAATCGAGGGTTTGCCGCAGGCGTTCACCAGGTGCATTCCGCCGCTGGCCTCGCCGACACCGACACGAGCGGAGGAAATGGCGGCGACGGTTTGGCGCAAGTCCGCGAACCGAAGATCGGCGCAGTTGGCGGGACAATAGGAATAGTCGGGATGGCCAACACAGGCCACCGACAAACCCTCGTCAATGCACCTTCGGGCTAGTTCGTCCGCCAAGGGCGGCGGGTAATTCTTCAATGGGTCGGGTCCGACTTTGCGCACGGCTCGAAAATGGAAAACGACGTCGTAGGGCGTCTGCACCAGCGGCGGTTCTGCGAGCAGCCGGAATTCCTGGCGCCAGAACAGTCTCTTGTGGTACTGAGTGCAGAGCAAGGAAGTGTCGAAGATGTCGTAGTCTTTCAGTCCGATTTCATCGGCTTTTGCGCGTGCCATCCGCTCCGAGTCCGCTGGACTTAACCGCCCGTACCAATACCCCGCATTCTTCAGGTCAATGTCATGGAAGTGAACCTGGCAGCCTTCATATAAGTACTCCCGGCCGGGATAGGTCAGCACGTGGATCTGCTTATAATAGCGGCGCCGCCCCCGGACGTAACCTTGCCACTGCATTAATTCGGGACCAAATTCTCCGGCATAGGGTCCTGCGAACAAATTACGCCGCGGAAATACTCTCTGTCTTAGGCAAGGGAGGAACCGCGATAATTTCTCGGCTGCGCTGTAGGGGTAAGTGGGGCGATCGGCGGCCGTCGGGACTGCGGCGATTTCGACGGTGGCTCTAATAGACATGGAAGCTCGATACCCGAGGAGGCATCACATTAGGTAAGTGTTCTGGAGAACGGCGGTGATGGACTCTCCGGCGATGAGGAGGAAACCGGAACGCAGCTTGCCCCGCGAGTCGGGCAACATTTCTCGGGAAATGGTTCATTCGCGAAGATTCACTTGAATCCGTGGTACAGAAATTTGACAAACCGGGTGGGGAGCAGGTTCAGAATGAAGCCGCAGACCGGCGACGGCATGATGCCAGCCGCGATTTCCATCGGACTGCATTGCATACGAAACAGTTTTGCCCTGGCCGCACGCAAGCTTGCCGATGAGGGAGCGCCGGCGGTTTTTTTTGCATGGAATAAGCCTACTTCGCTAGAATCGGAGTGGAGGTGGCTTTCCCAGTTATCCAAGAGGGAGACATAAGGCACAAGCCACTTGCCCTTGCGCACTATTGCATCATGCGCCATGAGCTGGCCGCCCGCCGGGATAAGCCTGTCCAACAGATGAAATTCCTTTATCTGTTCGCCTGGATGGTTGCCGCCATCGAGAAAGACAAAATCGACGGTTGAGGCCGGCTTTTGCGTTTTGATCCATTGCGGGAGGACGTCCTGAGAAAACCCAAACACCGGGGTAAAGCGGTCACACACCTCGGGCGCGGCGGCACGGATGTTGGCCAGCATTTGTTCGTAAATTGAGCGGTTTGCCTCCACGCCCCAGAGATGTCCCGCGCCGTTTCGCTGCAGAGCACGGAGAATGTGCAACGTGCTGCCGCCACCGAGCCACGTCCCTACCTCGATGACGTTCTCGGGCTTTTTCGGAGCTTGCAATATCGCCTCGGTCAGCAATCGTCTCTCGGTGTCGCTTAATTGGCCAGCGATCTGTGTCATGCGTATTTTAACAAGTGCCCAGCGAGACTCTCTGCAAAAAGGGACAGCACTGTATGCGCCGCCGTGGGAGGTGGCAAGCTCCCGTCCACTCCCGTCCGCTGCTGAGATTTCAGCCAACATTCAGACCCCGCGTAGTTAGGCGGTTTTTGCCGGGTTTGGAGCGGCGTCCGCCACCTCGCGGTAAATCTCGACGTGGCGGCGCGCGATCTTGGCGGGATGATAGCGTTCGAGCGCCCGTTTCCTCGCCTCGGCAGCCATTCGATTGGACGCTTCCGGTTGCAGCAGTTCGAGCACTGCAGCTCGTATGTCGGCGGGGTCCCGCGGGTTGAAGAGCAGGCCATTGACTCGATGGTCAATCAGATCAGGGATGCCGCCGATGCGCGCGGCCGCGACGGGCACCCCAGCCGCCATGGATTCCAAAACGACCATTGGGCAATTGTCCTCAAGGGTCGGCAGCACCATCATGCTGGCGGAGGTGAAGTGTGCCCTCAGCGCGTCGCCTTTCTGAAAGCCTTCAAAGCAGCACCAGGGCCGCTCCCGCACCAGGGCCAGAAATTCGAGGCCGTAGGGGTCTCCTGCGATGACTCCCCCCAAAAACACCAAGCGAACCCCTGTTTCCGCGGCTATCGGGTCGAGGGTCCGAATCAGCAGGTTCTGGTTCTTGTAAGGATAAACATTGGCGACGCACACAAGCGTCGGCGGTGTGGCGACCGTGCGCCGGACATCGAAAAAGGCCTCATCGACAGCGTTAGGCACGAGCCAAGTCTTGTGAGCGAGCGCCTGGACTTGAGCCTGGGTGTAGCGGCTCAGGCAGACCACACCTCCGGTCCGGCGGATGGCCAGGGACTCCATTCGGGCCGTGATCCAATGGAAGGAGAACGGATTGGCTCCCAGCGCCCTGGCGACCTGGCGCATGTTGCCATGGATGGTGATGATGTTGGGGAAGCCGGAAAGGGCCGCTGCAAGGGCGTAGTATCGTTCGGTTCCCTGACCGTGAGCGATGTCGGGACGAAGGTCCCGGAGCTTCCTGCGAATTTTGAGAATGGCAGGCAAGTAGCCCGTGCGGAGAAAGCCCCATTGGGGTACCTGCAAGGCGTGGTAGAAAATGTTATTCGCTAAGCGTTCCGGCGCCCGGACCTTGCGCCGGACGCAGGTGACGATGTGCACTTCAATGTCGGAACACTGCTCCAGGCCGGCCAGCAACGCGGACGGCGCGGACCCAAAATAAGGGTCCGCCAACTCATATTGGAAGAACGCTTCACGCTCATCAGCCACGATAAACGCCAACCTTAGCGGAGACATTTTTCCTCTTCTCGCCGTAATGTAATCAAGGTTGGCCGGCCAACGTTCATGTGAATAACGATTAACAGTGTCCAGCGCTGCGAGGTTTACCGGCAGCAGTTTAATGATGCTTGAACCAACGGCTTGAGTAAAGGCTTCGGTGACGAAGGCCGCTGGTTTGGGTGCAGGATAAACTTCTTCTGAACCGAACAGTGGCATGCATCGCGCCGAGATGAATCGACGCGGAGCGCGCTCGAGCCGACGAGATACAAAATTCCGCAATCCCAAGAGAATCCATTCTGGACGAAGAATTGTGTCTCACACCCCGCAGATCCACACGGCGTTGCGGCAGGGTTTGACACCAGCAAGAGAGAGCCTCATTATCCCGCGGCTATGAGAACCTTTTCCAGCTTCCTGGCTTGCCTCTAGTGGTGGAGACTAAGCTCCCACCCTGGAGAGACTTGAGCAGCACAGGTAAATGAAAAAGAAGAATCCCCTCGCGCTCGCTATCAGGTGCTACCGCACGTGGCGCTCATTCCGAGTTTATCCTGGAGTTTATTCGGCCAGAGATGCTTGTAAATATCTGAGTTTCGTACTGCAACCCAATCGATTAACGGAGTGGCAGATGCGGCGTTTTATCCACAAGGAGCTCGAAATACGAGTGCTCCCTGAGAATGTCCGGGAAATCAAACTGAGGCGAAACGGGCTGATCTTCTATTGGCTGGGGGAGGTCTCCGGCGGCACGGCGGGAGGCATCTTGCAGGAAATCGACCCCACTAACCCGCACTATTATAACACGCCACCGGTTTATCTGTCGCCTTCCAGCCTGGTTCTCGACGTGGGAGCCTGCGAGGGTCTGTTTGCGCTGCGGATCACCGCCCACGGCCAAGCCGCGCGTGTGATTTGCTTTGAACCCGCGCCACGCACAGCGTCGTTTTTGTCTCGCGCCGCGGAAGCTAACGGCGTGGCAGAGCGGATCAATGTCGAGATTTGCGCCGTGGGCCGAAATTCGCGGCAGGTGTTCTTTACGAATTCCGGAGTGCCTGAGTCCAACCGCATCGTAACTGAGGCGGGCCCGGGAACCTTGCAGGTTCACCAGGTTGCTCTGGATGATTATTGCGCCGAGCGACGTATCAAGCTAGGCGCACAAGATCTGATCAAAGTCGATGCTGAGGGAGCTGATGTGGATGTCATCCAAGGGGCCGAACGACTGATTCGCGAGTTTTCACCTCAGATCGCGGTGACAACCTACCATCACCCGGCTCACGCCGAGATGCTCATCAAGTTTCTGCGGTCCGTACAGCCTCGCTACCGGCTGCGGCTAAAGGGGCTCGCATTGTGGGAAACGATCAAGGTACCCCGACCCGTCTTGCTTCAGGCGGCGCTGCCCGAAGCAGAGGGACTTAAGAATGTGACCTCGGCGGCACGGGCATGAGCTGAGCCGTAGGCCGAGCTCGACATAGGTCTTGTCACTTGACCCGCGGTTCGCTTTTTCGCCAACCTGCATCACTTTAGATGAACGTTCACTGGCCAGCATCATTGCGACTGAACCAACCAGGCGTCGCGCTTAAGCGGATTTCGGGTTCCGCTGTTTTCTGGTCTTGGTGTTTGAATGGACTGCGGCTGGCGCTGGGGTTGATCCTTCTGCCGTTGGTGCTCAGGAAGTTACCGACGGCGGAGCTGGGGATGTATTATGTTCTTCTGAGCCTGGGGGCCATCACGACAATGGTTGATTTCGGTTTTGCGCCGACGCTCGCGAGGTTTGTCAGCTATGCCATGGGCGGGGCGGAGGCGATTCAAGCGCAGGGCGTGGCCAAAGCCGGGAGCTCGACGTCGCCGAATTATCATTTGCTCTGGGAGCTGCTTTATACCACCCGAACGCTGTATCGGTTTCTGACTTTGGCCTTGCTGCTGATCCTGGCCATTTGGGGTACGTACGTCGTTGAACTACGGATTCATGAGACGGCATCGCCGGCGCTAACAAGGTTGGCGTGGGGGGCGACGCTCGTCGGAGCACTCTGGGACATTTATTCGAACTGGTGGGAAATCTACTTACGCAGCATGAACGAAGTGGTCACGGCGGCCCGGATCGCGGTGCTGGCCACGACGATTCGCCTAGTGCTGGCGGCGGTGCTGCTGGTTTGCGGCTGGGGCTTGCTCAGTCTGCCGATCGGCACTCTGGTCGGCGCCTTGGTTCAAAGGCAATTGGCGAGACGGCGTTGTCTCGCTTTGCTTGCGGGCCACCCGACGCCGGAACGGGTGGAGGTTAAGAAGAACCTGAGCATTCTATGGCCGAACGCCTGGCGTGTGGGCGTGCAGTGCTTCGGCGGATACCTCACCGTGAACGCCAACACGGCGATCTGCTTGCAGGTGTTAGGTCTGGTGGCGAATGCGCGCTACGGATTATCCAATCAGCTCCTGAGTATCGCTACCGGAATGGCCTGGGTGTGGACGCTGGTCAAGTGGCCGGTCGTGGGTCAGTATTACTCACAGCATGATTTCGGCGCGATTCAGCGGGTGCTAAGACCGAGGCTGTGGCTGCAGAATCTCTCCTTTCTGGCGATGGCCGCCTTCCTGTTACTTTGTGGGCCACCATTGCTGGAGCGGTTTGGCAGTGGTAAACAGGTGCTCCCGGCGATTTGGTTTGGCTTGCTGGGTCTGAATTCGTTCCTGGAAATGCAATTCACTTTTTGGGGCACAGCCATTCTGCTGGGAAACCGCTTACCTTACCTGTGGCACTCAGTGGGTTCGAATGTTCTAAGCCTGGTCCTTTCGCTGGCGCTTATCCATTTCACTTCGCTGGGGCTAGGGGCGCTGGTGCTGGGGCCGTTGGTCGCCGGCTGCCTGCTCAATTATTGGTACTGGCCGTTGTACGGAGCGCGCAGCCTCGGAACGACTCTCTTCCGATTTTTGCTAGGGACAGCAAGCCGCGGCGTGGGAGTCGGCGCAGGGCGTTCAATCAAACCGCATGGCCCAGGCGACGGAGGAGGTCCTTGACGCGCTGCAAGTCAGGCTGAATGTCATGGCGATACCCCGAGGGACAAATCAGGCAATGATAGTCCGCCTCAACCACCTGGGAAATGCAGTCCAGCCAGCCGTCGAGCATGAAGTCTTGCGCGAGGAGAAGGATTTGGCATCCGACCCGGCAAAAAACGGCGTTAGTCAGGCCGCTGCCGACGGTGCCGCAGATGGCGTCAGCTTCGGAGAAAAGCTTGATCTGCTGCGCAAAGGTCAGTTCGGCCGGCTGGACCAGGGCCCAGCCGATACGCGTGAAGAAGTCATGGAGCTCGTCCATGTTTTTGAGATTGCGCACTGAGCCCGTGCGGGCAACGAAAAACTTTTTCGGCCCGGAATAATGAGGATCCCTCTTCGGCAGAAACGCCGAGCGGAGAAAATTTATGCCGAAGGGATTGTAACACTGGAGCATCGCGGTCGGTGAGCTGAAGAAATAGCGTTCGACCTCGAGGTGAATTTCGGAGGTGAACCGGCATCGGTCCAGGAGGCCGAGCAGGGCCAGGCTTTCCCTTTCGGAGGGGAAGAGCGAAGAAGGCACCAGGATCTGAGTATCCCTGGGGAGTTCCGGCAGCATAGCAAGTCGGGGCAGCGCATCGAGCAGCCAGTGGGTGTAGTTGGGATGGCCGGAGGTTGGCACCCAGCGCGAGACGACGCTTGTCCAGCTTCCTTTCAACCTGAGGGAAGGCGGCAGGTGAAAAAAACGGTAAGCCGGGTCGCCGCGCAACCTCGGAAAGCCATAGACGGATTCGATGCAAACGCGTTTGTTGTCCAGCAAAACCAAGCTCTCCGTCGCCAGCCGGGCGGGAGCGTGCTCGCTCCAGAAGATGGGCCAAGGCTGCTCGAGATGCTGACAGTAGTGGCCGAGCACGAACAGTGAGTCCTCAGTGACCGCGGGGTGACCCTGGTCTTCGAGCAGCAGCCGACCATTGACTTTTGGGAAACCATTGCGAAGCGCCTGGTAGATGGAGAAAGTGCCGGTGGGCGGACCAAACCGGGCGGAACCTCTGAACGTGAAGCGGCCCAATTCGATGAGCGCCTCGACCAGCCCGCCCCAAAGGTCGTGGCGCAGCCACTGGGCAAAGCGGTGGAGGCGTTCGAAGCGGCGAAGCTTGTGCGCCAGAGTCGCGGGTGAAAGGCCGTACTCGAGTTCCATCGGAGGCGGATTATGGCCGGGGAGTTGCCGTGGCGGCAAGCTCACGTGTAATTCGGTGAAGATGGCCGGGGAGGAAGCCGCTACAATTCGGCTATCTTTTTCAGCAGCGCAGTTGTGGATTTGCCCGGGAGGAAGGGGACAATCTCGATTTTGCCCCCGGCCTGTTCAACGGTTCGGCGCTCCTCCTGGTTGAGCGTGTCCAGCGTGTAATCGCCGCCTTTGGCGTAAACGTCGGGCTGGGCCCGGGAGAGAAACCTGGTGGCAGCGCGCTCGGCGAAAATGCAAACACCGGTGACGCTCTCGAGGGCGGCCAAAACCATCGCGCGGTCTTGCTCGCTGTTCACGGGCCGGCCTTCGCCTTTCAACTGGCCTACCGATTGATCCCCATTAAGCCCCACCAGGAGGGCATCACCCAGGTTCCGGGCGGTTTCCAAATAGACGACGTGGCCCGGGTGGAGCAGGTCAAAGCAGCCGTTGGTAACCACCAGCCGCTGGCCGCCGGCACGCAGGGCTGCCCGCCACCGCGGCAACTGCTCCCAGGAAATGATCTTCTGGCGAAAATTCACACGCGCATTCTCGACGAACAGCGGCAGCGTTGACAAGGAATTGTTCCTGATCGAACCGAACTGATCGCGGCTAGCGACAAGGTCGTCTTGCAGGTTTGTGGCCATTGTAGAAGATGACGTAAGCAGTCTCTCTTTTTAACGACAAACATCAGATCAGAGACTCCTCACGTCGTCTCCTACATTGACCGTGAACAGTCGCGACGCCTCAAGAACGCGCCATCGCGCTTCGCTTTTCGTCTATTGCCCTGCTCTTCGCGCGGGCTTGCCGTAAGGCAAACTTCTGCCAACAGCGAGCAAGCTTTGCCCGAAGGGCGGCCGCAGTGCTTTGACCTCCAGCGCGTGAACAACCGGGAAGATCGCGCGATCGTATAGCCGGACCTTTTGGCCTTCGAAGGAACGCTTTTTCAGCAGGCAAAAATTGAGCCACCAGGCGAAGTAACCGAGGGAGTTGAAGTAGTGCAGGCGAACAATTTCGAAACCGGCAGCAACGAGCTTTTTCCGAAGCTCGGGTCGCTTATAGCGCCGGAAGTGGCCGAAATCCTTGTCGATAGGCGCATAAATCTCGGGGCGCGCAGGGACAAAAAGGCAGAGGGAGCCCTGGCGTTGCCGGAGCAGGCTCGCGTATCGCGCCAACTCAGCTTCGTCGTCGCGGATGTGTTCGAGGACGTTGATGCTGAGGATGGCGTCGCAAGCGGTGTCTGCAGGCAAGTCGGCGGCGGTGCCTTCAAGAATTTCGTGCTGGGGGAAATCGGCGTGATGGCGGGCACAAAAGCGGCGGTCCGGCTCGACCGCGATGGCGCGCCGGACGGCCGGGAGCCGCACGAGGTGGTCGGTCATCTGGCCGATGCCGGCGCCGACCTCCACGACGTCTCCTTTCAAGAAGGGACCGAATTCCGTGAACAGGGCCTTGCGATAGTTGACGGCCTGGGCCAGCGCTTCGAACTCGAAGTCGTCCGTATCGGACTGCAGGTTGGGCGGCTCGCTCATCAACGGAGCAAATTGTACTTCAGAATGCAGCGCAGAGCGCTCAAGCCGTCTTTCCAATTAATCTTTTTCCCCTCGTCGTAGGTCCGCCCGTAGTACGAGATAGCGACCTCGTAAATGCGCACGTTGAGCTTACTGACCTTAGCCGTGATCTCCGGCTCGAACCCGAACCGGTCTTCCTCGATAGTGATTTGCTGCAGCACCTCGCGACGGAAAGTTTTATAGCAGGTTTCCATGTCGGTGAGGTTCAGGTTCGTCGCCATGTTCGAGAGGGTAGTGAGGAACTTGTTGCCGACTGAATGCCAGTAATACAGAACACGGTGAGCCGTGGCGCCGCCAAACCTTGAGCCGAACACCACGTCGGCCTTGCCACTCAGAATGGGGTTGAGTACCAGGAAGTATTCCGCCGGGTCGTACTCGAGATCGGCGTCCTGGATGATGATGATGGGAGCGGTTGCGTGTTGGAACCCTGTCCGGAGCGCGGCGCCTTTACCACGGTTTTTTTCATGTCGAACCAGGCGCAGGCGAGGATCCGTTGTTCCCAGCTCCTGCAAAGCCTTCCAGGTGTTGTCTACCGAGCAGTCATCGACAACGATCAACTCCTGCACCGGCCGCTGCTGGAGTACCCTTCGGAGCACCTGCGCTACCGTTGCGCCTTCGTTATAAACCGGGGTTATGACGGACAGGCAGGGAGCAATGTCCGCGTTCGACCTTGCTTCCACAAACGGCGTTTCGGCAACGAGATTCTTCGAGATCACTGCTCGCAATGAGGTCACGAGGGTAACCACGCTTGCCAATGGGAACAAGCCGATTTGCGCGAGGTTGCTCCCATCTGTCACGATGGAACCACGCGCCTTTTTCGAAAAGCCCACAGCGACATCTCGTGAGAACCGGATGAATATCGAATCCACCCTCCATGGAAACCCTCACGGCAGTCGCAGGCTCCGCTGACCCGAACACTGTCAACAAAGATTTCAGAAAAAATTTGCGCGTCCATGCATCAAAAAGGTGCCTCCGTGCCCGTCCATGCAGTTCGCCTCCCTGGACGCTGGGGCACCGCCCAAAACCAATGCTACACTTCGCCCGTGCGCCCACGCGCGCAATAAACGACGAACGAAAGCGAGCAGCGTTATGTATGATACCGACACCAAAAACCAGTTCCTCGAACTTCGGGCCAAAGGCTGGAGCCTGGCCCGCATCGCCGAGCACCTCCAGGTCGCCCAGCGCACCCTCGTCGACTGGAATCGCCAGGAGCACGAACAGATCCGCACGCTGCGGGCCATCGAGTTGGAGGCGCTGCAGGAGAAAATCCTCGCCACCCGCGAGCAGGAGTTAACCCGGCTCAAAGCGGAACTGGACCGCTTGGAAGCCGAACTGGTCAAACGCACGGTGGAATATGTCTCGACGGAGAATCTCTATCGCTTGACGGCCCTGGTGCGAGGGGAAATTCGCAAGGTATGCCAGGCCCCGCCGCCGGTGGAGGAGGCGATGGCAGCGGAGGAGTAACCCCAAATTGCACCGCTTCTGCCTCGTTTCTGCCTCATTACGCCGTGACCTTGGGTCCATGAAAATGAGGCGGTCAAACTTAAGGTTTGATCTGGTCTTTCCGTCGTCAACAGGTTTCCGAGCGCTTGACGCTATCCGACGGCTGAGTATTCTCGACGCAATTTGGCGGACCGAAGTCAGGCTTTCCGACGTGTTTGACGTCAGAAGGCGTTCCTGAACAACTCCTCTGAAGTGCTGCGCCTGTGACATCGCGTGATCGTTTTTCCTTCTTGAGTGGGTGGATTCTGGTATGCACATATCTGAGCGCAGCCGGCTGGGTTCTCTCCCTGTTTGGCGCGCTGACACCCGCGGGCTACCTTGTCGTTCTTTTTGCCGGCGGTCTGGGCCTGCTGTTTCTGCGCTCGCGCTTCAGAGCGCCCGCTCGCGGGTGGCTCGCTCTGAGCAAATTGCGTTGGCGCGCGCGGCAAAGTTTGCCTGCACTGTATTTTCTGTACGCCTCGCTCACTTTTGTGAGCGGGCTGCTTTATGCGCCGACTAACTTCGATGCGCTGAGTTATCGTTTGCCGCGTGTTCTGCACTGGCTGGCGGAGCATCGCTGGCATTGGATTGCTACCTCGAATCCGCGCCTGAATGTCAGCGCCACGGCGTTCGATTGGCTGACCGCCCCGGTGCTGGCTTTGGCGCGAACCGATCGGTGGTTGTTCCTCATCAATACCCTCTGCTACTTGCTGTTGCCGGGGCTACTCTTCGCAGTATTAGCTCGGCTTGGCGTTAAGAAGAGAGTCGCCTGGTATTGGATGTGGTTGCTGCCCACGGGATATTGTTTTGCGCTTCAGGCCGGTGGGATTGGCAATGACCTGTTTTCTACTGTGTATGGTCTGGCCGCTATTCACTACGGCCTCAAGGCCAGGGAATCCGGGCAAATCCAGGATCTTTGGCTGGGCATATTGGCGGCGGCACTTTTGACAGGAGCCAAGGCGACCAACCTGCCGCTGCTGTTGCCTTGCGCGCTGGCGCTCTGGCCCTCGTTAAACCTGATCCGGAAACAGATGGCCACGAGCATTGCCGTGGTAGCGCTGGCGGTGGCCGCGTCGTTCCTGCCGACCGCACTGGAGAATGCACGTTTCACAGGATCCTGGGGAGGAGACCCACACAATCAGGTGCAGGTGCAGCTGGAGAGCCCGGTGTATGGAGTGATCGGCAATAGTCTCCAGCTCCTTGTGGGCAACGGGATGCCCCCAGTAATGCCGTTTATCAAACAATGGAACCGATTCGTTGAAAAAGAGAAGCAGACTGCTTTTTTCGAACGACTGGTCCGCCACTTTCCTCGTTTCAGGCTGGACGGAACGAATGAGCTGCCCCAAGAGGAAGGGGCGGGCATCGGGCTGGGATTGTCTGGGCTGCTCGTGATCACCGGCCTGGCGGCGTGGCAAGGCCGAAAGCCGGCGCAGGCGCGCGGTGGGCCGAACGCGAAGCAAAGGACCGGCATCTTTGTCTGCCTGGGAGCGTGGGTCGCCCTGCTGGCCTACATGGCTAAAATGGGAAGTGAGGCGGGACCACGCTTGCTGGCGCCTTACTATCCGCTGTTGTTTGCCACGTTTCTGCTGTTGCCGGGCACCGAGACTTTGGTTCGGCGTCCCTGGTGGAGATTGGTGGCTTTGGTGGCCGCGCTGTCGGTGTTGCCGGCGCTGATTCTTTCGCCGGCACGACCTCTGTGGCCGGCACAAAGCGTTTGCCATCACCTGAGACAGCGGTTTCCAAATCAAGCGTTGCTGGAGCGAGCGACGACCATTTACGACGTATATCGCACCCGCGATGATAACCTGGCTCCCTTGCGCCTATACATTCCCTCCGCGTGCCTGGAGGTTGGATTGATCGCGGGGGGAGATGACCCGGAGACTTCGTTGTGGCGGCCCTTCGGGGCGCGGAAAGTTCTCGAGGTTACGCCTGCAAATCAAGCGGAAGTCCTGGGCGGGCGCGTCACGACGGTTGTGGTAAACAAGCAAGCGCTTGAGTTGGCCTTCGGGTGTTCGGTTGCGCAATGGCTATCGGAAAAGCATCTCCGAATGCTTGGTCAGGAGAAGTTACGCTTGCAGGTTAAAGGCGGGTGGCAGGACTGGCTCGTGGTGCAGGGCGAGCCGAAACGATGACGAAAGCCCGGTTGAACTCCGCAAGGAACTCGGAAGCTACTGGATGGAAGGGTTCTGCCGGCCCGTGTTTTGGGGGTTGCCGCGGGATTTGGGCCAGGGAGATTTAGCGAGAGGCACACTTGCGTGCAGGGCGAGCATTCCTGGTTGGTGCGGGGGCAAATAAGCTCCGAGGTAAACAGTTCCGCTGGTTGCCACTGCGGGTGAGGCGGAGTGGCTGCCAAATGCGTACAGCGCCCATTTCCAATCGCCGGGCGAAATAAACGTAATGATCCAGCCGTAGCCTGAAACAAAACAGAGCGAACCATCGGCGAGCGCGGCTGGCGTGGCTTCGAACATGATGTCGCCGAGTTGCTCGCCTTTCTTCTGGCCCGCAGGAGAGACCAGCCAGACGTTTTGATTAACCCCGACATAAAGCGTGCCGTCCTGGCCAATCACCGGAGACGACTCGGTGGTGCCACCGGTTTTCAGCCGCCACTTCAGGGTGCCGTCCGGGTTCAAAGCGTAGAACCAGCCGTTCACGGACGTGATATAAAGAGTGCCGTCGCTGTCCACCGCTGGGGAGGAAATGATAGGAGCGCCGGTGGCGAACTCCCAGGCCTTCGTCCCTCCGGGCGTCAGCGCGAAGAATTTGCCATCGTGCGAGCCGAAAAAGATTCTCCCGTCGGCGCTGACCGCTGGAGAGGAGACGATGGGACCGGCGGTTGGGAACTGCCAGGCCTTGGAGCCGTCGGGCCGCAAGGCGTAGAAGGTTTTGTCCCAGGAGCCGAAATAGGCGGTGCCATCGGCGCCCAAGGCGGGCGAGGAGTCAACCCAGCCGCCCGTCTTGAAATCCCATTTCTTTTTGCCGTTGGGCCGCACTGCATAGAATTTGTGATCCCGGCTTCCGAAATAAGCCGTGCCGTCTGAGCCGAGAGCCGGCGAGGATTTTATCTCGCGTTCGGCGCGGAAAGTCCATCTGCGCGACCCGTCGGCGTTGAGGGCCCACAGGATTCCGGACCGCGTGCCGAAATAGAGTGCGCCATCGTTTCCGACCGCCGGGGAGGAGTCGTTCAGACTCCCTGTTGGTGTCTCCCAATCGTTGGTTACAGTTGGGGCTGCGCCAGAAGTGGGAGTGGTGAAAGCAAACAGAAGCGCCGGCACAAGGGCCGCTGCCCCGAGGATTCTGTGGCTGGGAGAACTCTTTGAGATCACTGCAACAGACACGTGCGCAGGTTAACCATCACGCAGGCCCGAGAGCAAACCTAAAGGCCCAAGTGCGGAGTGGGGAACACAACGACTGACAAAGTTCTCCATAGGTCATTGTAGCAGACGACGTGAGGAGTCTCTGGTGAACCTGTGGATGGCGCGCACCCCCTCACCCTTAGAACCTATTGATCAGAGACTCCTTACGTCGTCTCCTACAGACATCAACGCGGTCTTGTGTGGCGAGTTTGTCGGTTGACGCGAAGCGTTGAGTTCCGAGGTTTCGCTGCCGATCACCACGAGAGGACGGGCACGGTTGCGCCCTGGGACAGGGTTGTTTGCGAGGGAACATCCACCATACCGTTGGCCGAGGCCAACGAAGTCAGCAAGTGGGAGGCTTGAGCGCCTGCTGAATGGACTTTCCCACCCCGGTCCACTTTGACTCTCATGAAATGCCGGCGCCCTCCCGGATTCACGAGCGCTTCAGCCAGCACGCCGGGGTGGGACGGCAAAGAAACGTCCGTCGCGCCTTGCCAGCGCAGCAGCGCCGGCCGCACCAGCAAGAGGAACGTGACGTGCGCCGACACCGGGTTGCCCGGCAGGCCGAACAGAAACTTTTCCTGCCGGCGGCCAAAAACAAACGGACGCCCGGGTTTAATTGCCACTTTCCAGAATTGAAGTTCGCCGCCCGATTCTTCGAAGGCGCGTTTGACGAAGTCCATTTCCCCGACCGAGACGCCGCCGGAAGTCACCACGATGTCGCATTCGCGGAACGCCTCCTCGAGAGCGCGGCGAGTGTCGGCCAGCTCGTCGGCCACCAGTGGAAAGAGAATCGGCCGCGCTCCGGCGCGGCTAACCAGCGCTGAGATTCCGACACGGTTGCTTTCGTAAATCTGGCCGGGCCCCAACCCCTGGCCGAGTTCTCTCAATTCCGAGCCGGTTGCCAGCAAACCCACGACGGGCACGCGTCCCACCCGAACACGGGCTAAACCGGCCGCCGCGAGCAGACTGACAGCTCCAGGGGTCAACACATCGCCTGCAACAGCAAGCGTCGCCTCGGCTTTGATATCTTCCCCGAGGAGCCGAACATTTTCCCCTGGCCGGACGGCGTCGAGGACCAGCACTTCGTCAAGCCGGCCAGGCTCGACCCGTGTGTCCTCTTGCATGACGACGGCATCGGCGCTCCGCGGCAAAGGGGAGCCGGTGAACACGCGAATGCAAGAGCCCGATTCGAGTGCACCGGTGAACGTCTGGCCCGCCGGGAGTCTGCCCGCGAGGCGCAGGTGGACGGGCGCGTCCGCTTTAGCTGAAAGGACGTCGGCGGCGCGAACTGCATAACCATCCATCGAAGAGTTATCGAACGAGGGCAGGGCCAAGGGCGAGTGGATTGTCTCGCTCAACACCCGGCCGTCGGCTTCGCCCAGAGCCGCAGTTTCGGCAGCCGGCGTCGGCATCGTCGAGAGAATGCGCGCCAGGGCATCTTCAAGTTCGAGCATGGGAAAAAGGTGGAGGAGGCGAGGCGACTTGCAAGGGGAAACGTGGGGCGTGAAACGTGATGCGTGAATCACGCACCACGACCCGTGAATTAGCGACGCACAGGCCCGCGGCGCTCCGAGCTAATGCGTCGAAGTCAGCACCAGGACCTGTTCGAGAGTCGAAACGCCTTCGCGCACGCGGTCAAGTGCGACCATGCGCAGCGTGCGCATGCCCTGCCCGATGGAGACTTTGCCCATTTCGCGCGAGTTGGCGCGGGCAATGATCAGCTTGCGGATTTCGTCGGTGACCGACATGGCTTCGATGATCGCCAGCCGACCCGCGTAACCGGAATTTTTGCAGCGCTCGCAACCACGTCCACGGTACAGCGTAACGCCGTCAAAAATGCTCGGGTCGATAAAGAGGTCCTGGTACATTTTCTGGGGATAGGTGACCGGTTCCTTGCAATGGGGGCAGATGCGGCGCATGAGGCGCTGGGCGCAGGCCAGGATGACGGAGGAGGAGATGAGGAAGGGAGCGATGCCCATGTCATCCAGGCGGGCGATAGCGCCGGGAGCGTCATTGCAGTGCATGGTGCTGAGCACCTGGTGGCCGGTGAGAGCGGCTTCGACGGCGATTTCAGCGGTTTCCGTATCGCGGATTTCACCGATCATGATGATGTCCGGGTCCTGGCGCAGGATGGAGCGGAGCGCGTTGGCGAAAGTCAGGCCGATGTCCTTCTTAACGGGCACCTGGTTGATGCCGGGAACCTGGAACTCGACCGGGTCCTCCACGGTGATGATGTTATAAACCGGGCTGTTCAGTTCGTTGAGCGCGGAATAGAGCGTGGTGGTCTTGCCGGAGCCGGTCGGGCCGGTGACGAGGATCAGGCCGTGTGGCGCATCGACGGCGGCTTTGAACTGCTGGAAAGTTTCGGGGTCCAGGCCGAGTTTGTCGATGCTGGCCGAAAGGTTCGTTTTATCGAGCAAGCGCAGCACGAGTTTCTCGCCGTGAACGGTCGGCATGATCGAGACGCGCAGGTCGTAATCACGGCCGGTGACGCGGATCCGGATACGGCCGTCCTGGGGCAGGCGGCGTTCAGCGATATCCAGACTGCTCATGATTTTGAACCGCGAGGCCAACGCCAATTGCATTTGCTTGGGTGGCGGAGTCGCGTCCATCAGCACGCCGTCAATGCGGTAGCGCAACCGCATGGTCTTCTCGAAGGGTTCGATATGCACGTCGCTCGCTCGATCCTTGACCGCCTGAACGAGGATCAGATTGGCCAGCTTGATGACGGGTGCCTCCTCACTGGAAGCGGCGAGCTGGTCGAGGTTGACCTCCTCCAGCGCATCGCGGGAAACCTCGATATTCTCGTCCTGTTCCGCGTTTTCGGCTTGCTGGGCGGCATCCTTGATGATGTCTTCCATGCTGCCGCTCTTGCCGGAATCGATGATGTTGAGTTTATCAACGATGGCCTTCTCGGAAGCGATCAACGGGGCGACTTCCAGCTTGGTGATGCGCCGGACATCATCGATGGCCAGCACGTTCAGGGGGTCCGCCATCGCCAGGAACAGCTTGTTCTCCAGGCGGGAAATCGGGATGACCTTGTAATTATGGGCTAGTTCGCGCGGAAGTAAATCGGCGATCTCCCCCGGGATGCTGAGGCGCGTCAGGTTGATGGGCGGCACGTTGAGCACTCGGCCCATGGAAATGGCCATGTCCTGCTCGCTGACGTAAGCCTTTTCCATCAGCAACTTGAGCAGGCGAGTGCCCTCTTTCTTTTGCTGCTCGAGCAACTCTCCAACCTGAGTCGCGGTCAGCAGGCCGTCCTCGACCAGCGCGTCGGCAATCCGTTCGCCAAATGTTTTTACGGGAGGCATGGGCAAGATTTATCGGAAGGCCTTGCGGATCATCTTGGTTAATTCGACGGGCGGCACAAGATACCAGAGCAAGCGCTGCCCCATCGCCTCCGACAGTTCCTTGCCGGCCTGTTGGTTGAAAGGGTTGACCGTCGCGACCAGAATGGACTTGCTCATCCGGTCGAAGGGCAGCACACACCACCGCTGGCAGGGCACCGCCGAAAAGCTGCGGATCAATTCCATATCCACATCGTAAAGGTGCAGCGGGAGATAGGCGCACCGCGATTTATCGGACAACATTTTCAACGACTTCTCAACCGGAAGAATGCCACGGTCGCTCAGAACCTGGACAAATGGTTCGACGACCGCGAGCGGCGGCACCGAGAGGTCCGGCTTCGGCCAGCACAGGTCGAAATCGCCGGCGGTGATGACCTTGGCATCGACAAAAAGCTTATGCATGGCCCTCCGCCCGTCCTCCACCTCCAGGGCGGGGAGTTTGCTGGCGGGCCTGGTCATTTGGATGGTGTCGCCGGAGCGCTTTGCCGAGGTGTCCAAAGGGGATTCGACCGGGAAATGGTTGGCTTTACTCTCGATTTCTTTCAACGCCGCCTGCACGTCCGGGTCATCCGGATGGCGTTGAAGGATGGTTTCGTATTCGAGAATAGCGGAGGAAAGCTGGCCCATGAGCACATACGCCTGGGCGATGCGTTTGGAGGTCCCGATGGCCTCTTGTTCCCGGCCCAATTTGCTGTAGGCCTCCTTCAGGATTTCCAGCGATTGGTAATCCTGCGGCTGCGACTGAGTGATCACTTCGAACATCTCAATCGTCTGAGACAGCTGGGCCTCTTCGTTTGGACTTAATGTGCTCGTCATGCAAATTTCTGGTGCCCGGCTAAGACCCACCACCGCTGCGCCAGCGTGTTTCGGCGGCCGGGACGGCTCAGTAATAGCAAGCTTCTGGCCACTTAGAATTTGCGTCGACGCGAGTCGTAAAGGACGTGCCCGTTTTACGCGAGCAGGCTCAAAAACAGGGTGGTTTGTCCCAAGTAAGCCGGGTCGGGGGCAGCCTATCTTGACACACTCCCGGACACTTGTGCCCAAAATTCACACGGTGGCTGTTGCTTTCCTTGGCAAAGTCATTAATGGTAAACGGCATCGGGAAGTTCTCCGGGCCAAAACCATGCCACCGTTGGTTCCAATCATGACACCCGCGCCGGGCGCACGCTTGCAAAAGTTTGTCGGCGACAGCGTTCGTTTTGTGCTGCAAGACGCCGGTGGTCAGCGGCCATCAAAGGGGTGGCGAGCGTTGCTGCGCACCAACCTGGGACGCGCTGAGCATTTGCGTCGTGAAATCATCCAGGCCCAAACCCAAGGCCTGCCCCTGGCCGGCGCGTCCTGGCGCGATGTGCCGATGGCGGAAGAGGCTGGAGGGTGGTCCCTTGAACTGCCGCTGGCCGAAGTCGGCTATTTCAAGGCCAAGGCCTACCTGCTGGACCCCGGCGGCTGGCAGCATTGGCCGGAGGGACCCGATGTGGGCATCTCCGTACACCCGGACCGATACCGCACCGGGAATATCCTCTACTGTGCCTTTACCCGCATGTTCGGCCCACCGCGGACGGCCAAGGTCACGCAGGACCAAGCACTCGAACGGACGCTCGCGCCGCTGGAGCAAGCCGGTCACACGGTCATTCCACCGTCAGGTAGGCTGCGGGACCTGACCGCGCAGTTACCGCACATTTTTGGGACACTGGGTTGTCGGATCTTGCATCTCTTGCCAATAAATCCGACACCGACCACCTACGCGCGTTTCGGACGCTACGGAAGCCCTTATGCCGCTCTGGACCTTCGGGGGGTTGATCCGGCGCTGATTGATTTTGACCGCCGCACCACCGGCATCGACCAGTTCCGCGAGCTGACTTACCGGTCACATGAGCTAGGCGGCCGGGTTTTTCTTGACCTGGTTATCAATCACACCGGTTGGGGTTCGGTGCTGCAGGAACAGCATCCGGAATGGTTCCTCCGCAACGCCGACGGCACTTTCGCAAGCCCAGGCGCGTGGGGGGTGACCTGGGAAGACCTGGTTGAACTTAAACATCAATACGTCGCCTTGTGGGATGAGCTGGCGGGAACCTTTTTGACATGGTGCCGGCGCGGGGCGGATGGGTTCCGCTGTGATGCCGGCTACAAAGTCCCGGTGGCAGCGTGGCAGTATATCGTCGCGCGCGTGCAGCAGGAGTATCCGGAAACCATCTTTCTGCTGGAGGGCCTCGGCGGCGCATGGGAGACCACCGAAGCCTTGCTCACTGGGGGCGGCCTGCAATGGGCCTATTCCGAACTGTTCCAGAACTATTCCGGCGCCGACGTCGCCAATTACCTTGTCCACAGCTTTAACCAAAGCCAGCGCGTCGGCCTGCTGGTCCACTACAGCGAAACCCATGACAACAAACGTCTCGCCGCCCGCGGACGCGCCTGGTCATTGCTGCGCGACCGGCTTTGCGCCCTTGCCAGCGTCAGCGGCGGCTTCGGCTTCACTTGTGGGGTCGAGTGGCTGGCCACCGAAAAAATCGACGTCCACGGCAACTCCGGGATGAATTGGGGCGCCGTGGAAAACCTGCTCCCGGAACTGGCGAAACTGAATCAACTGCTCTCGGACCATCCTTGTTTTTTTGACGGCGCGACGGTCCACCGGCTCAGTCCCCCCAGTGCCCCGATTTGTGCGCTTTGGCGGGAATCTGACGGAGGCCAGGATGTCGTGCTCGTGCTCGTCAATACGGATGTCGAGCGTCCGAACACCTTGGAGCTCGACGGTGACTTCGTCCGAAGCCTCGGACCGACAGAACGTGGGCTTGAAGGGAGAAATCAAAAAGTCGAAGACAGAGCTCAGAGCCCGCGCCTCGGGGATTTGGTGGAATGGCTCGATCTGCTCGGCCAACCCTCGCCGGAAATCCGGCTGATGGCGGACGGCAAGCTGACCATCACGCTGGCCTCAGGAGCCGCCTATTGCCTGGCCCCGAAACCAGCTCCCCGCGGGCTGCACGGAGAGGCGTACCGTCGAGCCAGGGCACAGGCGGCCTGGGCCTTGACAGCGTTGAGCCGCATCCTTCCGGTCGAACAGATTGGCCGTTTCGATTGGCGCGAGTTGGCGGCCGACGTCGAGCGTTCCCCATCACGGTTTTTGGCTGCCATCACAAAGCTCGCCGCGGACCGGGCGTTCGGCAACGCGCAGGCTTCGAACACCGACGCGAAAGAAAAGCCGCAGGACACCGGAACGTTGTTGACGCCGGCAACGCCCGGCCCCTCGCCTGCTTCGGACCCTCTTGCCTCTCACCCGGACCTTCGCGAGGCGCTGGCGCGGGTCTCGAGTGAGGACATTTTCCCCTGCGTCGTGCACTGGAATCTGCCGGATGAGCGCCGCATTACTCTCGTTCCACCCGGACATTGGCTGCTGGTTGAGGATTCGGTTCCCTTTCGTGCCGAGTTGGAGCTTAACGCCACGAACGCGCCAGAGGTAACGAGGGTCGAGTCCGTCGCCGTGGGAAACGGCCACATCTGCTGCTTTGCTCCACGCACATCCGCTGGCGATGCCACGCTCACACTTGAGCGGTACTCCGAACAGGACCAGCACATCCAGGGCGGCATACGCTTTCTTGCGCCCGAGCCGGAGATGCCTTACGACGCTTTTCACCATCCTCTCGCCCACAACCTGGTGCTGCTCACGAATGGCCGCGGGGGCATGGCCCGGCTCTGCGTCGATCTGAGTCGAGTCCTTTCGAAATACGATTGCGTGTTGGCGGCCAATCTGCATCCAGAGCTGCCCGTTGACCGCCACGTCTTCGCCAAGCGCATTCGCGTTTGGGTTAACGCTGACGGATTCATCTCTCCGCTCGACTTCCGGAATCTCGCCTCCTTCGAGCCCGGCCCGCCCGCCGCATGGGATTTTATCGCCAGCGCCGGCGATGGGCGAACAGTGGAAATCCGGGTGGCCGCCAGGATGCTTGAGGGTCGCAACACGACCGTTTTCCGTTTCAGCCGGCCTTCTGCCGAGCAAGCCAGCGGCAAACAGCTTCCCCCGCAGGCCGATGTGCGGCTCACGGTGCGCCTGGATATCGAGGACCGAAACTTCCATTGGGAGACCAAGCGAAACAGCGGCGCCGAATACCACTTCTCGACGCACACTCGCCCGCTCCCCACGCCGCGTGGACGAGCCGCAGATGTCAATATCAGCCAAAGCGCGATTCATCTGGCTGGGGGCGGCGACCGGTTTTGCGGCTTCGAGTTCACTCCCGCCCCGGAGCGCCAGTTGCGCGTGTGCGCCGACGCTGGGTATTACCATCCCGAAGCTGAATGGAGCGAGAATTTGCCGCATCCGGTCGAACAAAGCCGCGGCCAAACCGGCGCCGGGGACTCGTTCAGTCCTGGCTGGTTCGAGCTGCCCTTGCCCAAAGGCGCCGATGTAACGCTCGTGGCGACGGCGGAGCCGCCGGACCCTGGGCGGTCGGAGCTGGAACGCGCCGCGGTTCCGGTTCCTGTGCCGGTGGCCAGGACTCGTGTGAAAGAAGACGCTTTCTCGGCGGCCCTGATTCGGGCGGTCCGGGCCTTCGTCGTCCGGCGCGGCAATGGCAAAACCATCATCGCGGGTTATCCATGGTTTCTCGATTGGGGCCGCGACACTTTCATTTGCGCCCGCGGCCTCCTTGCGGCCGGAATGTTTGACGAGGTCAAGGAGTTGCTCCTTACCTTCGGACGCTTTGAGAAGAACGGCACGCTGCCCAACACCATCATGGGAGAGGATGCTTCCAATCGCGATACGTCGGATGCGCCCTTGTGGTTTGGACTGGTGCATGAAGAACTCATCGCGGCGACCGGCTCGTTAAGCGCCATCGGTCCGGTATTGGAAAGCATCGGCAGCAACTACGTCAAAGGCACACCCAACGGGATCCGCATGGACCCGGCCTCTGCACTGATCTGGAGCCCGGCCCATTTCACCTGGATGGATACCAATTACCCTGCCTGCACTCCGCGCGAGGGTTACCCGGTAGAAATCCAGGCGCTTTGGTTGCGGCTGCTCCGGCAACTGGCAACAACCGGAAGTCCGGAGCGGCGCAGCTACTGGGGCGGTTTGGCCGAGCGGGTCTCTGCCTCTCTCGAGAAGTTCTTTTGGTGCGAGGAACGCGGCTATTTTGCGGATGTGCTGCTGGCCAGGCCCGGCCAATCCGCCGCCGAAGCGACGGTCGATGACGCTTTGCGTAGCAATGGCTTGCTGGTGGTAAGCCTCGGCCTGGCTACCGGAGTACGGGCCCGGCGTTGTGTAGAGGCAGCGCGGCGCTACCTGGTGACACCGGGTGCGCTGCGTTCGCTGGCGCCGCTCCCGGTCTCTGTTCCGTTGCCCATTTACGGCCGCGATGGCCGGCTCTTGAATAATCCCAGCGCGCCGTATTGGGGCCGGTATGAAGGGGACGAGGATACCCGGCGCAAGCCGGCTTACCATAATGGCACAGCCTGGACCTGGACGTTCCCGCCGTTCTGTGAAGCCCTGGCTCGCGCGTGGGATTTTTCGCCGCGAGCGGTGGCGGCCGCACGCGCGTATCTTGGCGCCTCCGCGCGCCTGGTCGGCGAAGGCTGCCTCGGCCAACTGCCCGAGATCCTTGACGGCGATACTCCCCACGCTCCGCGCGGCTGCGACGCGCAGGCATGGGCCGCCACGGAGGCTTTGAGGGTGTGGCAGCTCCTGCGCGGAACTTAAAGCGCAGCCTCGCCAAGCGCCCGGCGACTGACCCAAGCCACCAGCTCGCTTTGACAGCGCAGCGGAGTTGGTGTAGGGGTAATGTGACGTTCGTTAATTCTTAATATCAGATGAAGCTTGTTCGCGAGCAGGGCTTCGGGTCTGACTACTACCGGCGGCGGCACGGGAACGCGTTCACGCTGGTCGAGTTGCTGGTCGTTATTGCCGTCATCGCGATTTTGGCGGCGCTGCTGCTTCCGGCGCTGGCCGGCGCTAGGGGGAAAGCCCAATCGGTCACTTGCTTGAACAACGTGCGGCAGGTCGAACTGGCCTGTTTGGTCTATACGGATGAGTTTAACGACCGCCTTCCCTACAACCTGGGGGAGAATGAAATCAATTTTTTCCGCAAGGAAAACCGGTACGTCAATTGGAGCACTCCCATCATGGACTGGGAAAGAAACACGGATAACACCAATCTGACGCTCCTCACCCAGGGTGGCATTGGCCCTTATACGGGACGGACGCCGAGGGTTTACAAATGTCCGAAGGATAACTATGTGAGCGATATTCAGTCGGGGTTGGGTTGGGCGTCGCGCGTGCGCAGCTTCTCGATGAATGCGATGGTGGGAGATGCCGGGACTTTCAGCCAGAGTGGGGCCAACGTCAATAACCCTAATTACCGCCAATTCTTCAAGGTCACCCAGGTCCCCAAGCCATCGGACATCTTCACTTTTATTGAGGAACACCCCAACAGTATCAGCGACGGATACTTCCTTAACAAGCCGGACGCTTGGCAATGGCTGCGGTTGCCGGCTTCCCACCATAGCGGCGCTGTGCATTTAAGCTTCACCGACGGCCACGTCGAAACCCACAAGTGGCGTTTCGCCGCGACACAACCGCAGGTCCGCCCGGGGGTTGGCTACCTGCCGGTTAAAGTGTGGGGAACCGAGCGTGCGGATTTCGACTGGCTGATGTATCGAACGAGCACCGAGAGCTCCCCCGACATTTATGACCCGGGGTCTGACTACGGTCATCCCAAGCCGTAAAGGAATTCAGAGGTATTTCTGCAGGAAATCCGCTTCCTGCGGACCCGCGAGCAGGTAAGTCCGGTCGCCGGTCGTCCAACTGACAGTCGTGAGTGCGTCGATCCTGCCAATGAGCGGCTTTGCCGGTGGCGGATCTTTGAGAGCCGCGCGCTTCATGACAAAGAGGAAAACCATCTGCTTGTCGCCGCGATCGAAGCACACCATCGACACCGGATTGGCCCGCCAGGTCAAAGCGGCGCCGCCGGTCAACTGCAGCCTGGCGAGCCCGTTGGGAACCTCGTAGTCGGCCGGCGCGCCCCGGCCGGCAAGAGCCTGGCGCAACGCGCGCATATCGTTGGTGGTCCAATCCATGGCGTAGGCAACATTCTCAGCCTTGCTGACCATCATTTCCTGGAAATTGGCAAACCGATCCGGCACGGCCGGCTTAAGCCAAAGGGCAGCCAACCCGAGGACCAGCACCACGGCTGCAGCCGCGGCGAGCCACGCCGGCCTTTGGCGCCAAACTACAGGCCGAATGATTTTGCGACCTGCAAGCAGTTCAAGCTTGAACTGGTCCGGCACTTCAATCTGGCGAAAGCCGGAGCGCATCGCAGACTGGAAAGCCAGATGCCGCTCGAACCACCGCGCCAAATCAGGGTCGCGCCGGGCCACGGCCATCGCCTCGATAATCTCAGGGTCCTCGGCATCCGCTGTGCCCGGGCGATAAAGCAAGAGAATTTCCCTGGCCTGCTCCGGGCTCACGATGATTGGTCCTCCGTTTTTTTGGTGCCGGGCTCGCACTTCAGCACCAGGGTTTTGAGCTGGGCCAGCCCGCGGGCGATGCGGGATTTTACCGTGCCCAGCGGCACTTCCAGGATGACGGCGATTTCGTTGTAGGAGTAATCCTCGAGATAAAACAGCGCGACTGCAGCCTGAAACTGCTCGTCCACCCTGGCCAGCAACTCGACCACCGAGTGCGCGTCCAGGCTGCTCACCACCTCCGGCTCGATGCTGGGAAGCTCCGGCTCCGCCTCTTCCAGCTCCAAATGCGGAAACCGCGTCGCGCGGCGTTGCGTCTCGAGAAACCGCCGGTGCAGCGTCGTGAACAGCCACGTTTTGACTTTTGTGCTGTCGCGCAACTGGTGCCCTTTGGCCGCCCAGGTGAGGAAAGTGTCCTGCACCAGGTCGCCCGCGTCCGCTTCGGTCCGTGTCAAGCTCATCGCAAACCGGAACAACGGGGCGTAATGCTGGTCCACCAGGGTTTGGAAGTCCAGCTCGCCGCGCTGGCGGTCTTGATCGTGAGAGCTTCGAGCGGCCACAATGGTTCCCGGAAAATCAGAGGAATTTATGGAGAAATGGGTTGCAACGCAACCCCCGCGAGGGCGAAACAGCCGGGAAAGCGAGCGTCCCTGCGAGCCCAAATCTGTGGGGGGCGAAGCTCGCGCGAACGCTTGCCCTTCCAGGCGCCTCTTCACGGCCACCGGCACGCCAAGGTCGCAAAAACGGCGTGTGCCTGGAAATCGTTAAACCCGCCGCCGCTCGGCTCATCGTAGCGGTAATAGCGGTACTCCAGCCCCAGGGTGGCGCCTTTGGAGAGCCGGCGCTTGAGGCCGGCTTGGACCGCATGCTGTCCGTAACGCAAACCCAGGGGCAAGCCTGACGTTCCGTTGTCCTGGGTGAAATCAGCACGTGAAAACGAGTAGGCTGCCACCAGGCTGGTCTTGTCATCCAGCGTGTAGTTCCCATCGACCAGCACGCTGTAGATGTTCCCCGCGTAAGGTGCCACTGAGGCGTTGCCATTGGCCGAGGTGACCGTGCGTGCATTCTGAAAAGCTAAGGTCGTGGAGACAAACAACCGGTGCCAGGGGGTGAGCGTCGCATTGAAGGTTGCGATGTGGGCGTTGTAGGTTCCGGCCAGAAGGTCTCCTCCAGGGGAGATGCCCGTTAGGGGTGGGTTGTGAAAGAAATCATTCGTCACCGGTAGGGTGGCGGTGTGGTAATCATTCCCAAGCCATTGATAGGTAAGGCTGGTTTTGAGCCAGGAGGTCATTTGCAGCGCCAACTTGGCCTCGGCTTCGTTGGACCGCAGGTCGCGCGATCGGATGAACGCCGGATAGCCTTCAAAGCCTTGCTTGAAAACGGGATCATATTTGTAGAGGTTGTTATAGTCCGTCTCGTTGTCGTACCGGCGGAAATGACCGCTGAGCGATACGCGCCGCCACGGAGAGGTGTTGAACCCGGCGCGGAAATCCTTCAAATAGCTGCGCGCATCGGTGTTTTGAACGAAAGGAGTCGGGGTTATGCCGCCGTCTTGCTCCTGGTACTGGCCGAAATCGTCCTGCTCAAGCCGAGCATCAGCATAAAGGGTTGTGAAGGGGACCTTCGTGAAGCGCAGCCCCGCTTCCTGGCTGAACGTCCGGCGGTCTAAGTCTGAAGCAAGGTTTTCTAGCCCATCAAGCGGGGCAACCCCAAAAAAAGGGCTCGCAATACTGAGATTTGTTGCAACTGAAAGCCCTGTCTCGCGTGTCCACTCGTTTTGCGTGGCGAACGTGAGACTCAACCCCTCCCAGGGACCGACCAGCCCGCTGAGACTGAAGACATGGGACTCGCGCCCCAATTCGAGCCGCTGAGTCTGAAATCCGATGTAACCTGGGAAGAAGTCGCTGGGAGCGTTGAGGGAATTGGGATTTGAGTTCTCGACATCCATGGAACCGTTCGCGTCCAACTTGCTGTAAAGATAGCCTCCGGCGCCAAACAACCAACCCGTGAACTGTTTCTCGGCGTGGAACGTGTTGGCGCCCTGGAAGTAGGTCTGTTTTTCGTTCGCGGTAGTAAATGCGGCGGTCGAGGCCACCGGACCGCCCAGCGTGTAGCCGCTCTCGTTGACTTCGCTCGTGCTCAACCGGTACCACTCTCCCCGAAAATTGTCGCTCAGAAGCACCCCCGCGATTTCGTAATCTGCGTCAAACTTGAGTATGTGAACCCGTTCGAAAAGATCCTTAAAACCGGGATAAATACTGTTCGTCAGACTGCCTGGTTGGATGCCGTTTCTGACCGGGCCCCACTGCAACGTGGCTTCAGTGCCATCGCGGTATTGATACTCGTAGCCGATCACGATCTTGGGCCAGCGGGGCAGCGTCAGCCCGACCTCCGCCCAGGCTCGTCCCACGTCCAGATGCAAGTCGCGATTCAGTTCGAAGGAGAAGGGCGCCAGCGCCGGATTATAGCCCCCGCTGTCATCGAAATACTTCCGGTACTGTTCCCACCCGAACCGTGTGAATCCCAGGTCATTCTTCTCGGCGCTCAGCGTTAGCTTGTAGTCATCCAACCTCACGTGGCCGGCAACGGTGACCTTCCAGTCCGGGCCCGGTTTCTCGACGTACTCGAAGTTTTCGAGCCCCCAAAGCCATTGGTCGCGCTGCCAGTACAGCTCCCTGAACTTTTGTTTGTCTCCTGTCACAGTCGTCCAACTGAAGGTGGGGGAGATTTCCAGCGCGAAGTTGGGTTGATTCGTCGTCTGCTCCCACGCGACCCCCTGGTCGATCCAGGCGCGCAACTGGCCCACCTCCGCCGGCGTCAGCGGCGTCCCGCGGTCTTCCGGTGGCATTTGAATGTCCGGGTCCAGGCGAGCGACATAATGAATTAGTGGGCTTCGGGCGCTGTCCCCCGGGATGATATCGATCCCGTGGTCTCCGCCTTTGAGCGCGTTTTCCCGGCTGGTGAGCCGGAAATGGCTTTTCGGTTTTTCCTCCGAATGGCATTTCAGGCAACGATTGTCGAGGAGCGGCTTGATGTCCCGGACGAAATCCATGCGGCCCTCAGCCGCGGGCGGCAGGCTGTTCGTGTCCACCGCGCCGGCGGCCGCTGCGGGAGCATAAAGCCCGAACGGCAGCGGAACTATCCAGAGCCAGACGAAAGAGTTACGGAGCGGACCGAACAATACAAGCCGGAGCATCAAGGCCGGGCGTGCCGTCCTCAGCGCGCCACGGACCCGCGAGGCATCGTCGCCCCCTCCGCGCGCGAACCGTGTCCCGCGTTCCGTTAGGCTAATTTCAGGCATCACGTTTTCACGTTTCACGCGTCACGTTCCCCTCAATACCGCAGCCGTAGATCCACGTTGGAACCATGCACCGCCGTATGGCAACCCGACGACCAGCAGGTCCCCAATCGGATGTAACTCGTATGGTCGATGTTGCCGATATAGACATGCCTGAGATCGACGCCCGGGCCCTGAACCTGCGCGTGGCAGCGCAGACAAAGGTTCACGTCGCGCTGAACCAGAAGCTTCGCGTTGATGGAGCCGTGCGGCGTATGGCAAACGGTGCAACCTTCGCGCAAGGCCTGGTGTTCGAAGACAAATGGACGGGCCTGTTCCCGGTGACACTGAGCGCAGGTCTGATTCATGCGCGCCATGGCCAGCCCGCCCGCCGGCTTGAAAATGTCACCGCCGTGAGGGTCGTGGCATTGGGCGCAGTTCATGTGTTGCTCGAAGACCGGGTGGTGCTGGGGCAATCGAAACTCAGCCTCGACCGAACGGTGGCATTCGAAACAAGCCGCCGGATTTTTTCCTGGGTTGACAATAAACTTCCCCTGGCCGCCGCCACCGGCGACGTGCAAGCTGCCGGGGCCGTGGCAGGCCTCGCAGCCGGTCTGGCCGGCGGCGCGGGGGTCATCCAGGCGGATGCGCGCATGGGCACTGCCCGGGAAGATCCGCGCGATATTCGTGTGGCACTCGGCGCAGGTTTTGTCCCCAACGAACGCGGCGCCGGGGATGTCAGGGGCCGCGGTTAAACTGACGGGAACCGTTGAACAGGAAATCAACGCCAGGACGAGGCCTCCCAGGGAGCCCACGGCCAGGGCCACGGCGCAGAGTTTTCCCGATTTCATGGCGGCTGGTTGGTGACCGCTGCGGCCTTGAGTATCTCCGTCGTGAGCGCCTCTGACAAGTCGCCACCGATCGGAAAAGTCATTTGCAGATGGCCGGCAGTATCAATGACGAGCGTGCGGAAGTTGTGGTTAAAGAAGCCGTTATCCTTCTCGTAGGTCACATCCGACAGGCTTGCCAGTTCGCGGATCTTGTCCGCCGGCCCGGTCAGGAAGCTCCAGTGTTTCGGGTCGTATTGGTAATGCTCGCCGTAGGCCTTCAACACCGCCGGGGTGTCGAACTCGGTATCAAACGAAACCGACAGGAAATGCCAGTTCGTGGGCGCGGAGGGCAGCGATGTGAGTTTTCGCGAAGCTTCCTGGAAATTTTTCGACAGACGCGGACAGAAATCGGGGATGGGACAACGCGTAAAGAAGAAGGTAATTGCGAGCGCTTGTCCGCGGAACCCGCCGAGGGTGACGCGCTGGCCCAACTCGTTGGTAAACGGGAAGTCCATCAACGGATGTCGGGACCGTTTGGGTAAAGTGCCCGAACCTCCTGCTACCGCCGTTCTCGGAACCGCGTCGGGACTCTCCGATTTCGCCGCGAGCCGGACGGGCTGAACGCCGGGGGGGCGAGATTCGTTCGTCGGCGCGGCAGCGGTCCCGGTTCTGGCGATTTGCTCGACCCAACTCTCGGTGTCGGTCACGCGCAGGTGGAACGAGACTCGATCTCCGGCTCGCAAGCCGGCCAACTCACCGGGGTTGCGAACCTTAAAAGGCATCGTCATCGCGTCCATATAATTCGTAATTGCTTCATGCGCGATGACGACCTGGAGGTCGGCGGCTTTGACCTCCTTTACCACCCCCCTGGCGATAAAGGTTTGAGCGTTGTCTGCCGGTTGGTGCGCCGGTGTGTCCGCAGCCGCTGGCCGAGCCAGGGCCAGCGAGCCGCTGAGCGGCACCAAGCCGGTCAAAACCCACACTAGCCGCCAAAGAGCGCAAAGAGGCAAGGGACCCTCTCCCGTGTTCTTTCGAGGCCAATCCCCTGCCAGGAGTCGCAGGGTCTCCGGGCGGCGCACAACCCGAAGGCGGCAGCCGCTTTCTCGAAGGCGAGTCAAGCAAGCTGACGAGGAGGATGAGACCGAATCTCCTCGCAGTGTGCAAGTATCCTTCGTCTTCACCGGGCGTTTGGCCTGCTGAAGTGCATTCGTTCCGTGGCGCGGCATGACCGTCACGGGTTAGGCGCTAGTTGTACCCTGTAGAAGTTTAAGGCCCCCGCCGCGTTGTTGTCCTGGAATGTCTCAGTGCTAAGAGTCGCGAGGTTGGTTGCGATGGGCGCGAAGGTCGGCAACTGGCCGGACCGGTGGATGATATAGTTCAGGCCCGGTGTGGCGGCGTAACTGAATTGGAAGCTGGTGCCGGACAGGCGCTGCGGCGCGCTCAATTGGATCGGCGCGGGCTGGACCACGTGGATCGAAACCCCAGCCGAGGTCGTTGCTGCTCCGCCGTTGTCGGTTGCCACCGCGGTGAGCGTGTAGTTTCCAGCGGCCAGGTTGGTTACCGTCACACTCGGACCCGGGCCGGGATTATTGACCACCCCGACCGAAGTGGCGCTGGCGAAGAATTCCACTTTCACAACGGAGCCATCGGGATCCGACGCGGCCGCCTGAACAGTGCCGGTCCAGGGCGCGGCAAAGGTGGCCCCATTAGTCGGCGCGGAGAGCGAAACCGTCGGCGGCACGTTTGCGCTCTGCACGTTGACCAAACCCGTCTGGAACGTATGTATCGTGCAGAAATATGGGAACGAGCCCGCATTGGGGAAGGTATGTGAGAACGTGAATGGGGTTGCGTGGAGTCCCGAAGTCCACATCTCAGTGCTGTTGGTGGTGGAAGTGGTGGAATGGGAGGTAATACCCGACGCCCAGTTCCAGGTGACCTGATCGTTGACATTGATGTTAACCGAAGGTGGGGAGAACCCGAAATTTGTGATTGTCACGCTGGCGGTGGCAGCGGAGGCCGGCAGCGCCCCGCCAAGCAACAGACCAACCAACCCGCAGAGTAACGGCAACATCGGGTGCCGTACCGATCTTTTTATTTTCATCGAGCCTTACATCGTTTGTTTTTGACATCGGAGATGATGAGGGGAGTATCTGTCCCCTCTCACCCGTGTGATGCATGGTTCCGGCTTTTGTTCCGAATAATAACTGGTGCGGGGCCGGCCACACCCCGGCAGAAGCGGCTTTAGAAGCGGCGGCGGGGAGCCTCGGCCTGCGGCACGGCGAGAGGTTGCGGCTTTGGCGGATCCACTTTCGGCGGGGAATAGAGCGCGTTCCATTGGTTGAGCGCGCTCGCGTTCAAGTCGGGTAGCGTGCCGGGATCCCTCACCGTGGTAACCATGCCCGGGGTGGAGTCAAAGCCTTTGGGCCGGGAAGAACTCCCGAAAGTATCGAGCCCGCCGGGAGAGCCTGTGGCGAAAGGCAAATTGCCCGCGCTGAGCGGGGCCAGCGGCGTGAGAGTGGTAGAAGCGGCCGGGGTCGCGCTGCCGAGCACCTTCCGGTATTCGTCCATGTAAGCCTTATGTGCCTTGATGTCTTCGGGCGAAGGCTCCTTGTCCCCGCGTCCGAAGAATAATGACAGACCTCCGCTTTCGGCAGGCACGGAATGGTCGGAGCCCTGGTTAAACCCGCTAAGCAAATCCTGCAATCGGTTGGCGGAATCCCGAATGCCGCCGGGCAGCTTCGCGTCGTCCCGCGAAACGGGCTGGCCGTCTCTCTCACGCCGTGAGAGCCCCGCCGGGTCAGTGTCAGAGGCTCGGGGCATCAGCCGGTGAGAGCTTCCCTGGTTCAGTTGTTCGTAAAAGTCGTCCAGCGAGTTCTTCGTTTTCGTCTTGGTGTCGAACGGGTTGTCCGGCGAATTCAGCCAGTCCCGCCCGGAAGTTTCCGGCTGGACCTTGTCCGGCTCCTGGAGCAGCCAGCTTTTGCGGCGCTCCTCGGCATCCCGGGCGCGTCTATCGGGCACCACGACGACGGGTGGCCGATATTGAGGCGCCAAACTGCTGTCCGGCGAACTCTTCGGCGAGAGGCTTTCCAGGGAGTGCCGCAAGTCGTCCTCGAGCTGCTTCAGCGCATCGGGTTTGGCGTTGGGCTGGCTCGGCGCAAGGGCCGCTGCCGGGCCGGACGCGGGAGCGTTGGTCTTGCTTTCCTGCGCTGGAACGCGGCACTCCATCCCGGCGGCCCAGCACAAAAACACGAGCGCCGAAGTGCAGCCTGAACGTGAAAGCCTCACACTCATCGTGGCAGATTACCCTAGCCAAAAACTACCGCGTCGTCAAAGCGGAAATTCGCTGAAATGATCGCTTCATTGCCGGCCGCCCACTGCGACCATGTGGCCTTGCGTGCGAAAGAAAATTGTCCCCTCCGATATGGCCGGCGTCGCCATGCAAACTTCTCCCATTCGATTCGTCGCCAGCACGATAAACTCCGGGCCCGGTTTCACCACAAACACCGACCCCTGCTCGCTGGTGAAATACAGCTTTCCCTCCGAGGCCACGGGCGAGGCCGTATAACCATCGGCACCGGTCCCCAGGCGCTCCTTGTACATTTGCTTGCCCGTCCTGGCTTCGTAGCAGGAGAGAACCCCGTCCACATGGCAACTGTAGAGATAGTCTCCATAAACTAAAGGCGTTTGCATGTAGGAACCCCCGTGGACCGCGCTCCAGGCAACTTCGCGATTCGTGGCGGTTCCATCGCGCAACGACACGTCCCCGCTCGCATCCGTCCGCACGGCATAAATCGGCCGGCGCGGCCCGTGCGCGCTCATCAGGAAGACCAGGCCGTTCCAAACCACCGGGGTCGGCACCGGGCAATCGCCGCCGCCGGACATCCACCAGATCTCCTCGCCCGTCCGCAGATCGTAGCCGCCCATGTGCTTCCAGCCATTAACAATGATTTGCGGCCGCGGACCCTCGGCGCAGATAGTCGGTGTGCTCCAGGTTGCGGTGTCGTCGCGCCGCGTCCGCCAGACCTCTTTCCCATCGGCAAGGTTTAACGCCGCGACAAATCCATTCGTCAGCACGTCGCACTGCACGAACACTCGGTTGCCATAAATGATCGGTGAACTGGCGAATCCCCATTCCAGGTCCACGCCTTGGGGATCGGGTTTGTCGTTATAGACTACTGGACTGGTCCGCAGGGTTCCCCAATCCTTTTGCCAACGGAGATGACCGTCCAGATCGTAGCAATACAACCCTTCGGACCCAAAGAACGCGACCACGTTCGCGCCATCGGTGGCCATCGTGCAATTGGCGTGCGTTGCCTTGGGATGGCGTTTTTGCTTCGGCACGCCTTCGTGCGCAGTTTGTTCCCAAAGGATGTTGCCGGTCCGCTTGTTCAGACAGAAAACTTTCCATTGCTGAATGTCATTGTCCTGTGCCGACTCCGGATCGCCATAAAGCCCCACTTTAAGCGGTGCGGTCTGGCGCTGGTTGATCGCGGTGGTGACAAACAACCGGTGTCCCCAAATAATCGGGCTGGAGTGGCCCAGGCCGGGAATCGCCCTTTTCCACAGAATATTTTCCGACTTCTCGGCGTTCCAAACCGTGGGGGTCACCGCCCCTTTGGCAATCCCATCGGCGTTAACGCCGCGAAACGAAGGCCAATTGGTCTGCGCCCCAGCCGGCCACCCGAGCGTCAGCACGCTCAGCAAAACCATCGAATAGCGGGGAGGCATAAACGACCATAAACTGGTCTCTCATTCCGGCGACTGTCAACAGCCGACCGGCCGATTTTGGGCAGGCAACCTTCCGTAGCCTTCCGTAGCCTTCCGCAGGCTTCCGTAGCCGAGCGAATAGCTACTGTGGGGGTTCGGCGGCGCGCTTTAGCGTTAAACATTTGTTATCAATTTGGAAACACGCTCCAAGGGGCGAGGGAGCGGTTTCATTTTTTGGCTTTAATAGGTCCTAATAGGTCCTAATAACTCCTACGACGCAGTCGATGGTTGGGGGTTGAGAGTCAACATGGCGGTGAATTTTTGCTTTGAAATCCTTTGAATTCCTTTGAACAAGCCTGAAATGCTTTGAAAGGTCACTTGCCCCTTGGGGTGACTTTGGTTTTCCCGGAGGCGGCGCGAGGCTGAAAAAAGCATCGTGCCTCTATATATTAAGCCATCGAGATCAGAGCGATCGGGCAAGAAAGTTGAAGATTTCAGTTTGGCGAATGCAACGGATGAGCGGTGCTTTCGCAAGTTGAGGGTTGGGGGTCGATAACGGGATTCCGGAAAGCGCGCTTGGACCGCAATTCCAACGCGAGCGACGGTCAACCGTCCAACGGAATACCCAACCCGACTTTCACCGATTCTGCTGCTGATCGTTCGCGGGTTCAGATGCTGAGCTGGCGATCGCGCGCGATGACCCGCCAACGCGCGGCGCTTTTTCCATGGTCGATAACCACGGCCTCGGCATGCAGCGCGACGGTCGGACAGATGTGCCGCGGCAGGCCGTAGAGGCAGTCGCCCAGGTTAAACTCTCCGCTCCGTGGCGTTTCCACGACCAGATGTTCCTCACTATGCGCCGCGGGTGTGGCATCCTCCAGATTCAGGAACCGGACTCGCGGCTGGGGCATCTCAGCGGCGACCGCCTTGTGGCCGAGGTCCAGGCAAATCCGGTTTGGACCGGGTTTGCTGATGACCCGGGTTAGCACGAGCGCCGCCGGCAGGAACGGCAGCTCGGGCACGTTGGAGGCGCAACTGCCATCCCAGAAGACGCAGGTACCCGGACTGCACTCCACCCGTGCGCGGCGCGCGTGAAAGGGGAAGGTTGGCGTCCCGCCCGCCACCACACGGGGAACCGGCAAGCCGGCCGCGCTCAACTGGCGGCGCAAAGCTTCCACAGGCGCAAAAGCAGCCGCACAGGCCGCGGCTCGTTGCGCCAGGTCCGGATTGCTGATATGGCCGTCATAGGCGTGAAGACCTCCCGGCCTGAGTGCGGGCAAGGAAGCCAGCAACCGATAAAGCTCGACCGCTTTGTCGCCGGGAGGCACTCCGGTGCGGTGTTGGCCGACATCCAGGTCCAGCAGGACTTCGAGGTCGGGCTGAGGCTGGGTTTTCTTTTCGTCGGTGGCGCGCAATGCGCACAACGTTTTGGACAAATGTTGGAGCACGCCGGCGTCATCACACAGCACGGAGAATCGCGTGAGGGGGAAAGCCCGTGCCAGCCCGGCAATTCCTTCGACGGTTGGCCCGACCGGCTGGTAAGCCAACAGCAAATCAGGGACTCCGGCGCGCGCCGCCATTTCCGCTTCCGCGAGGGTGGCGCATTTGAATTTGGTGATGCCCAGCGCAAGCTGCAGTTGCAGCATCTCGCTTATCTTGTGAGTTTTGATATGCGGCCGCAGGCGCGCCGGGCTACCCGCGATGGCGATCATTTGTCTCAGGTTTTCCTCGATGCGGCTGCGGTAAAGCAGCAGCGCCGGGGAGGGGATTGACGCCGCGTCACTCACTTCGAACCAGGCCGGAGCATTCATATTCAGATACATCCTTTCGCCAATAGAAATTGACTTTGGACCCGAGGCCATGAAAGCGCAAGCCTGTGGCGAGCGGACGGATTTTTGCACGCGGAAACGCAAGGAACGGAGTGTTTCGAGTGCGAAAGATGCGAGTTACACGAAACGTGAGTTTCCTGCTTAAGCGCGCGAACCATGCTATGGCTGACCCTGTCGCCGGCTTGCATAAACGTAAACGGGACCGTAGGTCGGCCCGATGAAAAGCGAAAGGCGCGACTCCTGGTTAACCCATTTCCCCAAAATTGTTGCATCCGAGGTCGCGCGAGAAACGTATCCATTCTCGAAATCCAAGTTATGGGAAAAGCTGTTTCACTCACGATTGTATATGCTGACGAAAATCTTTTTCAGGAATTGGACGGCTGGGCTCGAGCTCGGGGCGATGGCCATTATCCTCTGCGGTTGCGGCGGCCAGAATGCGGCTCCTGCCAAAGCTCACGCCGAGAGCTCTGCGCCGCCCGCGCGCGCCACGGCCGAGGAGGCTGACAGGCCGGATGCTTGCCAAATGGCGCTCGCGCCACACGCGGGCCAGGGGCGGATCGACCGCGATATTGCGCGACAACAGGCGAACGTGCGCAACGAGACGCACGCGTTCCAATCGTTGGAAAATCTTGGCTGGCTCTTTGTCTCAAAGGCTCGCGAGAGTTTCGATCCGGGTTATTACAAGCTGGCCGAACAATGTGCGCTGTGCCTGGAGTCGCGCCAGCCACGCTGCCCGGAAGCGCTCTTGCTGCGGGGACACGTTCTGCAAAGCCTGCACCAGTTCAAGGAGGCGGAACCCCTGGCGAAGGAGTTGGTGGCGCGCCGGGGGCTCGCCTTCGATTATGGTTTGCTCGGTGACGTCGTGATGGAACAAGGACGACTCAGCGAGGCCGCCGAGGCGTATCAAACCATGGTGGACCAGAAGCCGGATCTGCAAGCTTACGCGCGCATTTCGTACCTGCGCTGGCTGAAAGGAGACGTCGCGGGAGCGGCCCAACTCATGCGGATGGCGGCGAGTGCGGCCAGCCCGAACTCTCCGGAATCCGCGGCTTGGGTCAATACTCGCCTGGCCCTGCTCCAGTTTCAGCAAGGAAACCTTGGCGAGGCCCGCCAGACTTGTACGGTGGCGCTGGATTATCAGCGGGATTACGCGCCCGCGTTGCTGGTGGAAGGCCGGCTCTTGCTGGCGGAGGGCAGGATTTCCGAGGCGCTTGAGCCCCTCCAACGCGCGGTCCGGTTGAACCCACTGCCCGATTGTCAATGGGTCCTAATCGAGGCGTTGCGCGCTGCGGGCCGCAGCGAGGAAGCCGCCACAGTGGATGAAAAACTGCGCCAAACAGGCGCCGCAGCGGACCCCCGAACCTTTGCGCTTTATCTCGCCTCTCGCGGCGGAGGCGCGGCCCCCGCACTCGACCTCGCCCGGCGCGAACTCCAGACGCGCGCCGATGTGTTCACCCACGATGCCCTGGCCTGGGCACTTGCGGCCAACGGACAGCTCGATGGCGCTCGCGCCGAAATGCAGCGGGCGCTGGCCGAAGGGACAAAAGACTCCAGGCTCTTCTTCCACGCCGCCGTGATTTTCGCCCGGGCGGGCCAGAAGAACAAAGCGCGGCGTTGGCTGGATAAAGTCGCTCCGATGCGGCTGCTGTTGCTCCCCTCTGAACAAAGGCAATGGCAAACCACGGCGGCTAATCTCGGCCAGCCAGAGACCACCACGACCACCGTGACGCTTTTCACTCCTGCAAAGTAGCTTCGACGCAGGAGTGAAACGACAACAGGCAAAAACGCAAACCAAAAAACCATATGAAGAAGATCAAGAGACACCTGGCGGTGCTGCTGGCGGGAATCGTCGGAACACCAGCCTTCGCGTCCAGTCACATGGACGCCCCGCTGATCACCCTGGATCCGGCGGCCAACACGACGGACGTTTATGCGTTCGTGCAGCAGAAAAATGGCGTCAAGGTGCTGGTCACCGCGCTGGGCGTTTATCCGTTCGAAGAACCAGGCATCGGTCCGAACAAGTATAACTTCGACGACAACGTGCTCTATGAAATCCACGTGGCCACAGGCGAGGACGTCGCGGCAGGCCGCGCTTCGGTAAGCTACCAGTTCCAGTTCACGACCCAATACAAGAACAAGAACACCATCCTGCAATCCTATCTCGGGGTCATCAACGATGTCGGTGATACCGCCCAGAACCTCACTCAGACCTACACCGTGATGAAGGTGGACCACCGACAGGGCCACGCCTCAACGCTGCTGGGCACGGGAATCGTTCCGCCGAATAACCAGGGCATCGCCACCCCCTTCTACAACCAGGACAACGATGGGGAAAAGCCGGCGCGCGACGGCGTCGCCACTCTGGCGGACCTGGACCATTACACGAAGCAATCCATCGTGCCACTGAGCGGCGGTTACCTGGCCTTTGCCGGTCAGCGCGACGACGGGTTCTATGCAGACATCCAGGCCATCTTCGACCTGCTCCAGCTCCGTTCACCGGGCAAAGATGTGCAGGCCGGATTCAATATCCATCTGATGGCCCTGGCCATCCCGGTCAGCGAACTCGGCGGCGATGCTCAAGTGGTGGGCGTTTACGCCACCACCAGCCGACGCCAGGTCCGCGTGCTCGAAAACAACGGCGACAATGATCGTGGCGACAAGGGGACGGTGACTTTTGGCCGATTCGTGCAGGTTGCCCGGCAGGGCAATCCGCTCTTCAACGAAGCGCTCGTGGCCATTGCGGACAAGGACCTATACAGCCGCACCAGCCCGACCCAGGACGAAGCGCTCTTCAAGAAATACGCCCTCACCCCGGAACTGGCTCACCTGCTCAACGCGATCGTTTTCGGCGGCCATGGACCGGCGCCAGAAACCAACCGCACCGACATTGCCGGAATCTTCATTCCGGACCTGATCAAGGTGGACCTGTCCACCACCGGTTGCCGCCTGGCGGGTGGCGGCCCCAGCCATCCAACCAACCCGGATGACCCCGGTTATTCGCGCCTGGGCATTTTCGGCGGCGATACCCTCACGAGCACCATCCAGCCCGGCTTTGGCAGTGGCGTCATCCCGGGAGGCTGGCCCAATGGCCGGCGGTTTGGCGATGACGTCGTGGATATCGCCGTAACTGCGCTCATCAGCGATCTGCGTGTCAGCCCGCCCATCATCAACGGCCCCGCAGGCGACAACGTTGACCACAACGACGTGGCTTACAACAAGGTGTTCCCTTACGAATCCACGCCGCACAACGGACGCAATCATACGCACGAATGACCGGAGAACCCAACGGCCGGGGGCTGCGCCGACGAAGGCCGGCCAGTCCCCGGCCAAGGGTCAGAATTCGCCATGCCAAAATCCGGTCCGGAACAATTCCAGATGACTAAAGTTAGAAACCGGAAACTGCGTGCGGCGCTGGCCCTGGCCCTTGTCGCCGCGTCCACCGCTTGGGCGCATGATCCCGGATTGAGCGTCGCGACCGCTCGAGTGTCGGGTGGCTCGCTGGCCGTCCATCTGGCCTTGGCCCGGAGTGACGCTGAACGGCTGGCCGCTTTCGATGCCAACCCTAACGGGCAAGTGACGAAGGCAGAGTCCCCAGCCACCCTGTCGCAGTTGCAGCAAAAGGCGCAACGGGCCTTCGCGGTCAGTTGCGGCTGCCGCCGGCTGGAACCAGCCAAGGCCACTGTCACTCGCGACGACCGCGAAGGGGTCCATTTCGAAATCACTTTCCCAGGCGTAACCGCAGGCGATTTAAACATTCGCTCCGCCATGCTCGATGCATTGCCCAGGGGACATCGGCAGTTCCTCTCCGTTCGCGACGAAACCAACCATCTCCTGGCCGAACAAATGCTCGAACAGAACCTTCCCTCGCTCACGGTCCCTGTGACCTCGCCTGCCCAACCCGTTCTTGTTTCCCGCCCGCAGTCCTTCCGGCAGTTCCTCGCCCTCGGGATTAATCACATAGCGACCGGGTACGACCATCTCCTGTTTTTGCTCGGACTCCTATTGGTGGGGGGCGCGGTGCGGTCGGCGCTCAAAATCATTACATCATTTACCGTGGCGCATTCCATCACGCTCGCGTTGGCGACACTGAATATCATCCACATTTCCCCGAAGCTCATCGAGCCGCTGATTGCCGCCTCCATCGTCTTTGTCGGGTTGCAAAATCTGCTGGGCAGTGGGGTGGAGAATCGTTGGATGTTAACCTTCGGGTTCGGCCTCATCCACGGCTGCGGTTTCGCTTCGGCGCTGCGCGACCTCGGGATTGGCGCTAACGGCACAAGCATCGCCGCACCCCTCCTCTCGTTTAATCTCGGGGTTGAACTGGGCCAGTTGGCGATTGCGGCCTTCGTGTTGCCGGTCATCTGGAAATGCCGAGCCTCCCCGGTGTTCGTTCGGCGCCTGGTCCCCGCCGGCTCCGCACTGATTGTGATGGCGGGCGCCTTTTGGCTGCTCCAACGGACCTTGCTTTGACGAAACCCAAGTTCTGTGGACCCTGAGCCCTTCAAGATTCAGTCATGAAACTGCCGAAAACATTTTGCCCGACGCAAAGCCGCAGCCCAAGGAGCGCGGCCCTTAGAGCCCGTTTCGAATCCCCTCTTCTCTGTAGGAGACGACGTAAGGAGTCTCTGATCTCCCGCCGGAACCCAAGCTGCGCCGGGGATTTGAGACTCCTTACGTCGTCTCCTACAATCATAAAACACGCTCTTAGCGGGCAGCAGCCCCCGCCTCGGCCGGCCAATGTGTTTGTTGGGAGCGCTCTACGATTCGCGGCATCGCCGCAAACTCGAGGCCGCCCTCCTGAGTCGTCCACTGGTTTCACCCTCATCGAACTCCTGGCGGTCATCGCCATCATCGCCATCCTGGCGGCCCTGCTGCTGCCGGGGTTGGCGCGCGCCAAGGAAAGAGCGCGCCAGACGTACTGTTTTTCCAACCTGCGCCAGGTGGCCGTGGCCGCGCGCCTGTACATGGATGATTACAACGGCGGTTTGTTTCACCACCACGACGGCTGGGTTCTCGATGACGGCTCCCAAGTGGATACGCTTCCCTCGAATCTGAGCGGGGTGACCGGTGGCGGCATGGGCAATAGCCAGGCGGAAAAACCTTGGGTGATCTTTTTTCAGCCCTATCTCCAGACCCGCATGGCCGGCTTTTGTCCCTCTGACCGTGCCCTGCGCTCGCGAGTTCTGGCGCGGGACCTCAGCGGCTACAACGGCGGCATCACCACCACCAGCCAGTCTCCGCCGCCGGGCTCCGAGTTGGCCATTGCCCTGAATGAACGGTTAAGCATCGAAAACTATCTGCTCAATTCGATTTTCACGCATAAGTCCGCCCGGTACGCCTTGGAGGGAGCGTTGTACGGGTTCGCCACCGAGAGCGCCGTCAACGCGCTCCCAAATCCGAACCTCATAATGTTTTCCGAGCGCAATTCAGAGGCCCTGAATGCCGCCGACAACGCCGCTTACGGCAGCGTCATCCAGGACGACTATGACACTTGGGTAGGCGAAGCGGCACTGGTGCAATGGGGCAGCGGCAATTATGGTGACCAGGGCTGGATTCGCTACAACCGTCACGGCCGGCGCGCGAACTACATCTACTTCGATGCACACGTCGAATCGCTGCCCTGGACTAAAGCGCGGCTCGACCAGTTTCCGGACCATTTGGTGCGAGGCCCGTTGGGAAATCAGGCGTCGCCACTTAATTGATCCGCCTCTCGAGCACCACTACCTTGCCGAGCAAGGCCTCGCTGCCGAGCCGGTGGGGGTGGCAGGATGACTCGACCTGGGGTATAGGCAAGGCATGGAAACCCCTGGAATACCGACCCGCGGTGTGGAGGAAACTCTGGCCGAGTACCCTTTGTTAACCGCTTTGCGTGAACGCCGCTCGCGACGGTTCGGGTTCGGGATGAAAATGCCCGAGGGACCGCTGGCCTGGGAGAGCCGGCACGCGCCCTGGCCGCTAACCGAGCCGGAGGAAGCTGCGCTGGTGTTTGCGGCGTGCGGCGTAACGGGACACGCGTTGGCGGAGTTGTGTTACGCGCCGGGCGGCGGCGGCGGGATCATGGCGGGCCTGGTCGGGCGCACGGTGGCCAGCGGCGACGGGCTGCAAACGGTCGCCCTGGTCGTGACCAACGACGCGGCGACTTACTTGATCCGCCGGCCGCGAGAGTTGCCGCCCGGAGGCCTGGCGCAGTTGATCGAGCTCGGGCGCAAGGGCGAGTTTACCGAGCTTTACCGGCGGTGCCGTGTAAAAATCAAAGCGGGGCGCGCGCGGACACCGAGCGAGCCTCTGTTCAACATCAATGCGAACCGGTGGTCGGCTCACGCCCCGGGCACCAGTTATTTTCTGCCGGTGAACGACCTGACGTTCATGTACCTGAATGGCCTGCTGGAGATCTTCAACGAAAGCACCGGGGCGTTCGTGCTCGATGAGAGGAACGCGTTTCGGCCGGCTGGGTTGGCGCGGTTTGCGCGCACTCGCGGCGGCCACCTCGAAAATGACCCCGGCCGCGGCCGCGTCGCGACCGTTCGCCAGGTAGAGCAATTTGTGACGGAGTTTGTGACGATCGAACAGGGGATGATGCTGCAGAACCTGGGACTGATGGCGGAGGCGCTAGGGTTGGGCGGGTTCCCGAATTTTGCGAACCACGAGTTCGGCTGGTTTCAGGCGCTGGATTTCCGGCTCGAACGAATGCGCGCGAGTCGGTACCTGGGCGCCGGCAAAGGGGTGTCGCTGGCGATGAAACTCCTTGGACGAAATCCCGAGGTGCCTTACGCCGTGGGGTTGGAACGGAACGGAGAGGTCCTTCTGAAGCCTTTCTGCCCCCCATATTACCGCTCGATGACCGAAGCTGTGCGGGCCGTGGCGGACATCAAGTTTGGCGCCGACGGAGTGTTCCGAAGTCCGGGGGCCGGCAACGCCTGGGCGAATGGCGGCGAAGTCACCCGGCAGGTTCCTCCATTAAGCGAGACTGCCATCGCCGCGACTTCCGCTTATTGCGAATACTTGTGGGACCGGTATGGCCGTTTCCCGGTGTATCTGACCCCGTATCGCACGGTGCTCGGATTTCAAGCCTGCCACCTGGATGCGGAGTTTTACGACCACTTCTACCGTCCGGAGGCCTTGGGGAAAACACAACGGGGGGATTTCGAGCGACGGCCCGCCTGAAGCAACAGGGACTCAGGCCATGGCGAAACTCACCAGCGGGTCATCAACGGTGAGCACCGCCAGCAGGGTGCAACCCGCTAAGGAATAATTTTGCTCGTGCGCCGACCCGGCATCGGCGTGATGAAAGTCGCCAGGGCCCATCGCGCGACCACTGACGTGAAGGTCTCCCGTCAAGATGTAAAAGTCTTCGGGTCCGGCGTTGGTATGGGCAGGGTAACGGACGCCGGGTTCGAGTTTGCCGAGCAGGACCGCGTAACCGCGGTCGGGCTGGAAGGAGAGGAGCTTGATCCAGGCGCCCGGGATGGGCAGTGGCTTCCAGCCGGAAGTGTCGTCGCCGGACAGGAAGTGGAGGCCGCCAGCGGCACCGGCCGGCAACTGTTCCGGGAGCGGGGTTGATGAGGTCAGTTGCGCCCGGATGCGGTTCAGCACTTTAGCCTTGAGGGTTGGCGGCGGAGCCGTGGCCGGAAGGGCAAGAACAAGACGTTCCATGGTGTGTTGCAGGGACCGCAATAATTCGCGGAGTTCGGCGCTGGCCCGGACCTGGTCGGCAAACCGGCGCTGCTCGTCGGGCTCGAGCAGTCCCAGCACGTAAAGAGCGGCCTGTTCCTGTTGTTGATCGGTAATCATGCGTTGGCGCGCAAGCTATCGCGCAATCTCAGCAGGCCGCGGCGAATGCGCGCTTTGATGGTGCCCAGGGGTTGATGTAGCGTTTCGGCGATCTCCTGGTGTGTCAACCCGCCGAAAAAGGCCATGTCAATGACGCAGCGCTGCTCGGGAGGCAACCGGTTCAGCGTCGCAAGCACCGCCATAGTATCCTCAGCTTTCAACTCGCCCGAAGCTGAATCGGCGCAGGCAGGAGCATTGGCGGCAGCGTCATTCTCCAGGCCCTCGAGCAACCGGGCGCGACGTTGGCGCGCTCGCAGGCGATCGATGGAGCGGTGGCGGGCAATGCTCAAGGCCCAATGGAAGGCCGACCCAAGCAGCGGGTCGAAAGAAGCGGCTTTATTCCAGATTTGCACAAACACGTCCTGGATCACTTCCTCGGCCTCGCCGGCGTCCCCCAGAATGCGGACGGCCAGAGAAAAGAGGGGCCTGGCGGTCAGGTCGTAAAACTCAGAAAGGGCCTGCACGTCCTGCGCCGCCACGCGGCGGAGCAATTGCGCCTGGGGCTCTTCTGCCGTTTGTTGGTCCACCATACTCTTGACACCCGCTCGGCGGCCATCCGCTGGAAGCAAATGGGCACAGCCCAACTTGCCGCGTCCTCAGCGTTGCCGCCAGCCCCAAATTGTATTTTCAAGATTTGCATCTCCTTATCCATTCGTTCCGCGAGGGGCCCTGGATGCATAACTTCCCTTACCATCGCGGGGGCAGAGCAAAGTTTCTCCAGCAGCCAGGCCGTTCGGGCGAAGCGACACTGCAAGAGTATTGTTCTCACACGGCGAGGCGAACCATCTATCTGTTCGGAACCCTTTTCAGCACAATGCCAGCGAACTGCCACCTATCCTCAAACTCCTCGGTCGGAACCGAAGCCAACCCGCTTAGCGGGTCTCCAACCAGAACCCGGTTGGTTTCGACACCCAGCACCGTGACGCAGTGGTCCTGCAGGGCATTGAATCTCATCACTGCCCTCATGGTGAAGTTCCCCCCGGGGGTGCGAACTCAGTCTGGGGCCCCTGGCTCGCTTGTGGAGGCCGGCCGCGCTGTGGGGGTTGAAGCGCAACCAGGGAAGGCGAACGAGACGGATTAATGACCGCATTGATGAAGAAAAATGAGCGCAGTGAAAAAGCAATGCTCCCGCACCCGCGGAGCGTCAAAAGCAAATCCCTACCGATATTCAATTTTGGTTGGGCGTTGCGGACGGAGGCGCCGCGTCGCGGCTTGGCTTTGAGGTGAAGCTTTGTGGAGAGACGAAACTGGCGCAGATCGATGTCGCTTGCGCTCAATCCACCGCCCCAGATTCTGAAAGGGCCGGGTGAGTCTCCGCCGCAGCCAATGCGCCGCGTACCAAGACGCCGTCATCTTCGCGCTCAACTCCTGTTCAATCGCCAGCATTTCCTCAGTGACCTGCGGGTTCGCTTTGCGTCGCTTGCGCAGTTGGTAAATTCTGTCAAAACCGCGTTTACGGAAGCCCTTCGATTGCAAATAGGGTTTGGAGTAGTGCTCTGCGAAAAGTCGCATGGCTTCCAAAAGGCCGATTTGGCTGACCGCGTTAACCTCGGTCTGTTGCGTGGCATGCTTGCGGAAGCAGCACAGCGGTTCTGATGTAAAGGCGAGCTCGCCTTTCTCAAGCAGATGAAACCACATTTCCTGATCCACTATCTGCCGATACTGGAGGTTAAAACCGCGGGTGGCGTCCTGCCTCCGAAACAGGACCACCGAGGGCTCGCCAATCAGATTGCGGTCTTCATTCAGGCATGCGGCGATGACATCGGTTCCTCTGTGGGCCCCCGGCCGGCCGAAGTCATCCCAAATTGCGATGACCCCTGAATTCTCGTCGACCACATAGCGCGCTGAGGCTGCCAGAACGGCTGAGGCACTGGATTCCAGCAATTCGAGCAGCTTCGTCAAAGCCTGGGGGCTGGCTAGCATGTCGTCGCCGAAAACGAATTTGACAAATTCCCCGCGGGCTTCGGACAGGCACCAGTTCCAGTTCTGCACCATGCCCAGGTTGACGGGGTGGACGTGGAACCGGATGCGGCGGTCTTTGGCGGCATAGCGGGCGATGACCTCGGCGGACCCGTCCGTGGAGCCATCGTCGCTGATCAGGATTTCGAAATCCCGAAGGTCCTGCGCCAGCACTGACTCAATCGCTTCCGGCAAATACCTCGCGTAGTTGTAAGTGGGCACTAGAACGCTGACTTTGGGCGTGGTCATGGCGCGGCCAGAGATTGGATTAGCAAGTCGAAGACCTCGTTGACCCTCCCCTTGGCAGCAGACGCTCTGGAGATAAAGTAATCGCTGTTCAAGCCGGCGGCCAAATCGAGCTTCTGGTTCACCTCGGTCCACGAGTTGAGCTTGAGATCCTTGGAGAGATTGGCCACATCCAGGAATCCCGCCGCTTTGGCCACTGTGGTTGGAGCAAACAAATGCGGGATCCCAAAGGAGAAAGCCGTAACGTTGCAGTGCAAGCTTGTTGCAATCACCGTGCTAGATGCTGCCAGAACAGAAATGATCTCGAAAACGGAGGCGATTTCGAGATACTTAAACGCCCCCTCGGCTAGTTGAGCGACCCGCGAGAGATACTCGCTGTCACCGTGGCACCATCCAACAGGCAACAGAATCGTTTCGGCTCCGGTCCGATTCTGGTACACCCTGAGCTGTTTGACGAGCTCCACCGTCTGTTCGTCGGGTAGCGGATGGGTCTGAACACACAGAATCCGCCGACGGCCATCAATCCCGCGCTGTTCCAGCAGGCTTCGGCCTTTATTTCGTTCCGTTGCCGGGTCCAGGAAATCGCTAAGGACAACGATGAAGTCGGGGCCGACATGAATTTCTCGCTCTACTCCAGCATTTACCAGCGCGTCTCGCGACTGCCGATCTCGGACATAAACAAAAGACGCTCTGCTAAACGCGCCGGCCACCCGGCTTTGAACGGCTTCAGCAAACGGGAAGGGAACGCCGCAGGAGCAGTACGCAACGGACGTTACGCCTGGGCAACGCACGGGATCGATGATGAAAGGGCCGACGGCAGGATAATTCATGTGCTCATCCCTGAACTGGCTGATGGCATCCACGGGAACACCGAGACACTTCCGGATGAGCCGCCGCAACCGGGATGGAAGCGAGCGTTGTCTTTCACGACGGTAAATGGAACTATAGTGGGAAGCGACTACATCCCAATCTGTGCGCAGCAAGTCCCCGCCGCCTACGATCAGTCGGTACGGTTGTTTTGGCTCGGAGGAAAACAATTGCCGGACGGGCCACGTAGGGTACCCCGAATCCCGCACGGAGCCGCCCCCCATTAAAGAAAACTTGCGGATGTCCATCGTATGGCCTCGCTTTCGAAACATTTTCTCCAGCAGGACCGGATACAAAAGGTCGCCATAGTTTTCGACGTCGAAAGTTCCAAATTCCCCAAGCATGGCTTTACAATTCATGGCACCAGCATCCCACGGCATGAGCGACATCAGTATCGGAAGACCCTTGACCACTAAGGCCCTTACGTTCTCCTCGCGGAAGCAGTGGCCTTCGGGCTAAAGGGCCCGAGAACGATCCTTCGGCACCATCTCGGCCCCATAGTTTTGCCTGCGCCCTCGTTGCGGGTCGTTTGCGGGTCGTTTGCGGCTCGTCGCCGACTTGCTCGGTCGAGCGCTGAGGAGACGCCGCGCCGCCTCGCTGATGCCGGCATACTTGCGGTGCTTGAGCCAAGCGTCGGAGGCCGGGCCCCTGAAGCGCCCCGCGACATAATACCAATTTCGACGCAAGCTCGCACGCAACCAATCCTTGCGCGCCAGCCGTCGGACATCCTCGGGCGGGTAGTGCTTCGACCAAAACCGGAGCAAGCCGGTCATGCGGTGAAGCCATGTTTCGCCGGGGTCGCGGCCGCGCTCGCTGGCCATGCCGATGTGCCAAACGGTCACTTCCGGCACATAACCGATCTCCCAACCTTGCTGACGGGCGCGCAGGCACAGGTCGGTCTCTTCGCTCGAGAGGAAGAAACCGGGGTCAAATCCGTTGACCTTAGCGAACGCTTCGCGGCGAATTACCATGCTCGCGCCCATCACCCACGCAATGTTGCCGGGCAAACCCGAGAAATCACAGCGCGCGTACCGTTCTTGCGGGTAGCAGGTGGCCGGAGACGATTCCGAGCACCCGTCGGGTGAAGTGATGCGCGTGCCGGCCAAGCCCCAGCGCGGGTGTTCTTCCATAGCGCTCTTCAGTCGCGCCAAGCCGTCCGGCTGCTCCAGCCGGGCGTCGGGATTGAGCATAAACAGGAGGCGCCCTCGGCTGGCCTCGAAACCCTGGTTGCAGGCCCGGCCAAAGCCAAGATTCTGACGGTTTTCGATTAAACGGCTCTCCGCTCCCAAATTCCGCACGACGCGCACCGTTTCATCCGGGCTCGCATTATCCACCACGATGAGTTCCGCTTCGGCTCCAACCTGCTTGCGAATCGAGCCCAGGCATGCCGCGATCCAAGGCGCGGAACAATACGAAACGATTATGACGCTAAATTGCATGACCGAACTGCCCTTTTTGATTCGACCTTGCCGCGAATCGGCCAGATCGTCTCAACAACTTGCTAACCGGCTTCAGCCTTGGCAACTTACGGGCGCGGATGTTAACCCGCCCATAATCAGCGTCGAGCCCGCTACTTTTTACTAACCAAAACTCACGCACCTTTCAAGACCAGTCACCAGGAAAGAGGTCCGACGTTCTTCCCGGCACGCGTTTCCAATTTACGGCACTTCTGCCGGTCGCCTACTGGGGCAATTCCCCCACTTGACAGGGCGCGAACACCGCATATCACCGGAAGGATTTCCTCGGGCTATGTGGTTAAGCGAGTGTAGCGCCAGGGGATGAAGGACGCGTAGAACTTCCAACCTGGGGAAATGTCGGTGGAATCTTTTGAGTGCATTCGGGACAAAGCTCGTGGGTCAGAGCCGCATCGGTGTGCTGCTGCAGGAAGATTTCCATCGGTTGCCAGCCATGTTGGTGGTGGCGGATTTCTACATGAGGAAACGGAGGCAACAGAGTTCTATAACCCCGAAACACGCGGAATACCCGAAGCCCGATCCCGTCCAAGCTAGCGCAATGAGGTTGGGGTAAGAAATCAGCCGTTGAGGGTCCAGCCTTCGCGGTATTTACGGCTTAAGAGATCGTTGGCCTCCGGGCAGTCCAGGACTTTGCCCGTGGCGCCGTCATACTTGATTTTCTTGCCAACGCGATAGGCAACGAGGCCCAGAAGCATCATCTCGATCATTTTGCCGCCGTAATCGAAATCGCAGCAGGTTTTCAGGCTGCCCTTGCAAGCATTGAGCCACTGTCTCTGGAAATTTCCGACCGGCGGAAGGAGGTCAGCTTTGGCGCGAGGCTTGTAATAGGTGAAGTCGGCGTCGCGTCGGGGATAAATTGCCCGGGTATTGAAATCGGCGACCAACGCGCCCTGGCTGCCTTCGAAGAGCGCGCCGTGGTCGATCTTCTTGAGGTCAAGATAGCGGGAGGGAGATTCGGGCATCGCGCCGCCCTGATACCAAGAGCACTTGATGGCCTGCCGCCAGGAGTTGGCGGGGAGTTCGAGATGCATTTCCAATTTGACCGGTGTAACGTCCGGGTTAAAGGGATCGCCCTTGGCCTCGGCCGAAACCGGCAGGTCGGCGTCCAAGGCGTTCCACGCAAGGTCCATCGTGTGGCTGCCCATGTCCCCGATCTGGCCGCTGCCAAAATCCCAGTACATGTTCCAGGACAAACAGTTCATTCCCGGGCCGCCTTTGAAGTATTCGGGACTGTAAGGGTGAAAAGGTGAGGGGCCGATCCACAGGTCGTAGTGGATGTGCTTGGGGGGATCGCCGGCGCCGGCGGGATAACCCGGGCGGGGGATTTTGCGGTCGCCCCAGGCGGAGACCTCCTGGAGTTCCCCGATGGCGCCGTCGCGGATCAACTCGCGGACGCGATTGAAATTCTCGAATTCGTGCCGCTGGGTGCCGACCATGGTGGCGAGCTTGTCTTTATTCCTAAGATAGTTGGCGCGGACGACGCGAGCTTCCTCGACGCAATTGCCCAGGGGTTTTTCGCAGTAGATGTGTTTGCCGCGATTCATGGACCAGTTGGCGACAAACGCATGAGTATGATCGAGACTGCAGCAGACGACGGCCTCGATATCTTTTTGTTCGAGGAGCTTGCGCCAATCGAAATACTGTTTGGCGTTGGGGAATTTCCTCGCGCCATAGGCGAGGTGTTCCTCATTGATATCGCACAGGGCGACGACGTTTTCGGTAGCGAGGCCGGCAAAATGGGCCTCGCCCCTGCCCCACGTGCCAATCAAGGCCACGTTTAATTTATTGCTCGGGGCCTCGGCGCCGAACAGTTTTGTGCGGGGAAGAATAAGTCCGGCGGCTCCGGTGAAAGCAACGGATTTGAGGAATTGTCGTCGTTTCATAGGCGGAGTGTGACCAGGAAGACCGGGGAGAGTCAAGATCTGTCGGGATGAATGGACGTCTAGGTGAGGGCGCGTTAATCCTCTATCCGCACCAGGTTTCGAGACAGCGTTTATGGACAAGGTTGGCGAGTGCGGAATGGAGTGGGCGCGAGCAAGCGCGGGGTGGCGTGCTTCGGAGACTTGCAAAAAGCTGTGTTTGATGCCACTAGGTGACACAGGCATGAATGACCCTGGTTACAGCAATTTCCAGGAGCGGGTCGCGCAGGCCGCCGAGGCGGCCTTGGAGCAAAACGGCAGCGTCGGTCCGCTGGAACTGTTCCAGCACATGGGCCTGCTGCAGCCGGTCCACCTCGAGGGCTGGCGCAAAGGCAATGAGCATTACCGTGTCCTCCAGGAGTGGATCCAGGTCGGACCGGAGAAATTCACAAAGACCGTTCGCCATTTCCAGGAGTGGGTCAAACAGCGCGGTTTGCGCCCCGTCGAAGCCGCTTACACCCGGCGCGGGCCGGCTGGCATCGAAGAATTGCGCGTCACGGAGGACGGCGCTCCGGAGTGGGAGAGGTTTTATCGCACGCACTACGCGCCGGCCGATTTGCCCGAGAAGAAAACCGAGCGCCTGGCGGCCAGGCTGAACCGCGCGCCCGAGTTGGTCGTGTTTGAGAAGGTGAGCGAAGAAGGCAATTGCAGCGAGTGCGGAGCGGAGCTGGCCAAAGGAGATTACCTGTTGATGGAGAAAGGCCGGCCGCTTTGTCTGACCTGCGCCGACCTGGACCAGTTGGTGTTTCTGCCCGCCGGCAACACGGCGCTGACACGCCGGGCGCGCAAGCATAGCTCCCTCGCTGCGGTGGTGGTGCGTTTCAGCCGGGCGCGCAAGCGCTACGAGCGTCAAGGTTTGCTCGTGGCGCAAGCAGCCATCGACCGGGCCGAGGACGAATGCGCCGCCGACGCCCCCGAACGGGCCGCCGCTCGTGCCCGCGCGGCGCAGGTTCGCCAGGAGGAGGATCGCGAATTCGTAGCCGCGCTGACCCGGAAAATCGCGCAGCGGTATCCGGGTTGTCCGGCCGATGAAGCCCGCCGGATTGCCGAGCACACCGGCCTGCGCAGCAGCGGGCGAGTGGGCCGCTCCGCGGCCGGGCGCGACTTGGACGCCTCGGCGGTGGACCTGGCGGTCATTGCCCATGTCCGCCACACGCACACAAATTATGACGCGCTCTTGATGGGCGGCGCCGAGCGGCTCGGCGCCCGCCTGCAGGTGCGGGAGAAAATCGATTCTGTGCTGGCAAGGTGGAGGGGATGACGCACTTGAGCGCGGAGTGCGGAATGGGGCACGGCCGCTGGCTAAACTGTATAACCATCGGCAGCAAAGTCGGGCATCGTTATGCGACACGGACGGGCACGGGTAGCGCTAATCTGTGACCGAGGTTCACGTTTGCTGTGAGGTAATTCGCCCTCGTCCTCTTTCTCATCCTCTTCCTCGGTTTGCTTGCGTGGATTCCGCGGATGGCCGAAAAGAAATCCGCATTATCCAAGCAATCCGTGGTTGAAGCTCCTCGGTTGCGGCTTTGCCACCCTTCGGAGCATCACCCTCTGCCAGCCAATGCCCGCGGGCTTGTCACCACTGTAACACGTTTTGTGGCCCTATATAGGGCCAAAAAACGTGTTACGGGAATGGCTCCGGGTCGACACGGTCTGGGAGAAGGGTCGTGCGCTCCGCCATCTATTCACACCCACAAGGCCCTGGATACCGCAGCCCAAACGCCAGCAACGGGGACGTGGCCGTCCCCGCCCCGGTTGATACGGCCGTCAAACCTCCTCGAAACAATTCTTTTCCAGGTTTTTGCGGGTTCTGCGAGGATCAAAAATCCGCCCGTTCATGGCGATATACACGCCGGGCGGAAGACTCTGCACGGCGCCGATGGCCGACCCGATGTTGAATACCGCATCCGTCGACCGAAAGCGCGCCGGCTGCATCGAACCGGTCAGCACGATGGTCTTGTCCGGAATGCCGGCCAGGGCCTGCGCCGTCTGGACCATCGTATCGGTGCCGTGGGTGATTACGATCCACCGGCAGGACTCGCCCTCCACGCGGCGTCGGACCAATTGCCGGTCCTCCTCGGTCAGGTCCAGGCTGTCTTTGCGCAAGATCGATTCGATCTCATACTCGAAGGCGACGCTTGCCTCCTGGAGAACCTCGCGCACTTGCGGCGGCCCGACCTCGAATTCACTTTTGGCGTCGAAGTACACCTTGTCGATGGTGCCACCGGTCGTGAAGAATTTTATTCGCATTGTGGCTGAACCGAGAGGCGTGTCATTGCCCGTCATCTTTCAAGGCTTCCGAGTGGCTGTTTTCCCAGTGAAGAACTGGCTGTCCGGCATGGATTCGAACCATGACAAAGAGCTCCAAAGACTCTTGTGCTACCATTACACCACCGGACACGGCTGCGCCCAAGGTAGCGTTGGGACCCTGCCGGCGCAAAGCAAAAGTGGGGCGATCACCCTGATTGTGGTGGGGCGCTCTGTTCCCAAGCCCGCGTAGCTGGAACCAAACTCGTGGTCGCCACGGTTGCAGGTTGGAAGTTGCAAGTGCAGGGCCGCCAGCGCAACCAACTCCACTGGACATGAGCCTCTTGTCTGAGTTTTTGGTCGCGTTTTTGCGCCTTTGCCTCTTCGCGTCATTGCGTTAAACTCCGTTTCCATCATGACGGCTCACATCCCTGGGAGCACTCAGGCGAGACAAGCGCCAGGCCTGACGCACGAAACCTTGGCAAGGTTACAAAGCAGCGACGAATTTGTAGCACTTTTGTCCGAAGCCGCCAGAGAGCCTCAACGTCGAACCGGCAACAATATGAAAAAATCGAATTCCCTGAGCAAAACCGGACCAGCGGCAGCCGTTTTACTGGCCGGTGTGTTAGTCCTGGCAACCGGCTGTGTGGGAGCCCGTGTGACGTATGTGCAGCCGGCCTATCAGGTTCAGGCGCCGGAACCCCCGCCGCCGCCCCCCATGGTTGAGCTGCCGCCCGCACCGCCACCCGCGCCGGTGGCGCCGATACGTTCGGCAGCCGAGCTGGACACCATGCTGGCGCCCATTGCGCTTTACCCGGACCCATTGCTGGCGCAACTCCTGCCGGCGGCGACGCTGCCCGAGCAGGTGGTGCTGGCGGACCGCTATTGGCGAGAGGGCGGGGATATAAACCAGATAGATGCCCAGCCCTGGGACAATAGCCTGAAGGCCCTGGCGAGGTATCCCGCCACGCTCAAGATGCTGGATGACAATCTCGCCTGGACGACCGACCTGGGGCAGGCTTTTCTCAACCAACCAGCCGACGTCATGGACTCGGTCCAGCGTCTTCGTGCGCAAGCCCTGGCATTGGGCAATTTGCGGTCCACGCCACAACAGAGCGTCGTGGTCAGTGGTGGGATCATCGAAATTCTTCCCGCTACCCCGCAAGTGATCTACGTGCCGGTGTATCAACCGGAAGTGGTTTATGTGCGTCCGCCTCCCGCGCCGGACCGATTCTACATTTCATTTGGTGCCGGAATGGTCGTGGGCGCCTGGCTGAATCACGACTGCGACTGGCGCGGTCACGAGGTGATTGTCTGGCACCATGACCACCCGCGACCGGAAGATTGGTGGCAGCGCCCACCCGAACGGCGCGAAAGACCCACCGTGGTCAACAACGTGACCGTGGTGAACAACACAACCATTAACAACACCACCATTGTGAACCAGAACGTGACCGTGTGGCGCCCCAAGACTCATGCCGCTGTGGCTGACCGCGGTGACCGTGGTTGGGGCAAGCAGGACATTCGGCCAACCGCGCCGGCAAGGAACGAGGCGACGAGACCGGCTCGCGAAGAATTGCGTCAACCTCCGGTGGTCGTAGCGCAGCGGTCGGTTCCACCGCAAGAGGTCCGACCCGCGCCGCCGGTAAGGGAAGTCCGTCCGAGTCAGCTGGAAGTTCAACGGCCGCCGGTTGGACCGCGGGAAGCGCGCGAAAACCCTCCTCGTGAAGAAGTGAAACCCGCGCAAGTCCTGCCATCGCACGATGTCCGTGCCATCCCGCCACGCAAAGAAGCGCCGCCCGCCCCAGTTCCGCCTCGGGAGGCGAACAATGCCAAACCGCCGGTGACCAGGGCGCCCGCGCCGGAGACCGCTCGGCCAAACAATGACCAGCCCGCTTTGGCGAGAGAACAGAAGCCTGCCCCACGCCCCACTCCGCCTATCCCTGCGCCTAAGGACACTCGCGCTGTATCCGCGCCGGTCGCTCCGAAGCAGCCCTCAGCGGTGACCAGCAATCCGCGACCCGCCGCACCACCGGTGACTTCGCGTTCGGTCGCGAATGCGCCCGGACGGGCTCCAGCCGGCGCCCTGGCCGGGATCGAAAGCTCGCGCCTGACGCGTGAAGCCAGCGCGCGCGGCCAGCAAAGCCGGGAGGCGATTGCCGGGCCAGCCGCTCCTGCCCGTCCGGCTTCGGCGCCCGCGCCCTCGCCCAAGGCGAATTCGGCGCAGTCGAAGGGCCCGCAGAAGGCGCACGAAAACTGATCGCCAACGGAAAGGAAAATCCAATGAAAACTTATCTGAATCAGGTTTATTGTAGCAGCCGACGTAAGGAGGCTGAAATTTCAAACAATTTCGCCATCGATCAGAGCCTCCTTACGTCGGCTCCTACAATTTCAAAACGCGCGCTACGGCTTGTGGGTGGGGCGTTGATACTCCTCTTGCCGCTGGACGTGTTGGCCGCCGGCGAGCAGCAATTCGGCACCCCGGAGGAGGCGGTCCGCGCACTCGAGACCGCCGCGAAAGACCGGGATACCAATGCCATGCACGCTATTTTCGGCCCGGCCGGGCGGGATCTGGTGTCGCCGGATGCGGTGCAGGCGACGCACGAATTCGAGGTTTTCGCGCGCCACCTGAGCGAGAAGACGGAGTTGGTCCGGCCATCCGAGTCAAAGTGCGTGCTGGAACTCGGAGCGGATGCGTGGCCGTTTCCGATACCGCTAGTGAAGGCGGATGGACAATGGAGCTTCGACACCGAAGCCGGCCGTCAGGAAGTGCTGAACCGGCGGGTTGGAGGGAACGAACTCGGGGCGCTTGCGGTTTGCCGGGCCTACGTGGACGCGCAGCGGGAATATGCCGCGAAAGACCGGGACGGAGACGAGGTGCTCGAGTATGCCCAACGGCTCCGCAGCACGCCGGGCAAACATGATGGATTGTATTGGCCGTTGCGGGCCGGCGATGAGCAGAGCCCGTTAGGCCCGTTGATCGCGGCGGCCCGGGTCGAGGGCTATCGCCGGCAGGCCCGGATCATGACCGATGAACCGTCGCCGTACCATGGATACTATTTCAAGATTCTGACGAAGCAGGGCAAACATGCGCCTGCGGGCAAATACGATTATATCATCAATGGCCACATGATCGGCGGTTTCGCGCTGGTGGCCTGGCCGGAGGAATGGGGCAATTCGGGCGTCATGACCTTCATAGTCAACCAGCAGGGGAAGATTCATGAAAAGAACCTCGGCCCGAAGACGGCAGCGCTGGCCAAAGCCATGACGACCTATAACCCTGACCCCACCTGGAGCCCGGTCAAGGGCCAGTAGTGGCCGCAGGAGGTCAAGGGAACGGTAGGGACGCGTTCCACCGCGTCCCCGATCCCTGCTGGGCCCAACGCCAACACCCGGCCCGCAAATCTGCGGAATTTGGCACTTCTCTCCCTTTGCATCTTTGCATCGTTGCGTCTTGGCGTTAAAATCTTCACATCATGAAACCGCCCCGTCACCGCTCTGTATTTTATCCTTTATCCTTTATCCTTTATCCTTCTCCCGCCGATCTCATCCTGTGGGTAATGCTGGTCGCGGCAGCAGTCCTTTCACCAGCCGCCGCGCCAGCCGCGGAATCCGACGGTGGCAAGGTCAGGACCAAAGAGACGTCCGGCGAGACCCCCAGCGAAAAGACCACGGGAGAATCCGGCAAGCCCATTCCCAAGGAGGAATCTGCCGTCACCCATCACCAGGTGAAAATCGGCTCCCAGGAAATCCCCTATACCGCCACCGCCGGCAATCTGCTCATTCGCAAAGGCGACGACCCCGTCGCTTCCATTTTTTACGCCGCCTACACCCGTGACGGGGAGACGAACCTGGACCATCGTCCGGTGACTTTTTTCTACAACGGCGGCCCCGGGTCCTCAACGATCTGGCTGCACATGGGTTCGTTCGGTCCGCGCATCGTTGAGACGGCCAACGCCCAACCGACCGGGCCGGCGCCTTACCACGTCGTGAACAACGGCGATAGCCTGCTGGACCGGAGCGACCTGGTTTTCATTGACGCCGTCGCCACGGGGTTTTCCCGGATTGTGGGCAAGGGCGAAGGGACGAACTTCTGGAGCGTGGACGGCGACGTGGAAGCCTTTGGCAACTTCATCACTCGTTACGTCACCGTCAACCACCGTTGGAACTCGCCAAAATTTCTCTTTGGCGAGTCTTACGGCACACCCCGCTCCGCCGCGCTGGTCTATCATCTGCAGCAGCAGGGGATGCACTTCAACGGCGTGGTGCTCCTCTCGTCGATCCTGAATTATGCGAAGCACGCGCCCGGGCTGGACGAAGCGTTCGAGGACACCCTGCCCAGTTATGCGGCCATTGCGTGGTTCCACGACAAACTGCCCAAAAAACCGGCCGACCTGGGGGCGTTTCTCCAGCAAGCGCGCGACTTCGCTTCGAGCGAATACGCGCAGGCTTTGGCCAAAGGCCACACGCTCACGCCCGCGCACGTGGATGCCGTGGCCGCCAGGTTGCACGAATTCACCGGTTTGAGCGTGCGATACCTGAAAGAAGCGAATCTCCGCGTTAATCCCAGCCGATTTCGCAAAGAACTACTGCGGGACGAACGCCGCACGGTCGGGCGCTACGACGGCCGGTTCGAGGGCATAGATTTCGATGCCGCGGGCGAAGAGCCCACCTCCGATGCTTCCGATACTGCCATCGTGGGCGCCTTTACCGCCGCCTTCAACAGCTACCTGGCCGCCGAGTTGAATTACAGCCATGACACGCCCTATCAGGTCTCGAATCGAGAGGTCAACCGGGCCTGGGACTTTAAGCACAAGTTGCCGGACTATCTGCGGTCGCAGAAACCATATCCGCTGCCGTGCACGGTGGATGACCTCGCCCAGGCCATACGCGACAACCCGGCGCTAAAGGTGCTGTCGGCCAACGGCTACTTCGACCTGGCCACCCCGTTTTTCGCCACCGAGCGCGACCTTAACGGCGCCGAACTGGAGCCGAGCCTGGCTGGCAATGTGACCTTCCGCTATTACCCTTCCGGGCACATGGTCTATCTGAATCCCGACGCGCGAAAAACGTTTCGCGCCGACCTGGCGAACTTCTACGACACCGCCGCCCGGCCCTGATGGCGGCTCCATCGATTCTCCGGCCATCCATGCGGCCCCGCTCCAAAACCTTGCGGGCTCACCGGACGCTCCCGACATCGCGCCTGCGTTTTGGAGTGCGGCAGCCCTCTGCCGCTTTTCGGTACTGGCGTTCCACCCGAAAGGCCGCGTACAAAAACCTCAGCACCGAACTCCGCCCCGCCGCAAGACCGCCCGGGATATTTTCAAAACGCGCTCTAAGGAGAATCGGAGGCGCAAGACCGTCGGCACGACGCTCAGGAACGATTTGGTAGGGACGCGTCCCACCCGCGTCCCCATTTCTACCAAGCCTCTGTCGCCGCGCCCCCTCGTGACATGTCCCGCTGGCACGGCCGACACTGCCACCAATCCAAAGAATCAAATGCGTTTGCTGCACAGACCCTCACGCCCCGACGCTCCACGCTCCCATGCCCGTCAATAAACGACCTTCCGCAAGTGGACCCAATTAAAGAACGATCGCAACCATATCCGAAAACCGTTCCGGCTGGTCGGCTGCAAATCCCAACTAGCACCTGCGTCCACGTAACCGCCGAAGGTGGTACTGCTGAGCGCGCCGAGGGTGCTGCCGGGCTTCTCTTCCGCACGGGCGGGAGTGCTGCACAAGAGCAGGCTTGCCAACACAGCGCACACCGCAATCAGTTTTCGTGGTTTCATCGCTTTGAGCATCAATGACGTCCTTAGTCCAGCGCCCGTAAGACAATTTGTCCATCAAAATCGCATACCGCCTGTCCCCTTGAAAAAATTTTTAGTGTTAAGGAGTGTTAAGCAGTGTTAAGGCTGCGATAGCGGCGATAATGTGGACGGGGTCGGCGGCGAGGGACGGAGCCAGGCTGGTTTGGATGACTGTGGGCGTCCGAGGTGGCATGGGGGGCTGTGCTTTCACTTTCGCTTGTACGGTTTTCTGTTTTCCGGGCCGGCCGCGGTTGGCGACACTGGCCTCTACTATGTATGGCGCGACGAAGGTTGTCTGACGGCGGACAAGCAAGGGAGAGGTGTGTTTTACAATTACGGCAGCCTCAGCTCTCTCGCACCCTCGACCCCCTCAACCGTAATCGTGGCTGCACTCGCCTTAATCGCCAGGCACTGAATCGTGACGGCGCGCGCGTCAACTTTGATGGTGGCGGATTTGCCGGCGGCGACCGTCTTGCCATTGATGATCGCCAGGGCCCGCGGAGGGGCTCCGGAAATGCCGTTGAGTTTGATGTGCGCCACGAAAGCCGGTTCCGGCAGCGCGGTGTCGTTTCCCGGGTTGTTGGCGTATGCGGCGAGGCGGCGATTGCCCTCAGCGATTTCGGCCGAAGACATTTTCAGGAGCAGTTGGCTTTTATACGTTTTGGCTAGATTGGAGGGGAAGTCGAAAACGCTGCCGTCCGCCGGCAGACTGAGCCATTTGTAAGCCTCCGGCAGATCTTTACTGACGAGCTTGCCGTCCTGGTAGAGCTGCCCCAGCTCGACCTGCGCCATCGGCATGCATGGCGGCGTTTTTCCGTGTGGCGACCGGGGTGATCGCCCAAAAGAGAAGGATGTGGGCCAGTTGGTATTGGGAATTGGCCACGCCCTGTGCGGCCGCTTTGCGATAACCGTAATGCCTCGGGAAATTATTTGCTTAACTGCGCCGCCGGACTACGATGGCTGGCATTCCGCATGGCGAAGGTCAAACACCTCGAACCAAAAGCTGACTAATGTCATGGGCGTGCGCAATACAGATTGGTCGCGAGACGACCACATTCTGGCCTTCAATCTTTACTGCAAAATTCCATTCGGCCGCATCCATGCGAACAATCCGCAGATCATCGACCTGGCAAAGGTCTTAGAGCGCTCCGCAAATTCGGTTTCCCTGAAACTTTCCAATTTCGCCCGGCTCGATCCCGAGCTTCAGGCGCGGGGCATCAAAGGCATGCGGCATGGGGCAAAAGGTGAAGGCGAGGTTTGGCGCGAGTTCGACAACAATCCCGAAACGCTGGCCTTCGAGAGCGAACGGTTGCTCGCCAAGTTCACAGGACGCAGGCTGGAGGAAATTGCCGAGATCGATGAACGCGAACTGCCGAACGAGGGACTCGAACGGGAACGAATGGTTCGCGTGCGCGTGAACCAGCATTTCTTTCGCGCTGCGGTCCTCTCCGCCTACGATTACAAATGCTGCGTCACCGGTCTGGCCGTTCCCGAATTGCTCGTCGCCAGCCACATTATTCCCTGGGCGATCGACTCCAAGCAACGAATGAACCCGCGCAATGGTCTTTGCTTAAATGCCCTCCACGACCGTGCCTTTGATCGGGGCCTGATGTTCATCGCTGATGACACAACCGTCCGTTTCCATGAGAGGATCATTCGCTCCGAAAAGCAGAGCTCCGCGTTGGCCTGGTTACTGAGTTATGGCGGTAAATCCATTCGTATGCCGCGGAAGTTCAAACCCGATACTGTCCTGCTCGCCCTTCATGCAACCGCTGGAAGAGTCACTATGGTTCCACCTCACTGAAAGCAGGAAAATATCTGTATACTTTGGCGTACTTCTTCCGCTCCTCTTCAGGAAGCCATCGTGGATGGCGTGCAGAACGAGACATGCGAGGTAACCGCCCATCGAGATACCTTATCTCCCTAAGCGTAAGAATGGGAGACTCAATCCGATACGCCCCTTCCACCCCTTCTGTGCGAATGAAGTCGAGGTCTTTGAAGTGGCTTTTGTTCAGCCTTTCCTCATCATTTGGATCGGTGATCAGGCCGCCAACGGTCACCATTCTCGCATTGTCGGCGTAATGAAAATTAAACAGTTGATGGTAACCAAGTCGAACGTCGGGGCCCAGAGGCGCATTGCGATCACTTAACGTTTTCTCGATGTGGTCGTGGATAACATTGCGGCTCACTTCCGCGAGACCCCATTTGGCCAAGTCGGATCCCTTGACTGAAGCACGTATTTTGCTCCTGCCAACTCTTGAACGCAGAACCTCCAACCTTTTTTCTGGCGTGTTTTCGTCTGCTTCGACGCGGCCTGGATCGGCATCGACCGTCACGATGACTACGCTTCCGGATTTCACACTGCTCGTCAGGATAGTAATATCCCCGAGCATTCGCGACTCAAGTGGCCTATCATAATCCAGCCATACGATAACCCGCTGATTCCATTTTAGTTTTGGGATCACGTCATATGACACTCCCCAGCGGATCTTTATGCAGGAGTAGGGTCTGTTAAACTCAATTCGCCTCTGGGCCTCGGTGAAGCTTTCCACACTAGTCATTCTATGGATGCCAAGCCGCTGATGAAATAGCACGAAATCATGAAACGCGACCGCTCCAAAGCCGATATACTGATAAGATCTTAATGGTGCGATTCGCGACAACCTTGCGAGGGTTTCGCACATCATTTTGCGCTCAATATTTTTTGCCGGGCGCAGGCCATAATTAAATTTCTCGAAGCTGGGAAAATTCATTCACCCACCTCAGCTTTGTAGAAGTAATCGAAAGTTTTCTCCCCCACCTTCACGAAAGATCGCACACCCAGAGCCTTTTTGACTTCGTTCACTTGCGTCAGTGGTTTGTCATATTGGATGCGCTGCAAAACTGGCCCGGTGTATATCGGAAGGGGCTTTACCTTCGGCATTTCGAAAAGCTCTCTTGTTTTGATCGTCGTAACTGATTTCGCGACTGCGGAATCTACCATCACTTCAAGTGGTCCCGGATCGGCCTCTTCTGTCTTGCGCTCTTTTTCCTCTTTGAGTTTATTGCAGAAGTCCACAACTGGTCTCATTAGTTTCATCATCTCCAAGCGCGTTGCTCTGTAGATAGCGGAATCCGTATTTACACCGGTCTTGGTCGTATTCCAGGGTAATCGGCCCGCGTCGTCACAGTCGAAGTACGCATATCCACGCAGGTAGTTAAACTGACCGTGAAAACCAGGGATCTTGAGGCCATCTTCCTTCCACCCCCATCCTGTGATCTCCGTTTTCTCACCTTCCACGATCAAGCGACCGTTACAGAAAATGTGCCAGCCTGCCGCTTCTGGGTCTTCACTCTTTCCCAAGCCGCAGTAGAGCTTAACAACGACGGGTTTCGCTCCCGGGTCTTGATAGCGGAGTTTCGTACTCGCGGGCAACAACCTCGGATCGGCCAGCATTTGCAAAGGTTCGACCGTCACGGGAATTTGGTTCACGGTGACCGAAAGGCCCTTTCCGATCGGATCTTGCAGTCTCGACTGAAGTGTGTTCTTCAGCTCCGTTTCGAAGCTATTTAGGCCAAAGACCTCAGCAACGTCCTTATGCAGAGCCTCAACGTGAATTGTTGTTCCTTGCTCATCCCGTGGGATCCGAATGTTCTCCTCCACCTCAGAAAACTCGAACTCCCATTTAGGATCAGACGCCCATTTGTCCACATCTACTTTGACTACGAACCTACTGGTCGGCGTAGCTGATTCGACCCGGAAAATTCTGCCCATTTTAAAAATCGCCCGCTTCATGCCAACGCCAAACTGCCCAACCGAATGCTTGACAGAGGGCGCTCCCGGCGGACGACCAAACCTGAAGGCATATTTTCGGGCCACCTCGACCGGTATGCCTCCACAGTTGTCTGAGATTCGGAATTCTTGCGAGGAAATCTCTACGCGCGCCCAAAGGTTGTTAAACGAACCGTCTCCACGCAGTCGCTTCGCTCCGTCAGCACAGTTATCGACGAGATCGATAGTTGCGGGGCAGAGTGCAATATCTCTTGTCAGCATATCGATGAACAACTCTTTGGTCGGCATCGTGTCGATGATCCACGACGCATCTGTTTCGCTCTCCATGTTGGCCTTTCCGAGTTTTTGTTTCCTCGCGGTTCTACCTGCTCTCGACTAAGTGGAGCCGACGCTTAAACAGGGACAAGACTGACCGCGAAAGCAAAGGACTAACACTGTTCCCAATTTGTCGGAAACTGTGCCATTTAGTTGGGTGGAACAGAAACCAGTCGGGAAATCCCTGCAATCTTGCTGCTTCGCGTGGACTGATCACTCGATCCTGAGTCGGATGAATCGGGCGCGCCGCTTGGTAGCTTCCACGATCTTTGGCTGTTCCCGCGCGTAGCGTCGGGCAAAGCGAGTCCCATTGCAGGCGCGGAAATTTTGAAACGGAGTCCGTTTTCCCTGGTTCGACTTTTGCAAAGCGAGCAACTACCTCGCGTGTGTGGATTGTACCCAAAAAGCCAGAAACCTCCGACCGCTCTATGAATCTCTTGATCGCGGCTTTTTCGCCGGCCACTCCGGGGAGGAGTTGATTAATCGTGTCGGCAAAATCGGACTCAGATAGATCGACTCGTCGCCAACCGCTTTCTTCGGTCTGCCAGTTCGGATGGATTCGCCTAGGTAAGCCAGCGAATGCCGATCGGACGGTCGTTCTCTTGACGCGCGGTGGCGGCGTGAAGTCAGCGGAGGAGAAAGCGACCCCCAAATCCTTTGCCCAGCCAATGAAGAAAACACGAGCGCGCTCCGTGGCCGCACCAAAATCTCCGGCGGACAATTCGAACGGGGCGAGCATATGATATTCTTTGGCGATGAGCCTGAAGGACTCCTCACGCAACGTCTCGTATTTCTCGTCCAAAATGCCCGGAACGTTCTCGCAAACGAAGAAGAGCGGATTGAGTTCAGAGGCGAGGCGGAAGAAGTGAAAAAACAATTTATTTCGCGCATCGTTCTTTCGCATCTTCCCCATCGTGCTGAAACCCTGGCAGGGCGGACCGCCGATCAAGCCGGTTAAGCGATCACCGTTGAGTTTGGCCAGATCTCGGAGGTCTCCGCCCGTCAGTCCCAAGACATTCCTGCGGCCGTGTGGTGTGCAGGGGAAATTCTTCTTGTGCGTCTCCACGGCGTGAGGGTCGAGATCGACAGCGGCAGCCAGATCGAAGCCGGCCCGCACCGCGCCGAGGCTAAAACCTCCCACACCGGCAAACAAGTCGATGATTTTAGGTTTGGTTCTCGAACTCATGCTCGTGTTGCTCGAAGTAGACACAAAATTGGTTGATTGGGCAAGAGAGACATTGCGGTCGATGCGGAGTACAAACGGCGCGCCCCAGACAGATACAGCCCACGTGAAATGCATAGCGAAGCTCAGGCGGAACCAAGGCCTCCAAATCGTCGTGACACTCGTCGGCGCGGCACCGAGTGGTCCAGCCGAGGCGAGACGACACCCTGAACGCGTGAACGTCCACCGGGAGAACCTTAAATCCGAGGGTATACATCATCACGCACTTGGCGACTTTGTTGGAAACGCCGGGCAGGTTGGTAAGGTAATCCTGCGCGGCTGCTTCGCTCCAGCCCCGCAGTTTATCCAGTCTGCACGAACCGAAATCGGTGGAAATCCGTCGCAAAGCCCGTTTTATCTGCCGCGAGCGTTTGTTCGCCAAGCCTGCAATCTGAAGCTTGCGTTCGAGAGTCTTCACCGATAGTTGAGCAACCGCATCCCAACTCCCTGTGTTTTTCAGCGAATTAAATACGAGTTTGGCGGTTTCAAATTGGGTACGATTCGACAGGACGAGGAACACGAGATCGTCCACTGGGTCTCTAGGGTTGCCCAAGCGTGGCTTGCCGTAAAACGCGAGGAGGCGCTGACAAACCGCGTCCACGATGCGGCGCCGGTTTTTCTTGGGCTTTCGCCAAATTGGAGCCCGAGGCATTTCGCGCAAACGACCTTTGTGATACTGCCGCACGGCCGTGATGTTAGTTGAAGTGGCCGAAATGTGAAGCCGGAGTGCGATCTGGCACGGTATTCAAACATTGGCCTCCGGCGGGCCGAGCGTCCTTCTTGCTGCACCTCGACCTTTGTCATCCAGCCAGGGCCTCTTCATGCTGCCTCACTCACCCCAGGTTTGCCCGTTTTTATGCTTCGGCGAGCTCTTTCCTGACGCGGTAAGGCAAGGCCTCTGCTTTGACATGAAACCCGATCTCGGGTTTTTGCGGCGCCGGCGGCGGCTCGAGCAGCGGCCGGAGCTGTTGAAAGATCTGCCGCAGCGCGGAGTCGTGCACCATCAAGGTTTTGTCAATTTCGGCCAGGCGTTTCAGGATGGCGGCGTTGGCGGCGAGGTCCTCGCGCATTTTGACGAAGGCGCGGATCACATACACGCTCATGGCCACGGCCCGGGGGCTGTTGAGGAGATTGGCCGCCATCAAGGCGCCGTGCTCGGTGAACGCGCGGACGCTCTTGGAAAACTTGAGGTTCGCCAGGGATATCACAGTTTGTGATATCCCCAGGATTTCCTCCCGCGTCAGCTCGAAGGTGAAATCCTCCGGAAAGCGGTTCTGGTTGCGTTTGAGCGCCTGGTTTAGGGCGCGGGTTTCGACTCCATAGATTCGGGCCAGGTCGCTATCCAGAATAACTCGCTGGTCCCGGAGGGAGTAAATGAAGCTGGCAAGATCGCCAACGGGGATGATTTCAGTTTGGTGGCTCATAGATAGATGCTGTAAATCCCTTTTTTCAGTAAATTGGAGCGGCGTTTCGACGTCCGGCTCGCGGCTTTTGTTTCATGTCCCGGGAATTTTCGCAATCTCACCTGGACAATGGCTGTCCAGGTCAAAAAAATAGTTCAACATCAATAATTCAAAGAACAAGAATTACTTGACGATGAAAGCGGCAGGAATTAAAGATGAGCGTCGGGAGACAACTCGGAAGCAGGGCTTGTGAATATGAAAATGCGGCGGTTTGCCGTTCGTGTTTGTGTTTCGCTGATGTTGGTCCTTGGCAGTAACACCGGTCGCTCTGCCACCCTCACCTGGACCAATACTGCTGCCACCGACTGGAACACGGCCGCCAATTGGAGTCCGAATCAGGTGCCCGGTGCCGCCGACCATGTAATCATCAACTCAGGAACTATCACTGTTCCGACAAACGCCAGTTTCGCCATGATGGACTGGACTGGGGGCCAGCTACAGGGTGCCTTGACGGTGGCCAGCAATGGGGTGTTGAACATCGGCAGCAGCGCCGAGAAGGACTTGTACGGCCCGTTGACCAACTCGGGCACGGTGACCTGGACCGGCACGGGCCACCTGCACGTCTTCTACTATGCGGCCGCCGGCTTCTACGGGGCGATCTACAACCTGGCGGGCGGACTGTTCAACATCCAGGACGACACAGTCCTGGATGATTATGAGGGAGTCGAGGTGTTCAGCAACGCGGGCACATTGCGCAAGTCGGCGGGCAGCGGCACCACCTACTTCTATGCGCAGTTCAGCAACACGGGCAGCGTGGATGTGGAAAGCGGGACGCTGGCCTTTGAGAATAGCGGCATTATTGACGGACCGTTTTACGCGGCGGCGGGCACGACGAACCTCTTCAGCGGCAGCTTCAGTAACGGCAACGCTCCGCTGCTCAACGGTCCAGGAGTGTTTCAGTTCACCGGCGGAACGCTGACGCTTACGAAGGATCTGATTCCCAATCTGCAAATGCTGGGCGGCACGTTGCTGTTGGGTCCCGGGTTTCAAGGCGGCAGCATCACCAACCTAACGTTGACCGGCATGACGTTGGCGGGCACCAATGTGGTGACCGGCACGTTGAACTGGACGACGGCCCCGATGCGGGGTGCCTTGACGGTGGCCAGCAACGGGGTGTTGAACATCAGTGGCAGCGCCGAGAAGGACCTTTACTGCCCATTAACCAACTCGGGCACGGTGACCTGGACCGGCACGGGCCACCTGCGCGTCTTCTATTACCCGGGTGCCAACCTCTACGGGGCGATCTACAATCTGGCGGGCGGACTGTTCAACATCCAGAACGACACAGTCCTGGATGATTATGAGGGAGTCGAGGTGTTCAGCAACGCGGGCACACTGCGCAAGTCGGCGGGCAGCGGCACCACCTCCTTCTATCTGCAGATCACCAACACGCGCAGCGTGGACGTGGAAAGCGGGACGCTGGCCTTTGAGAATAGCGGCATTATTGACGGAGCGTTTTACGCAGCGGCGGGCACGACGAACCTCTTCAGCGGCAGCTTCGCCAGCGGCAACGCTCCGCTGCTCAACGGTCCGGGAGTATTTCAGTTCAACGGCGGCACGCTGACGCTTACCCGGGATGTGATTCCCAATCTGCAAATGCTGGGCGGCACGTTGCTGCTGGGTCCCGGGTTTCAAGGCGGCAGCATCACCAACCTGACGTTGACCGGCATGACGCTGGCGGGCACCAACGTGGTGACCGGCACGTTGAACTGGACGACGGGCCCGATGCAGGGCGCCTTGACGGTGGCCAGCAACGGGGTGTTAAACATCAGCGGCAGCGCCGAGAAGGACCTGTACTGCCCGTTGACCAACTCGGGCACGGTGACCTGGACCGGCACGGGCCACCTGCGCGTCTTCTATTACCCGGGTGCCAACCTCTACGGGGCGGTCTACAATCTGGCGGGCGGACTGTTCGACATCCGGAACGACACGGTCCTGGATGATTATGAAAGAGTCGAGGTGTTCAGCAACGCGGGCACGTTGCGCAAGTCGGCGGGCAGCGGTACCACCTCCTTCTATCCACAGATCCTCAACACGGGCAGCGTCGATGTGGAAAGCGGGATGCTGGCCTTTGAGAATAGCGGGATTATTGATGGACAGTTTTACGCGGCGGCGGGCACGACAAATCTCTTTAACGGAAGCTTCACCAGCGGCAATGCTCCACTGCTCAACGGTCCGGGAGCGTTTCAGTTCAACGGCGGCACGCTGACACTCACGAAGGATGTGATTCCCAACCTGCAAATGCTGGGCGGCACGTTGCTGCTGGGCCCCGGGTTTCAAGGCGGCAGCATTACCAACCTGACGCTGAGCGGCATGACACTGGCGGGCACCAACGTGGTGACCGGCACCTTGAACTGGACGACGGCCCCGATGCAGGGTGCCTTGACGGTGGCCAGCAACGGCGTGTTGAATATCAGTGGCAGCGCCGAGAAGGACCTCTACTGCCCCTTGACTAACTGGGGCACGGTGACCTGGACGGGCACGGGCCACCTGCGCCTCTTCTATTACCCGGGTGCCAACCTCTACGGGGCGCTCTACAATCTGGCGGGTGGACTCTTTGACATCCAGAACGACACGCTCCTGGATGATTATGAAAAAGTCGAGGTGTTCAACAACGCGGGCACGCTGCGCAAGTCGGCGGGCAGCGGCACCACGACCATCAATCCGCAGTTCAGCAACACCGGCACGGTGGCTGCCTTGAGCGGAACGCTCGCCTTTAACGGGAGCTTTATCACTTCAGGCGGTGAACTTCTCTTTGGCATGAGCGGTCCGGGCAGTTATGGCAATATCAGCATTGCGGGTAGTGTCGTGCTCGGTGGCACCGTCGGCGTAGTTTGGCTCGGGGGGTTCGTGCCGGCCAGCGGCAATTCCTTTACCCTCCTCAGCTACGGGTCCTACAGCGGTATTTTCACCAACACAGATTTTCCCACCGGAGCCATCTGGCAAACCAATTACACTTCCACGTCATTCATCCTGGCCGTCGGCGGCCTCAACCAACTCGCGTTCACCACCGGGCCGGTGGGAGGAAAGCTGGCCGGAGCAATCCTGGCGCCGGTGGTGGTGCAGGTTGAAACTTCGAGTGGAAACCCGCTGGCGACCAATGGAGTTCCAATAACTCTTTCACTGAACAGCGGCAGCGGGATATTGAGCGGCACGCTGACGCAGAACACCGATCCTGCCGGGAAGGCAACGTTCGGCGATTTAAGCATCGACCAAATCGGCACGAAGACGCTACGGGCGGCGTCACCGTTGCTGACCACTGCCACGAGCGCGCCCTTTAGGATTGTGGCCTTGATTGAAGTGCAATGGACCAACGGCGGTTTCATGCTGCAATTGAACGGGACCAATACTTTCGGCCCCACCATTATCTACGCCTCGACGAACCTGATGTCCTGGACGCCGCTTTACACCAATCCGCCGACCCCCAACCCCATTCAATTCCTCGATACTTCAGCAACGAATATTCCGGACCGTTTCTATCGTGCCGTTGAACAGTGAAAAGGTGGAAGCAAGGCACTGCGGTAAGAGCAAGTGTTGAATGCGCAGCACGGCGCCGCAAGCTCACATAGTCTTGGAGGTTTCCTTGAGGATTTCCAGAGCGAGGTCAATGTGCTCTTGGTGCGTGGTCGCGCACAGGACCGCCAACCGAATCCAGAAATGCCCGTTCAACCTGGTGGACGTGAGGAAGACGCGGCCGTCGCGCTGAACGGCATTTAATAGTCTCTGGTTATAGGCATCAGGGTCGCCGGTCCCGGGTAACCAGCGAAAGGTTACGACGGAAAGGTCGGGGGGCGGCCCGACCTCCACGTGGTCCAGCTCGCGGACCCGGTCAAAGAAATACCGCGCCAGCAGCAGCTTTTCTTCCAACGCGGCGCGAAAGGCCCGAACCCCAATCAGTTTGAGCGAAAGCCATAGTCGCAGCCCGCGGAACGGCCGGGTCAGCTCGGGTGACAACTCCGAGGGCGAGATTTCGTCCAGGGACGCGAGCGAGGAGCGGTCCTGCAGGTAATGGGCGTCATAGTGATAGGCGCTGAGCAGGTCTTGACGGTTTCGCACCAGCACGGCGCCGCTCCCGCAGGGCATAAAAAGCCCCTTGGCCGGGTCCAACGTTAGGGAATCCGACCGCTCCATACCCGAGAGCGCCTCCCTGGCGGAAGCGCACAGAGCGAACATCGCGCCATAAGCGCCGTCCACGTGCAGCCACAGCCTGTGAGCCTGGGCGACGTCGGCGATCGCGTTGAGCGGATCGATCGTCCCGGTGTCGGTTGAGCCCGCGGAAGCCACGACGAGCCAGGGCAGGAGCCCGGCCTGTTGGTCGGCGTGGGTCGCCTGCTCGAGCAGGTCCGGCCGCATGCGGTAAGCCGAATCCAGCGGAATTTCCCGCGTGACGCAACCGCTCATGCCGGCGATGCGCAGAGCCTTGGCGATGGAATGATGGGTTTGCGACGTGAGATAGACGACCGCTTTTTCGTATTCCCGCGCCTTGAGTTCCCGGTGCTCCCGAGCCGCCACGACGGCGCTGAGATTGGCCATGCTCCCGCCCGAGGTCAGGTCGCCGGCGCAGGTTTTGGGGTAGCCGACAAACTCAGCCATCCACCGGGTGAGCAGATTCTCGAGGCGCACGGCCCCCGGGGAGGCAAAGTAGTTTCCCGCATACGGATTGATGACGGCCGCCAGGTAGTCGCCCAACGCGGCAGCATACAGGCTGCTGATGGGAATGAAGGCCAGGAGTCCCGGGGCCCCCAGGTTTACACCGGTGTGCTCGATGTTTTCGGCCAGCAACTTTAGCAGCAAATCCGGCTCCTCAGGCTCTTCTGAAAGCGGAGAGGCGAGGACTCCCTTTCCTTCATGCTGAGAAGAACGGAAGGCTGGACCCGTTGCCAGTGCTTCGACGAACCCCTGCGCGTGCGCGTTGATTTCTTCCATCCAGCGTTGGCGCAGGCGAAGGTCGGGTTCGAGCGGCCGAGCCAGGGTCCGCAGCTGTGCGAGCCGGTCTTTCATGCGGCCCCAGTGTGCAACGGGAGGTCGTTCGTGGGAACCGGAAAGGAGTGGAATGCGGCTTCAGCCTGTCCTGGGACGGCTGGGACGGTCTGGGACGGCTGTGGGACGGCTGCAAGAGTGAGAATCGCCCGTGTTTACCGGCCTTGGGACGGTGGGACGGCTGTACACCCCCAAACCACCCCCCTACCCCCCCTTCCTCCTCGTCATCGTCCTCCTTTCCGTCTTCCCCTCCTGCGACTAACCGTGACTAACCGCGACCAACTTCGACTATCTTCAACCAGCTTTCCGCATCCGTCCAAGTGGCGCGGCATGGTCCAGGCGTTTTTTCAATTCCCCCTCAGCAACCCATCTGCACCTATGTGCACCCATGTTCTTCCGCGTCCGGTCGAGATTGCTCGCCCCCAACTCCCGATAGCTCCCGCCCCCAGCTCCCGCCAACTCCTGATAGCTCCCGATAGCTGCCGCCCGCCTGTGCTCGCAGCGGCACCTATCGGCACCTATCGGCAGCTATCGGCACCCTTCACGCCTCACGTTGCACGTTTCACGTTCCTACTTCGCGTAATTGTCGTAAATGAGCTTCGCTGTCAGCGCCACAACCATCGCGATAAAGATTGGCCGGATGAATTTCGTGCCGCGGGCGATGACCATGCGCGAGCCGAGCCTGGCTCCCAGCAGTTGGCCGATGCCCATCGTCAGCCCGGCGGCGAAAAGGACTTTCCCGCCGGCAAGGAACAGCGCCAGCGAACTCAGGTTGCTGGCGAAATTCATCACTTTCGTGTAGCCCGTCGCCCGGGTCATGTTGTACCCCAGCCCCAGCATGTAGGCCATGGTCCAGAACGTGCCGGTGCCCGGACCGAAAAACCCGTCGTAAAACCCGATGCTCAGCCCGAAGATCAGGTCAAACCAGCCGTGCGGCATCCGTGGATGCAAGTCCTTCTCGCCAAGCTGCGGCTTGAGCAGCGTGTAGGCTGCGACAGCGATCAGGAGCAGCGGAATCAGCCGCCGCAGAAAAGACGGGTCCATCTGCTGCACCGCCAGGGTTCCCATCGCCGCGCCGAAAAACGACAACGCGAACCCGCGCACGCAATCCCGCAGCGGAACGGTCTTTGCCTCGGCGTAATGCCAGGCCGCGCTACCGGAACCAAAGGTGGCCTGCAGCTTGTTGGTCCCCAGCGCCTCCTGTGGGTTGAGACCGAAATTGAGCAGCACCGGCACCGTTATCAGGCCGCCGCCGCCCGCGATGGAATCGACAAACCCCGCCACCAACCCGGTGCCGAATAGCAGCGGAAGGTGCCAGGGTTGGATCATGGCTTCGGGGAACGCACCCAGCCAACCAGGCAAACCAAAAGAGAGAGGCCTGAAATCAGCGCCCCGGCGTAGAAGGCGGAATCCACGTAATCCAGGCGCACGTGGTGTTTTCCTTGCGGGACTTCGACGGCTTGAAAAGCGTAGTTCGCCCGCAGCAGCCTGGCCGGCCGGTCGTCGATGCGCGCGCGCCATCGGTGATAATAGGTCTGCGCGACGACCACGAGCGAAGGTTCCGCGGCATCGACGTCCAGTTCCACCCGCTGAGGCTCGAAGCGATTGAGCGTCACCTGGGCGCGCGTTTGGTTGGTCGCCGAGACGAGACCTTTCGTATCCAGCGGCAGCACCACAAATTGGCGCGGGTCGAATGCAGGATTCAGCAGGGCGTAGAGGGCGTTGGTATCGTCCAGGAGCACTGCGCGCTGCCCCGCGGTCGCGAGCGGCAGAAAAGAAGAACGCGGCTCCCATTTCACATAATCGCCCGGCGAGGTCATTTGGGATACGCCCAGGAAATCGGCGAGGTGGGGTGGGCAGGTATTGGTGTGGAGATAGAGCAGCGAATTGAGCTCGCCGCATTCGCGGGGGTAAATGGAGAAAAAGCCGTTCGCCTTGGGCACCCGGTCCAGGAGATTGCAATCGGCGAAATAGCCAAGCCGCTTGGCGAGGTAGTTTTCCCTGGGGTCATTCAGCGCCAGTTGGGTGAACCTGACATCCGCTGCCGGCGCGACCATCGCGCGCGATTCGCCGAGCGCGGGCTGTGGCGTCATGGCCAGATATTTCCGGGCGAGATTCAGCTCGTAAACCGCGGGCGGGACGGTCGGGTTTTGAGTCGGCTCATGAGTCCAAACATCGAGCCAGAGGACGAGCAGCAAGCCGAAGGGCAGGAAGCGTTGGACCGCGGGCGCCGTCACCCGCCGAAACGCGAGCAACACGCTGGCCGCAACCAGCACGAACACGGCGCGGCCAGCGCCGTTGCGCAAGGTGGCCTGCATGTCGTCCGTGGCGAACGGCCAGCGCCACGCCCACAACAGAATGCCGCCAATCAGGGCCACGAGCGCCGCGGCCAGGTACAGCAGCAACCTGTGGCTCGGCGGCCGTTCCGCAGCCGATGACTGCCGCAGCCGGGCGGCCCCAAACGCAGCCAGCAGCGGCACAGCGAAGACGGTGAGGCCAATATACTTGATGGGATAAGTGATCAGGCTGAGCTGCGGAATCAGGCGTCGAATCGCGCGGGACACCAGATTGTGATCCCCACTGGCCAGAAGGAACCCGATGACCGCAACCGCGCCCAAAAACCAGACGCGCCGGCCACGGGCTTTCCCCAGCGCGAACGCAGCGAGCAGCAGCGCGCCCACGCCCAGGTAATAGGAGGAGGTCCAGTACTGGCCGTATTGAAAGAAAAGGTTCTGTTTGAAAGCGCCGCCAAACACCATCGGAACCAGGAAATTTGCCCAGCCCCAGGCCGGCATCGACCAACGCGTGTCGGCAAAGCCGGCCTCGCGCTGTGAATGCGCTGCCAGGTCGAGGAAGGGGAGCAATTGTGCTGCGGCGAGGCCGGCGACGATCAGAATGATTAGCGGAAAGCGGAGGAGGATGCTTCCAAAAGACGAGGATGCAGGACTGAGCCTGGAAAATGAACGCCGGGCATCCACAAGCTGGAAGGCCCACAGCGCGGATAGAATGAACCAGGTGAACAGAACGGTTTCCGGCCCGCCGGCGAGCATTTGCAGCGCACCCACTACCGCAGCCACGACCAGCTTACGCCCGCCCTCGAGCCAGCCTCGCTCGACGCTCAGGATGACCCAGGGCATCCAACTCCAGGTTGCGATGTGACTGGGCCACATCAGCAGGTTCAGAGAGAAACCGTTAAAGGCGAAGATCAGGCCGGCGACCGCTGCGGCCAGGCGGTTGCCGGTCCAGCGATGCGCGAGCTGATACATTCCCAAGCCTGTCCAGAACAGGTGCAGCAGGCAGAAGAAGCTCAGCGACCACGTTAGCGGCAGCAGCAGATAAACGACAGCCGGCGGGTAGAGCGGCATGGTGTTCCACTGCGCCAGGAACGGCACGCCGCAGTTATTGTACGGATTCCAGAGCGGCAGCTCACCGCGCCAAAAGCATTCGCGCTGGTACTGCGCCAGCGGATACGCGAAGAAGCCGAAATCGCGAACGACGAACGTTTCCAGGCCGAGCACCACTTGGGGAAAAGCGGCGAAAATGAGCGCTCCGAGCACGAGGGCAAATCGTCCGGGCGTGAGCCAGGCGTCGATCACGACCAGGGGTACGCTTTCTGGCCGGGCCCCGGTCATCGCAGCTGGCTGTCGCACAGCGCCCACAGTAAGACAGCCGAGGCGGTGCCGTCCATAGTGGGTTCACTGGCTGGCCCACCGCCTCCTTGCTTTCCCCCTGTTTTCGGGGATACTCCTTTCGTGCAGGCAACCGTGACTCAATTGACCGACCGGCTGGTCGCTTCCTACACCCAGGCGGGCGGCATCAACCATCTGGATGGAAAGAACCTTCCCTCGAAGCGCGCGATTGGGGTGATCACGATGGGTTTACTCCGGTTGCTGTTCCCGGGCTTCTTCGATGAGAAGCTCGTTCACTCTTCGGAAATCAAGAAAGAGACCGCCTCGCTAATCACGGAAGTACTGAGCAATCTCGAGGCGGAGGTTGCGAAGAGCCTCGAGTATAACCCGCCGCCGGAACTACAAATCCCGAAAAAAGATCTCCGGCCTGTGGCGCACACCTACGCGGTCGAGTTTTTGACGAGCCTGCCGGACATCCGCGACCTCTTGCAGACTGACACCGAGGCGGCCTACAACGGTGACCCGGCCGCGTTGAGCAGGGAGGAAATCATCGTCGCCTATCCCTTCATCGAGGCCATCGCTGTGCAACGGCTCGCTCACAATCTGTATCTGAAGAAGATCCCGCTGATTCCTCGCATCATGACCGAATGGGCCCATGCGCGGACAGGCATGGATTTGCACCCGGGCGCGGAGATCGGCACACATTTCTTTGTCGATCACTGCACCGGCACGGTGGTGGGCGAGACGACGCAGATTGGCGACCACGTCAAAATGTACCAGGGAGTGGGCTTGGTGGCCGAGTCGCTCTCGAAAGGCCGGAGATTGTGCGGCCTTAAACGCCATCCCACCATCGAAGACCACGTGACGATCTACGCGGGAGCGACCATCATGGGCGGGGATACGGTCGTCGGCGAAGGCAGCACCATTGGCGCCAACGTGTTCCTGACTTCGAGCGTGCCTCCCCATTCCCTGGTGATCCAGGAGCAGGCAAACGTAAAGGTGATGAGCAAGAAGGACCGGCAGCCAAAGCCGGTGGATTTTGTAGTTTAAAACCTCGTCAGCCCCTCGAGATCCCTCACCCGCTGGTCGATTTGTTGGCGCGTGATCCGGGTCGTGCGCAGCAAACCAAAACCCTCGCAGCAGAACGACGCCACCACGCTGCCGTAAACCATCGCGCGGCGGATGTGCTGGTCAATTGGACCCTTGGCGGCTGCCAGGAAACCCATCATGCCGCCGACGAATGAGTCCCCGGCACCGGTCGGGTCCACCACCTTGTGCACGGGATACGCCGGGCAAAGAAAGAATCCTTGCGGCCCCGAGAGAATCGAACCGTGCGAGCCTTTTTTGATGATGACGTATTTGGGGCCGAGTTTGTGGATTTTTTTCAGCGCGCTAAAGAGGTTGTCTTCTTTGGTCAACTGGTGAGCCTCGCTGTCGTTGAGCACAAACGCGTCGAGGCGTTTCAGCAGCCGCAACAAGTCCGCCATGGCGATATTCAGCCACAAATCCATCGTATCGGCGGTAACGAATTTTGGCCGCTGCATCTGGTCGAGCACATGCGCCTGGAGCGAGGGCGCGATGTTGGCCAGCAGGACATAGGGCGTCTTCTGATGCGCGCTGGGCAGGGTGGGCGTGAAGGTTTCGAACACGCCCAACTCCGTGAGCAGTGTTCGCCGATTGTTCATGTTGGCCTCGTATTCCCCCGACCAATGGAACGTCTTGCCCGGTCGAATCTGCAAACCGTCGAGGTTGATGCGATGGGTCTTGTAAAGCCGCAGATACCGCTCGGGAAAATCCTCGCCAACCACGCCGACCAGATTGACGGCACTAAAAAAGCTGGCGGATACGGCCGCGTGACTGGCTGAGCCGCCGAGAAGGCGAGGGCTCTCCGCCTGCGGAGTTTTGACCGAATCCAGCGCTGTCGAGCCGACGATTAAGACACTCATGGCGGGGAAAATTAGTGAAAGCGTTAAAACGTTAAAAGGTTAAAACGTTGAAACGATCCCCAACCCTCACACCATTCTCTTCTTGAACCGGCGGCAAGCGTCCGCCACGTCGTCCGCATTAAGGATGGCGGAGACAACGCAGATGCGCCGCGCGCCGGCCGCCATTACCTCGTCGAGGTTTTGGAGATTGATTCCCCCGATTACAAACCAGGGGATGTGCACATTCGCCGCCGCCCAGCGGACGTATTCGAGTGTAACGGGGTTGGCTTCGGGCTTGGTGCCGGTGGCGTACACCGGTCCGATGGCGACGTAGGCTGGGCCGGCGGCCAACGCGCGCCTCGCTTCGGTTGGAGCGTGGGTGCTCAAGCCGATCCGGAGCGGGGATGGTGGAGGGCGGAGCTCAGACACGTGGCTATGGCCGCGCTGGAAGAAATCCTCTTGTCCCAGGTGGCAGAACTCCGCGCCCACCTCCAGGGCGATGTTGGGATGGTCATTGATCACCAGGCCCACGCCCGCCTTGCGAGTGACCGGCACCATTGCCTCGGCCATGCGGCGGATATCTTCGAGCGAGGATTGCTTGGCCCGGAGTTGGATTAGGTCGGCGCCGCCATCGCAAAGTTGTTGCGCCACGACGTCCGGGGCCCGCCCGCGCAGATAGCTCGTATCGACAAACGCATATAACCGGCATTCGGGAAGCGGTTTCATCGTAACACTCGTACCGTTGTAACGGCAAATGGATGGGGGCGCAACTTCGGGAAGCCCAGGGGCGACCGGAAAAAGGAAGCTGTACGTTTCTATGGCCGTGTCCTCGGCTTTTGGATTCCGGACGACGCTAAGACCTGACCCGGAGTGCTTTGCAGAAGCGTTCTTTGTAAGCGGGGTTTTACCCTGATTGGCAGTAAACCTGCTTGGAATCGGCTCGGACCACATGGAATTGCCCGACGGTCCTCCTTAAATAAAATGAAGCAAGTCATCTATCGGATCGTGCCGCAGACGTTGCCGGCGGCTTTCATTCGGACGCTGAGTGCCGCCGCGTTTTGTATTTGCGCGGCTCCCTACAGCGGGTGTTCACAAACCCGAGCCATAGATTATGCCGAGCCCAAGATTTTGGTCGGCAACATCTTCGCTTTGGGCTCCGACCCGAAGGAATGTCTCTTCAAATCGGAACGGCGGGGTAATCGGACCGGCACGGCCGTCCAGGTAACCTGCGACTATACGTACCCCAATGGCTCGTTTGCGGCTCGAGACCGGATTGTGTATGAAGCCGGGCAATTGACCTCCTTTGAGGAGGAAGAGCTGCAGACCGGGGAGAAAGGCAGCGCGATGATTCGGCGGGACCCGAACCACGCCGGGCAGCGGAGGATTTATTTCGAGTACACCGTGGGCTTAGGTGGTAAGTCAAGGAAGAGCAGCGACAGCGAGGTCCTGGAGAACGATACCTTGATCGATGACATGATTCCGGCTTTCATTGTCTCGCACTGGGAGACGCTCGACAAGGGTTCTCCAGCCAAATTTCGTTACATCGTCCTCTCGCGCAAAGAAACCGTCGGGTTCAAATTGACGAAAGAAGCGGAAACCACCTGGCAAGGCCAACCAGTGGTCCGGATCAAAATGGAGCCGACGAGCTTCATTATCGCGAGGTTGGTCGATCCGCTTTTCTTCGTGGTCGAAGCAAATGGGAAGCATCGAATCCTCCAATACATCGGGCGCACCACGCCGCTGATAAAAAATGGCGACAAGTGGAAGGAACTCGATGCAGTCAGTGTTTTCGATTGGAAGCAGGAAATGGCCGAAACCGGCGCGCGCGCTGTTTCGCCGGCGCCACGCTAGACATGCGCAAGTTTCGTCAACGGGAGCACCAGGCCGCACGAGCTGAACCATACGCTCAGGTGCCGGCGCCGAGATGCAGCCGCCATGCGAGAAAAAACTTGCGCCCGTGCCTGAGTCACGCAAATTACCATACGGATAGGTCCTTGGCCCGGTTGGCGGTGCTCGCGCGACCTGCCCCGGCAGCGGACGGGATGTATCGATTCTGGACAGCCCGGAGGGGAGGCCGCACGCTTTTTCACAGAGGTACAGAATTGCAGCGGATGACGGTTCAGCCTGGCACTCCGGAAGCTTCTCTTTCGACCAATCGATGAACTTATACAAAGAATTAGTCCGGTTTCCCTCTCTGGGCGATGAGTTGGTGGGCACCTTGTTCCTGCCGCGCGTGGACCACCCGATCCCAGCGCTAATCATCTGCCATGGGGCCGGTGAGTTCAAAGAGAATTATTTCGAGATGTGCGAACATCTCGCTCAGCGGGGGCTGGCGTCTTTGGCGATCGACATGCACGGACATGGAGAGAGCGGAGGCGAGCGGTTTTATGTGGACATCCGGCAATGGGTGGCGGACATCCAGGCGGCTATCGATTTCCTGCTCACGCGCCCGGAGGTGGATGGCAGCCGGATTGGTGCTTTCGGTTTATCCTCGGGCGGCACCGCGGTACTCGAAGCTGGCATGGTCGAGCCGAGGCTAAAGGTGCTGATCGGCCTGGATGCCACCGTTCGCAATTCACTGCCCTTCGTCGAAACCGCAATCTTCAAACTCCTCGTCGGCGTGGGCAAAATGAAGCGCCGATTAACCGGACGCGATTTCCGTGTGCCTTTGGCGAAGTTCCCCGGCGGGCCGAAAATGGCTTCTGATCCGGAGGTCGATCGCCGCCTCAAGTCCGATCCACACACGCTCGAGGCCTTCATGGCCTTCCCGCTGCCAGGCGCAGAGCAGGCTTTCTTCGTCGATACCATTACCCGTGTCTCCCGTATCACCGCTCCCACGCTTGTGTTGTGGGGGGAGGACGACAAACTCGATCCACCGGAGACCGGGCGGTTGTTGTGCGAAGCGCTCACGTGTAAAAAACAACTCAAAGTCATCCGTGGCAACGGCCACGTGGGGCATCTCGACCGGAACCGCGCCGAGGTATTTGCCTTGACAGCGGACTGGGTATCAGAAAATCTGCTAAGCAATCATGCTGAACATCATTTGTCTTTCCTAGGTGGGTCGAACGCGCGTGAGAGTCATTGAAGGCGAAGCAGCCAAAAAGCTCGGGCGAGAAGAAAAATGGGAATTGTTGTCTCCGTTCCTGAGACAACATGGCAGGGCCTCTTTGGCCTACGCCACTTTGCAGGAGGGCATGGAGTACTTTATCGATGAAGCTGGTTACATCGCCTACACCACTGTCCGGCACCCGGTATTTTCTCCCAAGCCCAGGCGCATTACGCTCTCCGATCCGGTGTGCGCGCCCGAAGACCTGCCAAAGCTTATTGCCGGTTTCCTGGCGGACAACCGCCGCGCCTCCTTCGGAGTCATCTCGGAAGGTTGCGCCGAAGTGCTGCACGACCTGGGCTTCAAGGTCAATTGCATCGGCTATGAGCCCGAAATTCCCATTCAAACCTACAATACGCAAGGGAATTGGAAAGAACTGGATTTAATCAAACGCGCCCGCAACGAAGCCAAACGCGAGGCGCTGATCATTCGTGAAGAAAAGGGCGCTTCCCTCCAGAAGGAGGACCTCGCGGCAGTGTCCGCGCGCTGGATTGGGTCGAAAAAAATCAACGACCGCGAGATCTGGCTTTACGCCCGGCGGCCCGTTTTTGACGAAGAGGAGGACGTGAGGAAATTCGTCGCCTACGACAAGGAAGGCAAGGCGATCGGCTTTGCCTTTTACGATCCAATGTATCGGGCAGGCGAGATTTATGGATATTCGGCCAATATTGTGCGTTGCGACGAGAAGCGCTATGGGCGTTTGGCCACCGCGGTTCACATGGAAGCCGTCGAACAATTTCGGACCGAGGGAAAGGAGATCCTCAGCCTCCTGCTGGCACCCTTTGTTAAATTGGAGTTGGGCAAGTACAACGACGACTTCGGCGCCAAACTCTTCTTCCGGCTCAGCGCACGCTTCGGGAACGACATTTACAACTTCAAGGGACTCTCGTTCCACAAATCCAAGTACCGGGGTGTCGAACATCCGCTCTATTACGCCTCCAACGGCCTGATACCCAGCAATGACATTTACCTCGCGTTCGTCTCGGCTGACATCACCCGGAGCTACTTTGCCACGCTCGGACAGCTCCTCCGGGGCATGATAACTGCTGGTAGAAACGGTAAGTCCGACTAGCCTCACGCAGGAAGTCCGGACGGCGGCGGGCTCGCTCAGCCGCGCGCAAGGTTTTTCGGAAGTTTTATGAGAGCAAAACAACTATACGCTACTGTACTGGGGTTGTGGCTGGCCGCCCTCGGCGTCGCCAGTACGCTTGCTCAGGATAACTCGGCACCGCCCAAATCGGACTTCCGTCAATTTCTTGAACGCGATTACCTCTTCGGCGATTGGGGCGGCTTGCGAACTGACCTCTCGCACCACGGCGTGGATTTCGAATTCTTTTACGGCGGGTCTTTTCCAGACAACCTGGCCGGCGGCGCCCGCCGCGGAGGCCTGTACGAAGGCGCACTGCTAATGATGCTCGACCTGGACTCCGAAAAGCTGGTCGGTTATGAGGGCGGCTCGGTCCATGTCAGCTCGCTCTGGCTCAGTGGGGAGAAGCCCTTCTCAACGCACAATGACGGCACTCCTGCCTTCGTCGGGGACCTGAACAAGGTCAATCTGCTCGACTTCCCCAATGCGCTCCGGCTCTGGGAACTCTGGTATCAGCAAAAGTTCCTCGCAGGCAAACTCGCGTTTAAATTCGGCGAACTCTCCATCGATCGAGATTTCATCGTGCCTGACTTATATACGTCGCTGGGTTCGGTCACACTCATCAACCAAACATTTTTTTATCCCACGCTGGCGTTCGACGTGTATGACATTCCTGGCCTACCCGCCCGTCACCACGGACTGGCCTCGACCCCCAACGCTGCCCCGGGAGCGCTGTTACGCTATAACCCGGTCCCGCAGGCGTACGTCCAGGCGGCGGTCTATGGCGGTGACCCGGACCAGACCTATTCAGGGACGCGCTTTAACCTGAGTGAGTCCGAAGCCGCGTTGGCGTATTTTGAAATCGGTTACCACTTTAACTCGCAAACCAATCAGCCCGGCCTGGAAGGCAGCTATAAGCTCGGCGGCTATTATCACACTGGGAGTTTCGTGGACATTTACGACGGCGTGACGGCAGCGTTCCTGTCGGGAGCCGGCCTTCCCGCTCCGCCGGTGCCAGACCACAAGGGTAATTATGGAATCTATTTCCTGGCGGAGCAGCAGCTCTTCCGCGAAACTGACAAAAGTGATCCGGCCAAACAGGGATTGTTGGGTTTCTTCCGCGTCGGGGCCGCGCCTGCGGATCGGAACCTGGCGCAACTGGGCATCGACGGCGGGCTAGTTTATAAGGGTCTTATTCCGAACAGAGATTGGGACACCATCGCCTTCGGGGCATCCTATCTGCAGATGAGCGATGATATCCGCCACGCCCAGCGGGATGCCAATGCAACGGCGCTCGCGTTCGGAGCGCCACCACCCTTTCCACAACTTGCCGATTACGAAACCGTGCTGGAGGTCAGCTACAAAGCGCAACTGACGGCCTGGTGGACACTCCAGCCGAGCCTTCAGCGTGTGTTTCACCCGGGAGGTTCGGCGGCCATCCCGGATGCCACGGTCTTCATTCTCCAAACCACTCTTCGCTTCTGAATGAAAAGGGGCTACCGTATCGATGTCATTTGAGGTATTCTTGCCTCTCACGAACGGCTTGCGAAGCAGTCCCAGCGTTTGCAGCCAAATGACCAGTTTTACAGGCTGAGGAACGGCTCGTTCGCCTCCCACAACCACCCCCGGCGCACGCTGCTGGAACCGATGTTCTGCCTTCAAGCGAGACCTTTAACTCAAAGACCTGTCTCAAGTCGAGACAGTTTGCCTTCGCACAAGGGCACTTGCGCAGTCGTTCCACGGCCGGGCATACCGCATCCCTGGGCGAGTCAAAGCGGGTTGGTTTTTCTGACCAAAGCCAGTGCCGGCACCAGAACGAATGGACGGAAGGCCAGCTCCTATGCAGCAGGAGCAAAGCGCCGATGGCCAGCAATTTGCTCTGTTCTTAGCCTCGGAATCGACTATAAACTGACCAAACGAACGTGGCGTTGTCCTAGCCGGCACCCCCGGCGCGATTTGGAAAGACAGTACGCGAGACGACGTCCACGCCCGCACGAAGTGCTATGGCGACTACTCTGACAGCAGAACAAAAATCAGAAATCAAAGGCAGCTTTGTGACCTTCCAGACCAGCCAGGGGACAGAACTCCGCGCTGGTTTGCTGCGCTTGACGCGCCACTCGGCGGCGTTCGAGGTGTACAACCCGGCTTTGGTGATGAGGATGTCAGACGTGCTTGAAAACTTCAAGGTCATCGCCGGCAAGCGCACGCTGTACTCGGGTCGCGCGCTGGTCAGCAGCCTGGTGAACACCGGCACACTGGTGGTTTGCGAGGTGAAATTGGAAGAATCGGGCCTGAGCATAACGCCATTAAATGCGTCGGTGGAAACGGAAGCCGCGCTCCGGGATTCATTCGCTGAGTTCCTGGCAGAATGGCAAACCAGCTACCGCGTTCGCTCCGAATTCAAGGATGTGATGGGCGACATGCAGGGCTTCCTGACCGACCTCCGACTCTGGCTCGAACAGGTCGAACTGGAAATACGCTCATCACCCTCGGGGAGCCGCCAGCAGTTGGAGCGAAAGGTGGTCGAGGAGTTGGCGGACCCGATTGTGCGCGCGATTGATAGTTTCATCGAGCGTTTTGAGCTAATCGCCGGCGAAGTCGAAGAGGAACTGCAACCAGTGCACCGCGCTTATCTGCGCCGCCAGTTGCACCCGCTGGTGCTCTGTTCGCCCTTCGCCTACCGGGCCTTCTACAAACCTCTCGGCTATGCGGGCGACTACGAACTGGTGGACATGATGATGCGCTCCCCGGTCGAGGGCAGCACCTTATTCGCAAAAGTCCTGAATGTGTGGCTGCTGGGCCAGGCGCCGGCGCGGGCGCATCGCAACCGGGTCCAGTACCTCGCCCGCAAGCTGCTCCAAGAGACCGCGCGGGTGCGCTCCCGCGGGCGCCGTTTGCGGGTTTACGACCTAGGATGCGGTCCCGCCGCCGAAATCCAGCATTTTCTGGCCGAAGGGCCGATCTGCGACCAGGTCAATTTTACGCTTCTTGATTTCAACGAAGAAACCCTGGCGCACGCTCGCACTACCCTTGAGGGACTCAAACGCGCTCATGGGCGCGCCACCTCCCTGCACTTCATCAAGCGGTCCGTTCAACAGCTCCTCAAAGACGCGGCGCGCTCGGTTTCCCTGACATCTGAAACCGGCTATGATTTCATTTATTGCGCCGGTTTGTTTGATTACCTTTCCACCGCCGTCTGCAAACGATTGATGAACGTCTTCTACGAGATGCTGGCGCCCGGCGGGCTGCTGGTGGCGACCAATGTCAGCGACGCGATGAATGACTCCCGCCCGTTCCGGCATTCGATGGAATACATCCTGGACTGGCATCTCATCTATCGCGATGGCGTGGGCGTGGGCGCGTTTGCCCCGGACGCCGCGCCCCCGGATGCCTGCACCGTCCTTGCCGAGGACACCAGCGTGAACATCTTCATCGAGGTGAGAAAGCCCGAGCATGGCTGACAGCTTTTCCAACTCCGAAGCCATCCGGCGGGCGTTTCTCGAGTACGACCGCAAGGTCATATTGAACAACATACAGGTCGGCTGCGCCATCGGGGCGATCCTGATGCCGGTGGGAGTAATCCTGGACTTTTGCGTCTTTCGCCAGCAGCCCGCGGTTGTTTGGCGGTTCCTCGAGCTCCGGATGTTATGTTCGCTGCTGATCGGCATTTTTTGGGCGGTCGTCATTACACCCTTCGGCAAGAGGCACCCGCGGAAACTCGGAATCACACTGGCCATGTTCCCGACATTTTTCATGTCCTGGATGATCGTTGAGCAGGGCGGCTCGCAATCTCATTACTACGCGGGTTTGAATGTGGTGCTGCTGGTTATCGGCTTCGTGCTCTATTGGACCTTTTTTGAAAGCTTCGTTGCCGTGGTACTGGTCATTCTGATGTACGTCGGCGCTTGCCTGCTCCATGGGGATCTTCGCTATGAGGAGCTTGAAAACAACCTTTACTTTCTCATCATCACCGGGGTCATCGTAATGACCGGCAGCTACGTCCATAGCAAGTACCGGTTTCGCGAGTTTGCGTTGCGCTACGAACTGGATCGCAGCCGCGCCGCTCTGGAGGAAAGCAACCAGAAGCTGATGGAACTGGACCAGATCAAGAGCCGTTTTTTTGCCAATATCAGCCATGAATTGCGCACGCCCCTCACCCTGTTGATCGCCCCGCTCGAAGCCTTGCTGCACCGGTTCAACCTCGACCACGAAACCAAGGATTTGCTGGCCACCATGCATTCCAACGGTATGCGCCTCCTCAAGCTCATTAACGACCTCTTGGACCTGGTCCGACTTGAGTCGGGCCGCATGGAGGTCAAACGCGAACCGCTGGCGGTTGGCGCGTTCCTGAAAGGTCTCGCCAGCGCCGCCCGCCAGGTCGCCGATGACAAGCGCTTGCGGCTGGAGACCTTTGTCGATCCCGCTCTGGACGCCGTGCTGGCCGACCGCGACAAACTCGAAAAGATCGTTCTGAACCTGGCCTTCAATGCGCTGAAATTCACGCCCGCCGGCGGCCGCGTGGAATTGCGGGCCGAAAAGCAGGGCGAAGAGTTCGTATTGATCGTCGCCGATACCGGCATGGGCATTTCCGAGAAGAACCTGGCGCACATCTTCGATCGATTTTGGCAGGCGGATGGGGCCTCCAATCGCAAGTTCCAGGGCGTCGGCATTGGGCTGGCCCTGGTCAAAGAGCTGGTGGAAATCCAGGGCGGCCGGGTCATCGTCGAGAGTCAGGAAGGCAAAGGCACCACTTTCACGGTCAGGCTGCCCTACCAACCGGCGCAATCGTCCCAGAAGCAGGACGCGCACGAAGCCCAGCCGGATGCCCCGGCGGTCACCGAAGGCGGTGGCACCGTTGCGTCCGAGGAATGGCTGGCGAATTTGTACCGACGCGCCGAGCTGTTTCCGGCCCTTACCCCGGTCCAGGAATCGTTGCGCCCGGTTGAAACGTCACGCAACGGCAACCAGCCGACGATCCTGGTCGCCGACGACGAGCCGGACATGCTGCGGTTCCTGAAATCGCAGCTAAGCCGGCAGTATCATGTATTGGAAGCTGTCGATGGCCAGCAGGCCATCGAGAAAGCGACGCAGTTCCTGCCGGACATGATCCTGCTGGACATGATGATGCCCGAGAAGGATGGCTTGCAGGCCTGCCGCGAGATTCGCGAGCACACCTCCACCCAAAGCATCCCGATCGTGCTGCTCACCGCTCGCGCCGACGAAGAAACCAAATTGGCGGCCCTTTCGGCCGGTGCCAGCGATTTCCTCGCCAAGCCCTTTTCCTCCACGGAACTCCATGTCCGCATCAAGAATCTGATCGAATCTCATCAATACCAACGGAAACTCTCGAAACAAAACCTGGTGCTGGAGTCCACTATCGACCAGCTCAAAGACACCGAAACGCAACTGGTGCAGTCCGAAAAGCTCGCATCGCTGGGCCGCATGAGCGCTGGCATCATTCACGAAATTAACAACCCGCTGAACTTCGCCAGCACCGGGCTGTTCACGCTCCGCAACAAAGGCAAGTCTCTCCCCGCGGAACAACGGCAGGATTACGAGGAGGTGCTCCACGATGTCGAGGACGGGCTCGCGCGCGTCAAAAACATCGTTTCCGATCTGCGCATGTTTTCGCATCCGGAAACCGACAGCCGCGACCAGGTGGAAGTTGCGGAAGTGGTCGCCGCTTCGCTACGGTTCACCAGCCAGGAGTGGAAGGATAAAGTGCAAATCGAGCAAAAGCTGGCCGAGCACCAGACCATCTGGGCCAATAAAAACAAGCTGATCCACGTGCTCGTCAACCTGCTGCAAAACTCCCTCGATGCCCTGAAGGGAAAAACCTTCAGCCAGGAACAACCCACCATCTGGATCGAGGGACGCCTCGAAGGCGCCAGGAGCATCCTGGTCTGCCGCGACAATGGCCAGGGGATCGACGCTGAGCATTTGGACAAGATTTTCGACCCGTTCTTCACCACCAAAGAGGTGGGCGAAGGCATGGGCCTGGGCCTGGCCATTTGTTACCGCATCATCCAGGACTACGATGGGCGCATCTCGGTTCGCACGGAGCCGGGCAAGTTCTGCGAGTTTACGCTGGAGTTTCCAGCGAAGGGATGACATTCATAAGGACCGAAGCCGCATGGAAAGCTTTTACGACTACAAAAAATTCACGATTCTCTACGTAGATGACGAGGAGAAATCGCTCAAGTACTTCGTCCGCGCGTTCGAGGAACAGTTTCGCATCCTGACCGCCACCAACGCGCAGGAGGGGCTTAAGCTTCTGGAGCAGCACCCGGACGACATCGGCCTCCTGATGACCGACCAGCGCATGCCCGGCGAAAAAGGCGTCTGGCTGCTCGAACGCGCCCGCCAGCTTCGCCCCCGCATCATCCGCATTCTCGCCACGGCCTTCGCAGACATGGACGCCGCGATCGCCGCCGTGAACACCGGCGCCATCTATAAATACGTGACCAAACCCTGGGATCCCCCCCAGCTCGAAAACACCCTCAAACGCGGGCTGGAGTTTTTCATGGTCCAGCGCGAACGCGATCACCTTCTGCGCGAAAAAATGTCCGTGCTGCACAACATGATGATCGCCGACCGGATCGTCAGCCTCGGCCTGCTGGCAGCCGGCCTGAGCCACCACATCCGCAACGCCCTCGTCGCCGTCAAAACCTTTCTGGATTTGGCCCCGGCCAAGATGGAAGAAGAAAAAATCGACTTGAACGGCCTCCGCAACCCTGACTTCTGGCGCGAGTACTACCAGAACGTTCAGGCGCAGATAGAAAAAATCAACAACATGCTTAAGGACCTTTGGTCCGCTTCCGAGAAACCGACGTTCGAATTCAGCGATCAGGTCAGCTTGCGGGCGGTCGTGGGCGATACTGTGGCCAGGCTCAAAGACGGATTCGCGGCCAAGAAAATCGACGTGGAGAACCGCATCCCGGACACTCTCCCCAACTTGAACGTCGATAAACCGAAGTTTTTTCGCCTCTTCGAACTGTTGCTCAAAGACGAGATTGCCAGCCTTCCCCCCGGCAGCCGAGTCACCCTCTCCGCCCAGCTACTCGACGGCGGACCGGTGGAGAAGCGGCAGGTCCAGGTCCAGGTGAGCGACAACGGCCCGGGCCTCCCCAAAGAAGCTCTGCGACTGGTGTTTGATCCGTTTGTCGTACGCAGCGATAGCCCAATGGAATACGGCATCCACTTGATGGCCTGTTACTTTATTGTGCACCATCATGGCGGCCGCATCGAGGCAAAGAGTGAGGCAGGCCAAGGCACTACTTTTACCCTCCGCCTTCCCATCAACCCCAGCCAGGCGCCCACCGCGCTCCAGACCGACACCGATTTCCTGCAGAAAGCTCTGCTGAGCGACACTTTGTGGGAGCGGCTGATTTCCAGCGAATAAGCGCGGCCGTCCGCATTGTCCCGTGTTGTTGCTGCCCGCGACGAGGCACTTGCTAAGGCGCTGCACTTGGTACGCCGCCTTCCCCATTCTGCAGTCCTCACTGCGCACTCCGTACTGTTTTATGCCGCTCCGTAATCGTCCGCTCACCGATCAGTAATCTTCGTTATTGAGCCAATCGGACGGAAGGTGAAGAATTCCTCACAACGTAAGTTTAAGTTGACCTGTGCCCCAGTGTATGGATGATGTAATCAGAGTGGCTGCCGTTGGAAGAAATTTGTTCCCGCCGTCTGACAATCTCGAGATTGCCAGGCGCGGACTGGTCGCTCTGGGCGGTGTTGTGAACTTGGCATGCCCAGACCGCTTCCCGAGAAGCCGCCTTTCGCGTTCGCGTATGCACTGGCCCGATAAACCGGGGCGGGGACGGCCCTGGCTGACCGAGAGGAGCTTGCCGCGATGAAGACACTCCTGGTCCTGTCGGAACACCCGGGTTTGGCGGAAGAGGTGCGTGAGGGAGTCGATGCGGAGCAGTATCGCGTCGTTTATCGCTCCAGCCTGGACGAGGCGGAACCGATGCTGGTTCACGGTCTGGCAGAGGTCTGCATTCTGGACCTGGAATTGACCAATGTTCAGGGCATCTGGGCTTTGGAGAAATTGCGCCGTCGCGCTCCCAAATGCCCCGTGGTTGTCTATAGCGGCGCGCGGGGGCGTGATTGGGAGGAGGAAGCCTACCTCCAGGGCGCCACGCACGTGCTGACCAAGCCGGTGCGCCCGCGCATGCTCCGCGCTCTTCTGGACCGGCTTCGGCCAGCCGAGCCGGCCTCGCTTGCGCTGATGCCGATAGCCCCGCCGCAGCCGCCTCAAGTTATCCAACCGCCCGAAGGCAGCCCCGCCGCAGCTGCCTCGTCGGCGACTAGTGTTTTGCGCCACTTTTCGGGCATCCTGACCCACTCCCTGGATACCGAAGGCATGCTCAAGCAGTTTCTGCTCCTGATGCGCGAGATCCTCAGCATCAATCGCGCCGCGGTGTTCCTGCGCCAGCCCTTCGGCCCCTATGGCGCGGGGCCTGAGCCGGCCGACTCCCGCCGCCTGCGCGCGGCCTGCGCGCTTGGCCTGGCTCCCGGCCTCCTCCAGCATTTTGAGCTGTCTTTCGAGGCCGGCATCGGCGGGCATGTATTCCGCCTCGGTCGCATCCTGCGCCGCTCCAGTGAGGAAGTGCGCAACGACCCGCTGGCGCAGAAAGAATTTGAGTTGCTGGGTGCGCAGGTGGCCGTCCCCATCCTCGACCGCGAGACGGTGCTTGGCGTGGCGCTCTTTGACGGGCGCATCACCGGCGAATCGCTGGTGAATTCGGAATTGGAACTCATTTTCCGCCTGCTCGAACAACTGGGCCTGGCCGTGAAGAACATCTGGCTGCACGAGCAGTTGGCTGCCAACCACGAGATGATGGCGGACATCCTGCGCGAACTCAGCAGCGCTTGCGTCGTTGTCAGCCGCGACCTCATCATCCTCCACGCCAACAAGACCGCCCGAAAATACTTTCTCTCAGCCGAGCGCCGCAGTGGGGAGATGGAATTTAGCGACCTGCCGCAGGTCCTCGGCACCAGAGTTTATCAGGTTCTGAAGACCGGTTCCGCTATCTCCGGCTTCAAATACGAACCAGAAGACGCTTCCGGGACGCTGTACAACGTGAACATCGTCCCATTCCAACGCCAACAGGCCGGTCTGCCCGGCTCCGCTCTGCTTATGGCGGAGGATCTCACCCAGATTGAACAATTGCGGCTGCTTGAAATCGAGACCGCTAATCTCCGGCTCATGAAGACCATGGCCGACCGGCTCACCCACGAAATCGGCAATGCCATGGTGCCGCTTTCCACCCACCAGCAACTCCTCGCCGACAAGTGGAAGGACGCGGAATTTCGCACCTCGCTCGACCTCGCGCTCGCTGATGGCGTCAAACGCGTCACCCGACTGCTCAACCAGATGCGTTTCCTGGGTCGCGATACGCTGGCAGCCCACGAGGCGTTCCCAGTCGCCCCGCTCATCGAGGAAGCCTACCAGGAGGCATGCAAGTACCAGCCCGTCAAATCCGCTCAACTGCGCTACGACAGCGCCGGCAAGCCCATCATCGTCAACGGGGACCGCGCCGCGCTTAAACACGCCCTGGCCGAGGTCATGCTCAACGCGCTGCAGGCAAATCCGACGGAACCAAAGATCGGCGTCCGGCTCAACACCAATCCCAACGGCCACGGTCTGCAGGCGCTTCAAATCGAAGTCCAGGATAATGGCGGCGGCTTCAGTTCCGAAGCCCTCGAAAAAGCCCCCGCGCCCTTCTTTACCACCCGCAATGTTGGCTTGGGTCTTGGCCTTATCGTGAGTCGCAAAATCGTCGAAACTCATCACGGCAAGCTGGAAATCGTTGCCCCCAAATCCGGACAGGCCGGTGTGGTGCGCATCTCCCTGCCCTTGGAGGCATCGGTAAGCGCTTAAGCCTGGCCGGGGACCATTCCGCGCCCGTCCAGCCCACGGCGGTTTGTCTCGTAATCGCGAATGTGCCGTAATTGTGAGTTAAACCCCATGGCTCCCGCCCGGCCTCGCGGCCACTTGGTGTTATGCGTGGGCGCGGTGCCAAAGTCCACGGCAGTCACCGCTTTCCGTAAATTTACTAGGGCGCGAGACCTCTATTAGCTGCGTGCATCTTTTTGCTTGTGGGCGCAGCCGTCTCCTATAAGATTAGCGCCGTGCTTGAAGTGTCGGGTGTTCATCTATTGTCTGGCGATTCACGGCATCAGTGAGTGACCATGTCCTCCCTGCTACCATTGGATACGCTTCCCGTGCCAGTAGAGAGCCTCGCGCCGCCCCGGCGTAAAGGCACTCTGCTGATTGTGGACGATGAGGACGGCCCGCGCCAATCCCTGCGCGTCATTTTCAAGGACGAGTACCAGATCCTGCTGGCCAACGATGGCCCGTCGGCGATTGCGCTCGCTCAGGAGCATAAAATCGACGTGGCGGTGCTGGACATCCGTATGGCCGGAATGTCGGGCATCGAGGTGCTCGAGCGGTTGAAATATGTCGATCCCTCGATCGAGGTGGTGATGATGACCGCCTTCGAAACCACCGACACAATGCGCCAGGCGCTGCGCCTTCGTGCCTGCGATTATATCAACAAGCCCTTTGACCTCGCTACCATGCGGTCCGCCGTGGCCACCGCTATGCAGCGGCGCACTCTCGAAGGGGAGATCCATAATAATGCGGAACAATTGCAGGCGCTGCTGGGTGAACTCCAGAACCAGAAGATCGAAGAGCAGATGGCTCACACCCGCGGGGAGATTTACGCCAGCATCATTCACGATATCAACGGGCCGCTCACCGTCATTTCGGGATTCGTCCAGCTCCTTAACCAGCGCATCGGCGACTCCAGCGGGCTGGACGTCGAAGACCTCGAGTTTATCAAGGATCGCCTGAAGACCATTACTCGCCAGGTCACCAATTGCATAGAGATCTCCCGGCGCTACCTCAGCTTCCTGCGCCGCCACTCTGATGAGGTCCCCCGCGTCGGCGTCAACCAGCTCCTGGCCGACCTCCACCACCTCGTCGGCGTTCACCCCAGCCGCCAGAACCATCAATTCACCACCTGCCGGCTCGCTGAGGATATCGCCGTCCGCATGAATGGCACCGACCTCATCCAGGTCCTGCTCAACCTCACCGTGAACGCCTTCCAGTGCGCTGCCCAGCCCCACTCCGTCACGATTGAATGCTGCGTTCTGCGGCAGCCGCTCGACCTCACCGGTTTCAAAGACGGACCTGAGCAGCGGTTGCTCAACGTGGAGAACTTCGATAACCTCGCTCCGCTGGTTCAGCTCGCCGTCCGCGACGATGGCCCGGGCATCCTCCCGGAGGTCCTTCCCAAGATTTTTCAGCCCTATTTCTCGACCAAAGGCGCGCGGAACGGCACGGGTCTCGGCCTCAATATTGTTCAGCGCTTGGTCAAAGAAGCCCGCGGCGCCCTGCACGTTCACACCGAATCGGGCCGGGGCACCAGCTTTACGGTTTACCTTCCTGCATTCGCGCTGCCGCAGGTTTCTTGCGCTTGCTCCTCGCCGCCGCAACCGGAATCGATCGGGACAGGTACCAATAACTCCTAGGCCGCGTGCCCCCACCCGCCGCTTCGAAGCGTGAAACCGTGGGCTGGGTCTGCTACCCGTGCGCCGGGATTTTCTCCTCCAGCCGGCGTCGAATCTGCCGCGTCGTGGCTCGCGCCGCCGGCAACAGCCAGGTCGAGCGTTCGGCGAAAGTCAGTGAATCGATGTTGGGCAGACCCGAAACGGCGAGCGTAATGCTCGGATAGAGGTAAAGCCCCCGCACCCCGATGCTTCGCGGCCTCACGAGGCGACTCTGCGTAAACGGTATGGACAAATTGACCGAGTCGCCCTGAAATACCAGCTCCGATTCAGAGAAGCTCAGCCAGCCGATATCATCGGCATCTTCGATCAGGGCGCGCATCCCAGAGCGAAGCCGGGGCGCCAGAGTTACTTGCACGATGAAACTATCCGGCGGGTTGCCCGAAGCCGGTCTCAGCGAGCGCGCCAATCTCGCCACATGCGGGTTGCCAAACCCGAACGGAAGGAAGCAAGTCGCCGCCGCCAGCGTCGCCAGCGGGATGAGCCAGGTGAGGATGCCGAGCTGAAGCACGCTTACCACCAGCACCGAAATCAGCACCGGCATCATCAGGAGCACACCGTAAAGACACACAGTGAGCACAGCTCCGTTCGTCAGCAGCCGGGGAGGCTTGAACTCGATTCGAGGGGAAGTCAGCGTGATAGGCGGTTGCATTGAGTCAGCGGCTGGATTCTGAGCGTTCCGTCTTCAATCGCCTAAAGGTTACCCGCGGGGTACGTGGCCGTCAACGGTCCGGCAAAAGAGAATTGCGTTCCCTGTTTGAAACCGTATGATGGCCGCCACGGAAAGCAGAACACCATGAGTACTCCGACGGTTCAAAACGAGAGGAAGCGGCTGAACGTGCTCTGGCAATACGAAGTGCTGGATACGGTCCCCGAAGAATTGTTTGATGACCTGACCGAGCTGGCCGCGCGCATCTGCGAAGCGCCGATTGCGCTGATCTCCCTGGTGGATGAAAAACGGCAGTGGTTCAAGTCTAAGATCGGCACCACGGTTAATGAAACCTCCCGCGACGTTTCGTTCTGCGCATATGCGATTCAGCAATCGGGTTTATTCATCGTCCCTGACGCCAGCAAAGATCAGCGTTTCGAGAACAACCCGCTCGTCAAGTCGGACCCGAAAATCCGGTTTTATGCCGGCGCCCCGCTCATCACGCCCGACGGCTATGCCTTGGGCACACTTTGTGTCATCGATACCGTCCCGCGCGAGCTGCGTCCCGACCAGAAGCAAGCGCTCGCCATCCTGGCCCGCCATGTGGTTTCGCAGCTTGAGCTGCGCCGGCGCTCACGCGAGTTGCTCGACGTCCGCCGCCAGAATGAGCGCTCCAAGGGCGAGCTCGAACAACTTCGCTCTCAACTGGCCGAAGCTCGCCGCGAGCTGACCCGCCATAATTCCCACAAGGCTCGCTCCGACGGAAAACCCCGCCGCAAAGCCCAACGGGCGCGAAAGAAGGGCTGATTACAGCTTCGCGTGGACGAGTTCCGCCCGTTTCTCGATAAACTGCGCGAGGATGCTAACGGCGATCTCCATCACGCTTTTCGAGCGTATTTTGATCCCCACCGGGCACGCGACGCGTTCCAAATCCGCTGGCGTCGCGATCCCTTCTTCCCTGAAATGTTCGAAGATCGTGCGGGCTTTGCGCGCGCTGCCGATCATGCCCAAAAAGAGGAACGGTTTGTGAACCCAATGCCGCAGCACCAGCGCATCGTGTCGATGACCGCGCGTCACGATCAGCCCGAAACTCGGCGCCTCCCCCAGCGGCAGCGGCAACAGTTTTTCCCACACGTCGGCCCTTAGCGAAACCTCGCGCGGAAAAAACTCGTAGTTCGCAAGGGCCGGCCGGTCGTCGAACACAGTGACCGCAAAATCCAACTGGCAGGCCAGCGGCGCGACGGCCTGGGCGATGTGGCCCGCCCCGGCCACCCACAACGCGCAGGGCGGATGGATCGTCTCCCGGTAAAGCCAGTCGGCCGCCCATGATGCCCCTGCCGGCTGAGCGCCCTGGTCGGTTACAGTGCGGGCAATCGAGAATTCCTTGCGCACACCCCAATCCAGCGCCGACTTTCGCTCCGCCAGTTCTGCCCAGAAAGCCTCTCCCGCGCGCTGGGCCTGCGGCAGGATCAAGCCCTCCACCTTGCCGCCGCAAATCAAGCCGTCGTCCCAGCCGAAGTCGTGGTCGAGGAGCAGGTCGAAGGTTGCGGGTTGACCAGTCCGCAGCGATTGCACGGCCCGATGTTGAATCTCAGCTTCCAGGCAGCCGCCGCCAAGCGTGCCGATAATCCGGCCATCCGGGTAGAAAACAGCTTTGGCCCCCAGTTTTTGCGGGCTGGACCCTTTCGCCCCCGAGATGATGCCGAGCGCGACGGCTTCGTTGTTGCGTGCTGCTTCCGCCAGCGCCTCGAAAACCGGGTTGCGAACCAGACTTCTCACCGGCTGCTCAGTAAATAAAGAATGCACACCACGATCGCGGAGGTCAACAACCCTACCGCAATCGACCAGCCCAAAATCTTTTTCCGCTTCTGCCTGAGATTCTTGCCCCCCATCCCCGGCAGCAGGTAAAATCTTTGCCTCGGTTTGCGCTTAAACGGCCACATAAGTCCACGCCGGCTTACACTTTGCGCTATCCCAAACCGCAATGTCAATCCGCGAAGCATTTGTCTGGAAATCCCTTTGAGGGGTCTGTCAAGGCACCGAATATTCGGCCATCGTGCGGCCGTTTTCATCCGTCTGCCATGCCTTCCGCAACTTCCGGGGACTGTGCTCAGACGCCCGGGTCACTCGATAATGATAACCCCCCGAATCACCCTTCTTCAGAAGCTCCAGGGTGCCGGAACTGAGTGTATGACAGTGAAAAGTGGCGCTCCTGGGAAATCTATCAGTTGTTGACCACCCAGGCAGTTGGCCTCTCTTCTTGAGACTCGCCAGGAATTTATACACTGATCTTCCCTCTGCTCGTTGTTCTTTAACCGTAAGGGAAAGCGGTCCAGTGCTCGTGCGTTTGAGATAAAGGGTCCTTTTCGGAAAATCCAAGGTGACGAGATGGCGCGCCAGGAAGCGGAGTCCGATGCCGTTGAACTTCATATGTGAATCGCCGCTTGAAACCATGTTTTCATCCAGCCTCTGCACGTCGATTTCAGGATGTGTTTCGCCGGCGAGCAAACCATTGGGAGAACGAGCCTGACCGTTTGTCGCTGGGAGCGCCGGGTTGGTCCATTGCTCGAACAATGCTGACCCGAGCCAGCCGTCGCTATTACACCCGGTATCAATCAGCGAACCGGGAGTTTGGCTGCCGTCTAGGTTTTCGCGGATAACTGGACATGCTTCGCCGAGGTCAGGCAGCGAAAATGGTTTGCCCCAGCCCGCCCGGTTCGTGTGTTCGCCGTCGAGAAAGCGTATTTCGTTAGCACCAAAATCCAACTGGATCCAATAATGCTCCAGGACATCCATGCCGAGGACCCCCGCGATGGGATGACCCACCTCCGATCCGATCACCAACTCCAAATCAATGGTGGCGACGTTGGTGCCGGTCATCAGCAACGGAGCGCCTCCCAGGTAGAGCTTGGGTGCCCCATGGACCCCCGCATCACCTTCGACGCCAAAATGCCAGGACGTGTCTGTGCCGAGGCGCTTCCCCAATATTGGCTCCAGGGATTTATCGAAACAAGTGCCTGAAGCGCCGGTGTCGAGAAAAAAGGGTAACTCCTCGCCGCTCTCCAACCGCAGCGTCACAAACAACCAGCTGCCGCGGCCTGCATCTTTGTTCATCTTCACGCCAGCAGGCAACTTGCCCGCCAGAGGGATGCCGGCGGAATGAGGCGCTGTGGCGCAAGAACACAACAGCAACAGACTCAACAACGCGCAAGCGGTTTGAAATGTTCGGGCGAGGCGTGGTAGGACAACAGCTGACGATCCCGGCCGTTCATGATTCTGAGCATTCAAGGCAACCGGCATGCCCGCAAAGCATACGAAAACCAGATGGGCCGTGACAATGGAAACCAACCTGTCCGCGTAAGTCCTCAGTGCAGGTCGGCCGGGGCGTACGATTCCAATCGTGCGCCCCTTCCAAGACTGAACGCGCGCAAGGTCAGTAGTCGGCGTTCTCTGTAGGAGACGACGTAAGAAGTCTCTGATCTCCCACCGGGTCGCGATTCGCGCGGCGGGCTTAAGACTCCTTCTGTCGTCTCCGATAAAGCGCTCAGGGAAGTACCTTCTGGCTCGTAGCAGTCGAGTCACCAAACAGTGTCCGCTCGCCGACACACGAACCCAGCGTTCGCACGCTCATATCTCCGTTATCCGTTTCGTGTTCAATTCCCGGTAAATCGCTATCCATAAAATCCGTCAACCCGTCAAGTGGTGTGACGCGTTTGCCCTTCACTCCCAGGTTGCAAGCGATTCGCCGAAAAGCTTCAATGATTCGGTTGAGCCGTCGAAGCAAAAAGAACCATCCGCCGAGCGCTGACCCTCGAACTCCCCCAAAGCCGTTCCCCAGACGGCGACTCTGGCTTTTTCGCCTGACGCTGCTGCTCCTTCCGTTTGTCCTGCTCGGCCTGCTGGAGGTCTCGCTGCGGCTGGGCCGTTACGGGTACGATCCGCATTTCTTCAATCGCCTCAACATTGGCGGCCAGGAGTTCTTCGTCCAAAACGAGGATTTCAGCTTGCGATTCTTCCCGAAGGAAGTCGTTCGCAATCCCGGTCCAGTCCGATTTCCCGTTCACAAGGCGCCCGGCACATTCCGTATTTTTGTCCTGGGCGAGTCGGCCGCAATGGGCGACCCTGCACCGAGTGTCGCGCCGTCCCGTTACGTTGAAATGCTCCTCCGGGAAGAATATCCGGACCGGAAGTTTGAGGTCATCAACGTTGCCTTCACCGCCATCAACTCGCACGTCATCCTGCCCATCGCCCGCGAGTGCGCCGCGCACGAAGGCGATTTGTGGATCATCTACATGGGCAACAACGAAATGGTGGGGCCCTTCGGTGCGGGAACGGTTTTCGGACGCCAGGCGCCGCCGTTGCCATATGTTCGCCTGGTGACCGCCCTGCAGCGGCTCCGGATAGGTCAGTGGCTCACGGACCTGGGGCGCAAATTTACGGGCCGCGCCGAAAAAGTAACCACGTGGGGCGGGATGGGGATGTTCCTGCACAATCAGCTCGCGCCGGACAGCCCCCTCAAGGCAACCGTTTACCGCAATTTCCAGCGAAATCTGCATGATATCGTGCGCCTCGGGGTTGGTTCCGGCGCGAAAGTCCTGCTGAACACCGTTGCCGTGAATCTCAAAGACTGTCCCCCCTTCGCTTCGATGACCGACAGCCATCTTTCACCCGCCGACCGCGCGCAGTTTGACTCGCTTTACACGAACGGGCTGCAAGCCGCGGCTCAACCGGATTTCGCCAAAGCAGCGGAGTTCTTCCACCAGGCCGCCACGCTTGATGCCAGGTCGGCCGACCTCCAATTCCATTGGGGCCAGTGTTTGCTCACCCAATCAAATGTCGAGAGTGCGCGGCAGCATTTTCAGCTCGCGTGCGATAACGATGCCCTGCCTTTCCGCGCCGACTCGCGCATCAATGCCGCCATCCGCGCTGAGCGCAGAAAGCTCGGCGCCGACAATCTGATTCTCTTCGACGCCGCCGCCGCGCTGGCGTCGGGCAGCGGAGAAGGACTTTGCGGCCGGGAAACCTTTTTTGAACATGTCCATTTCGATTTTGACGGGCGTTATCGGCTCGGGCGCGCTTGGGCGGAACAAATCGAGCCGCTACTCCCGCACAACACCAACGCGTGGGTTTCGCAGGCGGCCTGCGAACAACTGCTGGGCTTGTCGGCGTGGAATCGCGCGCAGGTCATTCATTTTGCCGACGAGCGGATGCAATTGCCTCCCTTAAGCAGCCAGGCCAACAACGGGCCGCGCCGGGACGCTCTGGAGGCGCGAATAAATCAGTCACGCGGGCAGATGAACGCGAACAATGCGGCGGAGACGCGGAAGGGATTTTTGAAACTGTTGGGGCAGCGGCCGGACGATTTTCTTCTGCACCAGGATTTTGCCGTGTTCCTGGAGCTCGTTGGCGACGCGGTGGACGCGGGCAGGGAATGGCAGCGTTACCTCGAGCTGGTTCCGCAGGACAGTCTCGGATATTACCAAGCCGGTCGACTGCTCATTGTGCAGCAACGGTATGCCGAGGCCGAGCGCCTGCTCCGGCGCGCGCTGGCCATCCGGCCGAGCCGCACCGACGCGTGGATTGAGCTCGGCAACGCCCTGGCCTTGCAGCAGAAATACGTTGAGGCCCTTGTCAGTTATTCCACCGCGCTCAAACAGGACCCGCAAAATTCCCAGACGCTCCTTCGCCGCGGCAAAGTTCTGGCCCATCTCAACCGTCACGCCGAGGCAATGGACAGTTATCGCGCAGCCATCCAGTTGAATCCGGCAGACGGTCTGTCGCACCACGAATTAGCCCTCGAACTGGTCGCGGCCGGGGACCCGGTCGCGGCAGGTGAGGAATTCGCCCAGGCGGCACGGTTGAATCCGGACAGCGTGGCGGCGCGGTTCGATTATGGCACCTGGCTGCTAAAGCAGAACCAACGGGCTGACGCCCAACGCGAATTCGAGGCAGTTATTCGCCTTGACCCGGGCAATGCCAGGGCCCAACAAGCCCTTGCTCGGTTGCGGTCGATAAGGTGACAGAAGCCCAGATTGGTTTCCACCAATGTCACAATATCCTGGTGGGTAGCGCTTTACGCCTGCCACAACGGGTCCCGTCGAGGGCCAAAACTTTGACTAAAACCAACCACGTTATGGGTCGTGCTCGATTGCTTACGCTGTCCTCTCTTTATGCGACTACCCCGTTCGCGCCAAAATAATTAATCTCGCCTCAAGTTCTGGTGAACTGGCGATCCTGCCCGTACAGGTCGCGCCGGCAGCCAGCCAAATTGAACACAACATGAAAATGATCACACAAGACCCCCTTGTGATTATGCGAAACTCCAAAATCATGACTAGAAACCCGATAACGCATCTGTCAGCGGTTTGTCTGGCGGCCTCGGCAGTGGTGCTTGGCTCGCTCGGCGCCAAAGCGGCCACCCAGAACGTTACCCTGGATCCGTCCCGGGCTTATAACGGCTACGAGAACATTTATACCAACGGCTTGGTCAACACTACCTGGCCTGCCTACAAGTCGGATTATCTAGGCGCAGGCACCTCCTTCCCCAACCAATCGAGCATTGACACCTCGGGTAATGTGACGATTGCGCCAAGTATCAGGCCGGACCAACTGTTCCCCACCGATACGCTGATCTGGGCGGACGCCTCAGGCTCTAGTGCGGCCATTTGTAGGGACATCGAAGATTTCTACGCCGAATCCCTGTCGTTCGGCGCCGGCGATACCGTTCTGTTCTCCGGCATTCTCACTGCTAACACCCTCGCGGCGCCTTACAAGGACACCGCTATCGCGTTCATCAAGGACTATGATTCCACCTGGGCGTTCAAAGGCATCCAGTCCGTGAATCTCAATACGCTAACCAATGGGCAGCCGTTTGTGGTTACCTACCCCGCAATTTCCGCCGCCGGCGACCACGTGCAATGGGGCCTGGAATGGGCTGGCCCACCTTCTCGCGCCGCAACCGTCGCCAGTTTGGGGTCTGCCACGATTGCCACCAATCTGATCGCAGCGCCGCCACCCTCGAAAACCGTCAACGTTTCGGTCGATCACAATCAATATTGGGCCGCCTACCAGACGGTTAATGCGGGGGCAGCTTATACCGCCGGTTACCTGGGCGCCGGTGGGGCACCTGATATTCAAGGGACCATTTCCGCCTCCGACGTTGTGCGTTGCGCACCGGACGTGCGGATGGACAAACTCTTCCATACCGACACGACTATTTGGGCTGACGCCACTGGCTTGAGCGATCCCAATCCCGGTGTGACTGTCGATAGCACCTACTACGTTGATACGGGTTCGATCGCCGTCAATGGCGACACTGTGATCTTTTCGGGTCAGCTCTTGACCAACACCTTGGCGGGCGCCGATGCTACCTCCATCGTCGCCTTCATCAAGGACTTCGACAGCACTTGGGGTTACCACGGCATGCAAACGACGTATCTATGGCCGCTCACCAATGGCGAGGTGTTTTCCGTTGAGAAGGTCATCCAGGGTGGCGGCAGTCACATCCAATACGGCTTTGAATGGGTAGGCCCGCCCGCGCGCACCAACCCCGCCGCGGCCAGCTTCGTCGACAATATGGGATACGTCCTGGTAACCAACCAATTGGTGCTCACCACCGTCGGGATCGCTGCAATCAATCCTAGCCCGGCCCAGGTGCAACTCGGATCTAACATCACCGTCACGGCCGTCGCGACCGGCAGCGGGTTGACTTTCCAATGGAGCAAGGGTGGAGTCAACCTGACGAATGGTGCCGGGATCTCGGGCGCCACCAACAACGCGCTCACCTTGAGCAACGTGCAGGGCAACCAGGAAGGACTCTATTCGCTCGTCGTCAAGGATTCCGGTGGCAACACCGCCTCGAATGCCGTTTCATTGTTTGTCTTTAACCCGGGCTGGCTCTATTTCGATCGGGCCTACAACCCCTTCAACGGCTATATCAACGTGTGGAACGGGGCCAAACTGATCAGCAGCCGGCCCTCCAGTGGCGCCGCCGGCACCTCACCCACAGCCAGCTTCGGGTTCGCGGTTGCGCCCAGCTCGTTGGTGCGCGCCAGCATGAACACAAGCGATGACGTGATCACGCTGCAGCCCAACACCTACGTCTATGACAACGCCACCAATACGTCGGATGCCAACTACATCAATCCTGACGGCAGTTCCGCCGCTTATCTCGAGCAAGACTATTACATGCAGAACAACTCCCTCGTAGGGGATACGCTCGTGTTCGCCGGCTATTGCTCCAGCAATAGCCTTGACCCGAAATATACCGCCACCGCCTGGATCAAGGTGAGTCAGGATTGGAGTGTTGAAAACCGGTACGACACCAATCTCGTGGCTGGGAAGCCGTTTATTCTGACCGTCCCCGCGAGTGCCACGACGGGCAAAAGCTTCGTCCAATGCGGGTTCGCCATATGGGGTCCGGACAACTCCGGGACTAATCCCATTACGCAAGGCGCCTGCGAGGTCAAAGTCTATTCGCCCCTCTCTGCGACCCACTCCGGCGGCAACCCAAACCTGGGATTCCCGACCGTGATCAACCATGATTACACTCTGCAATATAAGACCAACCTCACGGACAGCTCCTGGCAGAGCTACAGCACCAACCGCGGAACCGGCAACACCGTCACGGTGCCGGATGCGACGGGTTCAAAACATCGGTTCTACCGGTTGTGGATTCAGTAATGCGAGTTCGTCAAATTTGACGTTCCGTCGCCAAGTCTGTATCCGTCGGGCCCGCGCGCCGTTGCGGGCTCGACGGAAATTTCTTCTGGGAGCCAACGCCGCGAGACTGGGATTTCGCCCATTGAACCCATAAACCTGGGCGGGGACGGCCACGTCCCCGGAACGTCCCGGCAACAGGTTCGCTACAGGGACGTGGCCGTCCCCGCCCCGGTTCACGGAGGCTCCATTCAGATTGCCCGGCCGGCAGTGAAAAATCCTGTTACCCGCAATGGCGCCGCGTAATATGCGTCCTGGTGACAAACGAATGACCAGAAAACCGAAGATCCTTCTCGCAGCGCTCGGCTTGGCAGTTCTGGCAGTCGTGCTCTTCGCGCCCGTCGCCAAAGCAGCCATGAACCGTGGCGCGGCGGTACCCTGGACGACTTATGAAGCGGAAGATATGACCAACTTCAACGGTACGGTCCTTGGGCCGCAGTCCCAGGCTAATCTCGTTGGCGCGGAATTCTCGGCCCGCCGGTGCGTCCGTCTCAACGCCGCCGGCCAATTTGTTCAGTTCGTCGCTCTGTCGCCGGCCAATGCGCTGGTGGTTCGCTACAGCGTGCCGGACACTTCGGACGGCGTCGGGGCTGACTTCACCCTCAGCCTTTATACGAACGGGACGTTCGTTCAAAAACTGGCGGTGACCTCAAAGTATTCATGGCTCTACGGGGCTTATCCCTTCAACAACACCCCCGCCTCCGGTTCACCCAGGAACTTTTGTGATGAGGCCCGCCTCATCGGATTGACCATCCATACGGGCGACACGGTCCGCCTGGAACAGGATGCTGATGATACGGCGGCCTATTACCTCATTGACCTCGTGGATCTGGAGAACGTCGCCGCGCCGCTTTCCTCGCCGGCAAATTCGCTGTCGCTCACTAACTATGGCGCGGTCGCCGACGGCGTCACCGACTGCACCGCCGCGCTCCAGAATTGCATCACTGCCGCGCAAACCCAGGCCAAGACCGTTTGGATGCCACCCGGAACCTACCTCATCACCGGCACCATCAACCTTCCGTCCGGCACGACGCTCCAGGGCGCCGGCATGTGGTACACCACACTGCTCGGCAGCGCCTCCCTGTACAACACCACTCCATCCAGGCGAATTAACTTGAACGGAGCCGGTAGCAACATCCGCCTGTCTGATTTTGCCATTTTGGGTTTTCTGAACTACCGCAATGACACCGAGGGCAACGATGGTCTGGGCGGCTCTTACGGCACCGGGTCGACTATCTCGCGCATCTGGGTCGAGCATACTAAGGCCGCTGCCTGGATTCTTAACTCCCAGGGTTTGGTGGTCGATAGCTGCCGGTTCCGCAACACCCTCGCCGACGGGATCAATATCAACCGCGGGATGCGCAGCACCATAGTGACAAACTGTACCGCGCGGGGGACGGGCGACGACGGCTTCGCCATCTGGCCGTCGCCCGGTTCGCAAACCTATATCCCGGGCCTCAATGTCATTACCCATTGCACCGCGCAAACTCCCTTTCTCGCCAATGGCGGCGCGATCTACGGCGGCCAGAGCAATCGCATCGAGGATTGCCTGTTCCAGGATATTGTTTACGACTGCGGCATACTCATCAGCACGACCTTTCCCGTAGGAAACAATGCGTTCAGCGGAACGACCATTGCTCAGCGATGTGACCTCATCCGCTGCGGCAACAATGCCGGCCTTCAGCTCTGCCTCCAGACCAACAGCCTCGCCGGTATCAACCTCAACAACCTGAACATCGTTGACAGTATTGCGGACGGGTTAAGCATCATTGCGCCCGGCAGCAATCCCGGCACCGGCGTTGGCACGCTGTCCGCCGCGGCAATGGACAATGTTAGCATCCCCAATTATGGCCTCGGTTACAGCGGAAAAAACGGTTTGTGGGCTCGCAGTGACGCCATCGGCACCATGTCCGTCAGCAATTCAATAATCGGCGAGTACCGTAACGACTCCGCCCGTTTCACCCTTAATTTCGCACCGCCCGCTCAAAGCATCCTCGGCACCACCATCAATGGCGCAACGACTTTGACGCTCACGTATGCCGCAACGCAGGGGTTTACCTACCACGTCGAATCGGCGACCAATCTCGCGCCCGCCTCCTGGGTAACCGTTCCAGGTAGCACGACCAATGCCTCCGGAAACGCGGTGACCTTCACGGCTCCGCTGGCGCCGGGAAACGGCCCGCGGTTTTATCGCACAGTCTCACCTTAGTATCCAGTTGAAACCTTCAACGCAAGGGCACAAAGAGGCAAAGACGCAAAGGATCTAAGAAATCCAAGGCCAATGAGCCAGTCCGCTGCGGTCACCGCCAGGTTCGCCTCGGATTAGAGGTTCCACCCGTTTTCCGCCTTTGCGCCTTTGCAGTGGTGCTATCTCCAAGGATGCAGCAATTTCAGCAAGATTCCTTTAATCGTGAGCCTTTGGGTTCTCTGCGCTCTTCGCGGCTCGGCGGTTTACTTGTTCGGCGGCTTTGGTTGCGGCTTCGCTGCGCTGTGCCTTTGCGTTAAAAGTGGTTTGCCTGGTTACGGCGTAGCGCTCGCGCAATGCCGGCTTGTCTGCTAAGCCCGGGGTCGGCAGAATCGACGCATGGTTCACCGCCCACCTTCTTTTTGGTCGCTCCGGGCGGAGCCACGGGGTGGGATTTCCCGCTCCGCCCTTCTATCCCCTTTTGCTCTCTGGCTCTTTTTGGCGGCGGCTCAACTCACGCCCGCCGCCGTTTTGTGGAGTGATCCGGGCCCGACCCTCGTCCATGAAAACGGCGAAGGCAGCGACTTGCTCAACGGCGCGCTCAAACGCGACGATTCCTCTAGCGACACCCTCTATTTCAAACTTCATGTGGATCCGTTATCCGACGCGAGCACGGAGGAATACCTCGCCGCCTTCGAACTCTACGAAGCGAGCGCGGAACGGTTGGGCGTGGGCAACGCCCTGAAAGCCTGGGCGTACAGCGCGTTCAGAATCATGGCCGACGAGTCCGGCAGTTTTGCCGATTACGTCGATCTGCATTCCTCACGCCCGGAACCATCGGGGCCCGGTTCGTTTTACTCCTATGAACTGCCGCATCGTGGCATCGAGAGCACGATTATCTTCAAAGTCCATTACATCGCCGGCGGCGATGATCGGGTAACGGTGTGGCTCAACCCGGATCTTGGCCCCGGCGCGACGGAAGCCAGTCAACAGGCGAGCCTCATCACCCATTTCAGTGCCAATGCCTCGTTTGACGAGGTTCATCTCCGCCATAACGGCGGCGGCGGCGGCTGGATTTTTAGCGACCTGCAAATCGCTACTTCATTCGAGGACTTCATCTCTCCAGCCGGCGCAACGCCCGAGGGGGCTGTTCGGGGCATCGCCCAGGGCGAGCTCCCCTTCACCTTTCGCTCCTGGCAAACCGAGCAAGGGCTGCCGCAAAACTTTGTGCGCGCCCTGGCCCAAACCCGCGATGGCTGTGTCTGGGTGGGCAGCGATGACGGAGTGGCACGCTTCGATGGTTTGCGCTTCGTTCCGCTGGGTCTGCGCGAAGGGCTCCAGAGCGGGCCGGTCCGCGCGTTGCTGGGCGACCGCGAGGGCGCGCTCTGGATCGGCAGCGCGGGCGGCGGTCTGACCCGCTTGTATCAGGGCCGGCCCACCACGTTCACCCAACGCGACGGCTTGCCCGCCAACGCCATCACCGCGCTGGCCGAGGACAACTCGGGACGAATCTGGGTTGGCACAGAATCCGGGTTGGCTCTCTGGGAGCATGAGCGGGCGGCGCCTTTGCCCGGAGCCGAGCTCTTCAAAGGCAAACGCGTCACCGCGCTTTACTCCGATTCACGCGGAATAATCTGGCTGGGAGTCGCCCGGGTCGGTGTTTTCTCGTATCGGGACAACCGCTTCACCCCTGTGCAGGACGCTTCGGTAAATGAGTTGTTGGCGGATCCGCATTGCCTGCTGGCGGATAAGACCGGCCGGCTTTGGGTCGGCGCCGGAGATGGTTTTGTGCTTTGCCGCGAGGTCCAGCGCTGGCGTTCTTTCCGCGTCCCCCGTCACCAGGCCCGGCCGTATGTTTGCGCTTTGGCCGAAGGACCGGACGGAACCGTGTGGGCCGGCTCGGTGGGTGAAGGGCTGCTCGAATTCAAAGGCGGCAAAGCGGAGCTCCTAAGTGCGCGCAGTGGACTCTCCGATAACCTCACCGAGTGCCTCCTGGTCGATCGAGAAGGCGTGCTCTGGGTCGGCACGCATGGGGGACTCAACCGGCAGCAGCGGCGGCAGCTTTTTGTGTTCGGGCAGAAGGAAGGGCTCGGCTATGGGGCCGTGCATGGCCTGGCGGAGGTTCTGCCCGGCGTTCTCTGGGCCGGCAAACCGAGTGACGGACTGTACCGGTGGGACGGCCGGGGTTTCGGCCGACTGGTCGCCGACGGCCTTTCGCTGGTCGGTCCGCCGGTCAATGCCTTGCTGCGGGCGCAGGACGGCAGTTGCTGGGTTGCCGGTGCGCTGGGCCTGGTCCATTTCAACGAACCGGGCAAAGCGAACAGCCGGACGGAATTGTCCGCCTTGGCCGGGCGAAATGCTCTCGCGCTGGCGGAGGACCCCCAGGGTGGCCTCTGGGTTGGCACCCGCGAGGGTGAAGTGTGGCGCTGGTCGAAGGGACAATGGACAGCTCAAACCAACCTCTGGCAAACCCACCCGATTACCGTCATGGTGCACGGCAAGGACGGCCGCCTGTTCCTGGGCACCGAAGGGGGTGGCCTCGATTGTTATCTCGGAGCCAGTCACACCCATTTCGATAAGGCCCAGGGTCTCTTTACCGACCTGGTCCTCACGCTCTACCTTGACAAGCAGGGCGCGCTTTGGATCGGCACAGCCGGCGGCGGCCTCAGCCGGCTCTGGCACGAACGCATCAGCACCTTTACCACGCGCGACGGCCTGCCCGACAACACCGTCTCGCAAATCCTGGAAGACGATGCCGGCCGGCTTTGGCTGGGTAGCAATCGCGGAATTGCCTGCGTGAGCAAACGCGAACTCGACCAACTCGCGGACGGAAAAATCACCGCGGTTTATCCTCAGGTCTATGGCCGCGCCGAAGGCATGTTGTCGGAAGAGTGCACGGGCGGCTTTTATCCCGCCGGATTGAAAACCCGCTCCGGCTTGCTCTGCTTTTCAACCTTGAAGGGCGTGGTTGTCGTGGACACCCACCTGCGCGCGCCCGGCGCGCCGGCTCCATCCGTGCTGCTCGACGACGTCCTGGTCGATGGCTCGCGCGTTCAGGACTTCAAAGCTCGGGCCGTGTCTCCCGGGGACCCGGGGCCGCACACCGGGGGCGCCCAATCTGCCGTCGAGCCGCTCAAGATTGCTCCCGGCCGGCATCGGCTTGAGCTGGTGTACACGGCCGTCAGCTTTGACGCTCCCGAACGCGTCCGCTTCCGATACCAACTCGATGGCTGGGATCCTGACTGGGGCGAGCCCAGCACGCGCCGCACAGCGTTCTATAATTTGCAGGCGCCTGGCAGCTACCGGTTTCGCGTGAGCGCCTGCAACAGCGACGGCGTTTGGGGGCCGGTCGCCAGCCTGGCGCTGACCGTCTCGCCGCATTTCTGGCAGACCTGGTGGTTTATGGGACTGGCCGCTGCCGGTTTGCTGGCCTTTGTAAGCGGCAGTGCCCGGATTGTGGAAAAACGGAAACTGCAACGGCGCCTCGAACGCCTGGAACAGGAGCGACTCCTCGAACACGAGCGCACACGGATTGCCCAGGACCTTCATGACGAAATGGGGGCCAGGCTTTGCCGAATTTCGTTCCTGAGCGAACACGCCCGCCGCATTGACAACCTGCCCACGGAACTGCGCCAGCAAATTACCGCGATTTCCGACGATTCGCGCCAGGTGCTTCAGTCCCTCGACGAAATCGTCTGGGCCGTCAATCCGCAGAACGACACTTTGGAGCACGTTGCCTCTTACCTCGGCCAGTACGCGCAGGATTATTTTCAGGAGACCACCATCGAATGTGCCCTGGAGATTCCCGCCCGCATGCCCCCGCACCCGCTCTCTGCCCAGTGCCGCCATCATCTGTTCCTGGCCGTCCATGAAGCGTTCACTAATATTCTTAAGCACTCCGGGGCCACCGCTGCCAAAGTCACGATCACTTGTGACCACGCCAACTTCGAAATTATCGTCTCGGATGCCGGCAAAGGTTTTAATACGTCCGCCGCAAACCCGCCGGCGGCCAATAACGCCAGCGTCCCGGTGACATCGGGCAACGGCCTGTGCAACATGCGCGAGCGCCTCGCTAAATTTGGCGGCCGCTGCGAGGTAAAGTCGGCCCCAGGACAAGGCACGACTATCCGGTTCGTCTTGCCCCTCAGTCAGCTATCCCGCAAAGGTAACCCATGATTTCAGTCTCCATTGTCGATGACGAAGCCGCCCTCCGGGATTCCATCGCCACCTTCATCAACGGCTCGCCCGGGTTTCGTTGCGCCAGCTCCTACGGCAGCGCCGAGGCCGCCCTGTCGGGCCTCCCCGCCGATAAACCGGATGTGGTGCTCATGGACATCAACATGGGAGGCCTGAACGGTATCGAGTGTGTGCGCAAACTCAAAGCTCTCTCGCCCGGCCTCCAGCTCGTCATGTTTACTGTTTACGAAGATACCGACCAAATCTTCAAGGCCCTGGCGGCTGGCGCCACCGGTTACCTCCTGAAGCGGCTGCCCCCGGCCAAGTTGCTCCAGGCTATTCAGGACGTGCACGAAGGCGGGTCGCCGATGTCCAGTTCCATCGCCCGCAAAGTGGTCGCCTCGTTCCAGATGGCGCCGGCCGATTCAAAACAGCGTCCGCGGCTCTCCCCGCGCGAGGAAAACGTCCTCGATTTTCTGGCCAAGGGATTCACCTATAAACAAATTGCCGGTGAGCTGGACATCAGCATCGCCACCGTCCGCACCTACTTGCGGCGCGTTTACGAAAAACTGCACGTCCAGTCGCGCACTGAAGCCGTCGCCAAATACTTGCGTCCGTAGGAATGCGCTCTCACGCTCCACGCTCCACGCTCCACGCTCCCCACGCTCCCCCCCGATTACTGATTACTGATTACTGATCACTACTGTCCGGTTAAAAAGCCAGGTAAACAGGGCTGGATGTATGGATCGAGCAACTCGTTTGACGGTAGCGGTTGAGAAAAGGCCTGTGAAATGGGCATTTTCTCGAACAGCGTC
>DATMRF010000023.1:0-2524 GCA_035566435.1 Candidatus Acidiferrum sp.
GAAGGACGAGAAATGCGAGGGCAAGCCGCCACAGCCGGACTTCTTCCTTTTCTAAATGTCCGGAAGGCCGGGCTGGACCTTCGGGTTTGTCGGGTTCGGCCATACCTACCGGGCTCGGTCCAGGGACAGGGTTATTCGCCCCGCCGATTCGCGGGACGTAGCTGAATCGTAGTTCACGACCAGACCCCGTACAACGGAAAGGCATGTTGGGCAACTTGATTCCGGCCAGCCCGTAACGTCAGGGGCCTGTTATGGCGACGCGCATCATGTTTGTCCGTCACTCGCCGGGGTGACAGCCATCACCGCTGATTCGCTAGGCACCGGGGTATCGTCAGTTTCAACATATGCAGTCAGCGGCTGGTCTTCGTTGGTCGAGATGATCGGCCAGGATGTGGTGTACCTGAGCCGGCCGGCGACGCTCACGCAACCTCATGCTCTATAAAACCTTCAGCGCAGCGGTGTATGGCGTTGATGCCAGCATCATCGAGGTTGAGGTGGATGTTTCCGGTATCAAGACCCCCGAAGACCATTTTCATACCGTCGGACTCCCCGACGCTGCGGTGCGGGAAAGCCGTGACCGCGTCCGCGCTGCGCTGAAAAATTGCGGCTACGATATTCCTTCCACCCACATCACCATTAATCTGGCGCCCGCCGACATCCGCAAAGAGGGTTCAGGATTCGATTTGCCCATGGCCCTTGGAATCCTCGGCGCCTACGGAGGCCTGAACAAGAAGGAAGTACCTGATTGTCTTTTCGTCGGCGAACTGTCGCTGGATGGCGGCATTCGTGGAGTGCGAGGCGCGTTGCCGATCGCGATAGAAGCTCGCGGCAAGAAAATTCCCCGGCTGATCGTGCCGGAACTGAACGCGCGCGAGGCCGCCATGGTAGGCGGCGTCGAGGTCTATCCGGTCCGATCGCTGCTTGACGTGATTCGCTTCGTAAACACCGGCAACGGAATTTCGCCGCTGAAGGTCGATAGCGACACGCTGCTCAGTGAGGCGCAGCATTATGCGGTCGACTTCAAGGACGTGCGTGGCCAGCACACCGCCAAGCGTGCTTTGGAGGTTGCCTGCGCCGGCGGTCATAACATCCTGATGATTGGCCCTCCGGGTTCGGGCAAGACCATGCTGGCCAAGCGCATGCCGACGATCCTGCCTCCATTTAGTTTTGAAGAAGCCCTGGAAACCACCAAGATACACAGCGTGGCTGGTGTGCTCGATGCCGGCGCTGGGCTGGTAGGGGTGCGGCCTTTTCGATCGCCCCATCACACCATCTCCGACGCCGGGCTCATCGGAGGAGGTGCCGTGCCTCGGCCGGGCGAAGTTTCGCTGGCTCACAACGGCGTGTTGTTTTTGGATGAGCTGCCTGAATTCCCGCGCTATGTTCTGGAAGTAATGCGCCAACCTTTGGAGGATGGCACCGTGTGCATCGCGCGGGCCTCGATGTCGCTGACGTTTCCGGCGCGGTTCATGCTGGCGGCCGCGATGAATCCCTGTCCTTGCGGCTATTTTAATGACCGCTCCCGCGAGTGCCATTGCACTCAGCCCATGATTCAGCGCTACATGGGGAAGATCTCCGGGCCGTTGCTCGACCGCATCGACATCCACATAGATGTTCCGGCGGTGAACTATAAAGAACTCCGGGCAGGGAGCGAACCGGAAAGCTCCGCCAAGATTCGCGAGCGGGTGATGCGGGCACGGGAAATCCAGTTGCTAAGGTTTGCGTCATCTCGCTCGCGGCTCTACTGCAATGCGCAGATGGCGCCGCGTCATATTCGTGCCTCCTGCGAGCTTTCCGCCGACTGCGAACGCCTGCTGGAACGTGCCATGACCCAACACGGCATGACCGCCCGGGCCCACGACCGCATCCTGAAAGTGGCCCGCACCGTGGCCGACCTCGAAGGCGCCCCTGCAATCGAGCCCAAACACATCGCCGAAGCCATTCAGTACAGAACGTTGGACCGGACGTTCTGGGCATAAGGGGGTTATGGAGCGACGGGTGCTCTGTCCGTCATTTCTTGTGTGGCGCGGGCGCCCTCGCCCGCGTGACGCTACCGTCAAAGTCAAAAACCGCGGGCGGGGGCGCCCGCGCCACAGGATCTACCCGTTTGACCAACCCCCCCTAGCATGCTATAAAAGCTGGTTTTGTATCGGGCTTCCGGCGGCAAGTTCAGCGTCCAACCGGCGGCCTCTGCGATGCAGAACATCCGACGCGGCCAAGCTCAACACTCCTGTTAAGCCGTGTAGTGGAAGCGTGTTCGGAACTCCGGCAATGCGCTCCCCGGCGCTCTTCATAAGAGCGTCCGGTTGGTGCTGTTCGCCGGGCGGCAGTGCCTAAACACGTGATGGTCCCGAAATAGTCTTCATACCGGAGGAATTCGTATGCGCACCTGGCTGGCGAAAGCTGTGTCCGAAGGATGCCAATTCGCCCAAACATCAACGCTAGTAATAATGAAGACGGTAGTAGCCGCGCTTGCCGTCCTTAGTTTCGGCGCCACGGCCGCCTTCGCCCAAACGGCTCATGA
>DATMRF010000024.1:0-6295 GCA_035566435.1 Candidatus Acidiferrum sp.
CGGCCAGTTGACCGAGCGCGTTCGCCGCACGCCTTACTCCGTCATCCTGCTCGACGAAATCGAGAAGGCGCACCCGGACGTCTTCAACATCCTCTTGCAAGTTTTTGAAGACGGCCAGTTGACGGACGGCCTCGGCAACACTGTCGATTTCCGCAATACCATCATCATCATGACTTCCAATCTCGGGGCCCGCCATTTGCAAAAGCGCACTTCCATCGGCTTTCAATCCGGCGCCGATGAAGCCAGCCTCAAGAGCATGGAAGAAATGGTGATGAACGAAGTAAAGCGGGTGTTCAATCCGGAGTTTCTCAACCGCTTGGACGAAATCATTATTTTCAACCCGCTCGGCGACGACGACTTGCTGCGCATCATCGATTTGCTTGTGGGGCAGATGAACGATACCCTCATTCACCGGCAAGTTCAGGTTGTCGTCTCGCCGGAAGCACGCCAGTGGATCCTCGAGAAAACGTGTGCTGACCGCAGTTACGGCGCGCGTCCTTTGCGGCGGGCGTTGCAAAAATACGTCGAAGATCCGCTGTCCGAGGCGCTCATTCAGGGTGGAATCCAAAGGCCCGCGACGTTGCAAATTTACGTCGCCGGGGAAGGTCTTTCCTTCCGTCCTGTCGGTGAGGCAACCCCGGTCGTCCACTAGGGAATCTGACACCAACATGTGTGGCCCTGGCGTCTGCGGGGTAAACGCACGGCCGGCCCGTACCGGGTTCGGCGGGAGAAGAACATCTTGGGTTTGGGGGCGCGGCCTTGACCAGCTCAACGGCCGCTCATACAAGCGTCTCTTTGCCGTTTGGGGTTATGCGCGTCCGGCTTTCGATCGCGGCTGCGTCAGTGTTGTTCGCATTCGCGGCTTCACCGCTTGCCGCTGCGCCGCGCGAGCCCCGTGCGGCTGCGGCGTCGTCTCCATTTGATTCCGATCCCGCCACAAAAGGTACCGCCAAATCAGCCGTCGCCGGCGCCTCCGGCCGCTCCTTCCAGAATCCCCCCTCCGAGCAGCCCGGAACAATCATCGACCGCATCATCTTCATCGGCAATCGCCGCATTCGCAGCGACACTCTCAAGGCCCGCATTTTCAGCCGCGACGGTGATCCTTACAATGAAGAGACTCTGCGCCGCGATTTCCAGGCTCTTTGGAACACGCAGTTCTTTGAAGACGTGAAGTTGCGCGTCGAGGATTCTCCCGACGGACCCAACCACAAAAATGTCGTATTCGAGGTCAAGGAGCGCCCGGTCATCCGCCGCATCCGCTACGACGGCATCCATTCCGTTTCCGAATCCGACATTCTCGATCGCTTCAAGGAACGCAAGGTCGGCCTCACCGTGGAAAGTCAGTTTGATCCCACGCGCATCAAGAAGGCCGAAGTCGTCCTTATAGAATTGCTGGGCGAACACGGCCGCCAATTTGCGAAAGTCACGCCGCAATACGAGCGCATCGCCGCCAGCAACGCGGTCATCCTGGTTTTCAAAATTGAGGAAGGGCCCAAGGTGAAGGTCGGTCGCATCACCTTTACGGGAAATCACGCCTTTAGCAGTCGCAAACTGATTCGCGCTATGCGCCATGACCGTCCCTACGCCATTCCGCTGTACGTCACGGAAATCCCTGTTATGAGCAAAACCTACGACCGCGAAAAGCTCAATGAAGATCTCGAAGTCGGCGTCCGTGGTCTCTATAACGACAATGGTTATTTCAAGGTCGTCGTGAACGAGCCCACCCTCGAAAATGTCGATACCCAGGGCTTCCGTCTTGGGGTTCCTCTCGCCGGCCGTTCCCATGGAAAAGCAGTCAACATGAATATCAAGATCGACGAAGGCGACCGCTACAAGATGGGCACCCTGAAAATCGTCAGCGCCGATCCCGACAAAGCCCTCTCTCTGAAAGTCGATGCCCTCAAGACCATCTTCCCGCTGAAACAGGGGGATATCTTCTCCGCCGCCAAAATCCGCAAAGCCTTGCAGGATTACACCAAGGCCTATGGCCAATACGGCTTCATCGATTTCACCGCGGAGCCGCAGTTCGATATCGATGATGTCTCCAAGCGCATCGACATCACCTTGCGCTTTACCGAAGAGAAGCAGTACTACGTCCGCCGCATCGACTTCGCCGGCAACACCACCACCCGCGACAAGGTCATCCGCCGCGAGTTGCTCCTCGATGAAGGCCAGCTCTTCAACAAGCGCGCCTGGGAAATCAGCATCTTGCGCCTCAACCAGCTCGATTATTTCGACCGCATCGAAGAAGACAAGGCCGTGGAGATCAAGCGCAATCAAAAAGAAGGCACCGTCGATCTCACTCTGAAGCTGAAGGAAAAAGGCAAGCAGTCCATCGGGTTGCAAGGCGGCGTCAGCGGCCTGGCCGGCACCTTCATCGGTCTCACCTATCAGACCAACAATTTCCTCGGCCTCGGCGAACGCCTGACCTTCTCCGCGCAGTTCGGCGACATCCAGCGCAGCTTCATGTTCGGTTTCACGGAGCCCTATCTTTTCGACCGCCCTATCACTACCGGCTTTACCATCTTCTCCAGCCGCTATAGTTTTAACCAGGCCCGCCAGGAAGCCCTGCTCCTCGGCCAGTCCGTCAGCATCAACCCGCAGTTCATTCAGAATTACAACCAGAACAGCGACGGCTTCACGTTGGTCGCCAGTTACCCAATGAAGAAGCTCTCCTTCGCGCGCGTCGGTCTTACGTATGGGCTCACGCGCACAACCATCACGCCCTTTAACGATGCTTCCCGTTTCCTCTTCGAGGACATCCAGTTCCGCAGCGTTGCCGGCCCCAGCGCGCTCACGGGCATCATCTCCAGCACGATTACCCCAACGATAACCTATAATACGGTGGATAATCCGATTAATCCGCGCTCCGGTAAAAGCTACTTTTATTCCCTCAGCTTTACCGGCGGCCCGCTAGGCGGCAACGTCAACACCATCACCAACGTCTTCGACTGGAAGTATTTCCATCCGATTCAGAAGCATCGCAACGTCATAGGTTTCCACGCCACCGCCGCCTACACCACCGGTTATGCAGGCAAGGAAGTCCCGCCCTTCAGCCGCTTCTACATGGGCGGTGAAAACGACATTCGCGGCTATGATATCCGCTCGATTTCCCCGGTTACGTTTATCCCGCAAGCTTCGGCGGTGCCCATCGCCTTCCGCGATCCTACCGCTGGCGGCACTCTTCGGACTTTCAGCGTTCCCGTGCTGACCTACGTTGCGACCTTGCCCGGAGGCGACATTCAAACTGCGGGAAACGTCGAATACCGCATCCCCATCGTCGGTCCGGTCACCGCCGCTCTCTTCTTCGACGGGGGCACCGTCGGTATTGCTCGCCCCAGTGCCCTCCAGCTCGACCCCACCGGCTTCGCAACTCTGACCCAGCAGTTTCCCGGGTCCAACGTGAAGCAACAGCTCTCAATCGCGCCGAACACGAATTTTCGCGTGCGTGGCTCTACGGGTATCGAGTTTGTCGTGCAATTGCCCATCGTGCAAGCGCCGTTCCGCGTCTACTACGCATACAACGTGCACCGCCTGTATGAACAAATCGTGGCGCCTACGCCATACATCGATCCAAAGGAAATCACTTTCTTGAAAAACGCTTTCGGCGGCATTGACCCGGCGATTTTTCCGCTGCAGATCCAGCCGCAGTTGAACGCTATTATCAATAACCCGGGCCGGCTTGATTATTTCGAGCCCAAAACGACTTTTCGTTTCACGGTTAGCCGGACTTTCTAATGAAGTGTGAACTTCGCCGCGGGCCTGACCGCCAGAGCTTGACTGCAGCACCAGGGATTAGCGCGAATGCAAGGCGCGCCTTTACGTGGGGGAGGCAAGAGTAATGAAGTCGAGAAGCATTTGGAACTGCGTTGCGCTGGGGGTCGCAATTACTTGTCTCTGGTTGGCCGGCTGCGGCGGCAGCAGTAACGCGACGAACACCGTCACCGTTACCGTTATTTCATCCGTGGGCAGCACGATTATCATCGGCCAATCCACCACCCTCACCGCCACGGTCACCGGCGGCACCACCTCCAACAACGCTGTGAATTGGCAACCCTGTCAGTTCACCACCACCACCACCCCCGTTTCCGGAACCACCCCCACTCCTTCGACTCCCGCGACCTGCCCCACCGACGGCACTCTCGGCACCCTCTCCAATGAAGAAACCACCGGTACCGCAACGTACACGGCGCCGAGCAAGATTCCAGACCAGACCAAGTATCCTGGGCTGCAGATCATCATTACCGCCCAATCGCAACAGGACACCAAAAAGACCGGGAATGTGAAGCTCGTGCTCGACTCCGGCATCGGTGTCGCTCTTACGCCGGTCACCGCCACGGTGCCTACCAACGAGCAGCAGCAATTCAACGTTGTTCTCACCAATGACTTGCAGAGCCAGGGTGTCACCTGGCTGGTTACGCAATCGTCGCCCACCACTACCATCACCGTACCCAATCTGGCCACTTGCAGTCCCACCTGCGGCAGCATCACTTCCAACACTCCAACCACCGCGACCTACACCGCCCCGACAACGGTTCCCACCGCCTCCACTCCTTCCGGGGCCAGCACTACTCCTGCCAGCCTCACCGTCGTGGCCACCGCCAAGAGCGACAACACTCGATTTGCCGCGGGAACCATCACCATCATCCAAGGTGGGCCCATCACTTTCAGCGGCATTTCTCCGACCATCGCTCCTCAGGGCGCGGCTCTCTGGGACATTTATCTCAACGCTCCTAATATCTCTTCCGCCTCCCAGATCACGATTACCGATCAGAACGGCGGTTCTAAGACCTTCACATCCACCTCTGGGCAGGTTAAGGTGATCTTCCCGATTCCTAATTCCACTACCCCAAATCCGCCCTCCAGTGGCGCACGCCTGCGATTGTTGCAGTCCGATCTCGCCGGTGCGACCTCGCCCAGTTCTACGACGCCGCTTACCTACACCGTTTCCGTCACCGATCCCGGCGAACCCGTGACGAAAGGCGCCGGGCCATTTACCTTCACCTTAATGCCCGTCAGACCCACCGTCGTGTCAGCTTCTCCCAACGGTGTGGTGCAAGGCGCTTCCGCCAGCGAGTTTCCCCTTGATATTGATGGAGGATATTTCGGCCCAGGTGGCACTTTCGCTTCTGCTTCTTTTCAGGGCAACGCAATTCCACAAGGCCCTTCGTCCAATTCGCAGCTTCTCGCTACCAATTTCCCCAGCAGCGCCATTGGTCCTCCTGGTCTTTACCCGCTCTCGGTGGCCCGCACCACTCCGCCCCTGCCTGTTCCAAACAATCCGGCAGTGACCACCGTTGCCGTGTTCCCGAATTATTCTGGCGGGCCTCCGGCAGTCACCGCGACTGCTATTCCAGCGGGCACAAATCCCAGCGCTATTGATATTGATCCCACTCTGGGTGTCGTGGTGGTTGCTGAAACCGGCTCCAACGCCGTCCAGTTTTATACTATCGGGGTCGGTACGCTTACTCCTATCGGAGGCCCCGTCGCTGTCGGCCAAATTCCTACGGGTGTGTCCGTCAATCCAACCAATCACTCCGTTGCTGTGGTGAACTACGGAAGCCAGAGCGTTTCCGTACTGCCGATTCCCGGCGCACCTAATCCGGTCGCTCCTGTCACCATCGACATTTCCGGTGCCTTGCAGGGGCAGGTCACTCCGGCACCCTTGCCCTATGCCATCGGAGTAGACCCTGACACCAATCTTGCCCTCGTGGCCTACTCTTCCACTTCTACTTCCTCCGCCGCGAACCTGGGTTTCGTGGTGAACCTAAATCAAGGCGCGGGTGCTCCGTTCGGCTGCCTGGCCAACTCCGGGCAAACTCCGCCGTGTCTCTTTTCCCAAGTTACGCTCAACACCGGCGCTTATCCGCAGATTGCCGTGGCCCCGCACGGCCACACCGCCTACGTGACTCCTGGAGGCTCGGGCGTAGTCAGCGGCGTCAACGTTCTGCAGCCCTCCACCTCCATCGCCCTCAGCACGCTCGCTCTTACGGCCGGCACCGTGACTGCCACCACCGCGAACTCAGCTCCCCTCACTGGTCTGGTTCCCGGAATTCCTACTAGTGTCCTGATTTCCGGCGTTCCCCCCCTTGCAAATCCTGGCGGCACCCCCGCTAGCGTCAATTTGAACGGAGTGTTCCAAATCACCGTCACTAGCAGCACCACCTTCACGTACTTCTTGGGCACGAATGTTACCGGTAGCGCCACTTCCAACGGGCCTGGGACTGTCTTCTTCGGCAGCCCCACTGTGGTTTTCCTCGGTATTTCCAACACCACCCAAGGTATTGCCATCAAT
>DATMRF010000025.1:0-62560 GCA_035566435.1 Candidatus Acidiferrum sp.
AACCGGCGCTTCGGCGGCAACGTAGTCTTCCAAACACGGCGGCAGTAGCTGAGTCTGGGAACGATCCGGGCCCTTGCGGTAGTTCATGTCAAACCGACATTGAACCCTCCGCAGCGTTCAAAAGTTTTCACACAGCCTCCAAGGCTTCGGCGGACAGCGGCGCGGTGGGGGAATCTGCGTTACGCCACTTACGTCTTTCGAGGGCGATGTTGGCGTTGCTGATGTTGGCGCAGGCGTTCATGAGGGTGATGAACTTTGCGGGATTCCTGGTGAGGGAGTCGCGGGCACATTGTTCGCCGTGTTCCAGGATGGTGTCGAGGTATTGGAGGAGAGCCATTTCCGTGCACGCTTGCTTTAGTCTCGTTGGGTCAAGGTGAGCGGCGTCGCGGACGAAGTCGGCGGCAGCTTCGGTCTGGATGCGGGCACGGTCGTTGATGGCCTGGGCTTTGAGGTAATCCTGGTAACCGCCGAGGCGCCAGTTGCTGAGGTTATCTTCGTTGAGATGGCCAGCGGCAGGCCCGAGTTTTTCGATGATGACCTTGTAGGGCACGCCGTCGTCCATCAGGTGATTGATTTGGTCGCGGATGGCCGCGGGGAGACGGGCGACTTTGCCGTTGCGGCGGGACCCGGACTGGCAGGCGCGGAGCTGGAGGGCGAGGTCGTACTGGGAGGAGTCGGGGAGGAGGGAGGGCATAGGACGGGGGGATTTGTGGATTAATGGATTTGTGGATTGATGGAGTGGTGGAGTATTGGGGTGATGGAGTATTGGAGCGGTGGAGGAAAGTTTACCGTTTGTTTACTGATTTGACCGTGTGGCTGAACTGGAAGTTTCGATTTTGGTGCCGATAGGTGCCGATAGGTGCCGATAGGTGCCGGCAGGTCCCGTTTCGCCGCGGGGCTGGGGCGAGCTATCGAGAGCTACCGGGAGCTGGGCGGACGGCTGGCAGGAGCTATCGGGAGTTGATAAAGCCTGGTCCTTGCCGCCGGCGACCAGACTGGCGCTCTGTTGGAGGTTCTGGATCCGCTGGCGGAGTTCGCCGGCGAGGGTTTCGACGTGAGGGGTTGGGACGTCGCGAAAGGCGCGGCTGAGGAGTTCTTGTTTCAGGGCGTTATGTTTCCGGGTGAGGTCAGCGAGCTGCCGGGCGACTTCGTCGTCGATGGCTTTGAGGTTACGCTGGTGGTCCTCAGCGATACGGGCGTCGATGTCGGGCCGGGAGCGGCGCCCCCAGGCGATGAGGGTGGGCTTGGAGACGCCGAGCTGGCGGCCGATGCGGGCGAGGCTCAGGCCCAGAGAGCGGAGCCGGACGAATTCGTTGCGGGTGGCGATGGGATGCATGGGCACGGAGAATGGAGTGGTGGAGTGACAGGGTAGTGGATTAATGGATTAATGGATTGATGAAGCGGCGCGCTGGGGATGTGGGGTTGACCGTTTGTTTACCGAGTTGACCGGCTGTAAGAGGGGGAAAATATTTTTTTGGCGTTCGGATAGGTTCGGATGGGTTCGGGGGCTGGAGTGGCGAAGTGGTTGATGGTTGATAGTTGATAGCGGGGAATGCGGAGTGGGGGTCACGGATTGATGGATTAATGGATTAATGGATTGGTGGAGTGATGGATTGGTGGAGTGATGGAGTGATGGGGCGGCGCGCGGAGACGGCGCGCCCTACAATCATTCCGGGAGGAACGAACGGCGGGTTGAGACAACCTCGCCCTAGCGTGATCAATGGCGATTGGCATGACATATTCAATTTTGGCGGCTGAGCCGCAGGGCCGTAACACACAGTCCCTATGTACATAAGGACGGTCAGAAGTGCGATTTTCCCGCCGGGCGCAAAGATTTTTGAAGATTTCAGTTTGAGCACTGGAGAGGATAAGAAAGGCTATTGGGTGGTCAATGGCCACCGACGGCGCGGGTAACGCGGATAAGCGGCTGCGGACCAGGACCTTGCGGCTTGCCCGGGAACGCGGGACCGGCCTCCTGTCTTCGCCTCCCTCCTCCTGGAGCGAGGAAAGAGTCAATCCGGCGGCACGATCAAAAATGTCTTGGGTTTGATTCGCCTTGATTCGAGTTGATTGGCGGCAGGGCGAGTTCAGCGCGGGCGCGCCGCACAAGCAAGGAGCTCCGTTCTCGCCGGGTTCGTCCTCCTGAATTCTCATTTTTCTGATACTGGCCGAGTGCATCGTTGGCCGCCAGTGGCTCGCGCTTGGAGCGTGCCAACTTACGGGAGGAGCGCGTTTTTGAAGCAGTGGAGGGTGGAGGGCCGAGCGAAAGCATTGATTTCAGCTGAACCATTACGGATTGGTGTGCGGCGGACCCACGCAGCACGCGAAGGCCGGTACTGGAGTTAGACTAAGCACCAGTACCGGCGCTGCAGGAAGCTTACTGACTAGTTGCGGTCCCGGTCGTCCTCATCGTCGAGCGGCAGCAGGAAGTTTTCCAGCACGTACCTGGAAAGCTTCATGCCCTGTTCCGCTCCCACGTTGCAGGAGTTGCGGAAGTGAATGCCGGCCCAAATCCTGGCCTCTTTCACCTGCGCCGCCGCGTCGGAGAAGCGGTTGAAGGTCCACGTGAAGTTGGGATAACCTGTGCCGCTCAGGATGAAAGTGTGTTCATCGCCCAGTAACTCCGCGAGCGTGATCATGATGGCCGTGGTAATGGTCGCATGGTTGGACATGTATTCTTGAAACCGCGGCGCCGTGAAGAGCGAGTCCCACGTCGGATCGGTTACGGTATCCGGGTTGCCATCGGTGTCCGCCAGCCGGATGGCGTGGTACGGCCTCCACAAGTTGTAGGTGTACTTGGAGTCGAACCCTGCGATGAGAGCATCCGCGCCAACGATATTGATGAGAGCGAAGATTCTCGCCGTGTCCACGAGCCTCGAATGCCGGGCATAGGTCTCGATCACTGGACGAACGATGTGATTCTCCTCCACAGGCCCCACGGCCTGCCAGAGCAGCGCCAGTTGCGTTTGATCGGAAGTGCGAATGGCGCTGTTGAAGCGGCCGATGGCTTTGACCTCGTTGACATCGGCGGCGTAAAGCGCGCTGGTCAAGGCGGGAGGCGGACCAGGCCGGAACTGAGCGTGACTGGTCATGGCGAAGGGGACCAGCATCGCGTATTGCGGGAAAAGCGCCGGCAACGTGCCGTCGGCGTTCGTGCCGGCGGGCGGCGAGCGCCAGACACCCGGAGCGCCGCCCCCGAAGTAGCCCGGCAGAGGTGTCGCGGAACCGTCTGTGCTGCGCCAGGCGAGGATTTGGTTGGCGACTTCTTCGCCCCAGGCCCGCCCGAGATCGATCCGGTGACCATGCCCTCGGTGGCTCGGAATCGTCGCCAGCGAGTTGGCCAGTTGCACATCGAGCGTCGCGTTTTGCGCGGGATAGAGGCTCACCAGGGCGGTGTAGGCCGCCTGAGCGGCAGCCGCTTCGGCTGAAGCTCCTCGAGGTCCCCGTTCGGTGACGAAGTAGGGTGTATATTGGTGCTGAATTCCATTGACGGCGTCGTAAATGGCCGCGTGGACAATGGCCAAAGAGCGCGCTCGCACCGGAGGTCCCTGGTTGGCGGTGAGGAGGGCTTGCTCCGTATTGGCGTTCCAATCGGTAACCATATCGGCTCGCAGCGTTGGCCCGAACGCCAGGCACGACGCTATCAACGCCAAGCCCACCTTCGGTCCTGACTTCGCGAGTCCCTTGTGATCCGTTTTTTGAGTCACTTTGTTTTGCATTTGTTTTCCTTTCTTTGGTTTGTTTTTTTCTCGCACAGTGTGGCTTCACTCATCAATGCGGATTTGGGTAAGAGAATGTGCCAGTGGGGCAGCGCAGATTCAGGGTTCGATGCCATGGTGCTCCGCCGAGTCGCGCGAGCCGCGTCGGCAGCCGGTTCCTCCGGCAGCAACCGACCCGCGTTTGCCGTTCCGCCTCGAAGCGTGCCACGACATTCGTCACGACGTCATCCATACGCGTAGCAGTCCTGCCCCTTGCGCCTGTGCGAAAGCAGCCCTTGAGCGGAGGCCGCGCACGGACCAGCAATGGGGGTAAATACAACTTATCTATCGCATCAGCGCGGCAATCTGGCAAGGGGCCGAAGGCTCGCCGATTTGAATAAAGGCGGAACAGGAGAAAACGAAGGGAACGGAGGGGAGGAGGCCCAATCACTAGGCACGGCCTGCCGCGACAGGCAGGGTGGTTTGCCGGATTAAGACGACGAGCTCGTAGCGAGTTTTGCGAGTCGGGTAAGCGATCATTGTGTTCAGCAAAGCTCCGGCCAGCGGCACACGGTTCAGTGCAGACACCTGCGAGAAGACGAGCTCTTGGAGAATCTCGATAAGGCCGGTCAGTTCATCGCCATTCTTCATGCTTTTCAGAAACCCTTGAGCCTCGGCCGATTTCTTGCCAGTTTCGTCGTATGAATTTTCCACCGTTTTGGGCTCGGGGAGTGAGTGGAGACTTTTCCTCCTGGCGCTGGTCCTCGAGCAGTTTAGGGGAGGCGCAAGCGCTCGCAGACCAGGCGGCGGCGCAACTGGCGGAGCGTTTCAAACACGGGGACCTGCCCGGGCAGCGTCATGGTTATTACCCGGATCGGCCATTTCGCGAACAGGTCCTGCGCGAGTTGAGGAACCCGGCCGGGGAGCTGGTGGCCGTGGTGACGCGGAACTCGTATGGATGCCTGGTGCTGAACGCCGCGCGGGTCATGTTCATTGATGTGGACCTGCCTGAACCAAAGCGGAGCGGCGGATTGTTTAGCCGGCTGTTCGGGAAGCCGGACCTGACGCCGCCCGGCAATCCGCAGGACGCGGCTGTGGCCAGGGCCGAGGCATGGAGCAGGAACCATCCGGAGTGGGGCTGGCGAATTTACCGGACGCGCGCCGGCCTGCGGCTCCTTGCGACCCATGCATTGTTCGAGCCGGAGGTGGCGGCTACGGACGGTGTGTTCGATGCTTTGGGGGCCGACCCGCTGTACCGGCAGCTTTGTCTGACTCAAAAATGTTTCAGAGCCCGGCTAACTCCCAAACCGTGGCGGTGCGGCGTTTTAAGAAAGGCGGAGCGCTGGCCCTGGTTGAATGAGAAGGCGGAGGCACGATTCAAGAAATGGGAAGCGGCTTACGCGGCAAAATCCAACGGTTGGGCGACTTGCGAAACCATCCGAAGACTGGGCCACGGTGAAGTGCATCCTGACGTTCAAATCGTGCTCGCCGTTCACGACGAAGCCACGCGGGCGGAATCGAAGCTGGAGTTGGCGTGAGACGTAGGGATCCAGAGGGGTAGAGAGGTGAAACCGGACTGAAAAAGCGGGTGTGAACTCATTCACGAAGATGCGGCGTTGCCAAGGTCAACACATCATGCGTTCATGATTTTCGCGGTTTGGCTTCCTCAATGCCGCTGAAGCACGCCGCGACGTTGAGGCCACAAAGCTGCTGAAGCTGTTCATTCAGTCGGGTGAGCGTTTCTGACGCGGTCAGCAGCTCATCAAATGCCACGTGGTTCGAATCCGGAGTCAAACTTTTGTCCAAATCCTTGGCCTGGAAAAGGGTTAGCGCTGGCGTTTGGGTTTTCGGGTCAATACGAAGATACAAGTGGCCGTGTGCTATGTGATTTCGCAACGCCCGGATCGGTTCGATAAAAGTGAGCAGCGTGGCATACGCTGTCTGCTTCGCCGCCGGATATCCTGCCTCCTTCAAATATTGCGCGATTCGGGAAAGGCGGTCCTTGAAGTGCCACTGCTTTCCGGTGGCGAATTCGTCTGGTGGAAGGTGATCCTGAAGGAACACAAACAGCAGGTGATCGAGCGTGCCAAAGTTGAGGATGAAGCTTCCAACGGCGGAGGGCCAATCCAATTGGGCAGGGAGTATGGGCGCAGATTTCATGCTCTAACCTGCCATCTGTTTCTTTAGATCGAGCGCAGTCGTTGTTAACTGTTCCAGTGTGCCCTGCAGGTCCTGAGGAATCTCGGCGGCGATCACCTCGGGAGCGGGCAGGTTGGCGGACTCTTCCAACGCGTCGTCCTTCAGCCAACACATGTCCAGGTTCACCGACTCGAACCAATCCAAAGCGCTCTGATCCTGCCCGTACTGACTCGCCCCCTGCCAAGTCGCGATTGCCTTAATGGGGCAACCTGCGAAACCAAAGGCAAACACACCATCTGTCAAAGTCGATGACTTGTTCGGTTGCGACACCGGGGTCACCATCGAAGTGAACATCTGATGAGCACTCTTCCCTAATCTCATTAACACCCACGTTCACGTGGGTGGCTGCTCCGCGCCGTACCAACAGAACCGCTTCAGCGGTTTCCCCGACTCCCCGCCAAATCGCAATACCAAAACCTCCGTTCGAGGCCCCACGCCAGATTCCAAATGCCCATTTTCTATCTTCTGTTGGCCTTGTCGGCCATTGGATACTCTTGGGCGCCGTTCCACCGCCGCGCGCACACGGTGACCTGCAATAGGCCCCGACCGCCCCCCGTTCTAACATCGGCACGGTTTGTCCTTTCCGTCCCTTGTGTCCCTTCCGTCCCATCAGTCCCTCTCTCCACACACCGCGCGCTCGGCTTCTTTTTCGTTGCTCCTTTGACAATTTAGTTTACCATCAGCTCTCAGGTTCGCACGTTTGCCTGCGGACCGGAATTATGCGCCGGAAAGCGCCAATGGAAAAACACATCGCCACTGTCAAGCTCGGCTGCCGCCTCCGTTCATGACACCCGAAGAGAAAGCTCCCCAGTTCATGTTGCAGCAAACCTCCGCCCAAAAATTGGCGACTCAGACCCCTCGCAGCGAGGAACGCAAACCAAGACCGAAAGGAAACTATTATGTCTACTTGGACAACCAACTTTGAAGCCCAGCACCTCGACCAACTGGTCGAGAAGTGCCTCGTGGCACTACAAGCAGCAAAGGTTGAAGGACTTTCCCCACAGGGTTTGGCCGAGTATTCACGCCTGTTAAAGATTTTTAAGATTCTGGCCGCTCGTGTCTCGACGGTTGACCCGGAATTGTTCAACGTCAACACGTGGGCCAATTTCCCTACCTGGCTGAATGAGGCCCACAACAATCTCAAAAACTTCGCTCAAAACGCCAACGTTGCTCACCTACAGAACGCGAATAGCGCGGTGGACCATCTGCTCGGTGTACTCCGACCTCTTGATGCTGGGGCAACGACGGAAGAGTTCAAGGCCATCGCCGAGGCCAACGCGGTCTTTCAGCAAAAGATCGTCGAAGAACTCGAGCGAGTTAAAGCGCGGAGCAACGAGATCAAAGCACATTTGGACTCATTGTCCAAGGCGGCAACTGAGACCAAGATGCGGCTCGAGGAGAACAATCAAGTCATCCAGCAGCAGAAGGGGCGGCTCGACCAATCGATAGCCGAGTACCAGAAACAGTTTTCGGAAGCACAGGAAAAGCGAACAAAAGATTTTGCCGACGCAATCAAGAAGAACTCTGACGAGTTTGCTAGGCAGACCAAATCCTTCGACGCTCAGGCCAGCGAGGCAGCAACTCGCCGTCAGGAACAATACAAAGCATTTCTTGGCACAACCCAAGAAGCAAGCACCTCTCACATCGAGTTTTTGCGAAAGCGGGAGGAGGAAGTAAACAAGATCTTTGGTGCGATTGGATCGACTTCCTTTGCTGGGAATTTCAAGGCCACGGCTGACAACGAAGCTGGCGCTGCGAACCTGTGGCGCTGGATTGCGTTGGGCTTGATGGCAGCCATGATTGTGGTTGCTGGTTACGCGTTTTACTTCAGCATCGGACATGAAACCGATTGGAGGGTTTTCGCTTTCCGCCTCGGCACGGTCATAGTTCTTGCCATTCCAGCAGCGTACGCGGGCAACGAATCTTCCAAGCATCGGGAACGCGAGCGTTTGAATCGCAAGGTTCACCTGGAATTGGCCTCCATCGACGCGTATCTCGTGTTGCTGCCAGAAGATCAGCGAAACAAGATCAAAGGCAACTTAGCGGAGAAGTTTTTCGGCCTGCCGATCTTGGCGAACAAAGCCGACGAAGTTTCACAGAAGGATTTGTTCGGCCTAATTTCCACAGTCGTAAGCAACCTTACGAAAGGGAAGTAACAGGCCCTACCCGGCGCCGCTCGCTCCCGGCATAATCGGATGGAAACCGGCCGTTTCAAGCCCTTCACCTATGACGATCTATTGAGGCGCGACAAAGTGAGGAGCCCCGCCCCTGCCAGCAGATCGACGGAAAGCGGCGCCGCAATTTGAATGGAGTGCAGGTTCCGTCGTCAAACTGCTATGGCCAACGTTTCGCTCGAAGCGGGAGATGACACGACTGCTGTTCGGTGTGGACAGGCGGCGTTTACCCTAATCGAACTCCTTGTGGTGATCGCCATTATTGCGATATTGGCGGCACTGTTGCTGCCGGCGCTGGCTACCGCCAAGCTGCGCGCGCAAAACACCAAGTGTCTTTCCCAGCTCCGCCAGTGCAACGTGGCGATGAATCTATATTTGCCTGATTTTAACGACCTCTTCTTTTGGGCCTCAACGAATGTCAGTGTGGACGGGATGGAATGGTTTGTTTGGGCTGGACGCACGAACAACAACCTCTACACCGGCCAGGGCGGCATCTTTAACCGCATCGACCGTCCGCTAAACCATTATGGCCTGACGGAAGCCGTTGTGACTTGTCCGCGGGACCAGGGGCGAGCCGACACGCAGGGTCACAAGTTGTTTGAATGGGTAGGCAACTCGTATATGTTCAATGCGGTCGGGTATGTGGTGGGCACGGGCGGGCTGGATGGACTGAAATCCACGACGGTATTGTTCCCCTCCCGAGAGGTGCTTTTCGCCGATAACGTGCTGTTGTTTCCAACCAACCCGACCGGCTGGCACAGGACCAGGTCCGCGGGCAACGTGATGCTGGTGGATGGGCACGTGGAATTCCACACTGCGCAGAGCGTTACCAACCTGTTGTGGTGAGGTGGTTGAGGGGAGGGCGGAACGGGGAACGATGGAGTGGTGGAGTGGTGGAGGAAGGGGGGCCGCAGAAGACCAACCGCAAGCACGAGGCACTGCTTCCCGGAACCGGCACGACCACCAGCCGGATTAGAATGGCAGGGGCCGAAGAGGGGCAGATCGCGAAGATGCTGCTGGCGTGGTTTACCGGCGGCGCGACTGGCTCAGGGAGCATCTCATTTTCTGAGCGGGTCGTTCCAGATTGGCCTTCTCTCCCCAACCCTCTCCTCCCGAGGACTTGTCATTACCCACAAGTCTTACAGGGACTTTTAAGCTTTGTTGATGACATAAACTATTCATCTTCAAAGATTTGCTGGTTCGCTCAGGCGTCGCGACGCGACGCTGGAGCGTGCGGACACCTCCCCCGTGGACTGAAGTCCACGGGTACCATCGTTGCATCGCTACGCGATGCATGCAGGTGTTGGCTACCATCAAGCTGCCGCCCCGCGGCGCGGGAATGGTAGCGAATTCCGGGCATTTTCCTGCGGATTTGGGCGGCCAAGAAGGGAAACTCATGCCAGGCTCAGAAAGATGTGGGTAATGGCAAGTCCCGAGGAGGAGAGGGAGATGATATTTGGGGGCGGTGTACCTGGCGCGGCTCCCGCTTCGCGGAGTTGCCCCAGGCTGGTACATCTCGTCCTTTCAGGACTCTTGGTTTTGGCTCGCTGCGCTCGGGCATTGTGGAAGGCTCTGCGTCAGGCGCGGCGCGTTGAGGACAACGCGTCCTACCCAGGACGGTTCGTCGGAAGGGGAATTCTCAAAAAGTAGTGCTCAGAAGATGAGATGCACCAACCGGCTCAACCAGGTCAACTTTTGGCTTGAGCAGAGCTAAGCTTCGTGATATGAAGGGCTAATCCGACGAGCAAACGTACATGGAACTGCGTCCTGATAAGTTCGCCCCAACCCCCGAATTGCTTTTCCCGGGCACGGCTTTGGTCCCGGTCCCCGGTCTGGATCGGAACGAACTCGATCGGCGAGCGGCGTCCGGCACTTGCAGCGTTGGAGCGAGAAAGCTGGGACAGGGGAGAGGGCTGGTGCGGGCGTTCGGTGGGGCGCGAGGAGAATGGGAGCGTTAGTGAATCATTGGCGGTTTCAGCATCGTTTTATCTCAATTCGGACTGAAGGCCTGGGGCTGCGGTTCCTGTCTCCCGTTCACTTAGTTATCGCAGCCTTGGGATTCCTTTCCCCGTGCGAGATCGACGCCGCCTCCGGGCCGAGCATCACGACGCAACCGCAAAGCCAAAGCGTACTCGCAGGAGCGAATGCCGGGTTTACCGTCGTGGCGGGCGGCCAAACTCCATTGTTCTACCAATGGTCGCTCAATGGGGCACACCTGACTAACAACACCCACCTCAGCGGCACCACCAACTCGACTCTGACGCTCAGCAATGTCGTAGCCGGCGACGCGGGAAATTATCAGGTTGTGGTGAGCAACAGCCACGGCAGCGTTGCCAGCTCGAACGCCGTGCTGACTGTGCTGCTTCCACCTTTCATTATCTTTCAGCCTTCGAATCAGGTCGCGATGCTCTCCAGCAATGCGAGTCTGACCGTGGTCGCGGGTGGAACGAGCCCTTTGAGGTACCAGTGGTATTTCGATGGGGCGGCGGTTACCAATGGCGGGCGGATAAGCGGCGCGATGACGGCGTCCTTGAACATTGCCAATGTGCAGTTGGCCGACTTCGGCTTTTATCAGGTGGTGGTGACAAACAATTACGGCGGGGTGACGAGCGTGGCCGCGGTCCTGGGCACCTCGCCCGGGGCGCCCGGCGTGGTCCGCTTCGTGAGTTCGAGTTCGTCGAGTCCCGCTGCCCCATATACGGATTGGAGCATTGCCGCAACCAACATTCAGGATGCCGTCGATACTTCGAAGGATGGTGACTTCATCCTGGTGACGAACGGGGTTTACAGTTCGGCCGGCAGGGCGAGCAGTGACGGCACGACTAATTGCGTGGTGGTGACCAATGCGGCGACGGTGCAGAGCGTCAATGGCCCGAGCGTGACACTGATTAATGGCAGCAACGTGCTGCGTTGCGCCAGCCTGAGCAATGGGGCGGCGCTCATCGGGTTCACGTTGACCAATGGGAGCGCAGGGAACGGCGGCGGTGCCAATGGGGGAAGGCTGGATAGTTGCTTCATCGTTGGCAACAGCGGTGGAGGCGCTTACTACAGTGTGCTGAACAACTGCACAGTGATTAGCAACAGTGCCATCGGAGTGGGGTATTGCACGCTGAGCAATTGTGTTGTGAGCGGGAACACCGGCAGCGGCGCCGGCGGCAGCACCTTGACCCAATGCGTGATCCAGAACAACAACGCGTCCGGCTGGCAAGGAGGAGGGGCAAACATCTGCACGCTGAACAACTGCTTGCTTTCGGGCAACCTCGCGACCTCCGGTGGCGGCGCGAGTTCCTCGACGCTGAACAACTGCTTCCTTCGCAACAACTCGGCCTCCTGGGGCGGGGGAGCGATTTCCTCGACTCTGAACAATTGCCTGGTCGCCGCGAACTTGGCCCACAACCACTACGTGGATTTCTATGCGGCGTCCCTGGGAGGCGGCGTCTGGGGCGGCACTGCGAACAACTGCACTATCGTTGGGAACGCCGTGGTGGCCGACGAGAACAGTTCCGGACGCGACTTCAGTGGCGGCGGCGCCTACGGCACGGCGTTAAACAACTGCATCGTCTATTTCAACTCCGAGGGGCCATACACTCATGACAGCAGCTACAACTACGGCGGCGGGACCTTGAGCAACTGTTGCACGACACCGTTGGCGAGCGGAAGCGGTAACTTCACAAGCGACCCGCTCCTGGTGGATTTCAATGGCGGCGATTACCATTTGCAGACGAACTCGCCCTGTATCAATGCGGGGAACAACGCTTACGCGGTTGGCGCGACCGACCTTGACGGCAATCCCCGCACGGTGGGTCTCGTGGTGGACGCGGGTGCGTATGAATTGCAATGGCCGACCTATTTTACGGTTCAACCGCAGAGTCAGTCGGTCAACTTCGGTCAGACGGTTGTCTTTAGCGCCGCAGCGACCGGTCCGCTGCCGTTCATTTACCAGTGGCTTTTGAACGGGGCCGCGATTAGCGGGGCCACCAACTCGACCCTCACCCTGACCAATGTGCAATTGGCCGATGACGGCGGTTACAGCATAATGGTCTCCAACGCGACGGTCACGGTGTTCAGCACCAATGCCGTCCTGTCCGTGCTTTATCCGCCGCCGGGCATCCTGAGCCAGCCGACTAATCTCACCGTTTTGGTTGGGACGACGGCCCAGTTTTCCGTGACCGTCACCAGCCTGGTGACGGTGGCCTATCAGTGGTTGTTGAACGGGACGACCCTGGTGGACGGCGGCAGCATCAGCGGGTCCACCAACTCCGTCCTCAATATCTCAGGCGCACAGGGTACGGACGCCGGCAATTACCAGGTCATCGTAATGAACAATTTCGGGGCGGTGACCAGCGCGGTGGCGACGCTAACGGTCCTGGTGCCTGCAAACATCGTAACGCAGCCAGTCAGCCAGTCGGTGCTGCTGTCGAACAATGTTACATTCGCGGCAACGGCTGCCGGCACCGCGTCCTTGAGTTATCAATGGTATTTCAACGGCGCGCCGCTAAGCGACGGCGGGCGCATCACCGGTTCGGCTGCGCCGAGTCTGAGCATCTCCACCGTTGGAACCAACGACGCCGGCTCATACCAGCTCGTGGTGACGAACAATTACGGCGCGGGGACCAGTCAGTTGGCGACGCTTACGGTTTTGATCCCTCCGATTATCGTGGGGCAGCCCACCAACCTGACGGTGCAGCCCGGCAGCAACGCCACTTTTATCGTGACGGTCACGGGCCCAGGCCCACTGAGCTATCAATGGCTGTTTAACGGGGCGAATCTCATCGACGGCGGGCGAATATCCGGTTCCACGACACCGACATTAACCGTTCAGAATTGCCAGGCGACGGACAACGGTAGCTACCAGGTGATCGTGACCAACATCAATGGCATGGCTGCCAGCGTGCCCGCCAATTTGAACGTGCTGGCTCCGCCCGTCATTACGAAGCAGCCGTCGAATCTATTCGAGCCGTTGAATGGGGCGGCCTCGATGACCGCGGCGGCGGCCGGCGGCGCGCCGCTGAGCTATCAGTGGTATTTCAACGGCGTGCCGATGTCGGATAATGGAAGGATCAACGGTTCGCTCACACCCGGGTTGAGGCTCGCGCATTTGCAAACCAACGACCAGGGCTCGTATCAGATGCTCGCGACCAATGCTTACGGGTCGGCGACCAGCTCGGTGGCCAGTTTGACGGTTCTGCGGACTCCCGTGAGCAGTGCGGGCAGTGTTGTTTATGGGTGGGGGAGGGATGATGTGGGCCAAACCGACGTGCCGGGGGACGCTACAAATATTGTGTCGATCGCAGCCGGTTACATCCATGTCCTTGCGCTCAGAATTGATGGCACCGTGGAAGCCTGGGGTGAATCCTATCTGGGAGCCACGAGCGTGCCCGCGGGTTTGAGCAATGTCGTCGCGCTCGCCGGTGGCGATAATCACAGCCTGGCGCTGAAGAGTGATGGCACCGTGGTGGCCTGGGGTTACAACGGTTACGGCGAAGCGAATGTTCCCACCGGATTGAGCAATGTCGTTGCCATTGCGGCCGGCAACTTTTTCTCGCTGGCGTTGAAGCGCGATGGAACCGTCACGGGCTGGGGCGACAATGGGAACAGCCAATTGTCTGAGGCAGGCTCTGCCGGCAGCATCGTCGCCATTGCGGCGAACCCTGTGAACACCGGTTATGCCATGGGACTCAAAGCCGACGGAACGGTCGTCGAATGGGGAGGCTATATTCCGCCGATGCCGTCGGGGCTGACCAATTTGGTGCAGATCGCCGTGGGCGGGGCGCATTATCTGGCGCTGAAGGGCGGCGGCACCGTCGTTGCCTGGGGCGATAACGGCTCCGGTCAAACGAATGTGCCCGCCGGTTTGAGCAACGTAGTGGCGATCGCCGCCGGCTCAACTGTTAGTCTTGCACTTAAAGCCGACGGAACGGTGGTGGTTTGGGGAGACAGCACTTCCGCTGATGGCATCAATCCGTTCGGGCTGACAAATGTGACCGCCATTGCATCCGGCGGCGGCTCCAACCTGGTTCTGAACAACGGAACGCCTTCCCTGTCTGCCTGGCCGACCAATCAAGCCGTCTATACCGGTATGCCTGCTGCCTTTAACGCCGCTGTCGTTCCTGGACCCGTCCCGGTTTCCCTGCAGTGGCAGTTCAACGGAACCAACCTCCCTGGAGCGAATGGAAGCTCCTTAAGCCTGACTAACGTGCAAATGATGGACGCTGGCACTTATTCGCTGTTGGTAACCAACGTGTATGGCGCGGTTACGTCGAGCGCTTTGCTGACCGTTACCACGTCGGCGCCGACGATTGTCCAACAACCGACCGACCAGGTGGTCCCCGCCGCTTCAAATGCGACTTTTACCGCGACGGCCATCGGTTCATGGCCGTTGAGTTACCAATGGCAATGCAGCGACACGAACATCCCGGGCGCGACGAACTCCACGTTGGTGGTGACCAACGCTCAGCTCAATCAGGCGGGGCGTTCGTTTGACGTGGTGGTCACTAATACCTTGGGCCTGGCCGTCAGCTCGAACGCGACGTTGAACGTGGTCCCGGCGCTGGTTGGGATTCAGCCGCAAAACCTCATGACCAACGGCGGGGCGACCGTGACGTTCAGTTCGACGGTCGTCGGCCAGGGGCCGTTCAGTTATCAATGGCAGTACTACGGCACGAACGTGGCCGGGGCCACCAACAGCACCCTTACGTTGACGAACTCGCTGGCGAGCCAGTCCGGTCCTTATAGCGTCATTGCCAGCAACTCGTTTGGAAGCGCGGTTTCGTCCAGTGCGATGCTGACCGTAGTTCCCTGGATCATCGTTTCGATATCTCCCAATACGATCACTTCGGGAGCCGGGACGCTGGTGATATTTTCCTTTAAGGTGGGAGGTTTGTCCCCGGTGACCTATCAATGGACACAGAACGGCAACCCGTTTGCAGGCCCCAATCCGGGGGGCGCGTTGGACATAATCAATCCGCCGGTGAGCTGGGCAGGGACCTACAACGTGACCGCCAGCGACGCCTACGCCACTGTGACCAGTTCGAATGTCACGCTGACGATTATTCCGCTGGCAATCGCCAACCAACCACAGAGCCGGGGCGCGTGGGTTGGCAGCGCGGCGCAATTGAAGGTTTCGGCCATCGGCGCGCCGCCGTTGGGCTATCAATGGCAGTTCTACGGCACAAATATTCCCGGCGCGAACGCGAGTTTGCTGACGTTAACCAATGTGCAGGCCTGGCAGTTTGGGCCTTACGACGTGGTGGTGACCAACCCCTACACCAACCGTGTCAGCAGCACCGCTGTACTCGCGCTTTCACAAGTTGCTGTTTGGGGCTCGGCCTCCGATGGCGAAACCAATCTCCCCACCAGCCTGACCAATATCATTGCGATTTCCGGCGGCGGGTCCGAACTACCCGACTGCGAGGCGTTGAAGAGCGATGGCACGGTCGTCATGTGGCCGGGCACTGGCATTGGCTTTTACTCGCAGGGAGCAACGAACCTGATAGCCATCGCCGGTGCGAGTCCAGGCTTCGGACTAAGGCCCAACGGCAATGTCATCGAATGGCCATTGTATGGGTCAGGCATCATCGCGGGATTATCAAACGTGGTCGCGATTTCTGCGGCCGGGGGCAGTTATCTAGCGCTGAAAGCCAACGGCACGGTGTCACTAAACCCTGCTGTGGCAGGTTCGCCTGCCGGGTTGAGCAATGTGGTGGCAGTGGCGCAAGGCGGCGGGCACAGCCTCGCGCTCAAACCGGACGGAACGCTGATGGCCTGGGGAAACAACGCTTACGGGCAGGCGACCGTGCCGTTGGGTCAAAGCAACGTCGTGGCCATCGCGGCCGGCGGCTATCACAGCCTGGCGTTGAAGGGAGACGGCACGCTGGCCGGGTGGGGCTTGAATTCCTATGGCCAGGCCCACATCCCCGGTGGTTTGAGCAATGTCGTCGCGATAGCAGCAGGGACGTATCATAGTCTGGCCTTGAAGGCCGATGGCACCGTTGCCGCCTGGGGTTTTAATGCCAACGGGCAGACCAATGTGCCTCCGGGGCTCACCAATGTCATCGCCATCGCTGCCGGCCTGTATCAAAGCATGGCACTGATCGGGAACGGCCCGCCGGCAGCTCAAGCGCTTGCGACCAATCCAAACCTGGACGCCAACGGTTTCAGCCTCGCTTTGCCGACGCGGAGCGGACGGGTGTATCTGCTCGAATACAAGAATTCGCTCTCAGACAGCAATTGGACGTTCCTGCCGCTCATTCCGGGCAATGGCGGCACGATGCTGTTGGCTGATCCAACCGCAACTAATGCCCAGCGGTTTTATCAGGTTCGACGCTGGTAGCGGGGGGAGAGGCAAGGCTGAGCACTGGAAGGATAAAGGATAAAGGACAAAAAACACGAAGTGCTGAGGGTAAGGTGTGGAACGCCTTCCAGGCACGTCCTCGTCCGGTTGAAACGTGCCACCTTTTCAGTCGCCGATGCTGATGTCCAGGTCAGCGGCGCCTTTTAGGCGGCTGAGGAGGAGCGCGATTTCGTGCGCAGGTATAATCAACCTGCGGGTTGACATTTCCGAAAGAATCTCGGGCGACAGTATCCGGTTTATTTGGTCAAGCTGGCGCATCTGGATTTCGTTGGGTCGCTGGCTGTTCGACGCAGACACGAGATTCGCTGAAAACCGCTTGCCTTTGGCATTGGTGAGAAAAAGTTTGGGCATAAAATGATTCGCGTCCTCAGTTTGCGCCGGACGCGCACCAAAGGCAACACCGTCCAGCCTGTCCGTCCAGCCTGTCATTGCACAGACGATAGTTGCCAAAAAACAAGGCACAATGGCTGCACCATCCCTCGCAGGGGACCGATCCCAGGCCGCTTCCTCTCGCTTTTGGCATCGGCATGAGCCCTGTTGGGCTGCGTTTTTTGGCCCACGCTGAAAACGGCAGGGTTTGTGCTCTTTCCAAGACTGTGAAGTCAGCCGTGTTTATCGAGCGGGACGGCATCCTGAATCGCGCCCGCGTTGTCGGCAAGCGTCCGGTGAGTCCTTTGACGCTGGATGAGTTCCACGTCAATATCGAGGTGGCACCTTTGCTGAACGAATTGAAGGCCGCGGGGCTGATGCTGATTGTGACCACCAACCAGCCGGGTCTGTCGCGAGGCTATCAATCGCGGCGGGAGCTGGACCGGATGCACGACCTGCTGCGCACGACCTTCGCGCTGGACGACATTTTGGTCTGCCCGCATGACGAAATGGATGAATGCGGGTGCCGCAGGCCCAAGGCGGGACTGCTGGTTGAGGCTGCCTATAAATGGCACCTGAGCCTGAGCCGCAGTTTCGTCGTTAGCGACAAGTGGCAGGACGCGGAAGCGGCCCGGATGGCGGGATGCAACTCTGTATTGCTCAAATCGCCGTGGCTTGGCACGGGACACCATGATTACGTTCTGCCCGACCTCGCCTCGGTTGCTGACAAGATTCTCCGGTTGAGGGCCGTCGAGTCCGTACTGGCTGCTTAGGCCAGCGCCTTTGTTATTGATTTGTGTCGGTCACGCGTTGATATTAAGGCATGACTAGCCTCCAGCACCACGGGATCAAAGAAGCTCACAAACAACTCAGCTTACGAATGAAGAGGAGGGGCCTGGCATCCATTAAGGTTGAGGTCACTCGGCGAGCCGGAAAATTGAGATTCAATTTTACCGGGTCGGATGCGGAGGTGAAGCAGGCCGTAAAGATTCTCGCTGACTGGAACTGATAAGAAACGGCTTTTTGCCCCGGCCGATTCATTGAAACTCCCGCCTTCGTCGGATTCCGGTGCGGCCAGTTCCGCGGGTGCGCTTTGGCGCTCGGTGTTCCTCAACGATTTACCGCCTGCATCGCCTGCATCGCCTGCTCCGGATAGCGTGGGCCGGCGGCGAGGCTGGCAGGCAGCGCAGTGGAGATCTCCTCGAGGTCCGCAAGTGTCATTTCGAGCTGCAACGCCGCTACGTTTTCTTGCAGATACCGGCGCCGTTTCGTGCCGGGAATCGGCACGATATTCTCCCCCTGTGCCAGCACCCAGGCCAAAGCCAACTGAGCCGGGTTGCGCTTCTTCCGCCGTGCCAGCCCTTCGGCGCGCTCGGCAAACTTCAGGTTGCGCTGGAAGTTTTCTCCTTGAAGCCTGAGCGAGTTGCGGCGCCAATCGCCCGGTTCGAGGTCTTCAGGCTTTTTAAATTTCTCCGAAATGTTCAACCCGTGATTTCCAAGCTTTCGTTGGTTCATAGCCATTTCCGTTCGGTAAGCAATGGGACGCAATAAGGGCGCGGCGCAATGGGCCAAGTCGTCCTTCGTCATTCGTGGCTTGAACCGCACGACTGGCGTGCTAGGGTGTTCTTGCGATGACCCAGAGCAGAGACCCCATGCTCACATCGGCTGCCTGTGCCGAAAGGCGATCACACCGAAAGAACCACTCCATGAAAGAATCACTTCTCACGCTAGTATCTATGTTGTCGTTGTTCGCCGGCATGCCGGACCTGGCGGCCCAGGGTACGGCCTTTACCTACCAGGGCCGCCTCAATGATGGCAGTAGTCCCGCCACTGGCGCCTACGACTTCCGCTTCCGGCTGGCCGCTGATCCACTGGGCAACACCTATGTCGGCAGCGCGTTCCTCAGCAACGGTGTACCCGTGAGCGGCGGCCTGTTCACCGTCACGATGGACTTCGGCAACCAGTTCACCGGCTCCAATTACTGGCTGGAGGCGGACGTGCGCACCAACGGCGCCGCCGGTTACACGACGCTCTTCCCATTGCAGGCGCTGACCCCCTCGGCCTATGCCATCTTCGCCAACACCGCCAGCAATTTAAGCGGCACGCTGCCCGCCGGCCGCCTCACCGGCACGGTCAGCAACGGCCAACTGGCGAACAGTTCCGTTACCGTCAACGCTGGCGCCGGCCTGAGCGGCGGCGGCACGGCCGCTCTGGGTGGTTCCATCGGTTTGAACAATGCCGGCGTCCTTTCGGTCGCCGGCAACGCGGACATCACAGCCAACACGGTTGGCGGCGCGGTAACGCTGGGCGATACCGGCACCAGCGCCAACACCCCGAGCACAATCGTCAAGCGCGATAGCGGAGGGAACTTCTCAGCCGGCACGATCAGTCTTAACGCGAACTTGAATTTGCCCGCCACTACTGCCACGGCCGGAATCATCTATTCCGGCGGCAGCACCCTGCTGCACACTTATGGGGCGGGAAACTTCTTCGGCGGCGCAGGCGCTGGCAATCTTACGTTGAGCGGAAATGTTGATACGGCGGTGGGTTCTGATGCGCTTCACAACGATACGGGCGGCAGCGCCAATGCGGCCTTTGGCAGTCAGGCGCTGTACTCCAACACCAGCGGCAACGTGAATACGGCCATTGGTTACCAGGCGCTGTACTCCAACACGAACGGTGCCCAGAACACGGCCAATGGCGCCCAGGCCCTTTTCTTCAACACCAGCGGCAGCGGCAACACCGCCAATGGTTTTGGGGCACTCTTCTACAACACCAACGGTTACGGCAACGCCGCCAACGGCGCGAGCGCGCTTTACAACAACACGAGCGGCTTCGACAACACGGCCAACGGTTTTGTAGCACTTTACGGCAACACGAGCGGCTACTTCAACACCGCCAACGGATATCAGGCCCTTTACTCGAACACCAACGGCCACGACAACGCGGCCAACGGCGCGTTTGCGCTTCACGATAACACAAGCGGCTACGGCAACACTGCAACCGGCAATGGGGCGCTATACTCCAACACCGGCGGCTTCTTAAACACGGCCAACGGCAATCAGGCGCTTTACTTCAGCACGAACGGCACTTACAACGTCGCCGATGGCGCCCAGGCCCTTTACTGGAACACCAGCGGCAACTACAACACCGCGAGCGGCGCCCAGGCGCTCAACTCCAATACCAGCGGCCTGGGCAACAGTGCGAGTGGCTATGAGGCACTTTACCACAACATCGGGGGCAGTTATAACCTCGCCGACGGCTATCAGGCGCTCCTGTTCTTCACCAACGGCAATTATAACATCGCACTAGGCTACTCTGCCGGGCTCAATGTGATCAATGGCAGTTTCAACATAGACATCGGCAGCCAGGGCGTTGCCGGAGAAAACAATACCATTCACCTGGGCACCCAAGGCACGCAGACCAGTGCCTTCATCGCCGGCATCTATGGCGTAACCGCGGCCAGCGGCGTGCCGGTGTATATCAATACCAACGGCCAGCTTGGGACGGTGACTTCCTCCGCGCGGTTTAAGCAAGACATCCAAAGCATGGAGGGCGCCAGCGATGTCCTGCTCTCGCTCCGGCCCGTGACGTTCCAATACAAACCCGAGTTGGATCCCAATGGGATTCGTCAATTCGGACTGATCGCCGAGGAAGTGGACAAGGTTGATCCCGACCTGGTGGCGCGCGACGACAAGAACCAGATTTACACTGTCCGCTACGAAGCGGTCAACGCCATGCTCCTGAACGAATTCCTCAAGCAACACCGCAAAGTCCAGAAGCAGAGCGCGGAAATCGAGCAGCTCAAACAACGCCTCGACAAGTTGGAACGAGCGCTCGCACCGCAAACCACCGCCTCAACGAGGTAGAAGCAAGCGTTGAAACTCCCGATGATCACGGCCTGTACCCTCTGACGCTCGTCGCGAGCGGATTCGCGCGGCACACTACTTGCCCAGGTTCACGTACAGTTTCAGGTTGCCGGTGGAGGCTCCGATGCAGACGATGTCGGGGCGGCCGTCGCCGGTGAAGTCCTCGATTACGCAATCGGCAGCGGCGATGCCACCGTCGTCCAACACGGTCTTGCGCCAGCGCTCGCCCTTAGCGTCCACCGCCTGATAGATCGAAAGCTGGCAGCCTTTGCCGCGGAACCCGCACACGATTTCGTCGCGGCCGTCGCCGTCCAGGTCGCCTACCGCCAAGGCGTGGCCGTTGTCCATCTTGTCTTCAACCACCACACGTTTCCACTGCTCGCCGTCCGGCACGTAAACGACCACCTGGTTTCCGTGCCACGGCTCGATGGCGACCAGAATGCGATGCGGTCCGAGATGGCCCAGGCGCACTTCGCTGCTGCCGCACAGGGGCCAAGGCCGGGGATCTCCCTGGGCGATGCGCGTCGCGACCCACTTACCGCGGGCGAACTCCAGGCGGTGGAGCCCCGCGTAGCTGGCCGTCAGCAATTGTTGCCGCGGGCTGCCGTCCCAGCTCACGGGATTGATCGCGTGCAGGACCCCACGCGGCTCGCTGGAAATCGTTTCTCGTTCCCATTTGCCGGGCCGGTAGAGATAGATTGGCACGGGGTCGCCCTCGACGGGCGGGAACCGCTGCCCAACCATCGGCCCCAACAGCAGCAGTTTTTGTCCATTCCCCTCCGGGTCGATCCAACGCACACGGTGTGCCGTCGGCACGCGATCCAGCTCCCGCGCTGTCCACGGCTGGCGGACATCCTTGCCGTGCGTGAGCAGCACGACGTTGCCGACGCTGTCTTCGGGGCGGGTTTCGAACCGGTACGCCAGGACCACCTCGGGGATCCCATCACCGTCGATGTCCCAGCAAGCGGCATTCAGAGGCCGCGGAACATTTGTCGCGAGGACATGCCTTTCCCAGGTTGGATTTTCGAACCAGGCGACCACCGTGGCTCGTTCGTCGATGGCGATGAGATCTTTTTTCCCGTCTCCGTTCAGGTCGACCGCGACGAGCTGATAGCCGAACTTCAGGGCTTTGCTAATGACCTGAGCGCGGAACCGCGGCAGGTCCTGGGCGGACAGACAGACGCCGGCGAACAGGCATGCCAGACAAACGCAAGCCAAGACTCGCATAGACGAAAATCCTTGCCCTTCGGCGACCGCCTCGCAAGCGAAATGCAGCGCAGAGCAGGATTGAGTTTCCTGGCGGGTCTGCCACGGTTCTGATAAACCCTTATGAAGACAGAATTCCTCCGGTTATGCGGGCGGGTGGTGCTGCTCCTTTCAGTAGGGGCGGTATCTGCCCGCTCTGCAGAAGTGATTGATTCCAGCCCGCTGCATGAAAAGGCGGCTTACCTTCAGCGGGACCTGCTCGACAAACATTGGCTCACGGCCTTTATGTGAGCATCGTCCCGGCCGCACCGGCGGGGACGCGGTTGCCGCATACCGTCAACCAGCCCGGCAACGTGATTCATGCGGGTGTATGGACCGGCCGGTATCTTGCGGGTGTGGGTTATCAGTAGCCATCACAGCCGGCTTTCAAGGCGCTTTCCGAATCCCCCTTCATGGGACGGGCGGTGCCCGTGTCGGCCACGGTGACCTTAAGACATTCACCTGAGAGCCTGCGAGGAGATGCGTGTTGCGTGAAACGTGAGGCGTGAAATGGAGCCTACCATAGCCTTCCGTAGGCTTCCGCAACCTACCGTACCTTACCATGGAGGATTGGCGTTGGCGGCGGGACTGGATATAAGTCGGACATACTGCGCTGCATCTGGCTGCTGCCGGCTATCTCGTTGAACTTATTCGATTGTTGCTGGCCGCCGGTGCCGACCCAAACTCGAGAACGCATCATCGTCGAAGCGGCCCGTTACACTATGCAGCGGATGGAGGCTGAAGGCTAAAGCTGCATAAACCGTCTGCGCAGGAACGCAGGATTGTCCGTAATGATCCCATCCACGCCCATCGCCAACAAGCGATTTGCCAGCTTTGTGTCGTTCACGGTATAAACCCAGACCTTCAAGCCATGGCGGTGGGCAAGATGCACTGACTGCCGGGAGAGCCGGCGGTTCCAAACGACAACCTTCGCCCCGGTCTTATCCAGGCCTTCGAACCATCTCGCGCCCAACCGTCTGAAAGGCCCTTTCGGCTTCCGGCCATCCGGCAGAATGGTGGGCGGACCCAGGGCGCCCAGAACTTGTGCGGGCTCGAGACAATGAAACTCGCGCAGGAAGGCCCAATCAAACGATTGCACCACGACCTTATTCACCAGATGCTTCTGTCGCAGCAGTCTTAGGCACACTTCGACGTCGCCCGATTTGCGCTCGATCAGCGGAATGGCAAACGGTTGAATTGCGTCCAGCGCCTCTTCCAATAAGGGCACGCGGGTCCCGGCAAACTGCCTATGAAACCAAGCGCCGGCGTCCAGGCTCTGAATCTCTGAGGCCGGCCGGGACGCCACTTGAATATGCCTTGCTCCCCATCGACGTTTCGCGTCGGTCGTGCGGTCCAGCTCTTGGTCATGGATGACGACCAGCCGGCCATCGGAGCTCTGGCGATAGTCCAGTTCGACCAGGTCCGCGCCTGCCTCCAGCGCGAGTTGGAATGACGGTAGCGTGTTCTCGGGCGCCAACTGACGGCATCCCCGATGGCCGATGAAGAGCGGCTGTCCGCCTGCCAGCAGCTTTATCGCCGGCAGGGAGGGGTGTACTTTGGGCTTCCTGTCAAGAGGGCTTAGGAAGGCAGTCACTTCGCTGCGGCACCGGCGATGCCGAGGGTCAACTCGATCTTGTCGGACACTTTGTCTTCGTTTTGGTGCGCATTGACGTTGAAGTCGCTGCGTTGGATGGTGAAGCTCGTCCGCACGACCAGCAGATCGCCCTGCTTGCCCGGTATGCGCTGGCTGAGTTTGTCTTTGAGGTAGGTGAGCGCCACGGGCACGGTGATTTCCTTGGAGACACCCTTAAGCGTGAACATGCCGATGACCTCGGCGCTTGTTTTATCACCCTCGGCTTTGACGTTTTTCAGCTCCTTGACCTCGAAAGCAATCTCCGGAAACTTTTCCACATCCAACCACTTGTTGCTGTGCAGGTGCTGCCTCATCATGCCGTTGGGCACCATGAGCGACTTTGCGGCCACCAGGATCTTGCCTTTCGTGGCGGCTGGATTCTGGGGGTCGAACGTGATGGTGCCGGTGATTCCGTTGGCGCTGCCTTCGATGGTTTCACGCGGGGCAACGAGTTTGAACACCACGTTGTTGCCGTTCTTGGCGTCCTTGAAATCGAAGGTTTCGTTAGCAGCCAGGGCCGCGCCGGCCAGGGCGCCAAATGCAACGAAGGCGCTTAAGGTGGTTTTCATGTTAAGAGTATTTGTAGTGATATCTGCTGTCAGGTTTCAATGTTTTTGTTGCGTCACTGTCTCATTTCGAAACTTTCGGCGCTGTTCGCATCGCCGGTTCCCTTGAAGACAGCATGCTCGGGATAGGGAAAGAGCGGCCGGGTCATGACGACTTTACCTTTCTCCTTTTTCGAGGCGATGAGCTTCTCCGGCGTCTTGCCATGTTCCACCCAATCCGTAATGACTGAAAGCCAGTCCACGTCGGCAGCGCCAGGACCGCCGCCGCAATGAAGACAGCCAGGCACCATGAAGAGCCGGCAATACTCGCCCGCGCGCCCATCATGAGCCTGCACCTCGCGGTAGTAATCGACTGTTCCCTGCGCGGGCAGTGCGGGGTCGGCCCAGCCGTGCCAGAGGATCAGTTTGCCATTGCGCGCCTTGAAGGCGGCCAGGTCAGGATCGGTCGCGTTAAGAAACGAGGCCGCCAGGCGGGCATCTCGATCGAAGTTCGCAAAATCGTAATTGGAATAATCCCAATCCGGCTGATTGAAGATCAAGTACTTGAAAATCTGGGTGCCGAAGGCAAATGTGAGATCGGCAACGTGCTCTTTGGCGAACGCTGGAACCGGGCCGGTCAGCCAGGCAATCCATTGGTCCGGATCGCACTCCGCCACCGGCGCAAACCCGGGATAGATCGTCCCCTTTCCGTCGCCAGCACCCCGGTAGATGGCCTCGATGGCTTTGCGTTGTTCCTCCGTGAGCCCGGCCACCTTGGACAGGTCGAAATGGACCGAAGCCGGGTCCTGGATGACGCCATCCTTCAAACCATCCTGTGTATCGCATTGCTCCAGAATTCCTGCCTGGAGTTTTCGCAGCGCTTCCTTGGTCAGCACGGTACTGTCGAGATGTTCGGGGTTCGGATAAAGCGCCTTCGCTATTGAGACCATCGTAGCGGCAATTCCGGTCCAATTGAAAGCCGGCGCTCCGGCGACGATGCCGTCGAAATCCTTCGGATATCGCTGGGCCTCCATCATCGCCTGGCCGCCCCCGCGTGAGCAGCCCACGAAATAGGAATACGCGGCTTCCGTCCCATAGTAGCTGCGGACCAGCGCGCGAGCGACCTCCGCCGTCCGATGCACCGCCAGGTAGCCGAAGTTCACTTTAGCCTCGAGATTGTCCAGCGCCCAGGTGGCCAGATAGCCAGGTTCGGACTGGTGCCCGGTGTCGGTGCCTACGGTGGCGTAGCCCCGGTTGACGGAATCACGAGCCATGTTTTGCACGGTGCCAACGAATCCGCCGCCACCACCCATGACGAATCGCCCGTTCCATGAATCAGGGAGCAGCAACTCAAAACGGATGTGGCCGCCGATGACGCCTTTGACCTCGACGTAAGCCGGCGCATTCGGCCCGTGTTGCGGGTCGGGAGTTATTGGCTTAACGGATTCAAGCACCACGTCCGGAAGGCGTACTCGCTGGAGTTCATCGGCGCTGATGTGATTCGTCGCTTCGGCCCAGCCTGAAGCACCGCTGCACAGGACCAAGAGACCGAGCAGGAGGTTTCGTTTCATAACTCTCGTATTTATAAACTTCCTCCCGTTCGATGTCTCTCTTTAACCATCAGCGGACCAACTCGAAGGCTGGCCAGCCCGCGCTAAAGTTAAAAGACCTGCGTCAGGGCTGCACGGACTTCACCTGCATGCCCAGTTGCTGGAAGAGGAAGGCATGTGTGTCCACCGTCTGCGCGATGCGTTCGGCCAGGGGGGTGCCGATGCCATGGCCCGTATCGGCGGTTCGCAGGAGCACAGGCTGTTTCGTGCCGGAAGCCTGCAGCCGGGCGACCATCTTGCGTGAGTGGAATGGGTCCACGCGCGGGTCGTTCTTACCAGTCAGGAACAGCACGGCCGGGTACTGCGTGCCATCCTTGACATGGAGGTACGGTGAGTAAGCGGCGAGCGCTTTGAAGTCGGCCGCGTTCTTTACCGAACCGTACTCGGTGGTGTTGAACACACCGTTGGGCGCCGTTTCGAAGCGCAGCATATCAAAATAGCCAACGTGAGCGACCACCGCGCGGAACAGGCCAGGCGCCTGGGTGAGGACCGCGCCCATCAGCAGGCCGCCGTTGCTGCCGCCCTCGATCGCCAGCTTTTCCGGGGAAGTGTATTTCTGATCGATCAGCCACTGGGCGCACGCGACGAAATCGTCAAAGACGTTTTGCTTGTTGTGGAGCATGCCCTGCTGATGCCAGGTCTCGCCAAACTCGCCACCGCCGCGGATGTTTGCGACCGCGTAAACGCCGCCCGCCTCGAGCCACACCGGCAGCGACCGGCTCAACCCGGGCGCTGAAGAAATGCCAAACCCGCCGTACCCGGAAAGCAAGACGGGATTGTGCCCATCCAGCACCAGGCCCTTCTTGCGAATGATGTTCAGCGGCACCTTGGTGCCGTCTTTCGAGACGCACTGTTCCCGCACTACTTCATACGCGCTCAAGTCCGCCGGGGTCTTGCCCACATAGGGCGTGGCGTGGAGGCTTCCGTCCTTGGCCGTGAAGCGGCTGATGCCGGACGGCGCCAAGTACTCGGAAGTGCTCACTACAACATCATCCTCTTCACCGACCGGTTCCGGGTTGGACAAGGAGCTCGCGGAGGGGGCTGGGACTTGTCCAAGCGGGCGGCCCGCGAGGTCAACCATGCGTATTCGGCTTGGCCCGCCCAATTGCTCTTCAACGTAAAGGCGTGATTTGGTGGGCATGACTTGCTGAATGGCGCCCTCGCCCTGGGGGACAATCACTTTGGCGCGCGCAAGCGTTAGCTTGCCGGGTGCAAGCGCCAAACGCAGGATTTGGCCGTTGGGCGCATCCTTGCGGGAAAGCAGGTACAATGCCCTGTCCCAGCCAAAATGCACCTGCACTATGTGATCCGCATAGTTGGCTACCTTCGTCCAAACGCCGTCCGGGGCGCGCACGAAAAGCTCGTATTGCCCGCCGTCGCCCTTCTGCACCAGGTCAGCGGCCCACTGGCCGTCGCGGGAGGTCGAGAGGAAGTTCTCGGCGATGCGGATGAAGCCCTTTCCCAGGGCGTACTGATCGGACTTGGCCGGCGTGCCGAGTTTGTGGAAGTAAACCTGCTGAAAGAAACCAAGGTCTTCCTTGGGCCGCTCGCCGGGCAAAGGATGCCGCGTATAGAAAAAGCCTTTCTTCGTCCAGGCCAACGAGCCGCCGGCGGTCCCGGTATTGACCGCCGGCACGATCTCCGTTTTGAGCTCCCGACCGGAAGCGACTTCGAACACGTGAACGTCCCCTTGTTCGGAACCTTTGCGCGACAGGGACACGGCCACGTATTTGCCATCAAGCGACGGCACGGTGAAATCCATGGCGGTCTCGCCGGATGGATCGAGCACCAGGGGATCCAGCAGCACCCGCTCTCCCTGCAAGCTTTCCAGCGAACCAAGCACTACCAGCATCGGCTGGGCCTTGGGCGGCTGCTGTTTCATGGCGAAGAGCACGCCCTGGCGGTCGATGACATCGAACCAACTCGGCGCCTGATAAGTCAGCAACTCGGTGAGGCGCTGCTTCAGCCGCTCACGGCCGGGCAAGGCATCCAGGTACGAGCGCGCGTGGGCGTTCTGTTCATCGCTCCATTGCTGCACGACCGGGTCGTTCCCGGCTTCGAGCCACCGATAGTCATCGACAATCTTAGTGCCGAAATAGTCGTCGGTGACGGGCTTCTTCGGCGTGGCGGCAGGAATCGAGCACGCAAAAAGCAGGCCGAGCGCGGAAATGGTGAACCGTTGCCGAATCGCGTGACCGAAGCCACACCAAGGGCTGACTCTTCTTATCAGTGGTGCCATGCGGTTAACCATAAAGGCCCAACCACGACAAGGCAATGCCTGCTCCTGATGCGAATTTGGTTTCGTGCATGCGCGCTTGTACTCGGCGCTACGAGGGTGAGCGGAAGGGTGAGGTGTGTTATGAGTTTTAACCCCGTGCCAAATTTGCGAGGCTGTAAAGTTATGTTTGACACCTTCTACCCGCAAATCGCAGGTTGACAGATGTAACCTATAGTTTACACTAAAACAGTGTCAGAACGCGAGATCCGGAAGCTGGAACTGGCAAACGGCCGGGTGCCGTTTGATGATTGGTCCCAACTAAACATGCGTCTTAAGAATTACAGAGAAGGTTTATTGGAACGGCTCAAGGATCCGGATTATGCGGCCGAGTATCTGGCCCAAGTCCTGGCGGAAAAAGACCAGGCGGCTTTCCTGGTGGCGTTGAAGGATGTCGTGGAAGCCACTGGAGGGATGAGCGCGATGGCCAAACGGGTGGGGCTGAGACGTCCGAGCTTGTATAAGGTCTTTTCCAAGAGAGGCAACCCTACCCTGGAGACGCTCCAAGCCGTTCTGGAGGCTTTGGGCTTACGCGTCACGGTGGCCACTGCCAAAACGGCATAAACTCGGCCACTGCCTGCCAGAGCCGGACGCGTGCATTGCTAAACTGATTGTGGAGGTCACACTTGAGGTTGGCGGGATTGGGAGCTGCCTCTCCCTTGAAAGGCCCGAAAAAAATGACGAGAGCTTTTCGACCAGAAGCCGTGCTATGGGCGAACCCCTTTCAGGGTTTGCCAGGTTTTTGAAATAGGTCACCCAGGGGGCGACGCAAAACAGAAGCGTCGCTGCTGGGCTGATCAGTTTGCTTTGCGGCTCGCGCCGGGGCGATTCCGTGGTAACTTCCAAAGCCCTGACCTGGCATTGCGGGCGGAACCCGCTGGAGAGGAGGGGCCACCGGGGACCGGAAAAATTTTGAGCAGTGAACCCGAAAAACGAACGAATATTGCTGTTGCTACTGACGGCCATCCAGTTCACCACGAACCTGGATTTCCTGATCATCCTGCCGCTGGGCCCCCAATACATGCGCTTGATGCACCTCACCCCGGCCCAGTTCGACTTAATCGTGGCCGCCTACGCTATTGCCGCGGGCATCTCCGGCGTGGTGGCAGCGTTGTGCCTGGACCGGTTTGACCGCAAGAAGGCGCTGGTGGGGCTGTTCCTGGGCTTTGCTATCGGCACACTCTTGTGCGCGCTGGCCCCGAGCTACCACTTGCTGGTCGCCGCCCGCGCCCTGGCGGGGGTGTTCGGCGGCGTAACCGGCGCGGTGATTCTGGCCATCGTCGGGGATGTCATCCCGGAACATCGCCGCGGCAAAGCCATGGGCCTGGTCATGTCCGCGTTTTCTGTGGCCTCGATCTTCGGGGTGCCGCTCGGCCTGGTGCTGGCGACGGATTTCAACTGGCATGTCCCGTTCTATGCGATTGCGGTACTTTGCGTGCCGATTCTGCTCGCGGTTTCACGCTACGTGCCGGCGTTGCGCGGTCACCTGGACCATGCGCGCGAGCAGCACCCGGTGGCGCGGCTGCTGGCGGTCCTGGCGGAGCCGAACCATCGGATGGCTTTTATTTTCATGATGGTGCTGGCCGCGGCGAGCTTCACCATTTTTCCCACCCTGGCTCCTTACATGGTACAGAACGTCGGGTTGACCGAGAAGCAATTGCCGTTCATTTATCTGACCGGCGGGCTGTGCACTTTCTTCAGCATGAACCTGGTGGGCCGCTGGGCCGACCGCTCCGGAAAACTCTATGTGTTCACGGTCATGTCGCTTTCGGCAACCATCCCCATCACGGCCCTGACCCATCTGCCGCGCGTGTCCCTGCTGCCGGCACTGGCCACCTCGACGCTGCTGATGATCTGCATGTCCGGCCGGTTTGTTCCCGCCATGGCAATGCTGACGGCGGCGGTTGAATCGCGCTATCGCGGCGGCTTCATGAGCGTCAATTCGTCGGTCCAGCAATTTTCCGGCGGCCTGGCGGCCTGGCTGAGCGGCACCATCATCGGCGAGGGTCCGAGTGGTCAAATCACCGGCTACGCGGTGGCGGGCGCCGTGGCTGCGGCCTTGGTGCTCACCTGCATCTGGCTGGCGCGCTTTCTACGCCCGGTCCCGACCGAATTGTCCTCCGCCTCCGTGTCGATCGAATCGGTCTGATGGAGCAGTGAGGCGGTGGAATGTGCGCAAATGCAGTTCCAATCTTTGCTGTGACCCGTTTCCCTGACCCCGGCAATTCAAGATTTTGGGAAAGGATTACTCCTTTCTTCCCCCTAACCAAAGCAAGCTGTCCAAAATCAGCCGGTTCTGGGTTTCGTTTTCAAAAGTAAAAGAGAGCTCCTTGCCGGTCTTGTGTTCGTAATCGATATCATTGTGCCCCATATTGAAGTAGATCATTCGATACCGCCGATTCGTCCACGCGACGGGATAGTAGCCCGCGTGCCAGATTTCGTGCAGCTTAGGCCCGGTTCCGAGCGGGAAACTGGAGGGATCGATCGACAACAAGATCTTAATGTTGGAATTGGTGCGCAGGTCGTTAGTCCATTTGTACCACTCGTTGGGCGCGGACCTGAACGTTTCGGGCAAATGCCGGACTGCTGGATGTGCCGGATTTTCCACGCGCAACACCGCGGAGGTCGGCCTCCAGGTATTGCCGACGTACGAGCCGGAGCCGAGAAACTCGTTGTGGTACCAATCCCAATCTTGAGGAACCGCCGAGGGTGTGAGGGCAAAGGCAGCGAAATGAAAACCCATCCAGCCGCCGCCGTTTTCCATGTAATGTCGGAACGCTTCACGCTGACGGGGAGCCTCCGGTCGTGTGTCCAGAAACAACACCACCTGATACCGGGCGAGCACGTTGTTATTGAGATCGTCCCAGTTGGTTGTCGAACGGTAATTGAAATGGGCCTGGCCGGCCATCCTGGAGAACCACTGATTGGCCTCACGCACGAAGCTGATATGTGCCTGGTCGCTCCTGCCCGTGTAAAAGGCAATCACATTAAACTCGGGCGCAGAGTTCGGCACCGGCTCGCCCGAGCAAACAAGACGGATACCGCAGGCAAGGAGGGCTGCCGTGCGCCGCACGCGAGCGTTCATGAGTTGAAGAGTTGGCGAATGAACTCGGCGGCCAGTTTCGCGTTCTCATGCGCGAACTCAATGCCCACGGTGTTACCATCGACGAGCGGCAGTTGATGGCACAGCTCGTAACTGAGGTAGCCTTCGTACCCGATGCCGCGCATGGCGGCGACAAAATCGCGGTAATACTGGTTCGTCTCGCCTCCGATCACCCCGTCATTACGCTCAAACCCGCGGATGCTCCCATCGCCGCGACGCTCGAATTCACCGCCAAAGTGCGACAGCACCTGTAACGGGCCGACGGCGCGGGCCGCCTCGCCCATCGCCTTCGCGCTTTTGTCCAGCATGAGTGGCGCATCCAGACAGACTTTCAGATGCGGAGAGTCCACCTCCCGCACCATCCGCAGCACATCGTGGTAATCCTTGATCACCGGCCGGTGGTTCTGCAGCGCCAGCGTCACCCCGGCCTCACTCGCGTAGCGCGAGCACTCGCTCAAAGCCTCCCGGCACCAGCCCCAAATCTCCTCGGCCGAAAACTTCGCGTGAACCACCGGCCAGAGGTTTTCCATGATGTCGTAGGTTGCCAGTTTGGGATGCAGGGTGACGCCCCACCAGGCCAGGAACAGGCGCAGATGCTTCGCTCCCAGGTCCGCGGTCATGCGGACCAACTCGCGCACATAGGCAACCTGCGCTTCACGCACCTCCGCCGCAGGGCAGCTAAAATCGTTGTTCGCGGCCACGGCATGGATTTCGATTCCTTCGCCGTCGGCGACCGACCGCAGCTCCTTGCAACGGTTTGCAGGCCAGTCGAGCGGGTTTCCATGCGGCCGCTTCCCGTCGATCTCCACTCCGTCATAACCCAGTTTGCGGGCGGTTTTGATTAATTCCGTAAGGGTCAAAGCATTGCCGCGATACCAGATGCCCAGATAGGTAACGCTATAGAGTCCCAGTTTCATTTTGATAAGGATGGCGGTTCGGCAGCCCAGAGGATTGCATTACGGAGAATGGTGGTGAAAGCCTTGTTTTCAAGCAGCCAGGGGCCGTGCCCCATAAAGATATATACATTGCGTGCCGGGACGCGCTCGTTCGTCCAAATGACCGGGTGGTCACCCATCCGCACAGCGGAGGGATCGGAGTAGGTCGATTCATCCACACTGGCCAGCACGTGGACATTCGCACGCGGGCTACGGTCGTAGGTGTACCATTCCTCCTTGGAGATCACAAAAGATTCCGGCACGTCCTTCATGCAGGGGTGGATTTTGTCTTCAACCTGAACCTTTCCGGAAGAGAACGTCGCGATGTAATTCTTAAATTTGATTCCGCCCATAAACTGAGAGAACCAGGGCCACATGGGCTGGCCATCGAAGTCGCCTAACAGTGTCGCGTGATGCAGCCCCACCCAGCCGCCTTTGCCCTGCTCGATGTAGGCCTTGAACGCGGCCATTGCTTCCGGCGTCCAGCCGTAGGGGGCGAAGTCCAACTGAAGCACCAGGCGGTACCTGCCCAGCAGCTCCTCCGTGATCGGTATGGTGTTGGTGATGTAATCCACGACGAACCCGTTTTCTTCGCCGCATACCTTCAGCCAGGGTTTGGCCGCCGCGGTGAACGCGACGTGATGGCCACCTGATTCCATCAGGGCCAGCACTCGAAACCTCGGCGTCGGGGCCTTTCCAGGCAGTGACGGTTGGTCCCGGGCAAGGGCGGATGCCAGTGCAAGCATCCAGCAGAGAATCGAAAGCCGGCTCATTGCGCCCTGGAGTGTCCCGGAAAAAACCGGCTGTGAAAAGCCTGCTTTTGACAAGTTGCAGGACTTCGGCGTTCATGCATACTCGGATTACTCCGGATTGGTCCGGAGCCTTGCGGATTGCTCACGAAGTGAAATTTGGCGCAATTAAGTGAAAGTAGGTGAAATTTTTGCGAAGCATGGCAGAGAAAGCGCGGCAGGACGACGCGGGGCAAGGGGGAGGGGGTGGCTGATCCCCCTGCAGACCCGTGACGTCGTGACAAGCCGCATTTTACCGAGGTGTTTTTTAGAAAAGCCCGTGACAAAGGGCGTGCCGCGGTCGTGACGGGGCGTGACAAAGTGGTTGAGGGTCGGTGGTTGAGAGTTGAGGGTCCCAAGTCTCAAGTCCACTGCCCAAAGGGAGGGAGGCGGAGTTAGGGATGAATGATTTTGAATCGATTTCAATTGCGGCTGGACCGCGCGGGGCCAGCCGCAATTGACTTTTTCGGCCTCGGAGTCAGAGGTCTTTCTCTCAACTCTCAGTTCTCAGCTGCTCCTATGCGGGCAGGGCGGCCGCCTCGCGGCACAGTGCGGCCAATTGTTCTTGGGTGCCCTCCGGGTCGGGCGCCTTTTCGGGAGGATTCCACTCGAGTGGCGAGCCAGCCGCGATGAGTAGACGAGCTGCCCGGACATGGTCTGCGCCGTCTCCATGGGAGCCGTGCGTCCATCCTTCGGTCGCCCAAACCAGCGGGGTGGCGGCAAACATCCCGTCCAGAGCCTTCACGGAAGCGCCATGGGCCAGAAGCAATCGCACGGCTTCGGTGCGACCGGCCATCGCAGCCCGGTGCAATGGCGTGACCGATTCGTTGTCTTTTGCGTTCGGGTCAAATCCGCAGGTGAGCATCGTTTCGAGGGCAGCCACATCTCCGCGCTCAGCCGGCACGTGCATCATCAGATGATGCTCGCGGCGAAGCTCGCCGCGCAGACCGGGATTGGCCCGCAGCATTTCAACCGCGCGCGCCTGGTCACCGCGTGTGCAGGCCGACACAAAGTTCTCCAGCGGCGAAAGCTCGTCCTTCGCGCCGTGAGCCCGGAGCCACTCCGCAATCTCGTGGTTGCCATGCAGGGCCGCCACCGTGTAGGCGGTGCGGCCGTCGCGGTTCGGCTGATGAATATCCGCGCCGTGACGCACCAGCAACTCGACCAGCGGAACGTCCCATCGCTGCGCAGCGATATGCAAGGGCGCATCCCCCGGCTCGGTCCATGGGAGGTTGGGGTCTGCGCCGTGCTCCAGCAGCCAGCGTATGCCGGCCGTATTCTTAGCCCAGCCAAGGATGTAGCGCAAAGGCGGAACGCCCCCGGGAATTCCGTTGAGGTTGCCCCCGAAGCGGTGGAGCAATTCAAGGGCCGGCAGGTTGCCGGAGCCCGCGGTGATGTGCATCGAAACCCCGTCGGTCGGGTTGGCCCCGCGTTCCAGCAAGGCCTCCGCGAGCGGGAGGTGATTCACCGCGCACAGCGCCCCCCAAAGCGCGGTCCTGGGAAGTTCGCGATGCCAATTCCAGTGGTATTCGGCATTGGGGTTTGCGCCTCGCGCCAGCAGGGTGCGCGCGATTGCCACCAACCCAGCCGCCCGCTGCGGAGCCTCGTGGCTCAGGAACGTGTGGCAGACATAAAGGAGCGGCTCCCAATTTTGGACCCCTCCTGTTTGAGTCGCGAGTTCGGGATGCTCTTGCAGTCGGCCCGACACTGCTTCGGAGTCACCGAGCACGAGTTCAGTGTGCAGGCTGGCGTGCGCGATGGCGGGATATCGCGCGAGCAGCCGAAACGCGCGGTCCTTCGCGGCGCCGGTCGCGCAGCGAACAAACTGGTCAACGGCGGCGGCGAACGACAACGACTGTTCCTCAACCTGCTCGTGTAACTCCCGCCACGATTTGAATCCGTATTCGCGGGCGATTACTGACTGGGCCTGGTGCAAGGCGAATTCCATCGCCAGCAGCCGGTCCAAGGGCAACGAGGCCAGGGCGGGTAGCACCCGAAACCGTTCCAGCGCGGCTGGCTCTTTGGCTCGGGCGGAGCGGAGTAGGGATTTGGCTTGGTTTTTGAGCTGCTCCAGATTTGGACGCTCAGGTAACTGCTTCGACGTCATAACACATCCATGCTTTGCGCCCGCGGTTCGCAATCGGGCAGCACGGATAGATGCCGTGCAGTCAATTTGTATGGGCAGTGGGCTTAGCCCTTCGCGCGAACCTGCTGGCTCCTGAAGCGCCGAGGCTCAATAAAAGCCAAATCCTGGCGACTGTCAAGGGAGCCGCTGCTCTCGCCGCTCTCCTCGTGGACCGGGTCGAACCGTAGAAATGTCGGGGCCTTTTCCACGGTCCGACCCGTGAGATGGCCATTGCCCGCGACAACGGCAGAATCGGCATATGGGGCCTCGACACCGTCGGCCAAATCCTCACCCAACTGCGCCTGAACCCATGAACTCGAATCGCGAAACGCCGCCGAAGCACTGAGACAAAAGTGCAGAATGAAGTGCTGTTCTACCAGCGCTAGACCAAACCGCCAAAATGGGTTAAATGGTTTCTACCTATGCACCCACTCAACCAGACTCGAAATGCCAGCGTCCGCCGCCTTCGGGGACGGCTGCCCTCTCTAAAGACCGTTCTTGTCCCGCTGCTGCTGACAAGCGCCACCATGGCGCCGGCCCAGCAGGACTTCAGCAACGTCCAGATCAAAGTCACGAAGGTCGCTGGCACGGTTTATATGCTGGAGGGGTCGGGCGGCAACATCGGCGTGTCCATCGGCGAAGATGGCATCGTGCTGGTGGATGACCAATTCGCGCCACTAGCACCGAAAATTCGGGCCGCGCTCAAAGGCATAACCGACAAGCCGATCAAGTTCGTCCTGAACACGCATTTCCATGGGGACCATACCGGCGGCAATGCCCAGTTCGGCACCGAGGCGCCGATCATTGCGCAGGAAAATGTGCGCAAACGGCTGAAAGAGGGCGGCACCGTGGCAGGCAACGCCGTCAAACCCGCTCCCAAGGAGGCGTTGCCGGTGATCACCTTCAACGACCGCGCGGCGGTGCACCTCAACGGAGAAGACATCCAGGCGATCCACTTTCCTCATGGGCATACCGACGGCGACAGCATCATTTTCTTTCCCCAATCGAAGGTTATTCATATGGGCGACGATTTCGTGACCTACGGCTTCCCGTTTGTGGATGTGGCCAGCGGCGGGAGCGTCAACGGCATGATCGCCGGAGTTGAGAAGGCCCTCAGCATCGCTCCGCCCGACGCCAAAATCATCCCGGGCCACGGACCACTGTCGACGCCGGAAGACGTGCGTAAATTCATCCGGATGTTGAAGGACACACGCGAGCTGGTGGCAAAGGCCGCGGCGGAGGGCAGGAAAGCCGAACAGATGAAGCAAGAGCACCTCCTGGCGAAGTACGAAGACCTGGGCAAAGGATTCATTAAGACCGACGCCTGGATCGACCTGCTCTACGCCGAAGTGACACAGAAATCCACCGCGGCTCCGGCCTACCAGAACCACGGACACGCCGACGAACGGAAATAGGCGCACCAAACGCCATTGCTCGACCCAATGCGAAAATGCTATTCCTTTCTCCATTAAACCGCCCAGCGAACGAGCGAAGACGACGAAGGAATCCTGGAAAAACCGGCTCGCCCGCATCCCCGAAGGAAGCGCAGCCCTGTTCTTCATCCAAATCTTCTCCACCCTTGGATTCGCCGTTCTTTATTCGACACTGGTCCTGTACGCGACGCGGCACCTGCATTTCTCGGCGAAAGAAGCCTCGGCAATCATGGGCGTGTTCGGCGCATTCAACTATGGACTGCACTTATTTGGCGGCTATCTCGGCGGGCGGTTCCTGTCCAATCGCAATCTGTTTGTAGGCGGCATGGTCCTGCAGGTCTTTGGCTGCGGCGCCATCGCGCTCGGGTCAATGGCTGCGATGTACTGGGGCCTGGCGCTCTTCCTCACCGGCTCGGGTTTGAACGTCACCTGTCTCAACATGATGCTCACCCAGCGCTTCTCCCCCGAAGACAACCGCCGCGAGAGCGCGTTCCTCTGGAATTACGCCGGCATGAACATTGGCTTTTTCATCGGCTTCTCAGTGGCGGGTCATTATCAGGAAACCGAAGCCTATTCTCCGCTCTTTATCTTCGCGACCCTCGGGAACTTCCTGGCGATTGTGCTGGCACTCTTCAACTGGAAAGTCCTCGCCGATCGAAAAACACCGCTGCTCGAGGCCACCCACACACAGTTTCGGGCGCGCTTTGCTGTCGGAACCGCGATCCTGCTGGGCGTCCCACTGCTCGTTTGGTTCATGCTCCAACACACGGGTCCAACGGGCATTGTGCTCAAAGGGGCGAGCGGCGCCGTCGCGGCTGCCCTCGTCTATCTGACGATACGGCATCCACATGCCAGTGAGCGAAGGAAGATGTGGGCGTATCTCATCCTAACCCTGGGCTCGCTCGTTTTTTGGTCGCTCTACCAGATGGCACCCAACGGGCTGCAGCTCTTCGCGGTGAACAACGTCCGTCTCCGCGTGTGGGGCATCGCCGTCGCGCCCCAATGGGTCCAGAACATCAACACGGTGGTCATTGTCCTGGGCGGCCCGCTGCTGGCGGCGCTGTTTACTCGTTTGCGGGCGCGCGGCTGGAAGCTCGACCTTCCGCAGCAGTTCGCCGCCTCGCTCATCCTGATGGCGCTGGGCTTCCTCGCGCTCCCCGCCGGGATTGGCTTCGCGGATGTTTCCGGTCGTTCGCCGTTCTTCTGGCTGTTCGCCAGCTACGTGTTCCAGTCCATAGGTGAGCTTCTCATCTCGCCCATCGGATACGCCATGATCGGCAAGCTCGCACCGAGCAAATACCAGGGCATCATGATGGGCAGTTGGATGCTGGTTACTGGTCTGGCGTCACTCTTTGCTGGAGACTTCTCGGGCATGGTGCCCGAGCCGACCGGCACTACGGCCCTCGCCACCAACCCCGATTACTCCAGGTTGTTCGCGCGACTCGGCTGGGGCAGCTTTATCGCTGGCGTGGCGCTGGTCACCCTCATCCCGCTACTCCGCAGGCTCATTCAAGACTCACCGACGCGGACTCAAGAGGCCGCCGAGGAGGCCAGCACGAGCGTCGGCTTGTGAGGGGAATTTGGCTTTTCAATTGCTAAAAACTCAGATGCGCTCATTGTTACATGATTTAACCCTTCAAACCGGAAAACATATGCAGCAACATCTTTTGGCCCTTGCGGGCCGGGCTTCCAAAGCGTTCAGTTCAAGTTCAGCTCGGCGAAAGCCGCTCGGGATCAAGGTCTTGGGCGGTGCCGCAGCGCTGTTCGCCCTCGTCGCCTCATTAGCCCCAGCGTCAGACTGGCCTCAATGGCGTGGCCCCCACAGAGACGGCATTTCACAGGAGACCGGCTTTAGCAAAGAATGGCCCAAAGAAGGTCCAGCTTTGGTTTGGAAAGCGACAGCAATAGGCCGAGGGTATTCCACACCGGCATTAGCGGGCGACAGACTTTACCTGCTTGGCAGTGAGGGCATGGAAAATGAGTTCGTAGAGGCGGTTTCGGTCAAAGACGGCAAGAAAATCTGGTCCACGCGAATCGGCGCTGTGGGGATTCCGAAGCAGCAGCCAAACTTTCCTACTGCCCGGTCGACCCCCACCGTGGATGGTGAAGTGCTTTACGCTCTTGGTTCGGATGGAGACCTGGCTTGCATAGAAACTGGCGCGGGAAAGATTAAATGGAAAAAGAGCTTGCGCACTGATTTCGGAGGCAAGCCCGGCCACTGGGCTTACGCCGAATCTCCATTGCTCGATGGCGATACGCTTGTCTGCACGCCGGGCGGCAGTCAGGCGACGCTCCTCGCGCTCAACAAGAACAGTGGCGAGCTGCTCTGGAAGTGCCCGCTGGCGGAGGCCGATGATGCCGCTTATTCCTCGGCAATCGTCGTTGAAGCAGGCGGCATAAAACAGTACGTCCAACTGCTTCAAAAAGGACTGGTAGGTGTCGATGCCAAAACCGGCAAGTTCCTGTGGCGCTACAGCAAGCCCGTGAGCGCTTTTGATGCCAACATCCCCACGCCTGTCGCGAGCGATGGAATCATTTACGTCGGTTCAGCCGGTACGGGTGGTGGAGCAGTAAAACTAAACTCCGAAGGTGGCACAATCGAACCGGAGCAACTCTACTTTGGACCAAAATACCCCACCGCGATTGGCGGTGCCGTCAAGGTCGGCAACTATTTGTACGGCGCGACCGGCCAGGCGCTCCAGTGCATTGAATTCACTACCGGCCAGGTCAAATGGGAAGAACGCAGCATCGCTCCTGGCTCGCTCTGCTACGCTGATGGCCTCCTTTTTGTCCACGGTGAAAACGGAGACGTGGCGCTCGTGCAGGCCACACCGGATGGCTATCGGGAAAGAGGCAGATTTAGCCCGCCCAGTCAACCGCCCAAAGCCAATGCAATGGAAAAGGCCTGGACTTATCCCGTGGCTGCAAATGGTCGACTTTACATCCGGGACCACGACTCATTGTGGTGTTATGCCGTGAAATGAATTCAACGCCCCAAATGAGGCGGGGGTCAGAACGAAGTTTCTGCACAACGGCTCGCCTCGATATCTTAGGATGTGTAAAAACTTCGTTCTGACCTCGACGCCGCTGGTTGTTTTCTTGCCTTGACCCCGCGACCCGCGATGAGGTTTATCGGCTGAGGTCGCGCCCCGAGCCGAGTATCCGCTGCTCGAGCTGGTCCAGGCGAAGACGGAGCTGGTCAATTTGGACTTGTTTGGCAGCCAGTTGCGCCCGCTGGTCCTCTACCTTTTTGTTCAGGCCCTGGATGGCCGCCAGGGCCACGCCGTGAAGGTCGACGCCGACGAGCCTCTTGTCATCGTCGTTGAGCGGAAAGAGGGCGTGGAAATCCTGGGCCATGGGGCCGATGTGCCGTTGGGGGAAGCCCTTGTAGCTCCACTCTGCCAGCGGCAAGCGGGCGACTTTTTCCAGAATCACCTCCGAATTGACTGCCGACATGCGGTCCTTCAAGTTCCGGTCGCTGCCAAAAGCCCAACTTCCGGCCCCCGGACTCCAATTGACAAATAAGCCAGCGCCGTTATCGAAGAAGACGCCGGACTGACAACGGAAGGCGACCTGATTGTCGCGGGTTGAGTCAAAGTCCGCGTTCTGCGAGTCGGCCCAGACAAAGGTGCCATTATTGTGGGATTTCGCGCGGTTCCCCGCAGCGAAACTGCTGGTGCCCTCGGCTGAATTCGCATTGCCCCCGGGCACGGTGGCATATTCACCTGAGGCGCTATTTACGTAGCCACCCCCCACGGTCGCGTACAATGAAAGACTGCTATTTTGGTAACCCCCGCCCACCGTGGCGTCGCCGCCATTGCAGTTGTTGAGCTGGCCGCCCCCGACGGTTGAGCCGAGACCGCTGCAGGTGTTTAGACTGCCCCCGCCGACCGTCGAGTAATCGCCGGTGTTGGTGTTGCTGGAGCCGCCGCCGATGCTGGAGAAGGACCCACCGGCAACATTGAATTCCCCGGCAGCGACGGCGGAGAAGTTGCTCGCGACGTTAACGGCACCACCGCCGATAAATCCGCCGTATCCAGTAACGAGATTGTGATAACCGCCGCTGATGGTTCCGTAATAGCCGCTGTTGGTGATCGTGTTCGGTTGGCTTTGGCCGTTGAAGGGAATGGCGGTGCCGCCGCCGCCGATTGTCGCGCCCGGCAAACCGGCGGCGACAGAATTGCCACTCCAACCGCCAACCACGTTGGGTGTGTCGGTCGTCGCTTCAAAACGCTGCGCCTCTTGACCCGCCACTATCAGGACGAGCGGTTGGTTATTGGTTGTGCCAAGCAGGTTGGCGCCTGGAATGACGCCGTTGCCCGCTGTGCCCCAAAAGCCCCCTGGCGTTATACCGCCGACCGACGCGGCATTTTCCGCAAAAACGGCATACGGCGTGGGCGTAATTTCCTGGCGCGGGCTCAGGAGGGTCCAACCCATGATACTACCGGCCGGCTCCACCTCGATCTGCAGCCACCTCCGTTCGCCGGCAAAAGCGGCCCCCAAATCCACCGGTGCTATAAACAGGCCGTTAGTGACGCCAATGTTTGGAACGAGTTGCTGGCCCAAGGCGGGGCCAGCCAAAGGATCTGCGAAGATGGTAAACCGGAAGTCGTACACCCCCGTGGCGGGTCCTAAAGCGTTCGTATCGGTGAGCCGGCCTTGGTAAGTAAACGTGGTCCCGATCAAAGCGGCCGAGGTCTGGCATATGCTGGCCACCAGCGCCAACGCCGCGAGGATGGTTCTAATATTAGTTTTCATTTCGCATCTGCTGTGGTTCTATTGGCTGGTGTTTCCTGTTCGGGCCGCTCTCAAAAAGCTCGCGGCCAAGAGCCGCTGAGCTGTGCGATCGGGCGACGCGGACAACCGCTTCGCGGACCCGGATTGACAGTTTGCTTTGAGGGGCGCATGTGATTCAGGGGCAGTGCCTCGCGTGAGAAAAGACATTCCAACCAGGAAAATGATATTTCTTCTTTATGGTGACCCGGAGACGGGGTCAGAACGAAGTTTCTCCAGCGGCCCTGCCGGGCAGAGCGACACTGTAAGAACAGCGTTCTGACCCCGATTTGTTCAACAGGGCTATCCTATTGACTCCACTAACCACTACCGGTGGTGGCTGCCACGAACGGCGGGTTCCATTTGTTGGGCTTGGTGGCGTGAAGTGGATAGGCAGGTTGTTCAAAATGTTTTCACCGTCAGCTTGAAATTCGCCATGTGCGTACGGCAACTTGAGTTGTTGTTTACCGCCACCGGTAAAGTCCAATCCTCATTGACGGCTGTGAACATGAACCCATTGTTTGGTTGCCCGGCCATCCAAAGCTTTAGCCATTCAACGACATCGATCTGGAAATGGCCCTGCGAGGTTGCCTGTATAGAAGTCGAACCCGCCGCCGTGGGAAAGCTTGAAGGAAGCGTCCACTCGCGCAGGGCGCCCCCGGCGGTGTTGCCCCGCGGAAACTGTTGAGTGAAGTGATTTAGATTCGAAGGAGGTCCCGGCGTCCACGGATCGCCCACGTCCAGTAATTGGGCAGCGCAGAAGGGACTGCCAGTCGCAGGAGGCGTACTCGACGACGTGCCGATGACATCGAACTCCAGCAATGCGGAGCTTAGGAGGTTCGCCTTGGTCGTGCTCAGTTGTGCGAGATCGAACTTCACCAGGCCCCGATAGACCAACACCTTTGATTCCTGGCAGTTGTCAACCGTGTTCCGCCAGTGGTCGTGCCCGACAAAAATCTCGTCCGCGCTTCCGGAAGTCAACGTGTCTGGAGACGGCGCGGGAGGTGTTACTGGCGTGCAGGTGTTGACCGTGTCAACTTGACCTCCCATCATGATGAACGTCGTTACCCCCTGAACCGGCGGGGTGAAGGTATTCAATGTAACAGGCGGGCAAGTGGCCGCCATCGACAGCAGAACTATGCCTATCGCCCCGACCAAGATTTGGTACAGTCGCCCGAGCCGATTCCGTCCTATTACTCCGAAAACCGTGTGAACACTTGCTCCGACAGTCCCAGCCATTTCTTCTTTCATTTGTTCCTTCCTTTCAGTAGCGGCGTGCCGCATTGTTCTGGGTTACGCGGAAATTCGCCTCAGTTTATGAAATAACTCATGCCCTTGTCCAGCAAAAAAAGGTTCGACAAACCCTTCAGCTTGAATTCCTTCCGGTCAGAACAAATCAAAAGTAAAGGTTTCACCAGGTTTTCGGCATTTTGCCCCAACCAATGTTCCCGGAATTGACGCAGATTTTTGAAGTGCCCCTTCCGACCTATGGTGTTTTGTACCTCATAGCTTTCGCTTTAGGTTTGTGGCTCGTCGGTTCATTAGCAAGGCAAGCTGGCCTTGACGCTTCGCGCGTCCGAATGTGTGGAGTATACTGTGTGGTTGTCTCTCGGTTGGTGTCCACTGCGGTTGATGGTGTGATTACTGGAGCTGGTTTATCTTTAACAGCCATGCTCCGGAGCACAGGCGCGTTTTTCTGGGCCTTGATTCCAGGAATACTGTTCGCAGCGGTTTACTACAAATACCACAGAATGCCTGCGCTAAGAGTCCTGGACTGTTTCAGCGCCCCTTTGGTCTTGGCTCAGGCAATTGGCCGTTTAGGTTGCTTTGCAGCCGGTTGCTGCTTCGGAACACCGACGACAAGCCCGCTGGGCGTGGTCTATACCGATCCCCGTGCGCACGCGCTTTCGCAGGTCCCCTTAAACGTGCCTCTTCATCCGACGCAACTGTACGAGGCGGCGGGCTCGCTGATAATCTTTGCGTGGCTGCTTTGGCTGTATCCCCGTCGTTCCTTTTCGGGACAGGTCTTTACATGCATGTTAATCGCCACCTCCACCGCCAGATTGCTCTGGGAATCATTCAGAGGGGACACCGCGAGGGGCTTTCTGTGTGACGGCATCTCGCTCCCACGGTTCGTTGCCGGTCTGATTCTCGCTTTCGCTCTCGTCCTATACTTCCCGCTCAGAGGCAAGGGCAGCCGGGAGTCGCGCCCAAAGCACTCGTGATCAGTGGATGATCAAGCTTCTCAGGTCAGGACAAAGTTTCTCCCACGGGCGGGTGGTGTGGGCGGAGGGACAGTGCAAAAACGTTGTTCTGACCCACAGCGGGATGGAGGGGGCGCGTGCAATCTGGGGAGCTTGACGGTTTCAGGTCAGGGCTGAGCTGGGGCCAGTACAACCCGGAAGCCGATGCTGCTGCTCCTGCCGGCGGGAGCGTCGGAGCGAACCGCGGATCGGCAGTTCCAGGCGAAGTCACCCCAACTACCGCCGCGGATTGTCCGGGAGGCGCCAGTTGCAGGTCCCTGTGGGTCGAGAACAATCCCGCCTGGCAGACTGGACGAAAACCAGTCTTGGCACCATTCCCAGACGTGCCCATGGATGTCATACAAGCCCCACGGGTTGGGTAATTTCTGCCCCAGCGGATGCGTCGTTCCACTACTGTTGTCGCTGTACCAGGCGTAGGTGGTCAGATTGGTGTAGCCCGGGTCATCGCCGTAGCTGAACCGGGTCGAGGTCCACGCCCGACACGAATACTCCCACTCCGCCTCCGTCGGCAGCCGATAAACGCAGTTGGTCGCAATCCGTCCGGCCGTCCTTTCACGCTGGGTGAGCGTCGCACAGTAATTCGAGGCATCCGACCAATACACTTGCTCCACCGGCCGGTTCAGATCCTGCGCATATCCGTTGTTCGTGTTGAACCGGCTCGGATTGCTGCCCATCACCGCCAGATACTCCCCTTGGGTCACCAAATACTCCCCCAACCAAAAGCCCCGGCTGATCGTTACCGCCGTCTGCGGACCCTCATAGTAATAGCGGTCCACCTCGTTCGTCGGGCTGCCCATCCGGAACGTGCCGGGAGGGATGTACGCCATGTTCGAGGGAGCGGTGAACGCCGCCGCCTGGTAAAACCGCTTGCCAATTGCCGAGACCGACTTGTCGGTCCACAGATAGGGACTGGCGGGCAGTTGCAGGAACTCCAGGCAGCGCCAGGCGCTCGCGTTGTTCGTCTGGGTAAGGTCCACGACGTCTTGAATTTGGTAAATGGTGCCGACCGCACCCGTGATGGTCAGCCCCGCGTACAGTTGGATGCCGAGTCCTGCCGCCGTCTGGGCAACAGCCCGTGGCCCCGCCGCCCAGACAACCACGCACAGCAGTGAAAGAAATCGAACGAGTTTCGAGGATCGCGTCTCCATATGGCCAAGGTTTAGTTGTTGCCGGTCGGTCCAGTCCAAATCGGATCTCTGCGTACGAGTCGCCGTCTGAACGTGGTCCGCGTCTCGTGGGGGCAGACGAGTACCTTTTCGCTCCAACCGGTCGAATTAACAAGTTGAAAACAACAGTCGGCGGAAGGTCAGACCGGAGGTTTTCCCACGCCGCAAACCGCTCTACAGTTTGACCCCTCGAACCGTTAGATTGTGCGACGGGAATTTGACTTTCGGTCCCTAGGGTCTATTCTTGTCCTGTAATGTTGAGTTGAGCTTTGGCATGGCGAGTCGCGGCAAGTCCAGGCAAGCCGAGTTGAAGTAAGGCAAAGTTCAGTTTTGCGCCCGATCACAAGTCGGGCGCTTTTTATTTACCGCGGCAGCTCGTTTAGAAAGCTTGACGTTTTCAGTGCTGGTCGTCAGTGTCATATCGATGAAACCGAGATACAGGCATCTTCGTAGTAGGCAAAATCGCCCGGAAAATCCGAGAATTAACCGGGCGTTTGATGATTTGGCAGGGGCCAAACTTATGGCCAGCCTGTTTACTTCAGTTGAACATTCAACGGGGGTTTATAGGCCGCGATCAATTCTGCCTCGATCTTGTCCCGGTTGGCCTCCAGCGGAACCACCAGCGCATGGACGTGGGTGGCCCCCAGCCGCACCGCCGCCGCCCACTGCTCGTGATTGGGAAGTCGGGCACTGAATTTCTTGGCTTTTCCGACGTAATACGGCTCCCATTCATTTTGTTCATTGGTTCCGCAGAAGATATAGACGCCTGGAACCTCGTTCCACTCACCGTCTTTTAGGTACACTTCAAACGAGTAATTTAACCATTTAACTTCACTCATACTGTCCCTGCTCTCACGTCTCCTTGACACCGAGGCGGGAAAGTGCTCTAACTAGACGCGCAGATGATCGCGCCCGGGTGCGCTTCCCGCCCCGGCCTGTGCGAGAATTTCGGTTTTTGCACAGGAGCAATCCGCCGCCGCATTCATAGTGCGAGCGGCGTTTTGCCTATCGCCCTCCAGCTTCGCAGACCCCTCGGACAAAAGCAAGCGTAAACAAGAGCCAGAAACCGCTATTTCCTCATGTTGTTTTTCTTGAAGAAGAGAGGCGGCTGTAGCGTATTTTTGCTAAATTATAGTAACTTTATAATCAATGAGTTACATCCTAAAAACAAGATTGAGGAAATGGGGTGTTGACTATTATGTTTTAGTGACGATAATTGGTGAGCATGATCGACAGCAAACTTCCAAAGCAACCAGCGGGCACGAAGCCAGAGCTCAAGGATTACACACGCGAATTGCCTATGTTTGATCTCGGGGAGGCAATTAAACTGATAACTGAGATCCATGAAAAAGCCCTGGAAACTGCAACGATGGACAAGGTCGCTAAAGAGTGTGGTTACTCAGGACCGAGTTCGACACCGTTTTATCGTCGTGTCGTTGCCTGTAGGCTCTTTAAGCTTTTGGCGCAGGAAGGCGCGAGTCTAACACCGCAGGCGTTGGATTACCTGAAGCCGGACACTGAAGATGCAAAAGCGAGCGCGTTAAACAATTCAATTCTCGGCATTACTACATATAATGAATTGGTTGAATCGCATCAAGGAAAACGCCTCAATGTAGAAATTATTGCTAACGGGCTAGCTCGAAAATTTGAACTCACGCAACCTGGCGCTACAATCTGCGCGAAGGCGTTTGTCGCTTCACTGAAATTTGCTGGCTTCCTGGATGTGGATGGTTCACTGAAACGCATCTTGGCATCCGTGGCCAAAGAGCGCAGTGAAGAACCCTGGCTAAACGGCGATGACCGCAACGTCAACAAAGACGCAGAGAAACAGACTGACAGACGCAGTTATACGCTCGTTCTTGACGAGAAGCGGAGCATTATTGTAAGCGCGCCGCTAAGCATCAAACAGTCTGAACTCAAACGACTTCAAGACTGGTTGGCTCTACAATTATTGGTGGTTCCAGATCAGTCCACTAACCCGGATAAGCCAAATGTTTAAAAATTTACTGGTAAAGAGCGGGACAGCGTTGCGTGCGTTTGGGGCGGCCAGCATGACGAAGGCGAAACCCATTGCCGCTCTCTACCAGATCAGCTTTCGGGCAGCGGTCGGGATTGGCAGGTTGCAAGCCGACTAAACACAGTCAACGCGTTCCATTAGCGCGGGACACCAATCACCAAGGGCCGCTGCCCGAATTAACCGAAAACGAAACTCCGAATGGTGTTAGAGCACCGAACGGAGCGCAACTCAAAGCAGGGTTAGCTGCCGCGAGCCGCATATCTTCGCAGATACGGCAAAACGTTAGCTAATCTTGCATGGAAAGTCAAGTTTGAAGTGTCTCTGTTGTCAGGCAGAGGCGAAATACTTCGCCAAATTCCAGAACCGTAACCGCGTTGTCCGTCGCTTTCGCTGCACCCGCTGCGGCAAGACCTTTTCCGAACGCCAACCCCTTGACGTGGAAAACGGGCTCAGAACGAAGTTTCTCCAGCGGCTGCGCGATCGAGGCGGAGCGACAGTGTAACAACGTTGTTCTGACCCCCCGATGAAAGCTACTTCAAGTCTCTGCCCGTTGGCCTTTCCTTCGTAAATGCTGTCGGGCGCGGCCCAGCGCCTGTAACGGGAAGTAATGCCGGTAGAGGTTGTAATTAATCATAATACCGCGCGCCAATTCACGACCTTGGGCCAGCATGACCCCTATCAGTCCACCGCCGGACAGCTTCTGACCCCGTTCCGGCGGCTTCATGAGCGTCAACTCGTCGGTCCAGCAATTTTCCGGCGGCCTGGCGGCCTGGCTCAGCGGCACCATCATCGGCGAGGGTCCGAGTGGCCGAATCACCGGCTACGCGGCGGCGGGCGCCGTGGCTGCGACCTTGGTGCTCACCTGCATCTGGCTGGCGCGCTTTCTACGCCCGGTCCCGACCGAATTGTCCCCTGCCGGCGTGTCGGTCGAGTCGGTTTGATGTCTCTTACGGCGAAACGACGCGGTAGAACTGCGCGTGGTTCGTGGCCGACGTGTCCGTGAACTGGTATTGACCCGATGAAATTTCAGTCACGTTTCCCAAGGCCGCCCAATTGGTCAGCGGCAGCGCGAGGTTTGTGGAACTCAGCGCGGTAAAGTCGACGTTCGGAGCATTAGTGAAAGCAAATTGAAATTGATTATTCAATCGCCTGACATTTTTCAGCACGAGCGGTTGGGCCGCCGGCGCACTAAATTGCTTTTCGACGGCGCCGATATCCACGTGCGCGCCGGACAAGCGCAGCGAAACGCGCTGGTCATAAGTCAAAAAGTTCGTCACCGAATCAGTACCGGCGTCAATGACCGGCGAACCCGACAGCGGCTGCATGGTTTGCGTGGGACCGCCATAATTGCCCAAAGGGGCCAGCTTCGGGTCGCCGCCAATAAAGTTGTTCGCGCCGGTATAGAAGCTTGCGATGTCCGGGCCGGCGAAGGACGCCGTATTGCCGGCCACGATAGTGTTGGTCAGAATCAGCAAGCCGGCAGTGGGATTGTAAATACCCCCGCCGAGGTAGGCGGAATTGCCGGAAAGCGTGCAATTGTTGAGCGTGAAGGTATGGGTGCCGTAATTGTAAATGCCCCCGCCCTCGCCGCTGACGTTGGTTTGGGCGTAATTTCCGACCAGCGTGCAATCGTTAAGGGTGGTCGCACCCATGGCGTAAATGCCGCCGCCCGTTCCCGAGATATTGCCCGTGAGTGTGCAGTATTCGAGCGTGGCGGTGCCCGAGTTGTAAATGCCGCCGCCGGCACTGCCGTTGGTGGCGATGCAGCCGGAAATGGTCGAAAAGACCACCGTGAGGTTGGCCGTGCCGTAAACATAAATGCCGCCGCCGGCACTCCCATTGGTGGCAATGCAGCCGGAGATGGTCAGGCTGTTGACGGTGAGCGCCGCGCCGGGATCCACCTGAATGCCGCCGCCGGCAGTGCCGGCAGGGCAAACTCCGTTGGTCAGCGTCAGCCCGGCCAAGGAGACAATTCCGGCGGTGATTTCGAAGACGCGCGAACTGCCGCCGGCGTCAATGGCAACCGGCTGGGAGAACCCGGAGGCATCAATGGTGAGATTCTTCCCGACAGTCAGTTGCCCGGTGGTCAAATGGATGGTTTGGCCCGCCAGCGGGCCGGAAAAGGTGATGTAGTCGCCAGGATTGGCGCCGGCGATGGCGGCGCGCAAGGAGCCGCTGCCGCTGTCGGCGAGGCTCGTGACCGTCACGGTAGCCGCCTGGCTCGGCGCGGCGCACAGCAGCAGCAGCAGCACAATCCCGACAGGCCAGTTTTGGAGATTCCGCAGCAGGCACAAAGGAGCTTTCATTTTTCCTTAAACTGTCCATTGACAAAGGTAATGACAGATTTAACAACCAAAGCCGCCCTGCCGTCAAGCATCTCGCAATGGGGCAATGGGACAGGTTCGTAGAACCCATGCCGGCAGCCGCTCCCCATTTGGTCCGGAGACGAACAGCATCACCGCACCCATCGAGCCGAGTCCCGCGAGGAAATAGACCAGGAGAAATCGTCGCCAACCGAGGGCAAACTCCACAAATGGTCCCAACAACCATAAACCAACCCACAACCAACAACCACATTGCGAGACTGCCATACACCAATGTGCTTTCTTTCAACAGCCAGCCCGCCACGGATACCAGCAGGATTGCCAGGTAGAGGACGAGCCAACCGCGTCCGACGGAGCGACCGCGCTTTGCCACCATGACCAAACCCGAGAGGCAGGAAAGCAAAACCAACCAAAATATGACGACCTCGTAATCCATCGTTTTCGGAGTGCGTGAACGGCGCGAAGATCATCGTCTTAGTCGGCAACAGGTCAAGCTTTGGCGGGCGCCGATTCCCCAATCGACTGGTAGAGATTGGTTTTTGCGCCCGCGGGTTCAGGGACGCGGCACGGGCGAGCGTTTCTTTTTTGTCGCTCGCCAGAGCAGAAGCGTTGGCAAGAGAGAAAGCAGAAGGGTTGGCCAAAGCCATTTGGTCACGAGAAGGAAGGCGTTTTGGAAAAAGAGGTTGCCCTTTATGAACGTATTGGCCGCCGCATCGTTTGCGTGGGCGGCCAGCGCCACGCCGCCCAAGGCAAATTGTTGCGCGATGGCGATTCCGCCGAGCGCCGCCTGCCAGCCAAACGCGCAGCCGCCAACCGCCATGACACCGCTGACCATGCCGCCCACCACCCAGCAACCGATGCCAAAGCCGGCGTAACAAAGAATGCCTGCCCCGAAACCGCCAAACACCACCCCGCCGAGGGCAAATCCGCCAAAACAGAGCGGGGCCACCGCGGTGCCGCCGAAAGCGAAGAGCCCGCCGATAGCCAGATCATCGGCAATGGCAACCCAGGCCTTGACCGCATCCCCCTGGCTGGTCCAGGTCGCTCCCAGGCGGATATGAATCAAAGGCAGACCCAGGAAAGTGGCCTTGCTGCGATATTCAAAAGTCGTCGTTGAGCGACGTGCGACCGACGCGTTCAACCCACGCAGTCTCCGCCGCATCCAGACGAACATCAACGCGGTGGCAGGAATCCAACTGTTTGTGGCTGCCAGCAGCACTCCGGTAAACAATCGCGGGTGCGACGTGGCGAGGGACTTTCCCCAAACAGCCAGGAACAGAATTAGCAGCGGTGCCACAATGAAAATCGTCAACAAGGCATAGAAACTCTTGATAAACCGACGCTCTTTATCGGACGCGGCCGCGTCCATGGACATCTTGTAGCCGAGATAGGCGGACAGAAACCCGGTCAAGGGGCCGGCAAACGCATTGAGGGCAACCAGGCCGGCGCCGGCTTTGGCGGTCGCGCCGGCTTTGGCCGCGACCGTGACCCCCACGCTTGCAGCCGATGCTGACGACGCAAGCACCGGGAGGGCCGCCAGCACGCCAATCGTGAAGGCTTTGCCCGGGGAGGTGCGCTCGAGAGCGCCTTCAATGAATGACAGCACCTCCTGCTGCAAGAGCCTGCGTCCGCGCGAAAGCCGCTGCTTGACCGCATCCTCGCTCAAATCCAATGACGCCGCCACCGCCTCGACGGACTGGTGCTCGCGATAGAATAGGACGAGCGGTTCCCGATAAGTTTCCGGGATGCGCCCGAGGGACCGCCAGAGAATGGCCTCTTCTTCCTTGGTGACGACGTCGTCCGAAGGCAGGGGAGCGGCATCGGCGGAATCCTGTATGAGCTCAAGCGGCCCTGCTTCATGAACCGGCTCACGGCCATCGCGGCGAAGGGCCTTGCCGACAAGGCGGCGGGCGATTCCGCACAACCAGGCGCGAAGCTTATCGCGTTCGCGCAGGAGGCGCAGATGTTTCCACGCGGTGATGAAAGTCTCCTGGGCCAAATCCTGGCTCTGGCCGAGGCTTCCCGTGGCGCTGTATGTGAGGGAACAAATCAACGACTGGTATCGGGAAACGATCTGCTCGAAAGCAGTAGTGTCGCCATCGAGCGTGCGCCCTACCAGCTCGGTATCAGTGGTTGCTTCGCGGGTCATCAAGCTGTCAATAATCATATCACCGTGTAAGTACCCGAAAAGGGGATCGAGGTGACAAAAAAAGGGAATCTATTTATGAGGGGCTGTGGCCTTGAACGGGCTTCGCTCCGGGGCTTCCCCGTGTGCCACTGTGCCGAGCAAGCCACGCATCATCCAGTTCAACGTCGGCACGCGATGACGCAACCACACGCACATCGGTTCAGGCTTCGCGCCCAGGGCCGCCTTGGGTTCCAGCGCGGTGCGCCCCAGCGAAAGCCGTTGGCAACGCCAGGCGATCGCATCGGCGACGGTGGTATGGAGCAAGCGCGGATACAGCGGCAGGCCCGCGGCGGCGGCTTCGCGCTCAAACCCGATGTAATAACCAATCGCGGTATTCCCGTCGCGACTCGTCGTAATAAACCCCAGTATTTCTCCCCTACACGCGTCCTTACCGGGGGGAAAACAATTCGCTGGAATTTATGGGGTGCTCCCGAGCGTTTGAGCTCTCGTCGGCACGGCTACGTACGTCAGTTTCCGGTCAAACCCATGCTCAACCACTTCCGTCACAAAATTGGGTCCGACGAAATTTCGCCGCTGCACGGTCCAGACTGCGCCAGACCGAGGCTCCGTGCCAATCCGGCCGGTAACGGCGCCGGTTCTGGCATCCATCAGCAGGTGCCCAACCATCAACCAGCGTTCGCCGTCGGGAGTCCATTGCAGCGCGGGCCGGTCGCCGAGATCCAAGCCCAGGCCGATGCTCTTCATGGTATAATCGAGCGGCAAGGAAGCCACCTGCCGGCCCTGGACAACGTCGAACACAAACACGCGCCCCCAGATATCCTTGCGGCCGAGCCGCCATACAATGGCCAAGAGCTTTGCGTCGGGGGAAAAGACCACGCCGCACGCCTGCCCCCAGGGTTCATCCTTGCCTTGAAAGTCCGCCTCGCCTGCCGACTGGCCGGTGGCCAGATCCCACGCGAGTAAACGGTACGAACGCTTCTCGGTGAGTTCCATCACCAAATAGCGTCCGCCGGGGCTGATGGTTGCCCACTTGCAGCTCCAGACAAGCCCAACATTGAAATGGGAGAGCTCCTTGCCGGTCGCCAGGTCCCACACTTGATAGAGAGTCTGAGCTTCCGCGAGCGGGAAGAGGGTTTCATGGCATTTCGTCAGCAGGCGGTTCGGACCTGCGAAGTCCGCCGGGGAGGCATACCGGTTCTCCGAGCCGTCAGTGACCTCGATGTTGCGAGCCAATTTTCCGGTCTTGCAATCCCAAACGTCGATGGTTCCGTGCGTGTCCTTGGACCGGTTGGCAAGATGAGCGCCATTCGGGCTGAGGATGTGCGGATTTCCCAGGTTCGCCGGCGCGGTAAACGCGGGCCCGACCGGCTTCAGATTCTTAAGATCGTAAACCTGCCACCATTCACCTTGCATTTTTTGGCCGGGGATTTGGGGGTCCAGCGCAATGAAACGACCCGAGTAGGACGGAGTAACCACACGCGTCGATCTCAACTGAACGACGCCGGAGGGGTCAATCGGTTTGTCCAGGACCGGCTCGCTGGCCAGGTCGGGCTTTACCGCCCAAGGTGTCCGGCCGCCCGGGCTTTCGGCTCGAACCGTCGCCGCAGTTAAGAGCACGACGAGCCCAACACACCGATGCCAGGATTTCATGAGAGGTTTTCGGGTTCGCCAGTTGGCAATGCGTTAAGATTGAATGGCGGTGGGAAAAACCAATGTGTCCGCTTGCAGGCCTTTGTCAGTGGACCTTCTGGAATCTTCCGGCCAAGCCACCCCGGATCGCGCCCAGGACATCCGAAGCCGACGGCGAAGCCGAGTCCAGTGGGACGTTGAGGAAGATTGCGATCTGCTCGGCCGCTCGCCTCTTTTTCTCTTCAGGGGAAGTGAGCATGTTCATCAACCCGATTCTGACCCTTCCGAAATCGAATTGTATTTCTTCATTTTGGTCGGTCACAAAGACCAGGATAAACTGGTGATACGAAGTGGAGGACGTGGAACGGCCGGTGTTCCGGTTGTACGACGTCGTGCTATGGGTTTGAATCCACTTCCGCAAGAGGAGCTTCTGTATTTGCGCCATTCGCAGCTCCCGCTCCTCTTTGCTCTTAAGGCCCTGAAACAGGAGGTGGATTGTGCCGGCGGCCTTGTCCAGCTCAATGGTCACACGCCGGATCCTGAATAACATGAACGCACCCGCGCCCATAAAAGCGAGCCCGAAGATGACCGGAAGCACGCCATGCCGGACCAACAGACAGGCAATCAGCAAACCGAACACCACCAAGCCGCCGGCGGACAGAAACGCAATTTGCTTGTTATCCTTGAGGACCATCCTGGAGGGGTTTTCCGTAATTATTGTCATAATGTATTGTTATAAGGTTACGCAATCCGTTTCGATTTCGCTGCGCGCAACAGCTCTGGTGAAAAGCACAAAACATGCCAGACTCGCCAAAGAACGCTCAGTCTGGTTGAGACTCTTGTGGACCGAAAACGGGGTCAGAACGAAGTTTCTCCAGCGGCTGCGCGATCGCGGCGGAGCGACAGTGTAACAACAACGTCCTGACCCCGATTTGCGCGATCGCACAATAAGGGACTGGGATCGGTGAATCAGAACAGCTCACGCCCGACATTACTCCGAGACCCGGGCAACCGGAGGCGTTTGAGAGCGCTGAAACACCGCCCGGTCGAGAGCGGCGAACCGGGCCTCCCAGGCAGCGGCAGCCTGTTTCTGCACGGCGCGGAGCGCCGCCAGGTCTTGCTCGAGCTTCTCGATGCGGGCGTCGCGCTGGTGCAACTGTCCCTGTTGTTCCTTGATGGCTTCGACCAGGACCGGAATGATTTTAGTATAGGCGATAGAACGGACTCCCTGGGAATCCACGCTCACAGCTTCGGGCAGCACGGGCTGCACTTGTTGCGCGATGAGGCCGAGCTGGCGGCCGGATTCAAAATTCATCGCCGGGAATTCACCCGCTCGCCAGTCGAACCGAACCCCGCGCAATTTCCCCACCACCTCCAGCGCGTCACTGATCGGAATAACGTTCGTCTTGAAGCGGGCGTCGGAGATATTGTTGTACGCCCCAACGCCGGCGACGCTTCCGTTGACTTGCAGCTTGTAGCCCGGATAGGTGGAACCGGTTCCGATGCCGACGTTGCCGGTAACGGTGTCGAAGGTCAGACCCCAGCCCGAACCTCCCCGTGGGTCATTGCCATAAAGGCCCAGCCGCGTCGAGTCCATCACTCCCACCCAGCCGATGTCGGCGTTCGTGCCGAAAAAAGCCGTGTTGAAGACAACTGCGGCGGCGCTGCCGGCGCCATCGCGAGTGCGAATCCGGCCGCCCACATCCAACGGCATGCCCGGGTTGTTCACTCCAATGCCGACTCCACCAACGGCCCGGACCAGAAACTGATTGGCCGCGCCGGAAGCAAAGGGTATCGATGCGGAGGCGTCTGCCCAAACAAAGCTCCCGTTGTGCAACACCTCGGCATTCTGTCCGGCGGCAAAACCGTAGGCCCCGGCGACCATGTTTGAGAACCCGCCCGGGATCGTACCGTAGGTTCCGGTAAAGCTGATTGTGTTCCCAACACCCCCGCCGATCGTCGCGTCGGCGGCGTTGACCGTGTTTTGGAAACCGCCGCCGATAACATCCCCCGCTGCGTTGGCCGTATTGTTCGAGCCGCCGCCTATGCTCGCATAGGCCGCGTAGGCGCCATTGCCATAGCCTCCAACCACTGCGCTCCCCTGGCCATAGGCCGTGTTTCCCGCGCCGCCGCCTACGAACGCGGCCGTTCCCGTGGCGAAATTATTAATCCCGCCCCCCACGGCGGCATAAGACGCCGAGGCCTGGTTATCCAATCCGCCTCCCACACTGGTAACAAAACTTGAACTCACGTTGCCCTGGCCACCGGCCGCCGTCGAGTAGGCCCCCGTGCTTTGATTATTCAGACCCCCGCCCACTGCGGCATAACTGCTGCCCACCGTATTGTTGACGTTGGCGCTCGTATTGTAGGCGAAGAGCGCGTAGGGAGACCCGCTCAGCGCCTGGCGTGGACTCAGCACGGTGAACCCGCCCACGCCATTGGTCCTCACCCCGACCTCCAGCCAGCGGGCGGCGCCGGTGAAAACATTCGTTCCGAAATCGATTGTGGCCGTGAACAAGCCGTTGGAAACGCCCGCAGCCGTATTGGTCACCGGCCCTGCCACGATTATGCCGGGGCTGTTCGTTGAATCGAACACGGTAAACCGCAGGTCGTAAAGACCGTTGGCGGCGCCACCAGCCAGGTTCAGCCGGCCCTGGTAGGTAAAGGCGGTGACTTGAGCCGAGGCCGGCCGGATCTGGAACAGGACGCATAGGACGGTTAACGCCATTTGAAGTAGATAAGGTTTCATACGCGAGGATATCAGGTGAGCGATCGTTTCACGGGTGCGGTTTCTAATAATGTCAAAAGATTAAACTAATTCCCACCAGCGGGCAAACCCGGCCGATCACTGAGGGGCCAGGGGCCCACACAGGCGATGGCGGCTTTCCCACTGGAACTCCTGAGACCATTTCTTCGTTGCCTTCGTTAGCTTCTGTAAGTGCCAACTGAATCGTAGGCGGGGTCAAGACGGGGTCAGAACGAAGTTTCTGCAACGGCTGCGCGATCGAGGCGGAGCGACACCGTAAAAACATTGTTCTGACCTCCCGATGAGAGCTACTTCAAGTCTCTGCCCGTTGGCCTTTCCTTCGTAAATGCTGTCGGGCGCGGCCCAGCGCCTGTAACGGGAAGTAATGCCGGTAGAGGTTGTAATTAATCATAATGCCGCGAGCCAATTCACGACCTTGGGCCAGCATGCCCGCGTTCTTCTTGAGGTTAACGCGCTCGCCGATTACGTAACCCGGAAAGCCGCACCCTACGTAGTGGGGTTCATCCCAAGTGCCGTTGTGCTGGTGCCGCAGAAGCCATTGCACACCGCGCTCTATGGCGGCATCGTAATCATGGCTTCCCATAGCGAGAAGGCCGATGAGCGCCCATGCGGTTTGCGAGGGTGTATTGGGGCCATCTCCCCGCATTGACTCATCCACGTAGGAGGCACAGGACTCTCCCCAGCCACCATCCTGCCTCTGCTTGGAAACCAGCCAGTCTGCGGCCCGGCGAATGCGCGGGTCTTTCATGTCAAAGCCTACGGCTTGCAGGCCCGGCAACACCAGGGCAGTGCCGTAGATATGGTTGACACCCCACCGCCCAAACCAACTGCCATCCTGTTCCTGCTCACTCAAGATATACTGGACCGCTCTCTTGACCACCGAATCACGCTGGTCGTATCCCATCAGACCCAAAGCTTCGAGGTTGTGACCGGTGAGGTCCGCGCTAGGCGGGTCAAGGACTTCCCCGAAATCGCAGAAGGGTATCTGGGTCAGAATCCACCTGTTGTTGTCCTTGTCGAATGCGCCCCAGCCACCGTTGGACGATTGCATTGCGCGGACCCAGGTTTCGGCCCGTTGAATTGCCGTATCAATGCGAGGACGCAATGATTCGGGCACAACATTGCGGATTCGGACAAGGACGCTCAGGGCCACGGCAGTATCATCCACATCGGGATAAAGAGTGTTCGCTCGCTCGAAAGCCCAGCCGCCGCATTCCACACCTTTGACAGTCATGGCCCAGTCGCCTTTTACCAGAATCTGTTTCTTCAGAATCCAGTCCAGAGCGGGCAACATTTGTGGGAAGGTTTCGCCGGTAGCATCACAATCAAGCAATCCCTCCAAGGCGAGAAGGGTGTCCCAAACAGGGGATTCGCTGGCCTGCAAATAGGTAGCCCCGTCCCGCTCGTAGGACCAATGATGGTTCCAAGCATCCAGACCATTATGAACCACGGCATGGTCCAAGGGGTAGCCTTCGACATGCAGAGCCATCAGGCTGTATATCCACGGGGGTTGAATACCACCCCAAGCTCCGTCTGCATCCTGATGCCGGATAATCCACTCCAAGCACAACTTGATGCACGTCTCCCGCCAAGGCTTCCACGGGAGCGAACCATAGGCATGAAGGATGCGTTCATTCACGCGGAAGAAGGTCGGCCAAAATCCCGTCATTGTTTTCGGGATGGCATAATCAAACCGGCCACGCCCACCGGGAAAGAGTTCGTCCAAGCGGCGGTCGGAAGGCAAAGGTCGAACGGGCCTCCGGGCGGAAACAATGGCCAGCGGCACAATAGTGGCACGCGCCCAACTGGCGAACCAATAAATGTTGAACGGCATCCATGTGGGCAGGGCAATCATCTCGGGCGGTACTGCCGGCGTAAACTCCCAAGGCCATTCCCCAATCAAGGCCAGCCAGATGCGGGTGAAGTTGCGGGTTTTCTTCAGACCTCCGTGCGACAGAATCCATTGCCGTGCTTTCCTGACCGGTTCATCGTCCACCTTGAAGCCGCTGCAGCGCAGGGCTGCGTAACACTCCACTGTGGCGTTAATGTCTCCCATAGGGGCTTGGGGATAGACCTCCCAAGAGCCGTCCGGCCTTTGCTCCTTGAGCATCGCTCGAACCACACCCGGTACTTTTGGGTCGTTCGTGACGCCCAGAAAGTGCATGGCCAGAACCCACTCCGCTTCCATGCAGCAGTTGCACTTAAGCATTCCAACCCAAAAACCCTCAGGTTGCTGCTCCTTAACCAGCCAGTTCATCGCATGAGCTATGGCGCAGTCGATCGAGTGGCTTGTGCCGCCACTCGGCGGCGTGTGAGGCGAAATGACGGGCCGCGTGCTATCGAGAACCTGATTCATGGCGAAAACGATCACATCAACATAGCTGAATGCAAGGGTAGCGCAGCAGATTCACCGGTGCGGGCGGTTAACCCGCCCCCACCCCCCTAGCCCGGATATTTCACACCGTTGCCGGTAGCGCAGGTTTCCAAACCTGCTGTATCGCAGGTTTCCGAACCTGCGGGTACCAATGCAGTCACGACACTCTGCCGACTTGGAAGTCGGCGATACGGCAGGTTTGGAAACCTGCGCTACGACCGCTGCTGTCGCGGCAGAGTCGTGGGTGTGAAATTTGAGGGCTAGGACCCGTGCGTGAAAGTTTCCTCTCACACGGCTATCCACGGCGACGCCGCGAAACCAGTAAGGATCCTGGGGGTCCGTGATGAGTGAATCGATCAGGCGAATGAAGTCCTGAAGCGTCGCAACGGTTTCGGTCCGCAGATTTGGCATCGCAGGGGGTTCCTTTCGATGGACCTACGCTAGCTGGCGAAGCACGAATCGTCAAGCACGATTTCAGATTCTGGAATTGCTAGAGTGATGAGACCTTGCTGTTTGCGCCTGGCCGATTCATTGACGCTCCGCGGGCGACACTCGTTGGATGTCAATCGCTCCGGGCCGTCCCCGCTACCGATGATTCTGAGGTGCCTGGCAGGGGTGGTGGTGCGGACCTCAGGTTATCGCCGAGAATCAGGGTGACAACGAAGCCAATGAGCACACCCGACAAGTGTGCCGTCATGCTGACCTGTGGAACGGCCGCATCGAACAGGCATTGCAGAAAAACGGGTTACCCATAACAAGGGTTGTTTTGGTGCGTTATCACCACTCATGAACCAAGCACCGGCTGCGGCGGAGTGGCATCCGGTCGCGCCTTCGTCCTTGCGTAAAGTCGGATCTTCGTCCGCATAACACTTTTCAAGCGGCGGTGTCTAATCAGGCAGGAAAGCGCGGACTTCGCGCAGCGGATTGGGTTGCGAACCGATGAAAACAAGAACGCTGATCGGCATTATCTATAGCGTGACGTTTGCCGCAATCGCCGTTTGGTTGCTGCTCGAACGCCGGGCCTGCGCTCAAATCCATGAGGAGAATACCGTCTTGCTTCGGCGTTTGAACGAGGCGACTGAAAAGCTGGCCGAAAATCAGCGGCTGCCGGAGCGCACTGCGCCTGCAACCGATAATTTGTCCGACGCCGGCGCGCCCTTGGCCACCTCGCCGGCAGGGGCCGACGAGGAGTTACTGCGGCTGCGCAGCGAGATAGCCGGACTGCTTCAGCAGCATCAGCAAACCGAATCGCTGCTCGAGGATACGCGCCAGACCCGCGCGGCGCTCGAGAATCGCAGGAAAGAGGACCGGGCGGCTCGCCGGGCAGCAAACGGTAACGTATCGCAGCTCGAGATCATCAAAGCCGAGTATTGGACCGACCACACCAGAATGGACGTGACGGGAGAACTCCAGGATCGAATCCGGGGCGACAGTCTCAAAGCGATGGCCAGCAACAATATCAAAGGCGATCCCGAATTCGGGCAGACAAAACATCTGACGATCGAGTACAGGTTTGGCGGCGTCACCAGGACCAACGAATTCCGGGAGGGAGACGTAATCGTTCTCCCGGCAGAATAAGAGACCACCGTGCCCTCGAAGCGAACTGAAGCCACGCCAATGAACAGACGGAGTATCATTCCCAGCCTCGCCGGCGCGGTGGCGCTGCTCGGTTTGGCAACGGGGCTGGCGCTGGAACATCAGACCAGGCTCGAACTGCGCCAAGAGCAGCAGGCGCTGCAACAACAGTTGGACCGGGTGACGGACCTGCTTGCCGGGAACGAGCGGCAAGCAAGCCTCCCCGTAACCGCCAAGCCTGCTCAATCTCTGGCGAGCGATCCCTCGACCGAGCTGCTGCGGTTGCGCGCCGAGCTCGGGGTTCTTGGTCAACTAACCAATGAGTTCCAACGCGCGCGCAACGACAACACGGAGGCGCACGCGGCCCTGGACCGCTACCTCGCGGGCGAGGCCGTGCCCAAAGTCGCCACCGCGGATTTCTGGCCGCGGGACTCGTGGAATTTTACGGGTTTTGGCAGCCCGGACGATGCGTTGCGGAGTTCCCTCTGGGCATCCAACAACGGCAATTTGAAAGCCTTACTTGACAGCACGACGGGTGAGTTCCGGCAAATGATGGAGAAGGAGTTTGAGGGTAAATCCGCGGAGGAAGCGGCCATCCGGGCCATGGACGAAGTCAGCAACCTTAAATCGGTCCAGGTGGTCAACCGCGATTTCCAAAGCGCCGACACGGCGGTGCTCACGGCCGCGTTCGAGGATGGGGATCAGACCCACACGACGAAGGTCCTCCTGAAAAAAGTCGGCAACGAGTGGAAGCTTGCGGGCATGAATGACAATTAAGGCTGTGGTCAAAATTGGCGACGTAGAAAAGGGTCAAGAAAAGAGCCAGCTTTCCAGCAATGTCGTTTTTTTGCGCAGATTTTCGCGGTTCCAAGTTGCAAGTTGAAGGTTGAAAGTTAGCTACTTTAAACCTCAGTCAAACTCGTACTTCGGGTTGGCTGGGGTTTGCTCGATGCCGACCCGGCCGACCACGATGTCGGCGTGCCGATAGCTCTCACTCTTCATGGTGGAGCCGGCGAGCCGGCGCAGCATCGCGAGTTGGCCCGTATGCGTCAGCGCGTCAGCAATCGGCCCCTGAAAAATGCGCGACAGCTCGAGTTTCACAGACTCAGTGGCGAGGGCGTCGTCGAACTTCTTCAAAGCAGCGAAGAAGCGCGCGACTTCGGCGTCCCACGGTCCTGGCTGCGCTGAATTCCATTTTGGGGAGCCGTGCACAAGGGTGAGCGCCCAATCGAAAAGATCGCCCATGTGCGCAACGATTTCGACTGGCGTGCGCGTAGTTGGGCCGGGCTTGAAATCGGCGAATGACGCCGGCGCCCCGCGCATGGTCTTTCCCGCGCGATAAGCGAGCGTCGCCACCGTGTGCCGAAGCAGTTCCAGGTCGCTCATGTTCGTTGTCCTGCTGATAAGTAATTACGTTTGGCGCCGCGTTTCACGACTCCGGTGCGGCTTGCTTTCGGAGATAATCCGCAATGACGGGCTTTTCGCAGTGGATTGCCCAGCCTAGCGGAGTGCCCTGATAAATCGTGTCTCGGATGTCCAAACGCGCGCCGCGGTCCACGAGCAGCTTCACGACGTCCGCGTGGCCAGAGCAGGTCGCTTGATGCAGTGGAGTCGAATGCGAATGCAACCCATCCGGATTGTAACGGTCTGGGTCCTCGCCGGCTTCGAGGAGCAATCGGACCACCGCGGTGTGGCCATGCTGGGCGGCGAGGGCGAGGGCCATGTGCCGGCTCTGCGCGTCAGCTTGGGGGAGCAGCCGGGCGGTGTCCGAAAGCCGGCCCAGTCCCGCGACGGCGGGCAGATAGTCCGTTGGTGCGCCGCGTCGGGCGAGCGTCTCTGCCGTCTCCAGATAACCGAAGGTCAGCGCGGTCATGAGAGCGGATTGCCATTTCGAGCCACGGCCTTCGAGGGCGGCGCCGTGGTCGAGCAATTCCTCCGCCAGGGCGCCCTGGAGTCCGGCCTTCGCCGGGTGACAGCTCGATACCAGCATGCTCATGGTTGTGCACTCGTGGTCGTACATATCGGCCAGGGCATCCACCTCAGCGCCGGCTTCCAGCAGGATTTTGGTGACTTCAACGGCGTTCGCCGGGGTCCGTTGTCGCCCTCCCTCGACGCCATTGGCAGCGACATAGTGGAGCAGAGTGGCATGGTGCCGCCGAGTCGAGCGTGTCCGAACCAACTCCGGCTGCTCGCGGAGCAACGCGCCAAGCGCGGCGACGTCGCCCGAGATAACGGCCTCGACCGCGGTCTCGAACCGGGCGACAGAGCCGTCGCGGATAACGGCGTCGGTGAACGCGGCGAGAGCTGCCCAGTTTTCAAAGCCATATTCGAGGGCGATAACCGCCTGGGCGTCGGCCAGAGCGAGGGTTGCGGCTCGCACATCGGCTATGGTCTTGCCGCGGAAGCGCGGGTGGAGCCACTTGAAGCGCCACTGGGCGGCTTCGTCGCCCGCCTGCAAAGCATCGAAGAGCGCTTCCGCCTGTTGCTGGTATTGCTCAAGCGTGTCTCGGAATGGAAGAGCATGGGTGTTGCTCATGTCGAGGACAGCTGCTTGTAATCATAAGCCCGGCGAGGAAGGCTGCAACTACGTTAAGAAACCAATCGTCTCCAGGCGCCCTGCCAGGGGTAAAGGAGCACGGAACGGACCATCAACCGTTTGACCCGACGGCGGCTGACGCTAATGCGGCGCTGAGGGTCGAGCACGTTGTTCGCCCAAAGCAGCCTAAGCGTTTCATGGCCGATGAGGACAGGCCAGGCACACGCCAGCCGCACGCGGATGTTGCCGCGGGGCAGGGCATTGGTGTAGGCCCAACCCGCCTGCAAATGGAAATCGGCCTTGGTGAGGTAGTCGTTATAGGCCGGGCGCAGCCGCGGCTCATTTCCGGGCCGGAGCAGTTCCACGGGTTGCAGGTTGCAACTGGCCAGGCGTTCGGTGGGGAGATAACAGCGGCCCTGGCGCAGGTCCGCCGGCAAATCACGCAGGATATTGACCAATTGCAATCCTTTCCCAAATCTCACGCTCTGGGCCAGCAGCCAGGAATCCTTTAGATATGCTTGTGGAAAAAGGTGCGCGCGGCAGAGCCGGGTCCAGAACTCGCCGACGCAGCCGGCCACACGGTAGGTGTAATCATCCAACTCAGCATCTTTCTCCAGGGACTTGATCTGTTC
>DATMRF010000026.1:0-4955 GCA_035566435.1 Candidatus Acidiferrum sp.
ATCGTCGACGACTACTGCATCATGCGCCACATGAACAACCTCGAAAGCGTTTACACCTACGAAGGCACCAACGACATTCACAAACTCATCATCGGAGAAAAAATCACCGGCATTTCGGCATTTGTCTGATTCTTATGAAAAACCTTACAAAACTTTTCGCCTCATTCCTTCTTGCGTTTTTCGCGTTCGCTCCGTTCACGTTTCCCCAGACCCCGGCGCCCGCAAAGGCTCCCGCAGACTCGAAGCCCCACGTCCGCACCATCACCTCGTTCATCAATCTCGATCGCTCGCAATACCAGCTGCAGCTCGCCGAAACCGCCAAATTCCTCGGCTACGCGAAAACCGTTTTTGAGTCCCGCGGCTACACCGTCGAAACGCTTCGCATCGTCACGCAGCCGTTCCCCGAATACACCAAGGGCCTCTCCACCGACGACGCCGTCCGCTTCTTCAAAAATCTCGATGGCCTCGCCGACCAGTATCACGTGCGCCTCTCCATCGGTTCTGCCTATCTCGCCGGCAACGACGGCGATGCCCAGGCCGATCTCCTCGCCGCCGTCCTGCAAAACACCAAAAATATTTTCGGCAGTCTCACTGTCACCAACGACGCCGGCATCAACTGGCCCGCCGTCAACGCCGCCGCCCGCCTAATCAAGAAACTTTCCCAAACCACCGACCACAGCGAAGGCAATTTCCATTTCGCCGCCAACGCCAGCGTCCCGCCCTACTCTCCCTTTTTCCCCGGCGCGTATCACACCGGCGCCGGCCACCAGTTCGCCATCGGCCTAGCCTCCGCCGGCCTCCTTACCACCGCCGCGCAAAACGCTCCCGACCTCGCCGCCGCCCGCCGCCAGATCATCGACGCTTTCTACAACGCCGCCTTCGACGTCGAAGACGCCGCGCTCCGCATCGACCGCGAACAGGGCTGGATCTACATGGGCCTCGATCTTTCTCCTGCCTCCTCGCAGGGCGCTTCCATCGGCGCGGCCATCGAAACCATTTCCAAGCAACCGCTTGGCTCCAGCGGCACGATGACTGCCGTCGGCGTCATTACTTCCGCGCTAAAAGAAATCGGCGCGCGCCGCACCGGCTATTCCGGCGTGATGCTCCCCGTTCTCGAAGACCCCACTCTCGCCGATCGCTGGAATCAGGGCCGCCTCTCCCTCGACCAACTCCTCAGCTACTCCGCTGTCTGCGCCACCGGCCTCGACACCATTCCTCTTCCCGGCGACACCACGGTCGAGGAGCTCGCCCGCATCCTCGGCGACGTCGCCACCCTCTCCGTCAAATGGAACAAGCCGCTCTCCGCCCGCCTGCTTCCCGTTAAGGACAAGCACGCCGGCGAGATGACCGAGTTTACGGATCCGTTCCTGATCAACGGGCTTATCCGTCCACTTCCGGGCAAAGAACAAGTACAATGAGTCCACGATCGGTGTCTGATTGCCCTGTACGGTTGCCGGGTTCGCTCCATCGCTTCCAACACCCCTATCGACCTTAAGCCGCACTTTGCCCTAAGATTAGCGTCCGCGGAGGGCGCCAACATGGAAGAACAACTCAGTCTTGAATTTCTGCGCGTAGTCGAAAATGGCGCCATCGCTGCCGCCCGCACCATGGGCTTCGGCGATCGCCACAAAGCCGACGAAGTTGCCGTCGAAGCCATGCGCAAAACGATGGATCAAGTCGAAATGGACGGCACCATCGTCATCGGCGAAGGCGAACGCGACGAAGCCCCCATGCTCTATATCGGCGAAAAAGTCGGCCTCGCCCAGCACGCGCCCAAGTCCGTTTTCCCTTCGGTGGATATTGCCGTTGACCCGCTTGAAGGCACCAATCTCTGTGCCACCGGCGCGCCCAACGCCATCGCCGTCCTCGCCGCCAGCGAAAAGGGCGGCCTGCTCCACGCTCCCGATTTGTACATGGAAAAAATTGTCGTCGGCCCGTCCTGCAAGGGCGCCGTGGAGCTGGACGCTCCCGTCGCCGACAACCTGAAGTCCGTCGCCAAGCGCCTTGACCGCGACGTGGAAGATCTGGTTGTCATGGTTCTCGATCGCCCCCGCCACGAAAAAATGATCGAGCAAATCCGTGCGGTGGGCGCGCGAATTCGCCTCATTGGTGACGGCGACCTTTCCGCTGGCATCTCTGCCGCCGTCATTGGAACCGGCGTTCACATGCTGATGGGCACCGGCGGCGCTCCCGAAGGCGTGCTCACCGCCGCGGCTCTGCGGTGCCTCAACGGACAGATTCTTGCGCGCCTCGTCATCAGCAAGCCGCAGGACGCGGAGCGCCTAGCCAAAATGGGCGTAACCGACACCAAGCGTATCTATGACACGGAGGATCTCGCCCCCGGCAAGAAAATTATTTTTGCCTGTACCGGTGTCACCGACGGAAACATTCTGAAGGGCGTGCGTTTCTTCGGCGAAGGTATCCGCACCTCTTCGATGATTCTGACACTCGACGAACGCCAGGTGCGTTTCGTCGATTCCGTGCGCCTCGAAAAGCGCCCCGACATCAAAGTCCGCTTCAACTAGTTTTTATTTCTGGAATATTTCCTGGCAGGCCGCGACTTCGCTTCGTCGCAAAAAACTAATCCTGTCAGCCTGAGCGCATCCGATAAGGTCCGCTCTCTGGAGTCCGGTGCTGTTTACCGGAGATGCGCGAGGGACCTCAACTTAATTTACTGGTACAAATTTTCGTTTGGGTAGCAGGGTTTATATCGCAAAAGCGGCAGCAGAGCAGCCGCACTCCCAAAGGAGCGCCCGCCTACTGCTCTTTCGGAACCGCCAGCACCACGCTGTCGTCCACCGCAACCGTCGGCGTAAACAGCGTGGCACTTTTCCTGTCCGCCAGCGCAATCTGCTTCGCCGTACCGCTGATCGCCGGTCCCGCCGGTTTCGTCCCATTGTCAGGCGCGTCCCCCGGCATCATCGAAATCCGCGTCGTCTTCGGCGTGCAATTCGCCGTGCCCAGGCAAGTGTCGCGCATAAATACCTGCCGCAACCCGCTGTTCGGCGCAGCCTGCACATTCGCCGCGGCCCCGCCGGCAATCTTCGACGTATTCGTCGGCGTGATGGCCACGAACGCCACATACCTCCCCGTCGAACTGATCGAAGGCAAAATGCTCTCCGTCCCGTTCAACGCGCCCTGCGAATCCGTCGAAACGAGCGTCGTCGCCGCCTTGCACGTGTTATCCGCCCCGATGCACGTATCGTGCACATAGACCTGCCGCCCCGCAGGCGCCCCTTCCACCAGGTTCGTCGCCGCCGAACTGAACGCAACGTACCTCCCGTCCGGCGTGACCGCCGCGTTGTGGCTGTCCGCATTGCCGGCCGTGCCATCCGCCGCAACGGAAACCACGCGCGTGCTCACGCTGCATCCGCTAGAAACTCCAACGCATGCATCTTTCAGCAAAATCTGGTTCACCTGGTTCTGCTGCGAGCCATACACCACGTAGCGCCCGTCCTGGCTGATTGCCGGGGTCTCCTCCGCAATCGCCGCTGCTGGCGCCCCGCCGCCGATCAAAAACGAAAACGCGTTGCTGGGTCCGCCCCCCACAAGTGGCAGGCAGCTGGGTTGGGTGCAAAGTCCGTTTCCTGGATTTGTCACCACAATTATCCCCGTGTCCGGATTTGCCAGAAACGCGCCGGGAATCACCGCCTGTATTTGTGTGCTCGAAAAACTGGTGATCGACAGCGCCGCCCCCTGTTGCATCGGGGTCAGCTTGTCGGCGAGCGTCACTACCGATCCTCCGTTGTTGGACGACGGCAGAAAATTCGTTCCCACCACGGTGATGGTGACCGAAGCATTCGTACAGCTGGTCCCGCAAGCAGGAGCCGCGCCTGGCGTGACCGAAGTCAGCGTCGGCACTGGATTCGGCGCACCGTAAATATTGAATGCCAGCGTATTCGAAAGTCCGTTTTGCCCGGTGCCCGATTGCGCCGTCAGCGTGTTGACGTACGCCACTCCCGGTTTGGCCAGCATGCTTGCCGGCAACGTTGCCGTCAGCGTCAAACCATCCACAAAGGTTGTCGCCAGTTTTCGTCCGTTCCACTGAATCGTGGAGCTAGCTTGAAATTGGCCCCCGACCCCGCTTCCGTTCACCGTTAAGAGAAGATCGGCATTTCCGGCGGCCACCCCGGTCGGCGATATGTTACCGATTTGGGGACCGGTGTTGTACTGGATCGAGTTGTTGTAATCATTGCATCCGGCCAACAAACCAAACGCCAAGCCTGCGACAGCCATCGCTGTCCAAAACCGCTTCATGGAAACTCCTTCGCGCGAAACTCACCTGTGCGTCCGTTTCTCTCGTCACGGGAGAGAAAAGAACTTCGCCTGACTGTTTGGGTTGAGATGCGAAAAAGCGTGGCCGCGTTGACCGGCCCCCCGCAGATCCCCTTGGGACTCGGGTACCTGACTCCTGCCCACAAACCCAGGGCCCTATTATGGCGCAGGCCGTCGCAGGCTCAAAGCCCCCAATCGGACCTTCTACTGGCTCGCATCATGCGCCTCGACCACACCCTGCGCCGCAAGCGATTGACGCACCAACTGTTCGATCTTCTTCCGGCAGCCTGCATCGGTGATTTGCGCTTCCGCGGCCACGCGGTAATCCGCGATCGCCAGCGCCTTTCTTCCCAGCTTTCCGTACAGGTCTCCGCGCACCAGCCGGAAAATCGGATTCTCAGGATATTTTTCCACCAGCGGCGTCGCCACCTGCAACGCCCGCTCGTACTTCTGATCGTAGAGGTGCAGGCAGATCGCCAGGTAGTAACGCGCCAGCACCGGCGTCAATTGCCCGTGATCCATGGCCTGCTGCAATTGCCGGATGCCCTCTTCCTTCGATCCGCCGGGAATGCCCATGAAAAAGCGCAGCACCCGCGCAATCGTCGAAAGCGTGTCCACATAATAGTTGTAGAGTCCCAGCCCCGTGTTCGCGTCGGCAAGTGACGGTTCGAGAGCCAGCG
>DATMRF010000027.1:0-22797 GCA_035566435.1 Candidatus Acidiferrum sp.
CCACCCAATCTTCCAGCGCGGGAGGAAACAGAAACTGCTGTCCGTAATCAGGAGCAATGGGTTGAGTCATCGGACTTTTGACGTCTCCTCTCTAAACCGTCTTCATGTTTTGAGACAGTCTCTCCACCGCGTCCCCGATCCCTGCCGGAAATAATGGGCAGGCGGTGGAACGCGTCCCTGCCGTTCATTGGCAGTCTCTGCTCAACTTCTGCATGTCGCGCCTTTTCGCTCCGGTCTCCTTCAGCCTTTATCCTTTAGCCTTTCCTCAGCGCCTCCTCCAGCCGTCAACACCCTGCCGCTTGGCTGTTTAGTAACTCGCCGTAGTTCCCGCCCGCAATTGTGACGTATTACTTGACAATTGACGCGAAGGGTCGTATCAAATGCCCGTTGGGGTAAGAAACTTTACTGACCGGTCAAGCCATGTGCTCTTCGGCTGGAGAGTTGGGCGCCGCGCGTCGGGCGGTGGAGTCCGATGCCGCGCGAAATTGTTGAGAGTTCCCGCCGTTGGCCACGAGCCAGGCCGTCGCAGTAACAACACCACGAATCGCCGCTCGTCGCGGCATACCTACCGAAAGGTCCCAAATGAAGAATATGTCCGCATGGGCCGGCGCGCTCGCGCTGGCGGTCGTTGCCTTCTCGCAAATGGAAACAAAAGGAGCCTACACGAATTCCGATGGGCTCATCATCACAAACGGCGTGGTGCTCATCACCACGCGCACTGCCGTGGACGCGTTTTGGCGCCAGCAGAGCTCAAGTTCGATCTGGGATGCGGATGACGCCAAAGGTCCTGGCTCGTTCTCCCCGGGAGACGCCGCGATGGGCGAGTTGCTGGGTGACTACGGTTACACGGTGCGGATGGTGCCCGAGGAAGTTCTCCATTATATGAACGTCGCCGGCGGCACTGCCACTGATTGGCTCACCAACCCGAACAACCCGCTGAATTATTACCAGGGCGGTGGTGGTCCCAGTTCCACCACGTCCAACGTGCTATGGTCAGCCATGCTGGTGATCATGTCCGGGAGCGGCAGTTCCGCCGACATGGCGCCTCCGAACACGAACGCCATCCCGATCATTGCGGGAGAAAACGCGGTCCTGGGCGACAGCACTGCCGGGGTCCCCAGCAGCCACAGCGAGCTGTTCTTCTACGGCACGGGTAATGGGACAAAGAATACTTCCAATAAGACTTCCCCTTCCGTCGATGGCCTTTACATGACGGTGGTCGATACCAATCACCCCATCATGCAGGGCATTCCGGTCGATGCGCAGGGTCGGGTCCAGATCTTTCGCGCGCCTTACCCGGAGGAGGCTTTGCATAACGCTCCAGGCGGCAAACCGAATTACGAGATCAGTTGGACTTGCTCCGATTGCAGTGCGGGCAAATCGATCCCAGCGCCCGGCCTGACGATACTCGGCCGGCTCTCCAGCAACACGAACCAGGTGGTCTTTGCCGTCATCGATGCGGGCGGCGGCTTGGCCGACACCACCCTGGATGCGACCAGTCCCTGGTTCAACTACACCACCGCCCCGGCGCGCATGGTCCATTTCTTCGTGAACGAGGACGGCTCCGGCGGCATTCGCCGCGCCTTCAACGCGCTGACGGATATCGGTCGCGTGATCTTCGTGCGCACTTGCAAATGGGCCATGGGCGAGACCCTCACTCCGTATCAACCCCTGGGCTTGATTCGGGTGTCACAGCTTAACAGCCAGCAGATTCAGCTCCTGTGGGACGGGACCGCGAGCAAGAACTACGACATCCTGGGCACGCGAAATTTGCTCGATTTGAGCAACCCCGCGAACTGGCAGACCGTGGTGCAGGATATTCCCGGTTCCAACGGCACCGTATCCGTCAAGCTGGATATTTCAGCGGGACCGCAGTACGCATTCTTGCGAGTAAAGCCAGTGCCGTAATCGCGCGGGCAGGCTTTAATCTCCCCCAGGCATTTTTCGCGCCTGTCGAACACAACGGCTTGGCAGCCGACCCGGCTCACAAACCCATCTGGCGCCAGCTGGATGCCGAGTTCGCGCGTCATGGCGGCCGCAACTTTGGCACCGGCCAGGCACCAAAATCTACCCCAATGGATAAGACCTCGTAAAAACTGGCGGAAGGGAGAGGATTCGAACCTCCGGTACGGTTACCCGTACGCCTGATTTCGAGTCAGGTGCCTTTAACCACTCAGCCACCCTTCCGCGGATGGTGCGCGCTGCAGGACTTGAACCTGCGACCCCTTCCGTGTGAAGGAAGTGCTCTACCACTGAGCTAAGCGCGCCGCCAGAATCGAAAGCCGCGCTGGATCTCTTGAATTCCATTGCACGCTCTCGCTTGAACCGGCGCGGTGGAAATTCGGCTTTTTCCGCCGCTCTGGCAAGTTGAAAAGGGACAGTTGAAAAGGGACCGGACTTGCCACGAGAGAACACAAAAACGACAAGGGAAGGAGCCTGGACGGGCTTTTGCGCTCCAAGCTCGCTTTGGTGGCAGGCTCGCTGTGTGGGTTTCACAACCCTTCGAGGACCAGGTCGGCGAGGAAATCGACCCAATCGACGGAGATCGGTTGGGTAAGCTCGTACGACCGGGAAAAGTCAGCTTCGAACAAATCTTTCTTGAGCTGAGCGGCGAACGCCGGGTCCGAAGAGGCGATGTTTTCTTCCTGGTTCAAACGCAGGCTCAGATGATTCAAGTTGCCGGAGCCGAGACACGCCCAATCATCGGCCAGCAAAGCTTTGACATGTGTCATGCCCGGATAAAAATAGACGCGGACGCCGTGTTCGAGAAGGTAGTTGGCGATCACCAGGTTGCCGCGTCCGCCGGCTTTGAAGTCGTTGACGCGCGGCAAAACTACCCGCACATCAACCCCCCGGTTGCGCGCCTTGACCAGGCCGATGATCACGCGTTTGTCGAAGAGATAAGGATTTTCGACATAGATGTAGCTTTGCGCCTTGCGCAGCGAACCCAGCACCGCGGTGGCGAACGGTTTCCAGGCGGTTTTGGTGGGCAGACGGCGGACCAGCATCCACTGGTCGGAGTGGGGCGGCGGGCGGTCGGGCTTTGGCTCCGAGAGCCAAGCGGCGCTGTAGGCGAGGTCACCCAGCAGGCCGGCGTGGGCCCATTGGCGCCTGAATTGGGCCTCAAACGAGCCTACCACCGGGCCTCCCACTTCGACCATCAGGTCATGCCATTCGAAACGGTATTCGCGGCCAAGATTCATGCCGCCAAGCCAGGCTTGCGCCCCGTCCACCAGCAGAACTTTAGAGTGGTCGGACGAAAACCACGGGTTGAGAAAAGGCCGCACCTGGACGCGCGAATCCTCCTTGAGGTAGGACGTGATCGAAGACGGCATCACGAAATCCTCCGGCATGGGTGTGCTCGGCGGAACCGTCCCGGCGCCGATGCTGCCCATGCGGTCCATAATGACCTTCACATCGACCTGCCGCGAACGTTCCTTGAGTTGGTCGGCAATTTTCACCGCCACGTCGTCGCGGTCGAAAATATACAGGTTCAGGTGAATATAGTTAGTCGCCGCGTCGAGCGCCTGGCGGAACCGGGGGAAGAATTGATCGCCGTCGATGAGCAGGCGCAGCGAACCGTCCTCCCGCCGGGTGCCGGTGTAACGGTCCAGCCAGCCTTCCCAGGCGGCGAGGTCCATCCCGGCAGGGTGGGAGAGCGGCGGCATGTCGTTGCTGGGCTTGGGCAGCGGCAGACGCAGGAAGCGCACCAGGGTTTCAACGCCCAAATCACACAGACGCGCGGCGCTCGAGATGGGGTTTTTGATCAAAGCCAGGCCATGACTTTCGAGCAGCAGTCCGCTGACACCGCGGATCGGCAAGCTGAGCGGACCGCCGCGCTCGGTCGTGTCGTAGAGGGCCGCGGGAGCAAGAAACACACAGCGCCGCCGCTGGCGATCCAGCAGCAGCGGTTGGGTAAACCGTTTGGCATTCGGGGCCATCAACAGAAACAGCGAGTCGCCGGGGTGTGTCTGAGCCAAATGTTCCTCCGCCAGCCGCGCCAGGGCCTCGAGGGTTTCGTCGATGGAAAAACTATGGTCTATGACCACGTCTTTCGGCTGCTCGCCGAGCAACGCGAACCGCGGCACGCCCTGCGCATCCCGATACAAAACGCGGTCGGCGAGAAACGCCTGGTAATAGGCGGCGTGGGAGCGGAGCGGTGGAGTAAGGTCGCTGAGCAGGTTGGTGGCGAGCTGGCGCCACTCCACGCCGGCAATGACGGTTGCCTGGCGCCAGCTCCGGTGAGTGTCGGGCACTTTGTCGAGCCGCCGGTCCCATTTCAGCAGCGCCAAATTGACCCGGTAGCCCTCCGTCGGAACGCGCAACCGGCTCCACTCGGCCCTAAACCCTGTGACGCCGCCCTGGTTGGTGAAGTAAAAGTCAACGACGTCGCCCTTCACAAAAACCATTGGCGGCGCCGAGGTCGAGGAGGTGAGAGTGCGCCATTCATCGAGCGATTCCTGCTTGGTTGTCCTCGAGCCCGCGGCAGCGGTGGGGACGCCGAAACCGAGAACGACCAAAAGGGTCGTCCCGGCTGCGACAAACTTTGCGAAGTGGCGCACGCGGTTTTCGATTTCGCAACATACCAGCAGGCGTGCAGCGGGGCGTCAAGGAGACAGAGGGCGCGGAGCAGGGCAGAGGCCAGGACTTCACTCGAGGATCTAGGATTCAGCTTTCAGGGAAAGCTTTCCGCTTTGACAGATGCCCTGCTGGTTGGCAAGGTTCCCGTTCAATTTCAGTCGAGGCGCGAGGAGTGTCTGGCTGAGAACCTGGAAACGAACGAACTCTTTCAGAAATTATGTCAGAATTAGTTGGAAATCTGTTGGTGGCTCAATCGGGCGGGCCGACATCCGTCATTAACTCCAGCCTGGCCGGGGTCATCCAGGAGGCCGGCAGACACGAAGGCATCGAGGAGATTTACGGCGGCGCCAACGGCATCCTCGGCATTCTCAACGAGGAGTTGGTCGATATCAATGACGAGCGAGTCAAGACCATCGAGGGCCTCCGTTACACCCCGGCTGCTGCCCTGGGCACCTGCCGGTACAAGCTCGATTTCAAGAAAAAACCTGAACAGGCGGCCAAGGACATGGACCGGCTCTTCGAAGTGTTCCAGGCCCACAATATCCGCTACTTCTTCTACATCGGCGGCAACGATTCACAAGATACCTCCCATAAGATCCACGAGGAGGCCGTCAAGCGCACCTACGAGATGCGCGTCATCGGCGTGCCCAAGACCATCGACAACGACCTGCCGCACACCGACAGTTGCCCTGGCTACGGCTCGGTCATCAAATACAACGCCGCCACCGTGATGGAGGTCGGCATGGACGTGGCCAGCATGGTCACGGATGACGGCTCCTGCTGCATCATTGAAGTCATGGGACGCTCCGCCGGTTGGATCGCCGCCGGCACCGTGATCGCCAAGCGCGGCAACCCGGCCAATCCGCCTCACCTGATTCTCCTGCCGGAGTTTCCGTTCGAGGAAGAAAAGTTCCTGGCCAAGGTCAAAGAGACCGTTGACGCCTGCAAGTATTGCATCGTGGTCGTCGGCGAAGGCATCAAGTACCCGAACGGCGAAGAGGTCGGCGCTGACAAGAGCCGCCTGGACGCGTTTGGCCATCCGGTGCTCGCCGGCGCAGCGGAGAAGTTAAAGCAAATCGTTCAGGGCCGACTCAACACCAAGACCCGCACCGTGCTGCTGGGCTACGCGCAGCGTGCCGCCGAACATTTCGCCAGCCTGACCGATTCCAATAACGCTTTCTCCTGCGGCGAGGCGGCGGTGCGCGCCGCGGTGGCCGGCCAGAGCGGTTATATGGTCAAGATCGTGCGTGAAGCTCAGCCCAACCGTTCGACCAAATGGACCACCGGACTTCAGCCGCTCGGCGACATCGCCAACGTCGAGCATTTCATCCCGCGCGACTGGATCAGCGAAGACGGTTTCCTGCCGAACGAAAAGTTCGTCGAGTACGCGCGCCCGCTCGTCGAAGGCGAGGTCAAGTTCCCGGTTGAAGCCGGCCTGCCGAAGTACGTCACCCTCGAAAAGAGCAAGGTCGAGAAGAAGCTGCCAGCCAGGGCGACGTAAGTGTCAGGTGCCAAGTGTCACATGACCCCTGAACAATTAGCGAAAGCCAAATCGCTCGGTTTCTCCGACCGGCAAATCGCCCACCTGACCGGCCGGACGGAAGACGACGTCCGAGCCGAACGGAAGCGTCTTGGGCTGGTGCCCAGCTACCGGCTGGTTGATACGTGTGCCGCGGAATTTGAGGCCTACACCCCGTATTATTACTCGACCTACGACCGCGGAGACGACGAGGTGAAGCCGAGCGACCGCAAGAAGGTGATGATCCTCGGTGGCGGCCCGAACCGTATCGGCCAGGGGATCGAATTTGACTACTGCTGCGTCCACGCCGCTTTCGCGCTAAAGGAGGACGGCTTCGAAACGTTGATGGTCAACTCCAACCCGGAGACGGTTTCGACCGACTATGACACAAGCGACAAGCTCTATTTCGAACCACTCACGCTCGAAGACGTGCTACACATTTACGAGCGGGAAAAATGCTGGGGCGCCATCGCGCAATTCGGGGGCCAGACGCCGCTGAATCTCGCCTTGGGGTTGCAGAAGAACGGGGTGAACATCATCGGCACTTCACCACAAAGTATCGAAGTGGCCGAGGACCGAAAGCTGTTTGCGGCGATGCTGAACAAGCTGAACATTCCCCAGCCGCCCAACGGCATCGCGACCAACGAAACCGAGGCCCTGGCGGCAGCCAAAACGCTCGGTTACCCGGTTCTCGTCCGGCCCAGCTTTGTGCTGGGAGGCCGCGCGATGCAGATCGTTTATTCCGACACTGAGCTTCAGCACTACATGCGCTTTGCGGTGGAGGCCTCGCCCGAACGCCCGGTGCTGGTGGATAAATTCCTGGAAGACGCCACCGAAGTGGACGTGGACTGTATCGCCGACGTGGGCGGTTTCAAAAAACCCGACGAGGGAACCATCGTTATCGGCGGAATGCTCGAACACATCGAATTTGCCGGGGTGCATTCCGGGGATGCGGCGATGGTGCTGCCGCCGCATACGCTTGCCCCAAAAGTGATGCAGCTCATTCGCGACTACACCTGCGCCATGGCGCGCGAGCTGCAGGTCATCGGCCTGATGAACGTCCAGTACGCCGTCAAGGGCGAAACGGTTTACGTGCTGGAAGTGAATCCGCGCGCCTCACGGACCGTGCCCTTCGTCAGCAAGGCCATCGGCGTGCCGCTGGCCAAGCTCGCCGCCAAAGTGATGGCGGGCAAAAACCTGAGGGAATTAGGCTTCACCCGGGAAATCCTGCCGGAGTATTGGGCGGTCAAAGAATCAGTGTTCCCTTTCAATCGCTTTCAGGGCCAGGACATCCTGCTCTCGCCCGAGATGCGCTCGACCGGCGAAGTGATGGGCCTGGATGCCGACCTCGGCGTTGCCTATGCCAAGTCTCAAATCGCTGCCGGGGGTCCCCTGCCCCTGAGCGGACGGGTGTTCCTCAGCGTCAGTGATGCGCACAAGGATGAAGTGGCTGGCCTCGGCAGGGCGTTTGCCGACCTGGGGTTCGAACTCATCGCCACTAACGGCACGGCCGGCGTGCTGGAAAAGGCCGGGCTCAAGGTGCGACGGATCTTCAAAATGGCCGAGGGCCGGCCAAACACGGTTGACCTGCTCAAAAACCGCGAGATCCAACTCGTCATCAACACCCCAGCCGGCCAGACCCCGCGCGCGGACGAAGTCAGGATCCGCACGACCGCAGTTTATACTGGCACACCCATCATGACGACGATTAGCGGCGCCAAAGCCGCCGCTCTGGGCATCGCCGCGCTGCGCAAGCAGGGTTACGGCGTGAAGACGCTGCAGGAATATCACTGAGCAGACGTCATTCGGAGGGGGGCAACGAAACAAAGCGGTCGTAGGCGGCATTCCAGGCAGTGGCGTGCGGCATGATGGTTTCCATCTTGATGGATTCGCGCACGATTTGACGAGCCTCCCCCAGAGACCCGATGTGGCCCAGCGCGAGCGCCTGCACGACCACGTTGCCGATAGCGGTAACATCCTCGGGGACCACCACCACCGGCAGTTGCAGGGCGTTAGCGGTGAAATGATTCAGCAGGCTGTGCGACGCGCCGCCCAGGAAGTAGAGCCGGGACACCTCCGAACCCGTCAGGTAATCGATTTCTCGCAGGACTTTTCGATAATGCAGGGCCAGGCTTTCGAGGATGCAGCGAAACACTGGACCGGGCTTGCGTGGCACGGGCTGGTCGGTTTCTTTGCAGTACGCTTGAATCTTTGACGGCATATCGCCCGGTTCAAGGAATCGCGGGTCGGTGGGGTCGATGAGCGACTCAAAGGGCGTTGCGGAGCCCGCCAGATGCCCCAGCAAATCGGGTTCGAGCTGGCGGTTGTCCTTCTCCCAGTACCGCTGGCACTCCTCGAGGAGCCAAAAACCAACGGTGGGTTTATAGAGGCAAACCGAACCGCCATAGCCGATCTCGTTCGTGAAATCCAGGTCACGGCTCACCTCGTTGATAATCGGCTTTGGCACCTGGGCGCCCATAAGGGCAGAGGTGCCCGGCCGCAGGAAGGCCCAACTTTCCCCGTTCCCGATGGGCAGCCCCGCCAGCGCCGCGGCAATCTCATGCGAACACGACGCGATAACTCGTGTTTCGCGCAACTTCGTCTCTTTGGCCACGGCTTCGCGCAGCGGCCCGAGTTCGGTGCCGGCAGCGACGACGGGTGGCAGGAGTTGCGCCGGTAACCGCAGCGCCTTGAGCAGGGGCTCAGACCAGGTCCGGGTCACCGGGTTGTAAAGCTGGGTTGCCCCGGCAGTGGAAGCCTCGACCTGGGCGACCCCCGCCAACAGGTAATTGAAGCCGTCCGCGATTGGCAGGAGGTGGCGGGCGCGCTTGAGGCGCCTCGAGCTTTCGGCTCCCAGTTGGTGAAGGGTGCTGCCCGGCTTGTTGGTGGTGCCGGTTTCCTCATAAATGGTTTCCCATGGAACCCTGGATGACACGGCCTTCTGCCCGTCTGCCGTGCGCGCGCCCTCGGGATGATACGTGGGGGTGATCAGGGTGCCGTCCTTCTCGAACAACAGGTAATCGCCTCCCCAGGAGGTGCAGCTCAGGCTGTCCACCGGCTCATCATAGCCGCCGGCGGATCGCAACCCTTCCAATACTTCGTGGTACATCTGGGCAACATTCCAATGTCGCCCCCCTTTTTCCTCGACGGGCACGTTCGGGAAACGGTGGATTTCGCTCATTGTGAGCCGGTCCTTGTGAAGAGTGCCCAACATCACCCGGCCTTGGTGGAGACTGAGATCACAAGCGACGTAAAAATGACTCATAGACTACCCCAGTTACGCAATAGTTGTGCCTCGCCCAGGCCGGCGGGCCAGGAAAAACGAGTACCGCTAAAGCAGGTGTTTCCGACGTTGTTGGCGAAAATCCAGGTCCGACTGAGCGGACCCGAAGGATGGATGGTCGCGCGCTGTACTAAAAAAAGGCAAAACTGTCCGGCATGCTTGACATAAGCCAGCCCTGAACCACCACCCATCCCGCTGGCTTCGCTGGTCGCTTTTCTTCCCGCCGCTTGACACTGACCTGAATCACGGCGTGTTAATTAAGCGGTAACTTCGCCGTTTACAGCGAGAGCACCGGCTCCCGCTCATCACGGCTGCACTTGAACCCGGTAGAAATGTGGGCCGCCACTGGAGTTGGTTATGGTGTAACTCATGGTCGGGCTATTGGACGCCTGTAGCCAACCCGTGACCGGCAGCCAGCTCGAAAGGTTGCTCGAGATAACGACTTGGTACACCCGGTTGGTAACCACCGTCCACTGAACCTGGACGAGGCGGTTGCTCTGGATGGTTTCGCCGTTGACATAAAACCGCGAAGCGGCATTGGTCGGATTAATGCCCGCGATGAATTTGGCGTAGTCGGACATGCCATTGCCGTCGGTGTCCGTGAGCTGAGTGCGATTGCTTGAGACGGCGCCGAAATAATACATTTCCCAGGCGTCGGAAATACCGTTGTGGTTCACATCCAGGAAAGTGTACTTGCCGTTGAAAGTGAGCGTGCCGCCTGTGGTGAGCGTGTTCGTCTGGTCGTCGGGGGTTTGGTAGAACGGCACATCGCCGAATTGCACGACATACCTTCCGGCTGCCAAATTGCTGAAGGTGACGGAAGGGGCAACGCCAGATTGAACCGGCACAAGGCCGATGGGTGAGAGTGAAAACAACGAGTAGGTTCCCTGGCCAAGACTCTTTGAGATGTTAATGGTGCCGGCCGCCGCCACTCCGCTGATGCCGATGTCGTCCAACACCCAGCCATACACTGTAGTACCCGCGGCAACGCCCTGATAGTAGAAAACAATTTGAATGGTTTGGCCGACCCACGGCGTCAGGTCCACTGTTTCCGGATCCCAGTTGTCCACAGCCCCGGATAAATCCGCCGCCATCGGCAGGTTGCCCGGCGGCGTGCTGCTGTTGGTGCTGACATACACCACGCCGTCTTCATAGATCTGGGTGAAATCGCAGACATCATAAAAGGTAAGCGTGGCCGATTTGAGGCCCGAAAGATCAATGACCGGGCTATACAAATAACTGCTGGCGAGGAAAAAGTTCTGATTGCCGTTAATGTCGCTGGCCCAGGCGTTGGTCCCCGAAAACGCGTGGCTCGTCAGACCGTTGTTTGGAGTGCCCAGGGTCCAATTGATGTCAGACCCGTTGACCGGATCGGGAACTACGGTCCAACCCGGCGCGCCGCTCTCCAGATTGTCAAACCATGGCGGCGTCGGAGCCTTGAGCGTTTTAAATGTGAAAAGGTTTCCATTGTTGTCATCCACCACCGTGTTGCCGGCTTGGTCGCTGCTGACGACCTGATAATAATACGTCCGGTTGGCGGAAAGTCCGCTTACCGTGACGGCGTGATTCGTCACCAGCGTCGCCACATAGGACGATCGGTCGGGCAGCGGCGATTCGCTGTATTGCACCGAAGCGTCCGCCGGCTTGGAGGTCAGCCACGTCACTTTGGCGTTGGAGTAGTCGGTCGTCGCCGCCACTTGTGAAATCACCGGCGGCACGGTGTCCACAGTGGCGGTGGCGGTTGCATTGGTGTTGTTCGAGGCATCAAAATAGGTCGCCGTGATGGTGTCGCCATTGAGAACTAGTAACTGGCCGGGGCCCGCGCTGCCCGCCACTAGCGTGATGAAGCCCTTGAACAATCCAGGATGCGTGGTTTCATACAATGTCACCGTCGTTCGGTTGGTTCTGGAGCTGGCGACGAAACTCGCCGTGGCTTGGCCGGTGCCCGCAAGGTCCGAGTCGCCCACCTCCACCGTCACGACGTCATTCGTCGTATAAACGCTGTTGTCGAGCATCACGATGCCGACCCCGTTCGCGCCCGGCGCAAGAAAGTTGATGGTGTTCCGCAGCAAAGCCTGCGCATTGTTCGGCGAAGTCCCGCTATTCGGCACGGTGTCGAACGGGAACCCCATGAAGACGACGCGCCCAGGACTGTCCACGCCGATGCTCGGATAACTCATCCCGCACGGCTTGCCGGACACCGATTCAAAAGCGATGGCGGTAGCGGCGGCGGACGGCGTGAAGGTGTCCGAAAAATCCGGCCCAAAGACATCTCCAAAACCATCGTCGAAACTGGGATACTTGCTGTAATCCAGGGTCATGGCCATGCCGCTGGTGAGACGCGCCGGCGCGCCGAGAATCGCCGGCACACCAAAATCCTCATCGCAATCCGCACACGGCGCCGGCGGGTCGGGATTCTGTTTGAAACCTGCTACTTGAAGCACACTTCGCCGGAACGGCACGTCGCCCAATTGTGAGAGGATTCCCATGGACGCCATGAAGAACGAGCCGCCGCCGTTTAAGTAGGTTTGAATCATGAACTGCTGCTGGGCACTCAGGGTGTTGTTAGTGGCGGTGGGGTCGGGCAGGCCGTTGGCGTCCACTCCGTAGTTAATGATGTCATCGGTCACCCGCCAGAACACCACTGGGAACGGCGTAAGGTCGGCTAGCTGCGGTGAACCGCGCGCGTTCACCTTCCAGAATCCGTAACTGATCCCCGCGGACGCCAACACGTTGGTGTAGGCGCTGTCAGGAATCACCGTCGCACCATTCGCTTCCTCTGCTGCGGTATCATAAGCATCCACCACCAGCACCGTCGGAGTGGCCAAACCGATGAAGCTGTAATCGGCACCGGAGTTGTTGTCTGTCGCCATGTTGCTGGCATCGTCGGCGGAACTGACCGAAAAGTAATACGTCTTGCCCGGAATGAGTTTTGTCAGTTTCATCATATGACTCGTCACGAGCGCTCCATTGGTGACCGCCAGATTCAAGTTGGAGCTGTTGGTGCCGTAGCGAACCAGGGAACTCGCCGGCTCGCTGGTCTGCCAGGTGATCGTGAGCACGCCAAGATCGGTGGCGACGGTCACACCGCTGATTACTGGAAGAACGAGGTCCCCTACCGCCGTCGCCGCTCGTTTTGCGCCGGTCGAATCAAAATAATCCGCTTCCAAATTGTCCCCGCTCGTGATTTGGATCTGCCCCGCGCCGGCAACACCCGTCACCGTTGCTACCGCGCCGGTGAATGCGCCGTAGTTCCCAGAAGCCTGCAATGCGCTGGTTAACCCCTTGTGCGCCGTAAGATTCGTCACCAGCACGCTTACGGTGTTGCTGGCAGCCCGCGCCGCATCGAGCACCTCAATCTGCATCAGGGCCGGTGCGGTATAACTTGGCCGGTCGAGTAGAATCGTTCCCACACCTTGCCGCGTCAGGTCGCCGGAGGCGACCAGAGCGAAATCCTGGTCAATCGCCGGCGTGTTCGAGATCGCATCCTGCACGATCTTGCTGGCGCGCACACGCACGAGGTAATCACCTGGCGTTGGTTGCGAAAGAAAGACCCCTTCGACATTGTTGAGCTTGTCGGAGGAGGGAGCGTTGGGCACCGATTCACCCGCGCCAAACTGGTTGCCGCGATAGAGCGTTCCGTCCGGGCCAACCACTTCCAAATCCAGGTCGTTCACCAGCGCGGGCAATGCCCCGGGAAATCCCGGCACGTCCGTATAGGCAAGCGTGATCTTCAGCGGTTGCTCCGAACCCTGCACAAAAATGTGCCGCGCATAAACCTGGCCGTTGGTCAGCAACACGCTCTGATCGAGATACTGGTAAAAGCGCGGTGCCGTGTTGTAGTTGGTCGTAATGATGTTCGTCAACGTAATGCGGCCCCAGCCTTCGTCGTTGTTCGGGATCGGGCTCGGACCGCCGTTGGCTTCGTCCAGTTCATCCGCCGAATTGATCAACGCCGCTTTGACCAGGGCAGGCGATGGCACCGCGTTCGCGTGCGTGCTCTCGTAATACTGCACGAACACCGCCGCCGCCCCTGCTGCGTGCGGGCCGGACATGCTCGTGCCGCCCATGAAAACATAAAAACTATCAATCGCCGACCAGGCAATCGCCGCCTCGTTCGGCGCCGCCGACGACGCGGCCGAGGCGATCCAGCTTCCCGGCGCAACCAGGTCCGGCTTGAGGCGCCCGTCCGCGCACGGTCCGCGGCTTGAAAAATCCGCCATCGTGTCCGGGCCGTCAGCATAAAGTCCGTAAGTCAGCGCCAGCGTCCCCGGCACATTTTCAGATGCGCCCGTGGCAATTACATTTTTGGCGCATGCCGGGCTGCCGATCGTTTGCGTGTCCGGCCCGGCGTTCCCCGCGGAGAACTCCAAAATGTAGGGCTGATCCCCGGCCGTGCCGGCATCCGCGTCCCGCACCAGTTCATCGAATTGCGCGCAGTCAGTGTCATACTCCCCCTGGACGTCGTTGCCCCAACTGTTCGAACCAACTTTTGCCCCATGGCGGACTGCGTCGTGGGTGAGTGTTTCATCGCTGGGAAACGGGCTGACCTCGTTCGCGTTGTCGTCAAAAATGCGTTCGACAAATAAATTCGCACTGCTCGCGACCCCGAGACCGTAGAACGCGCCTGTGTCCGGATCCGTCTCGCCCGTAGCCGCGTTGCCCGCGACGATGCCCGCACAGTGGGTCCCGTGACCGTAGCCATCCGAGCCGTCCGGCAACGAACCGTAATACTGAAATCCCGTCACGCGGCCGCGCAGGTCCGGATGCATCGTGTTCGTGTTGCCCGAATCCAACCCCGTGTCCGCCACGCACACCGTCACCCCCGCGCCGTTGAAGCCCAGTTGTTGCGTCACCGTCGGCGTGGCGACGCGCCCGTCGTCGCCGCCGACAATCTTCGAGGCAAATTCATCCACCAACTTCCGCTTGGGCGCACGCTCGATCCAAAGCACTGCGCCGGATTGGGACAAAGCCTCCAGCCGGCCCGGCAACATTTCGCCGCGCACGATGGTGCCCTGACGCAAATGGCTTTCGTGAGAAACCACCGCCAGATGAGATCGTACCGAGGCGATCTCCGCAGGTGTCGCCGACGCTGAAAGCAGGATGTTGATGCTCACCGTCCCGTTGGTTTGCACGGCGGCGGCGAGGCGTGGATGAACTTTGTATCCGGCGTGGTAAGGCCCGATCCAACTGACGTAACCCAATGCCTCGACGCTCGCCGCCGATACGTTGTTGAACTTGGCGATGAACGCGTCCTCCGGCACATATTGAAGCAACTCCACGCCCGCCTGGCGCAATGCCAGGCGACGGGCCGGTTCCAGCGGGCCAGTGAACTGGATAAGATAAAGTCCGGACGCGGCAATCCCGGTGTGCATCGCGGCGGCCATCGCAGCGCGGTTGGTGCCGGAATCCGTCTCAATGAGCTCGTTGCGCAGATGGATGTTTTTGGCCTCGGCAACCACGCCCGATTGAAACAATAGCAGGGCCGCCGCGAGGATCTGCCAACCGGCACGCCACAAACTACAGAAGTGCACCTTAAACCAGTACTATCATTCTGCGGTTTGGGCAAGGCAAAGCTGCCGCAATTTCGCAAGGTAGGCCATCTCCTGTTCGCAGCCCGGACTTGGCGAAAAATTGCCGCGCTTGTCCGGATTCCTTCCCTTCCCCGTTATTCTTGGCCAACTCCGCGGCGCCCTGGGGACACTTCGCCCTGCCGCGTCCACTCATAGGGCAGTCGTCCCCGAGTTTGCCTTGAATTGGAGCAATATGGAAACGGGCGCTGGCAGGTTGCGCCGCCGCGTGCTTGCTGCTTTATTAGAGCATGATTTCTCATTCCCGGCTTTGCTTGCTCGGCTCATTTGTCCTCCTCGGACTGGGTGCTTCTCTGTCGGCTGCGCCGCTTTCTCCGGCCCAGGAGCGCTCTCTTGCCAAGGCCAAACGATTCGAGCGCCAAGGGTGGATTTATCTGCATATCGAGGGTGAACCGAAAGAACGCGGGTTCCAGCATGGCTACCTGCTCGCGCCCGAAATCGCCGCCGGCCTGCGCACCACGCGAGCTTCCTGGGAGCACTCCAGCGCGATGAACTGGTCGTGGCTCGTCGATCGCGCCGGGGCGATGTTCACTCCGCGCATGGACGCGGAGAACCTGGCCGAGCTCGACGGCATCGCCGAGGGGATGGGCGCGGCCGGACATCCCACAACCCGGCAGGAGTTGATCGCCTACAACGGGTTTATCGAGCTGTCCGGCTACTGGTGGCCCACCGAGCTCAAAAGGCTTAAGGAAGGCCCGTCCCCGCCCGTCCGGCAATCCTGTAGCTCCTTTATCGCCACCGGCAGCATGACCCGCGACGGCAACGTCGTCCTGGGCCATAACACTATGATGGACTACGACGACGTCCTCCCGAATGTCATCGAAGACATTGCCCCCGCGCGCGGGCATCGCATTCTCTGGCAAACCGAGCCGGGCTGGATTCACAGCGGGACCGATTTCTTTATCACCGACGCCGGCCTGGTCGGGTCCGAGACCACCATTGGTGATTTCGACGGCTTCGACACCAACGGCGTGCCCGAGTTCACGCGGATGCGCCGGGCAACCCAGGATGCCGCCTCAATCGACCAGTGGTGCGAAATCATGCGCGCCGGAAACAACGGCGGCTACGCCAACGCCTGGCTCCTGGGAGATATTAACAGCCGGGAAATCGCGCGGCTCGAACTCGGCCTCAAACAGGTCGGATTCGAAAAGAAGCGCGACGGCTATTTCAGCGGCTCAAACATCGCCGAAGATTTGAAGCTGCTGCGGTTCGAGACCAGCGCCAAAGAAACGGACATCAGGGAATCGAGCATTGCCCGCCGGGTTCGTTGGAAGCAACTGATGCGGCAATACGCCGGGAAAATCGACCTCGGCCTGGCCAAGGACTTCGAGTCCGACCACTTCGATTCGTATCGTGACAAGGCCGAGCCGGGCTGCCGGACGTTGTGTGGCCATTACGAGCTGGACCGCGAGTTAGGCGGCAGTTGGCCGGGGGTTCCGTTCGGCTGCGCCGGCACGGTGGACGCGAAAGTGGTCGATGCCACGATGGCGCGGACCATGGCTTTTGCCGCGCGGTGGGGCTCCGCCTGCGGCCGGGCCTTCGACGCGAACCAATACCTGACCGCCCATCCGCAGTTCGACTGGATGAAGGATTTGCTCAAGAGCCGGCCAAGCGAACCCTGGACCCAGTTCCGCGCGGGGGAATAGCCCGCGCCCCGTCCCGCGGGCTGGCGGCCCTCCGCAGCGTAGCTCACCGGTTAATCCGTCGCCGTTTTTCCTTGAACCTCATCCGCCAGCCCCATTTGCTGACGACAGCCTGATCGTTCTATGACGCGACGCGCTTCGTTGCTTTCTTTCCCCCTTTACATCTCCCTGGTCGCAACCGGTTATGCCGCGACAGAACCACCTCCTGGCTCGGTTCAGCCGCTGCCGAAAGTCCGAATCGCGAAAGATGGCCGCACCTTTGTCACCGATCTGGACCAGCCGTTTGCTCCCTTCGGCGTGAGTTATTACCGGCCCGGCACGGGCTGGGCACCCCAGGTTTGGAAACAGTTCGATCCCGAAGCGACGCGCCGGGATTTTGCGCGTATGAAAGAGCTGGGCGTCAACTGCGTGCGGGTGTTTCTTTCCTATGGCTCGTTCTACACCGACCCGGGGGTGTTAAAGCCGGAGGGCCTGCACAAATTCGATCAATTCCTCGAAATCGCCGAACAGGCAGGCATTTATGTGCATCCGACCGGGCCGCACCACTGGGAAGGCCAGCCGAATTGGAAACCGGTTTCGGTGTCTGACCCGCGGACGCTGGAATTCACGGTTCAGTTCTGGAAGCTGTTTTCGGCGCGCTATCGCGGGCGTCATGTTATCTTTGCATACGATCTCCAAAACGAGCCGCACATTGAATGGAAAAGCGAAGTCATCACCCCGCAATGGAATGCCTGGCTCGAGCGGAAATATCGAACCGCTGACACGCTCACCGCTGCGTGGGGGGAAACCAATGCGCTGACTTTCGGGCAGGTCCACGTGCCTGAAGCCAGGGACGCGCTCAAGAACCCCAGGCTGCTGGACTTTCAGTCGTTCCGCGAGCACCTCGCGGATGAGTGGACGCGGCAGCAAGTCGAAGCCATAAAAGCCGCCGACCCGGAGGCCCTGGTCACGGTCGGGTTCCTCCAGACCTCGGTGCCGTCCTTCTTCTGGGGCGGCATTGCCGATTACGCAGGGTTTCAGCCCGAACGCCAGGCGAAGTTTTTGGACTTCCTGGAAATCCATTTCTACCCATTTGCCCGCGGCGCGTATGAGTACAAAAGCGAGGAGGATGAACTCGCCAACCTGGCGTACCTGGAAGGGATCGTGCGCGAGGTAGCCCGGGCGGGCAAACCAGTGGTGCTGGCGGAATTCGGCTGGTACGGCGGCGCCGAAAAGCCCAGGTTCGACCGCGGCGTCCACCCTGTGGGAACGGAAGAGCAACAGGCCAAATACCTGCGGCGAGCGGTCGAGGTCTCGCGGGGTTTTGTGACCGGCTGGTTGAACTGGGGATTGCACGACCATCCGGGCGCGAACGACTGCAGCGAGTTGACCGGCTTGCTGACCGCTGACGGGAAACTCAAAGCTTGGGGGCGAGCGTTCCACGAACTTGCAAACCGCTATTCGGGAACACGAATTGAACCCGCAAGGATTGGCCCGCGGCCAGTCATGGATTGGGGCGCGTGCGTGACCAGCGCTGCGGCGGCGCGCGAGTTTCGGGAAGAGTATTTGCGCCAGTTTTTGAAGGAGCGTGGCACAGGAGCGTTGAAACCTGGGACGTGATGGGTGATCAGATGCTTCGCACCCGCGCCTCGGATTCCTCGCAGCTCCAATTACCTTTTCCTCGCCTGCGACGAGCGCTTATACTCGCTGCCAGCGCGGATGAAACCATACTATCATTACCTTGGGCCACGGGCAGCGACCAGGACCAACGCTCTAAACGGGTGACGGCTGAAAGCTGAGGTGCCCGCTCATGTCCGGCCTGCGCACGATTTTGGCTTTGAGTCGCGTCTCGCGGCTGCCGACCGTTTGGTCCAATTGTCTCGCCGGCTGGTGGCTGGGCGGCGGGGGAAATCCCGGGCACCTTCCGTTTCTGTTCGGCGGGGCCACTTTCTTGTACCTTGGAGCGGCGTTATTGAACGACGCCTTCGATGCGGAGCACGACCTCCAGCATCGCCGCACCAGGCCGATTCCCTCGGGTGCCGTAACGCAAGACACGGTTTGGCGCTGGGGCCTGGCCGCCCTCGTGGGTGGAGCGCTCCTCTTGCTGTGGCCGGGCAGGGTTACAGGCGGGTTCGGATTGACACTCGCTTTCCTCATCATTCTGTACAATACCGTTCACCGCTTGGTGACATTCTCGCCGGTGTTGAAGGGGTTGTGTCGGTTTCTTGTTTACGTCCTGGGCGCCTCCACCGGCGAGCACGGTGTGACCGGCGCAGCTCTTTGGTGCGGCCTGGCGCTCGGGGCGTACGTGACCGGCATGCGTTGGTTCGCGCGCTGGGAAGAGACGCCCCGCCGGGTCAGGGAGTGGCCGGGCTTGCTGCTGGCCGTGCCGGTGCTTCTAGCCCTGCTCATGGACGTGGGCCGGTACCGCGAACCAGCGTTGTTGCTCTCAGCGGTGCTCGTGCTCTGGGGGCTCCTGGCGCTCCGCCAGACTTTTTGGGCCCCGGAACGCAATGTGCCCCGTACTGTTGCCCGCCTGGTGGCAGGAATCGTCTTGGTCGATTGGCTGGCGACGGGCCCGGTCGCGTCGGTGTTTGACCTCAGCAATCACGTGCCCCGCGGCCTGAGCTTCGCGTTCATCGGGTTGCTGCTCGGGACACTGCTCCTGCAGAAGTTCGCACCGGAAGCCTGACCCAACCGCCTTGTCCCCAGAACTGGTGACTGGCCGGGGACGGCGCATCGAGTATTGTGTTGCCTGTTGACGATGCAAAAACGCAGTAATCAGACCGTGTGTGGCTGATAGCGCAATGTCTGCGGCGCAGCATCAATGATTTAGTTCTCAATGTAGGATGTGGCAGCGAGGCCGGGTTAAAAACCCGGCCTCGCTGTTTTCTTCAGGGTATCAGTTCGTGACGGCACTCGTTCCCGCCAACGCTTCGAGTTTCGCCAGAATCGCTTTCTTGCTGGCCAGACCCAGCGATGTGTCCCGGACCTCGCCATTTGCGAAATAGAGCAAGGTCGGAATTGCCTGAATGCCGTAGCGCTGGGCCAGGCCCTGGTTTTCATCCACGTTCACCTTAACGACTTTCGCGCGGCCAGCCTGTTCGCTCGCGATTTCCTCAAGCACAGGGCCCAGCATCTTGCACGGGCCGCACCAGGTGGCCCAAAAGTCCACCAGGACGGGCTGTGCCGACTTCAGAACTTCAGCTTCGAAGCTCGCTTCGTTAATATCAATTGTCGCTTTCATTTTTCCACTCTCCCCAATTCAATTGTTTCAATTGTTCAATGTGTCAACCGCTATTCCGCCTGACCGTTCTAGCCCTTTTCACGTTTCACGCATCACGCTTCAACGCTCGAACGCCCCCCGCCCCCTCACTCCGCAAATGCCAGCGTGGCCTTTCGTACGTCCCGTTGCCGCTCGGCCCATTGCCGCGCCGACTCGGCCTTTTCCCGGGCCAGAACCGGAAAAAGCAGGTGCGGATACGGCGTCTGCCAGGCCAACGCCTCGGCTTCATTGAGAGCGGACTGCAGCATTTGTCCTTGCTCCCTCTTGGGGCTTTCGAACTCGCGCATCACCGCCTCCTTAACGCTCTGAAGCTGGTGCAACAAGGAGCGGCATGCTTTCACGCATGCAGCGGTCACCGTCTTGGCCCGGGACTCGCGTCGCTGCGCGTTCGATTTAACCTGTACCTCATGGTTCGTGTTCATAATCTTGTCTCCATAGTTGACCGTTTAGTAAACTTAACGTTCAAAAAACTCAGCGGCTCCGCCGAAATCGCGCCCAATAGCCGCCGTTCGCGCCTGCAATACCTGTCTTCGTTTGCTCAGGCCGCTCCTGAAAACCAGGTCAGCGATACGTCTCATACACCAACACCTTAGCATATCCGACCAAATAGTCAACAAAATGTCTAAATAAGGTGACAAAACATGGCGTCGCGGAGCTTCGGTTCGAACCAGGTGCTCTTGGGCGGCATTATCCCGCCGGCATCCGCAATAGCGATGAGCTCCTCGATTCCCGTCGGAAACATCGAGAACGCGCACGCGTATTCGCCGCTGTTGACCAACTTTTCCAGCTCGGATGTGCCGCGAATTCCACCGACGAAATTGACGCGCTTGCTGGTGCGTGGGTCATCGATGCCACAGAGCGGGTCGAGGACGTATTTTTGCAGCAGCGTGACGTCGAGCTTTTCGATGGGGTCGGTGGTGGCCGCGAAACGGGGCCGGAAATGCAGCGTGTGCCATTGGCCCGCGAGGTAGAGACCGAGTTCGTGTTTGCGCGACGGTTTGGCCAGACCAATGCCCGCCTGGATAATGAAAACGCCATCGAGCTTCTCGAGAAGCTGCGGCGCAGACAGGCCGTTGAGATCCTTCAACACGCGGTTGTAGGGCAGGATTTGAACCTGGTTGTGCGGGAAGATGACGCTCAGGAAAAACGCACTCTCTCCCGAACCTTTGCGCGCCTGGCAGACGCGGGCGGCGGCGGCGCTGCGATGGTGACCGTCCGCGATATAAAGCGCCGGGATGCGGTTGAATTCACCTTCGATGAGTTGAAGGTCGGCAGCCTTATCGACCACCCAGGCGGTGTGCCGGACTCCGTCCTTCGCCGTGAAATCGATGTCCGGCGCCTCCCCCGTTCGCCGGGTCACCAAATCATCCATCGTTTTGCTCGCGCGATACACAAGGAACACTGGGCCGGTTTGAGAATTGAGCGCTTCGATATGTCGCACCCGGTCGTCCTCCTTGTCGGGCCGGGTCAATTCGTGCTTCTTGATAACGCCGCGGAGATACTCCTCGCAACTCGCAGCGGCCACCAGCCCGACCTGGCTGTGCGCTCCCATGACCTGTCGATAAAGATAAAAGCATGGCTGACCATCCTGCCGCAGCGCGCCTTCGTCGATGAGCCGCTGTAAATTCTTGTTGCCTTTGGCATAGACCTCCGGTGCATAAGGGTCCGTCCCGGCCGGCAGGTCGATCTCGGGTTTGCTGACGTGAAGGAAACTCAGCGGGTTGCCGGCAGCGGTCTCGCGCGCTTCCTCGGACGACATCACGTCGTAAGGCAGTTCACAAATTCGTGAAGCGAGCTCGGGCTTCGGGCGCAATGCGGCAAAAGGTCGAATGGTGGCCATGAGTGGGTCGGGAAGATACGCCGAGAGGATCAATTTGCAAACGGATTTGAGTCAGATAAAGCTTGCGTGAGCGGCCGTTAAGCGTATCTTCCGCCTCCTCAATATTGAGACAGGATTCGTATGGCAAGAATTTGTGAATTGACCGGCAAACGCCCGATGAAGGGCAGCATTATTTGGCGTAGTGGCAAATCGAAGAAGAGCGGCGGCATCGGCACGCATATCACGGCCATCACCAAGCGCCGGTTTTTTCCCAACCTCCAGCGCGTCAAAGCGCTGGTAAACGGCGAGGTGCGGTACGTGCGCGTATCGACCGCCGCGATCAAAAAGGGCTTGATCATCAAAGCGCCGAAGCGGACCTGGAAGAAGGCTGAGCCGGAGAAGAAGTCGTAAGCAGGCGAAGACGTTTTAACGCTTCAACAACTCCTCGCACCGAGCCACCGGCTCCCCAGTCCACAATTCCGTTTCCAAGTCGGCAGAATGATGACGGGAAGACCATTTTGCCGTGCGCCGGCGCATGACACAATCCTTGGAAACCTACGCCAGCCTTCCGTAGCCTTCCGTAGCCTTCCGTAGCCTTCCGCAACCTACCGCAACCTACCGCGACCTACCGTACGGTTACCGAACTGGGCAGATCAATTACGAGGACGAGGACGATTGCGACGGGGGTATACGGTTACCGCAGGCTGGATCGGTTACCATCGGTTACCATCGGTTACCATGGGTTACCACGGGTTACCGTGGGGTTACCATGGGTTACCGACCGGTTACCGAGCGGTTACCCAAAGGTGACCGGACAGGGGCTAGCTGAGAACCGGTGAATTCCGGGCATGGCCACGAAACGGGAGGGGTGGGCTTTATGTTTAATTTAGCTTAATTTAGCTTAATTTAGCTTAAAATACCTTAACTTGGCTTAAGCGGTTAAAGTTAAGTAATCGGAGAATGTCCCTGCGGCAGTTGAAATTGAGGTGGTTCTCAGATTTCACCTAAGCGGCCTTTAGAGTTGGGGTTAGGGGCAGTTGGCGCAAGACCTTTTCCAAGTCATTTAATTGTTCACAGCCATTGAGGCGGCGGAAGT
>DATMRF010000028.1:0-112971 GCA_035566435.1 Candidatus Acidiferrum sp.
GACCAGGTGAATGACAATGGAGCGGTCGCGGAGGGTAGGGGTGAGGGTGCCCAGACCGGCCAGGGCGGTGGCGGCGAAGATTTGAAAGGAGCGGACAGTGCCACCTTCGCACCGGTAAACGCAGGCGCCGGGGCTGTGGCCGGCATTGATGAGGCCGCGCAGTTCGGGGTAGAGGCGGAGGTAGGCGTCCAGTTCGTCCAGGAGGACGGCGGGTCGGGCGGGTCCCTCGCGGTGGATGACGCGGAACATGACGGCCGGTTTCATGTGATCGGTGCGGAGGACCTTGGGAATCAAGGCGGTCGTTAGGTCGAGGGCGGTGGTTTTGCCGCAGCCCGGTTCGCTGGAGGTGAGGTTGAGGCGCGGGGTGTGGCAAAAGGCGCCGACGGCCGCGGCGTGAGCCGGCCAGAGGGTGAGGACGACGTCGGCGCCGGGCGGCAGGTAGAGGTAGAGGAGGTAGCGCTCGTGGACCTGGTCGAAGAGGGCGGGGGCATCGAGGATGGGTTCGGGCCAGGGTTTGAGCTGGGGCAAAACGTAGGCGTCGGCCTGGGCGTCGTCTTCGACGATGCGGGCACGGTCCACGGCGTCGTCGAGGGTCGCAAGGCGGAGCTGGAGGCGCTTGGCTTCGGCGCGGCGGGCGAGGTCGTAATCGAGCCGAGAGAGCTTGGCGAGGCGGGCGATCGCCTCGTGGATTGATGGATTAATGGATTGTTGGATTGATGGATTGGGGACGGAGGGGGCGGGGGAATGGGAGGTTGCAGGGTGCAGGGTGCAGGTTGAAGGTTCGCAAGCGGGCACGGACAGGATTAATGGATTATTGGATTGTTGGATTGATGCCGGAGGGGGTTGGGAGCCGGCGGTTGCAGGTTGAAGGGTGCAGGTTGAAGGTTCGCAAGCGGGCACGGACAGGATTAATGGATTGTTGGATTGTTGGATTGATGCCGGAGGGGGTTGGGAGCCGGCGGTTGCAGGGTGCAGGGTGCAAGTTGAAGGTTCGCAAGCGGTTTCCGGAGCCAGTGGCTGGGGCAACGCGGGTGGGGTTGGGAGAGTTGCGGGTTGAAATTGGCAGGTTGAAGGCTGAGGGTGGCAGGTTTCTTCGGTCGGCGGTGCCTGGGCAATCGGCGACCCGGTGGACGGTGTTTCGGTGTCGGGAGTACCGGTCCCGTTTTGGTTGCCGCATGCGCCGTCGCCGGCTCCAGGCGGGAGGGCAGGGGAGACGTGGCCGTTCCCTTGCGCCGGGCCTCCATCTAATGCCGAACGTTGGGCTTCGGGCGTTTGTTGACCCACTTTCACATTCTGATTAATGGCGGTGTTTACTTCGGAAACCTTGGTATCACTCATGGCTTATACGACTTTCTATTTTTTGCCCTTCAAATAACAAGAAGGGAGTGGGCTAATACAGTCCACAGATATAATGAGAGCAGCTTCCGTGCCGAATTTCGGTGACATGACTGCGGGGTTTCAGGGAAAATGCGGGCAGGCAGGTTGAAGGTTGAAAGTTGCGAGTTGACGTACCCAACTTGCAACCTTCAACTTGCAACTTGTAACCGCGGAAATCTGTGCAGAAAAAAGACATTTCCAGATATAGTCATTCAGCGCGCCGCCTCAGTTCCGCGAAGCAGGGTCAATCTTAGGCCTTTCTCACGGCTGCGGCGCGCTGAGGACAAAGCGCCCTACCTGCTCCGGGGCGGGGACGGCCACGTCCCCGTTCGGGCTCCTTGCATCAACATTCTACGGGGACGTGGCCGTCCCCGCCCCTATGGACAGCGCGCCCTGCCTTTGGAGATTCTGCGGAGCTTGGACAACACGCGTGTAAGCGCATTCTGTCTGGAGCGAACAGGCGTCATGAAGCGGAGCGGCAAGGCAGGGGCATCCTCGTAAGAAAGGGTTGCCTCCCTTTGTTTTGTGAAAGTCGCAAGTGCGGTTCCAGTTACCTTGCCTTCCCTTGCCGGAAACTTCATCCTGATACCCAGGATGAAGGTCAGCTTTCACCATGTCCTGCCGGCTCGCCCGGCCCTGACCAGGGACTTTCGAACCGCTGCCGACAGCCGCGTCAGGCAAAATCCACTGCCGTTCGATTCGGGAAACTCCGTCTTGCAACCATCAACCATCAACAGTTCTGTGATAATCCTTGATACAAATGCGCAGGTCTGCTTTCATAAATCCATGGAAGCAGAGCAACTTACCAAAATCAATCGTGCACGACGCCGCGCACGTTGCGCCGGATAATCAATGGTTCGGTGAAAGGCTAGACATGGACCGTGATTACGCCGACGCTCATTACTCCAGCCTCTTCGTTGAGGACAGGAAACAGGGAATGGCGGGGCTCGAACTCCACCGCGCATGCGCTGGTCAGAAGGCCCGGGTTGCCCGGATTCTATTCTGGGACGCATCCGGTCAGTTCTCGGTTGAAACTTTTAATTACGAGGTCCCTCTTGACCTTTTGGAAGAGTTGATCACCGAGGTGAGGACGCTCGTCAAAACCAAATGACACCGAAAAACCAGATGCAGCGCACCCGGCGATGGCGCCCTGGCTGACAATCGAGGATCAGTGGCGCCGGGTCCCTGATCTGGAGCGTTCGGTCTGAAGTATGCCCATCTTCAAGCTGCTTGCAGTAGATAACTTCGACCGGGTTCGCGGGGTCGCACCACGGACTGTGAGCGACGACGCCCTGGAAACCGTACGAGGCCTGCATGAGACCGATGAGATGGAGCCTTGGATTCAAGCCATCCTCTTTGACACCAACCAAACTCCGCATGGCCCTTCTGAGGTGGTCGACATTCTCACGCACAAAGTGTCTGTTCGGGGGCGCGAAGGAATCGCTGCTTTCATCTTAAAGGGCCGGTCGTTTCCCACAGTGCGCCCCACCCATGTTGGACATCAGATTTTCCGGCTCGAACGAATTCGGGGACTGGATTACGCCTTCTTCGCTGCCTCGGGAAACGTCCTCGACGAAGTCAAAGAGCAGTTCATCGCAACTGCCGAACGCATCACTCGTGGATATTGTATTCTCGACTGCCATGACCTCGCGCGCCTGTTCATAGCATTTGGGTATATCTGCCCACGAGACGGTGAGAAGATAACAGGCGGCCGTTGTCACTGCGGCTATTCACCCGCGAACAGAACCTCCAACATCCTGCAGCAGGCAGCACTCGCAGAACTCAGGGCCACACATGACCTAGGCCAAGGTTCCGGAGCCATCATTCTGCCCATGGCATCCGGCAAGACACGTGTGGCAGTCAAGGATGTACTGCGGACGAACGCGCAACTTTGTGTCTACGTCGCTCATTCGCACGAAATTCTGCAGAAAGCAGAAGCGGAGTTCCTGAGGGAGTTTCCCCAAGACCAGGTCGCGCGATTTCAGGAGCGCCCAACACGTGGTGCCCTTCGTCGAGTTAACCTCATCACGGTCCAGACCATTTCTCGAAACCTCGACCTCTTCCTCGGCCGTCGAGTTGATTATTTGGTGATCGACGAATTCCACCACGCTGCTGCAGCAAGCTACCGCCGAACTGTAGACACGCTTGCGCCTGGTTTCTTGCTCGGGCTCACGGCTACGCCGTTTCGAGGAGACCAGCAGGATGTCCTTGAACTCTGCAATAACAACGCGATCGTCAATTATGGTTTGCGCGAAGGCATTGAGTTTGGTGTGTTGAGCCCTTACCATTATTTCGGATGTTTCGACGATGTCGACTACTCAAATATTCGTCATAACGGTAACAGGTACGATGTTCGTGACTTGGAGAGGGCCTTGATCATTCCGGAACGGGATGCCGCAATAATCGCCAAGTGGCGTGAGAAGGCAGAGGGGAAACCTACCATTGCGTTTTGCTGCACACAGACGCACGCCGAACGCGTCGCACAGAGCTTCGATGGCGATGGGATTAATGCACGGGTATACCTTTCCACAACTCCGCAAGAGACCCGGGCATTACTCCGGGAGGACCTGCGGAAAGGCGACGTGAAGGTGTTGTGCGCAGTGGACATCCTCAACGAAGGTGTGGACCTCCCATTCGTCGAGTGTCTGCTGTTCCTGCGCCCGACTGAATCAAAGCGAATCTTCTTCCAGCAGCTGGGTCGAGGTCTGCGGAGGTTTATCGGAAAGGACCACTGCACTGTGATCGACTTCATCGGCAATTTCCAGAAGGCATATACAATCGTTGAGCACCTTGGGTTGGAGCCTTACGAATATGGAGACGCCCCCACCGAGACCACCCGAAGCAGAACGGCAAAAGAGGTCCTGCATCTGCCTACTGGGTGCACGGTAGACTTTGACGAGAGAGTTGTCGACATCTTTGGCACCCAAACAATGGATCCGAGATTCGCGACGCGCCAGAACATCGCTCGCATTCTTATTCACCAGTATAGGAAGATCGAAAGGCGCCTTGGACGGCGTCCGACAAGGCGTGACATTGACCGAAACACCATAATCGACAGCCGCTTTTATGAAATGGTCTTCGGTCGTTGGCGGGAATTCGAACGAATGATGGGACAGTAGGACCGAACCACACCATGCAGCCGATGCGAGCCAGCCTTTTAGGTCAGTCAGAATCCGGGAGTTGCTGGCGGCTGGCTCGCACGGCTGATGGTGAACGTTAAGCCATGCACCTCGTTTTAATTCGGCGTGATGGCAATGTCAGTCTGCCAGGCGTTGCGTTGCCCGAGGCAGTCACGTCTGTGGTCGCGTCGACTGTGCAATTATACGAGCGACGCGGCTACGTTCAGCCTTGGGTTGGTTACCTGGCCATTGAGGGAGGGCACTGTGTTGGCGGCTGTGGATTTACCTCACCTCCGGTGGGGGACGTTGTGGAGATCGCGTACTTCACTTATCCAGATTTCGAGAGACGTGGTATTGCGACGCGTATGGCGCAGCGTCTCATATCGATCGCTCAGGAATTTGATCCGTCGGTGAGGCTCATCGCGCATACTTTGACTGAGGAGAATGCGTCGAATCACATTCTGAAGAAGCTCGGCTTTGCATTCACTGGCACAGTTGACCATCCAGAAGACGGAAAGATATGGGAGTGGCGATATGAGCCGCACCGCACGCAGGTCTAACCCGGCACGGCAACTACCGCCGGGAGATGGCGGTCGGGATTGCTGGACGCGCTCGGCCCGGCGTAGCTGCGCTTCGTGTTAAGCCCTCTGGGCACAGATGAAACCACTCCGATGCCTGCTCGCCGTTAGCGCCGCGCTCGTTTGGGCGCCTTTCGGTTTCGGCGGGGGTCTGCCAGCCTCGCCCATCGAGGCTCCTCGCCCGCACCTTCCGGGCGAAATCGCCATGGACAGACCCTCCAGGTCAGAAGGTGCGATCGTTGTGAAACTGCGCTTGGAAGACGGGGAGGAAGTGCCCTTGAAAGTGGACACCGGAGGCCCGGAAACTATCCTGGACGAGTCATTCGCGTCGAAGCTCGGGCCTCGAATCGGGACAAAGCCAGCCGCTTTTGCCTTCAACTTGAGGGCAGGAGCCCAGGGCATTTATCGAGCGCCAAAGCTCTACGCCGGCGACACCGAACTGCTCACGGGCTCCCAGGTTTACACCGTGAAGAGCGCGGCCTCCGCCAGCCAGCCGGGCAAGGGCATTCTGGGTATGGACTGCCTGAGACACTACTGTATCCAGTTCGACTTCGCTGCCGGCAAAATGCGCTTCCTGGAGCCGGACCACCTGGACACCAACGAGCTCGGCGAGCCTTTCCTCATCAACATGGGACCCCAGGGCCACACTTTTTTCGATGCCGATCTCCTCGGCCAGGGCAAGATGCGTTTTCTGCTCGACACCGGCATGGATGGCCCTTTTGACGCCATGCTCGCTCCGAAGGTCTTCGAACGGCTGCTGCACCAGTATCCGACCATTGGTCCCGATCTCTACATGACGGTTCCTGATGGGCGCGCCGCGTCCGGCAACATTTTCCCGCGAGTCAGCTTGCGCGGCCAGACCTACACCGACCTTTGGTTCAGCTCCGTGGACTTACGTCCGAGAAGGGTCAAAGGCATCATCGGCATGCGTTTCCTTGCCAGGCACAAGATTACTCTTAACTTTCCCAAACGGACGCTCTATTTTAAATGCATCAGCAGCGCGCCACTCGCCGCGGGACCGAGCGCGTCGCAGCACCAGAGCGTGGCGCCGACGGGAGGCCGCCGTTTTGCTCAGTCTGTAATCGGGCATCAGCGGCGGCTGCTTCCCGTGGCTGACGGTGGTCCTTAGATGCTTAAAAAGATATGGGCGGTATTCTTTATCTCGGGGTCAAATTTCTAGCTTATGCGCTTTGGTGTTTGTTTGGTCTGCGGCTTTTCCAACCGTCGAGGGCCGGTCGGGTGGCAATGGCGATTGCGTTAGGCGCTCTGCGCTCCGCCATGGGCTTGGGCTTCGGGATAGCAATTTGGCTGATCGGCAGCCTGGTTTACAGTGCGCTCTCGCACCTGCCCGCTACGAGCGCTTTGACTTACCTGCTCGTTTACGTACCAATCCGATGGTTTGAGTGGTCGCTCATGGTTGTGATAATTTGCCCAGCCTGCCGGTCAGTCGAAGGATTCTTCCTGGGTCGCGCGAAGGCTGATCGATTGTGGAGAGTCGGTGGGATTATTCTTTCATGTCTTTCCGACATAACGATGATCATCTCGCTGGGCGGGATTTTACCCGTCGGGAGATTCATGTGCTGACAACATCATCCAACAAGGGGCCTCGAGTCGATGCCGTGGCGGCGCTTCAGTTTGCTGTTGAACGCGCTCGACCCACCGCCACTGGCCCGCATTGTTGGCCTTCATCATGAAGCTCGTCCTACTGGGAAATGCTGGTGCCGGAAAGAGCACCATGGCTCGTCGAATCATCGGCGGTAGACAAATTCCTCGCTTATCTCTTGATGAGATTGCTTGGGATCCCGGAGCACAGCGAAAACCGTTACATGAAAGTCTTGAGCTGCTTAATGATTTTCTGAAAACGAACGACCAGTGGGTTATCGAGGGATGTTACAGCGACCTAGTAGAGGCTGCTCTGACGCAATGCACAGAGTTGAGATTTTTGAACCCTGGTATTGAGATCTGCGTTGCCCACTGCCATCGACGGCCATGGGAGCCTGAAAAATTTTCTTCGGCGCAACAGCAGGACGCTATGCTTGAGCAACTGGTTCTGTGGGTTAAGCAATACGAGATCCGGGATGACGAGTACGGCTTGAAGCGACATCGGAAAGTATTCGAGGAGTTTGCGGGTTCGAAGCGCGCGTTCACATCTGTGATTTCATACGATGAAGGCTAACCATCGCGTCAGCCAACGCGGGGAGCCCGTCTCGCCGCGTGACGGGCGTCATTGGCCCGGCGTGGCTGCGCTATACGTTAGGCCACGATGTTTTTGCGTTGAGGCTACGGCGTTGAGCACCGGAGCTGGTCTTGGGCGGCTTGTGCCGGAACCCGGACCCGCAACGGCCCAACGAAATGAGGGATTTATTCGGGTTCGGAAGCAAGCACAGGGCGCATGCGCCGGCCGCCGTGAGAGCGGCCGACCGCGAGAAGCCGTTGAAACGGCTGCAGATTCTCAGGCGCAGCCTATCACCGGGGTGAACCCCGGTGTTAATGGGGACGGAGGCGGTTGGGCGGGTGAGGTTGGGAGGTAAATGCGGGAGCGATGACGGGGACAAGGGGCCAAGCGTGTAGGTCGATTCCGCGGTTGAACTCCGTGCTGAAAGTATAGTAATTCATGATCCGATGTTGCGTGGTGCAGCAGAGCGAAAGGCGGGTCCTACCGTGAGCGGCCTTGTGGCCTGGCGGGAGATCAGAGACTCCTTACGTCGTCTCCTACAGAGGAAGGGGATTTCCAAATAGTTCCTGGGCTGGAGTTTTGGCCAAGGTGGTATCGCCGGACTATTCCTTTTGGAATACAAACTTACGAGCACCGGGAGCGTCGAAACCGGATGGGGCGACGGGATTGCCGGGCTCATTGCCGGTAATGGTGAGTTTGCCTTCCTTTAGCTCGTAGAGCGCGTAGCTCGTCTTGCCGGCGTACTCGGGGAAAGGACAGTCGGTAATTTCGATTACGAGTTGTTTCGGGGTCGTGTCGAATACCGAGAACGTGGCTTTGTACCACTCGTTGGTATTGGCGCCGTGGAATTCGAAGCTTGACCCTTTGACGATAAGCGAAGCGGCGTTTTTGTCGCTCGCCCCAATTTCGTGCCCGCCCCATGTCCCCTGGAGGGTGGCCGGCTCGGCTTTCTGCGGTTTGGGCGAGTCCGAGGCTGCGCGTTTCCAGACTTCTTTCCAAGGGTTGCCAATGCCGATGAGGGTGAGGGTATCGCCTTCGAGCTTAATGGTGAACTTGCCAGTCTTCCCGATTAAGTTCGCGGTGCTCGGGTTGGCGTAGTCGGTGGTTTGGGCATAATCGTTTCCGTTGAGCGTGTAAGTGCCGCCGTGATGGAACATGACCGCGCCGGTCTTGGGGTCGGCCTGCGTGTCACACCAGTGCGTGCCGGTCAGAAACTTGAGCCGGCCGCCTGTGGGCGGAGGCTTGCCGACGGCGCCGGGGCTGCCGACGAGGACCCAGGTTCCGATGAGGTCATTGGGGAGTGGGAAACTCCCGGGCTGGGCATCCGTCAGCGTGATGAGTCCAAGGCCGGCGAAGAGCACCGCGGCCAGGGCCAACCCGCGGTTCGTTTTCCTGAGGTTTGCGATCATACGGATCCTTTCTTTCATTTGATTTTTGTTTTCCACGATTCCTACCAGGCTGGGCGCCCACGCCGGGCGGCCAAAGCTCTCGAGCAACTTGATAATCGTTTGCCCATACAAATGGTTCTCCTCGCCCTGGACGCAGCCGAGGGCCAGCGCGTCGCAGGCCAGTTCGCGGTCCAGCCGCATCCGGTGAAACGCGAGCCAGACCAGCGGATTGAACCAGTGCAGTACCTGCAGGGCGGTCGCCAGCCAGCCGAACAGGATATCGTGACGTTTGATGTGGCCTAATTCGTGGAGGAACACACAACGCAACTCGTCGAGCGAAAAACTCCGGGTCATGCCGGCAGGCAAAAGCAGGCGCGGGCGCACGAAACCAAAGAGAGCGGGACTTCCGACCTCCGGGGTCTCGATGAGCGTCACCGGCACACGCACATGCATCAGTTGCTTGCAGTCCTCCAGGAGGTTGAGCACGGGAGCGTGGATTAACGGACGCCGCCGCGTGAACTTGCGCGAAAGCCGGAAATGGTTGGCCAAAACGCAAAGCGCGAGCGAGAGAGCCCCGACCGACCAGAGCACGAGGAGCAAGGGGAAGAGGGAGCCCAACCACGGCGGGGCGGCAACCGGCCGAGACGTTGAGTCTGAAGCGAGCAGCCGAGACGATGAGTCTGCGGCAACCGGCGCCGGTTGCGCCAGGGAAGCAGAAGGAGCTGAGGCCGAACTTTGCGCGGTGGGGTTGGTTCGATTGCCGGCAGTACCTAAAGGGGAGCCGCGGAAGCTGAGGAAGTTAAACACGCTCACCCGGGAAGGGGCGGTCCAGGGCAAAGCGAGCCGGAACGCGACCAGCAGCCACAAGCCGTAACGCCAACGCGGGCTGAGGCGCCGGCGAAAGACTCGTTGCGCCGCCAGCACCAGGAGGATGAGCACCGCTGCCTGCCAGGAGGCTTTCCACAAGAAGGAGAGCGGAGGGCTATCGATAAAAGGCTGCATGGGATAGCGGGTTAAGGGTCGAGGCGCTATTCCTTGTTTTCCAGCAAGCGCCTAAGTTCGCGGATTTCTTCCGCCGAGAGCCTTTTGCGATCGACGAAATGGGCGAGCATCGGTTGCAGAGAACCGCCGAACACCCGGTCCAGAAACGATTCGCTCGCGGCATCGACACAATCCTCCTGTCTGACCAGCGGCCGGTAGAGATAGGCGCGGCCTTCTTTTTTGAAGCCCAGCGCCTTTTTGCGCACCAACCGGCTGAGGAAGGCTTTGACGGTCCGGGGGTGCCAAGTGGCGTCGCGGCGGGTCAACGTCTCGATGATGAGGCCGGCGGAGCAGGGCGCCTGGGCCCAGATGACCTTCATTATCTCCCATTCGGTTTCGGAAATGCGAGGGACCTTTTTCATTGGGTTTTGGCGCTTACGAATGTAATCTTGATGATGATGATTACATCGGTAATCGATTGGTGTCAACAGGAAAAAACGATCACCGCGTGGTCGTGACCTGTTTGAGTTTGAGCCAGTCGAGGTTTCGGTTGCTGAACTGGGCATCGGCCTGGCCGAAGAGCAGGCTTGGAGGGTCGCGAAGTCTGTAGCCTTCGACATGGGTGTCGGCGAAGCCGAGGCAGTAGCTGTTCCGATGCCGAGTGGCCGGGAAGCTCGCGAAAGGCCGGGTGTCATCCATGGTGACGAGGAACCAGGCGTCATTGATGCTGGCTTCATGCTCGTCGATGATGAGCCAGATGCCGGAAGGTCCGGCGGCAGCGAGTTCGTTGTCGCGGAGGAAGGTACGAAACGCAGGTTTTTGGGAGCCGTAGGATTCCATGTAACGGGAACCGACCCAGCCATTCATGGAATAACTGCGGACGCGCGGCGCGCCGTTGGTGGATGACAGGTCGGAAGGGCAGTGGTAAACGCCGACGTGGCTGGCATAGGGGAAGAGCTTGCCCTGGCGGAGCAGGGTTTGGTTGGTAGCCTCCTGAGCGATGAGCATATTGCCGCGTACCCAGGTGTTGGTGGGTCCCGGGCTGTTCTCGGGCAGTTTCCCTTCGTTGTCGGCGGCGTACATCTGGAAGGAAGTGAGCAATTGTTTGAGATTGTTCCGACAACTGAGCCGGCGGCCGTCGTCGCGGGCGGCGGCTATAGCCGGGAGGAGCAGCGAGGCGAGCACCGCGATGAGGGCGATGACGACGAGCAATTCGATGAGGTTGAAGGCGTGGCGCGGGGGGTTGAAAGTTGAAGGTTGAAAGGTGCAAGTTTGCGGCGGAAGAACGGGCGCAGGCGAGCCTGCATCTTTCGCCCTGCGAGGTGGGACTATCAACAGGGAATGCCCGACTCTCCGGACGAGGGAGAGCGGGCTGGCTGCCACCGTCGCCGGCGGTTCGGGACCCCGAAACATCACTTCAGGTTGATTTTACGCTGGGATTTGGCGGTCCTGATAGTGTGCGTTTGACCGCACACCGCGCTTTTGGTTGCGCCGGCCGGGGTGGCGAGGGATAATCCGGCCGCGAAAGTGGATGTACGGGATATGCAGCGCGATGTAAGAGCTTCATCTTCAACCGCGGATAACGCGGATGGCGCTGATGAGAGGGAGCAGAGGCGGGGCTGCAACACCTGCTTTTGGAGAGGTCAACCTGGGGAGGCGTTTCTAACCGCGGAATACGCGGAAGAAACGGATCGAGGAAGAGGACGAGGGATAGGAGGAGGCGAAAGGTGGTCTTACTTAAAGTTGGGGTGGGTTGGTCGCCTGTTAATCGGCGCGGTGGCGATAGGGTGGGCGTCGGGAGTGTGCTGGGCGCAGAGGGCTCCCAACTGGCGGGTGTATAAACTGGCGGATGGTTTGCCGGAGTCCGCGTGCATCGCGGTAACGATTTCTTCGCAAGGGAAAGTATTGGCGCGGCACCTCAACCTTCCTTATTTGAGCGAACTGGACGGTTACACGGTGAGCTTGAGGTCCGCACCCGAGGTCGGGAAGAGCCGGGTTTACCAAAGCCCGAGCGGCCAACTTTGGACGGTGGTGCCTGAGGGTCTGCAGGAGTTCAGGGAGGGGACGTGGAATCTTTCCAGGGTTCGCGAGATTGCGGCGGAAACGCATCCCGGACCTGAGCGGGTCGTCGATCCCGTGCCCTTGTTGCCGATCCGGCAGGGGCTGGTGCTGTTTTTGCTCCCGAGAGGACTGATGGAATTCAACGGTGAAGACGCCGAACACCCGCGGACCCGGCTTTTGCATGCGGCGGCGCAGAGCCGGCTTGGCAATTTCTCGGGCATGGCGCCCGCCCGGGACGGTGGCTTGTGGGTCAGCGCCACGCGGGGGGTGGCGAAGGTGCCGGGGCCCGTTCGCAGCCTGCAGCCGGAGCGGGTGTGGCAGGAGTTCCCGCTGCCGGGGGCGTTGGCGGCGACCAACCTGGAGGCGCCGCACGACGACCTGGTGAGCGGGGTGATCGCGCTGGCAGGGTCGGCAACCAACCAGCAGCGGCTGATCGTTGCTTTTGACGGGGCCGATTGGACGCTACGAGGCTCGGGTTCAGAGAAATTGCGACAAACGTGGGCTGGCACGGAGCGGACCTGCTGGGGGATGTCGCGTGAGGCTTTGTTCCAGTTGTATGAGCCGGGAGCGGAGCTGAAGGAATACGAGGAGATTACGCCGCGGCAGTACTTCGACGTGGCAGTCGAGCCGAGCGGCGCCTTCTGGTTGGCGACCTCCGACGGCCTGTATCGGTATGCGCCATTGCTGTGGCGCAGGCCTCCCGCGCTGAGGGGCATTGCTTCGCCGGTCCACTGCCTATCGGCCGATACCGAGGGCCGGGTTTGGTTCGCGGCCGGGAACAGACTGCACGTGTTGCAGAACGGCCAGACCCAGGAATACGCATTTCCACCGGCGTGGAATGGCCGACTGCAAGCGCGCGCGCTATTCGTGCTGAAGAACGGGGCCCTGGTGCTGGCTGCGCAGGAGATTGAGCCCGCTTCCGGGGAGCGGTTATTCCTGGTTCAGCAGGCTCGCGGAACGTTCGTCGAGGCGCCCGTCGGCGGGCCGGAGCGGAGGCTCAGGGCGCTTGGTTTGTTGAAGGGGGGAACGTTGTGCGTACAGGACCTGAACTCCGGCGGCGGTGGCGGCTCTTGCGCGCTGGAAGAATTTGACGGCCGCAACTTTACGCCGCTGCCGGACCTTCCTTCGTCCGACGCGGCGGGCACCAATCTCTCGAACCTCTTCGCCGCGCAGAACGGCGAACTCTGGCTCAGTGGTGAGGCAGGTACTGCATGGTATCACGACAAGAAATGGCGAGCGTTTGCCGCGGCGGACCGAACCGGACCGGCTGACGCGGTTGGGTTCGTCGAGCTGGCCGACGGAAAAATCTGGTGCGCCACCCAGGACCAGATTTGGGAGTTTGATGGCCGGAGCTGGCTGGTGGTGCGGCGGGGGTTTGACCGGATCAATGACGTGCAGCGGGCGCGCGACGGGAGCATTTGGGTGGCTTCCAACAGCGGGCTGCATCGGTTTTTCCAGGGGACATGGATCGAGAACGGGGTGGAAGACGGGTTGCCGAGCCCAGCCGTGCGCGAACTGCTGGAGGATCCGCGCGGCCAACTGTGGGCGGCGACGACCCGGGGCCTGAGCTTGTTCCATCCGGACGCCGACCCGGACCCGCCGCAAACCGTTATCGAAGAAACCTCCGCCACCGGGACCAGCGTTCCTGCGGGAGGCACGATAACGATGGCCTTTCGCGGCCAGGACAAATGGAAATACACTGCACCCGAGCGCCTGCTGTACTCTTATCGCCTGGACGAACACGACTGGTCGCCTTTTCAGGAACTCAATCAAAAGTCTTTCAGTGATTTATCCGCCGGGAAACACGTGCTGCAGGTGCGGGCGATGGACCGCAACTGCAACATTGAGCCCAGAGCCATCAAGGAATTCGCCGTCATTCTCCCCTGGTACGAGGAGACCCGGCTGCTGCTGATTTCGTGCGCGGGGCTGGCGGCGGTGTTGTTCTTCGCCGGTCTGGCGTTTAATCGGCACCGGCGGCTGCTGCGAAGTTATGCCGAGGTCGAGCGGAAAGTGGCGGAGCGGACGGAGCAGTTGGAAGCCGCCGGACACCAACTGCTTCACAGCCAAAAAATGAACGCCCTCGGCACGCTGGCTGCCGGCATCGCCCACGATTTCAACAACATCCTTTCGATCATCAAAGGCTCCGCGCAAATTATCGAGGACAACCTGGACAACCCTGAGAAGATCCGCACGCGGGCCGACCGCATCAGCACTGTGGTGGAACAGGGCGCCGGCATCGTCAAAGCCATGCTCGGTTTCAGCCGTGAGTCCGGCGAGCAGCCGGGGCCGTGCGATTTGAATGCGGTGGTGGAGGAAACGTTAAAACTTCTCGGGGACCGTTTTTTGCGGGAAGTGCGGGTTGATTTCAAGCCGACTGCCGGACTGCCGGAGGTGATCGCCTCGAAGGATTTCGTGCAGCAGATTTTGCTGAACTTTATCTTCAACGGAGTCGAGGCCATGGACCGCGAAAAGCAGATCATTCTTGCGACGCGGTTGATGACCCATCTGCCGCCCGAACTGGTCCTCGCACCGACGTCCGCAGCGGCTTACGAGGCGGTTTCCGTGCAGGATTTCGGCTGCGGCATCTCGGCGGAAATCCTGCCTCGCATTTTTGAACCTTTTTTCACCACCAAAGCCCTCTCATCCCGGCGTGGCACCGGCCTGGGGCTGTCGATGGTTTATGAGCTGGCGCGAAAGCTCGGCGCGGGGCTGGCGGTGGAATCGACCGTGGACCAGGGGAGCACGTTTACGTTGATTCTGGCCGTGAGAACTTCGCCGCCGGAGGACCCAAAGACCTCGAAATGAATACTGCAACCATACTCATCATCGAAGACGACGACCTCCAGTATGAGATTTACGAAGAGGCGTTGTCCAAATACAAACTGGTCCGCGCCAACAGCGGCAGCGAAGCGCTGGCGCTGATTCCGAAGAACCGGCCGGATGCGGTTGTCCTGGACCATGTGTTAGACAAGGGTGAGCTCGGCCTGGACTTTCTGCCGGAGTTCAAGGAATTGCTGCCGTTCGTGCCGATTATCGTGGTTTCAGGCGCGCTGGAGGTTCACCAGCGACTGGAGGCGTTACAGGGGCCGCGCCGTGCTCACTATTGCCTGACCAAACCGGTCGATATCCGCGCGCTTAAGCGCACCGTTGAAACCGCGTTGAAGGAATGCGGCGAACGGGAGGTCGTCCGCCAATTCGAGGCGCTCGAACGCTCGCACCGGGGCGACGCGCTGGAGCTTTTCAGCCGCTCAACGGACCGGCTCAGCCGGCAGAATCATATCCGCGAGTCGCTGCTCAAATCCCGGGAACGCCCCAATATCTCGGCGTTGGCGCGGGAGTTTGGGGTGGCCCGCCGCACCATCATTCGTGACCTGCAGGAGCTCATCCGGCGCGGGCAGCTGAAGCCGGAAGTTTACCCCGAATGGGAAAATCCGCCGGCGGAGGAGTAGGGGCGCCGGGGTCGTTGCGGGGTCGGAGCGTGGGAGCGTTAAAACGCGGAACGTGAAGTGTGAAACGTAGAAGAGTCGGCTCTGAGGCTTTCTCCGTTCTACTGATTTCCCGCCTTACCCCAGCAGCGACACGATGTATTGCTTCAGCTTTAGGGCATCGGCATTAAAAGTGCGTATTCCTTCCGCCAGTTTCTCCGTCGCCATCGCATTTTCGTTCATCAGCCAGCGGAATTTCTTTTCATCCAGGGCCAGCCGTTCGAGCGGGCTGGCGTTGGTGGCAGAGGGGTTGAGTTTTCGTTCCACTGGTTCAGTGCTGGCCTTCAATTCGGCCATCAGTTGCGGGCTGATGGTCAGAGCATCGCACCCGGCGAGCTCGAGGATTTCGCCTTTGTTGCGGAAGCTCGCGCCCATGACTTCGGTTGCGTAGCCGAACTTTTTGTAATAGGTGTAGACCTCTTTCACCGACAACACTCCTGGATCTTCCGCCGGGGAATACTCCGTCTTCGTTTTGGCTTTATACCAATCCAATATTCTGCCGACGAAAGGCGAGATGAGGGTGGCCTTGGCTTCCGCGCACGCGACGGCTTGCGGGAGGGAAAAGAGCAAAGTCATATTGCACCGGATGCCTTCTTTTTGGAGTGTCTCGGCCGCCCGGATGCCTTCCCAAGTGGTGGCAAGCTTAACCAAAACTCGCTCCCGAGGAATTCCGTGCTGCCGGTAAAGCTCGATGAATCGGTGCGCCTTGTTGATCAGTTCTTCCGTGTCGAATGAAAGGTCCGCATCGGTTTCGGTCGAAACCCGGCCCGGTACAATCTTCAGAATCTCAGTCCCGAACAGGACGAGCAGGTCGTCCATGATGCGCCCGATGAGCGCTTCGCCAGAAAGACCGGAACCGCGGTGGTCCGCAATCGCCTTCTCGACCAGGCTTCTGTAGCCAGGCATCTCGGCCGCTTTGAGGATGAGCGAAGGATTCGTCGTGGCATCCTGAGGCCCGTATTCCTTGATGGCGGCATAATCGCCGGTGTCGGCGACGACTTTGGTGAAGCGCTTAAGCTGCTCAAGTTGATTTGCTCCGCGCGCGGTTGCTGTCTTTTCCATTTCTGCGATTTGGCTCATAGCATTAAACTCCGAAGGATTTTCACATTTCCATGTAGAGCATGGCCCACAATCTGAGTTTGAGCAAATGTCCATTGGAAGCGAGGTGCGACTCAAAGTGGCGGTGAGCCCTTTACCCGGCGATAGGGCCAAGGGAGGTTAGCGCTCGTGGCTTGCGGGTCGAGGCAAGAATCGGCCTTGGTTGTGTGTCCAGCGGAAGGAAAGCGGCAGAGGACTGCCGCACTTCAAAACGCAAGCGCGCGCCGATGACCGCTTATGCGTCCGCGAGGTTTTCGAGTGAGGGAGTCCCCTGCTACGTTGGCTCCTTCGCGCAATTCCCCGTCAACACTTTTGGTCGAACTTCTCTCACGCGGCCTTTGGGAACTGGAAAATGTGGAACAGGCTGGAAAGCAGGGGAAAGCTCAGCAGAATTCCCAGGGCTTAGCGCGGCTCGGAAGGGGTTTCGTTCGGCACGCCGCCGACGGCCTTGCTCAAGGCGTACTGGGCCTTGTTATACTCAGCCAGCGACGTGAAGTATTCAGACCGCGCCTGGGTCAGATCCTGCTGCGCCTGGATATCTTCGAGGACGATACCAACCCCATATTGTTTGCGTTCCCGGGTTAGGCGCAGTGTTTCACTGGCGGTGGCGAGGTTGCGCTTAGTGAGCTCAATTTGCTCTGACAGGGACTGCATCCGGGCGACCGCGGTCACGACCTGGGAAATGACTTCATCCTTTAATCTTGCCTGAGAGAGTTCAGCCGCCGCCGCCCGCGCTTTAGAGGCTTTAATCCGGCCGGGATCGAACAAGCCGCCGGGACCGAGCCGCCAGCTCACGCCGACCGTGTAGTCGCCTTCGGGGCCGAAGTTGCTGGGGCGGCCGTCCGGTCCGCCGCCGAGACCTCCGCCAAACGCTTGAGCGCCGACGGAAGGAATCAGCGGACCATAAACGGTGCCCTTCTGGTCCGCGCGGGCGGCGGAAAGAAGGGACTGGCTTTGCTTTAACTCGGGGCGGGAAGCAAAGGCCTGTTCCACCAACCGGTCGGTGGAGACATTGGTCTCGAACAGTGTGAGCGGCAGCAACTCGGTTTCCTGCGGCACCAATTCCACTCTCGGGTCCAAGTGCAAAATCCGAGCGAGCCCGGCGGCGGCAACGCGCTGCTGCTCGAGGACCTGGCGCAGGGCGATTTGGTAATGTTCGGTTTGAGATTGGATCCTCATTTCGTCGCCTTTGAAGGCGATGCCCGAGGCGACGGCCGCATGCAATTGTTGCTGGTAATCCTGCGAGGTCTTGAGGGCCTGCCCGACGACATCGACGAGGGCCCTGGCCCTGGCGAGGTCGAAGTAACCCTGGGCCGCGCTTAGGACGGAGTCCTGGCGTTGACCTTCAAGAGCCTGGTCAGAAGCGCGGACCAATTGTTTGGCAGCGAGCGATTTATAGAGAGCATCCCCCAAGGTTACCTGGGCGGAAAGCGTGGCGCCCGGGTAATAGGATTGGAAATGCGCGTCCGAAATGGTCCCCGGCGGAACGGCCTGGGCAACGCCATCGCGGCGGTGGTAGCCGACGCCGGCAGAGACCCACGGGAAGAATTCTTCGAGGACGATTTGGCGGTTGGCCTGGGCTTCGGTGAGGTGCTCGCGCGCGATTTGAATATCGAGATTCCGGGCGCCGGCCAGCCGGAGGGTGGTTGGCAGGTCGATGGGGTAGTTGGTGGTTTGGCCTGAGGTTTGTTGAGCGTTACCCTGTTCTCCGACGCGGACGGGGCTATTCGTTGACTGCGCCTTCGCAAAAGCTCCGCCGAAGGCAAGCGCGCTTGCCACGTAAATTGTAAATCGTAAATCGTGAATCCAGCCCATTATTTGGTCTCCTGCACTGAGATGGCCACACCGTCGGTGAGAAATTGCTGCGCCGCCAGAAGGATCTGTTCGCCGGTTTTAACGCCATCAAGGATCTCAACGTTAACGCCGTCATTAAACCCCGTACGCACTGCGGTTTGTCGGGCCTTGCCTTCGACGGCCTTGAACACTGAGGAGCCGGCTTTTTCCACGACAAGAACCTGGACCGGCACGAGCAGCGCATCGGGTTTGCGTTCGACTTCGAGGCGGACGGTGGCGTAAGCGCCGGGCCGGACAGCGCCATCCGGGTTGGGGAGTTCGATTTCTGTGAGCATGGTTTTGGTGGCTGGGTCCAGCGCATGCGCGAAGCGGGTTACTGTTCCAGGAAAGGGGCGGTTCGGCCATTCCTCCAACCCTACCTGCACAGGGAGCCCGTTTGTGATGAAGGGCGCTTCGGCCTCGGGCACGAAAACCTGGACGCGGACCCGGCGGTAATCCATGAGGGTAAGCATGGCGGCGCTTTGTGGTGTGCTGCCGGCGGTCGCGGCGGGGATGAAGGCGCCTGGGTCCACGAAACGCGCGGTGATCATGCCGCTGAAAGGGGCCGTGATGCGGGCATATTGAAGCAGGTTTCGCGTCCGGTCGAGTTTGGCCTGGGCGACTTCCCATTGGCCGCGGAGGTCGTCCAAGGTCTGCGGAACAACGAGGTCCGGGGCCTTTTGACGGGCGGCCGCCATTCGCTGGTAATTGGTGAGCGTGACGGCGGACTCCGCTTTATATTGGGTCTCGTCCGCGAGGAGTTCGGGCACTTCGAGCTCAGCCAGCAACTGCCCTTGTGTTACTTCATCGCCCTTATCGACGGGTATCGTTTTCAGATAACCGGACACTTTGGCGTAGAGGGTCGCTTCCTGCAGAGCCAGAATGCGGAACGTGGGCAAAGTGATGCTGCGCGCGATTTCGCCGCGGTGCGGGAGAACTGCCTGAACGGAAGTGGGCATGGTGGACTGGCGAGGTGCCTCGGTCGCAGTACGATCGCACCCGGCAAAGGCGCCGAGCAAGAGAGCTATCGGGAGGAGCTTGAGCGACAAGCGGCAACGTCGGAAATAAGCAGGCATAAGATTCCAGTTACAGAGGTGCATTCTCTCAGGTGTTGGCCTCGGGACTTTCTTTGCCATCGTCGGGATGCAGCGACGCGGAGCGCCGATGAGCGCCGGCCTGAAGGACCACAAAGAGCGCCGGCAAGACCAACAGGGTGGCAAACGTCGCGACGAGCAACCCGCCAATCACAGCGCGGCCAAGCGGAGCGGTCTGTTCCCCGCCTTCACCCAGCCCCAGCGCCATTGGGACCATGCCGGCGCTCATGGCCAGGCTGGTCATGAGGATAGGCCGAAGGCGGCTGCCGGCGGCGATGACGGCGGCCTCTGCGGCAGATGGGAGAGCCCCGGCGGCCGGGCCAGCGGGTTGGCCGGATAAATGAGGAGCACGGCCCACCCGAGCGCGTTCGGCGAAAGTGACGAGCAGGATAGCGTTGGCGACGGCGACGCCGATCGCCATGATCGCGCCCATGAAAGATTGAATATTGAGCGTGGTGCCGGTCAGCCGGAGGACCAAAAGCACGCCGGCGATAACGGCTGGGGCGGTGCAAACCACAGCGAGTGAAAGTTTCAGCGACTGGAAATTGGCGGCCAGCAAGAGGAAAATCACCACCACGGCGAACACGAGGCCGGCGCGGAGACCGGACATCATTTGCTCGAGGGGTATGAGCTGACCGCGCACAGCCACAGTTACTCCTGCCGGCGGTGAGCCGAGTTCCTTAATTGCAGCCGTAACCCGTCGCGAGGCGGTTCCGAGATCCGCACCGGCGATGTTCGCGGTCACGCTAACCAGACGCTGCATATTGTAGCGGTGGTATTGCTCGACCGCGGTGCCTTCGCTGACGCGGGCAACGTTGCGCAGGAGAACGGCGTGGCCGCCCCGATCCGCCACCGGCACATTTCGCGCCTGTTCAAGGGAATCCATGCGGGCCTGGGGTACCTGCACCTGGAGCTGGTACGACACCCCACTATTGGGATCGGCCCAATAATTCGGCACCACGAAACGGCTCGACCAGGTGGCCGATGCCAACGTCCTTGAAACATCGGCCATCTTTACTCCCATCAACCCGGCCTTTTCCCGGTCCACGTTGACGTCCACGGTGGGATAATCCAGCGATTGGCCAAACTGAACGTCCCGCAGGAGCGGGTTGCTTTGAAGTTTCATTTTGACCTTTTGCGCGAAATCACGACTGGCGGCGAGGTTGGGGCCGCTAACAGAGACCTCGATGGGGGTAGGGGAGCCAAGGCTCATGACTCGGCTGACGATGTCACTCGGCTCGAAGGAAACGCTCATGCCGGGCATTTGCTCGGCGAACTTCGCGCGCAACCGCTCCTTCAGCGCCTCGATATTCACCCCGACGCCGCTTTTCAGCTGCACCTGGAGCACAGCCTCCTCCGGACCGCCGTTCCACAGGTAAATGAAGTTGATGGGATAGGACGACGCATGCACGCCGACCAGGCCCAGGGTCAGCGCGACGTTTTGGGGGCCGACTTCCTGGCGAATGCAACCCACGGCAGCCAACGCCAGTTTTTCGGTGCGGTCGAGCTGCGTTCCGGCAGGCGCGCGAAGCCGCATTTGAAACTGGCCGGCCTCGACGTTGGGAAAGATCTCAGTGCCAATCCCGCGACCTAAGAGCAAAATGAAACCTGCGGCGAGGACCAGGTAAGCGGGCGCCACCAGCCACCGCCACTGCACAATGCGGCGCACCCATTGGGCATAGTGTTTTTGAAATCGGGCGAATGGGCCAGCGGCGGAAGCTCCACCCGCCGCCGTTTGTTCGTGACCGCGCAGCAGCCAGACCGAGAGAATCGGCACCAGCGAGCCAGATAACAGGTATGAGGCGACCATGGAGAAGCCCACGGCGAGGGAGAGGGGAACGAACATGGCACGAGCCGCGCCAACCATCAGCAAAGCCGGAATGAACATGGCCAAGATGCACAACATCGCCAGCAAGCGTGGCCCGGTGGTTTCGACGGTGGCGTCCAGCACCGACCGGCCGAGCGACTTGCCACGGGTGAGGTGGACATGGATGTTCTCGATCGACACAGTCGCCTCGTCCACGAGAATGCCGACCGCCAGCGCGAGGCCGCCAAGCGTCATGATGTTGACGGTTTGTTTGGTAAGCCAGAGAGCGAGGACTGCGCTGAACAGCGAGAGAGGAATGTTGACGACGACGATGAGCGCGCTGCGCCAATCGCGCAGGAACAGCAGGATCATCATGCCGGTAAGCACCGCGCCCAGGGTGCCTTCCAGCGTCAGGCCGCCGATCGCGCGGGTAACATAGGGTGACTGGTCGAATTCATAGCTCACCTTGACGTCGGACGGCAGAACGCTTTGAAATTTCGGCAGGTTTTGTTTCACCAGGCTTACAACGGAGAGCGTCGAGGCATCGGCGCGCTTGGTGACCGGGATATAGACCGTACGACGGCCATTCACGAGCGCGTAACTGGTGACGATGTCCGAGCCATCAACAACCGTGCCGACATCGCGCAGGAAAACCGTAGGAAACACGCCCGTTCGAATGGGCACCGCCTCGAGGTCCTTCACATTCTTGACCACGGAGTTCAAAGGCACCATGGGGTACTTGGCGCCGATGGGCATGTTCCCCGAAGGACTGATGAGGTTGGCGTCGGTCATCGCGGAGACGACTTCATCCGGCGACATGTTGAAGGCCCGAAGCCGGTCGGGGTTCAGGTTGACGACGATGCTTCGGGCGCTTCCGCCAAACGGAGGCGGCGCCGAAACCCCGGGCAGCGTCGCAAACAGCGGGCGTACCTTGTTTAACGCGGCGTCCTGCATCTCGCCGACCGTCCGGGTCTCGCTGGAAAAGACGAGGTACCCAACCGGGACGCTGCCGGCGTCAAATCGCATGACAAAGGGCGGCACGGTGCCCGGTGGCATGAAGGCACGGGCGCGATTGACGTAGGCGACGGTTTCGGACATCGCCTGCGACATATCGGTGCCGGGGTGGAACTGCAGTTTGATCAAGGCGGCACCCTGGATCGACTGCGATTCGACGTGCTCGATGCCGGTGATGTACAGGAAATGGTACTCGTAGTAATAAGTCAGATACCCCTCCATTTGCGCGGGGTCCATGCCGCCGTAGGGTTGCGCAACATAGATGGTCGGGATACCCAGGGTAGGGAAGATGTCGCGGGGCATGTTCCGCAGCCCCAGTCCGGCTCCAAGCACCAGCGCAATAATGAGCACGAGTACGGTCAAGGGCCGGCGCAAAGCGGACGCGACGAGATTCATAGCTTCTTCGAAGGCGCGCCCGTCACCACTTCGCGGTGCAGCTCGATGATTTGGTCGCGGATTCGAGCGAGAACCTTCCGTCCACTGGAAGTCAGGCGATAATCCTTCCGTGCGCGGGGTCCGCCGGCCGGGTCGCTGCGGCCCTTCAACCAGCCCAGCCGCTCCATCCGATTAAGCATGGGATACAAGGTGCCTGGACTGATTTCATACCCATGGCGCCTCAATTCCGCCACTATCCATTGTCCATGCACGGGGCCCTCGTCTGCGTGGTGCAGGATATGGACCTTCCAGAAGCTGAGCAAAATTTCCCGGCTCTCGGCCTTCATACAGGCTGACTATTACGATGAGCGATGTCGGTAAGCATAATACGCCGCCAGGGCCTGTCAAGGGGCGGTGCAACGTCCCTGAGTGCTCTGCTTCAAGATTGCTCTCCGGGGACGTGGCCGTCCCCGCCCCGGCCTGACGGATAATGAGCTTGCAAAGGCCCAACCGTGGCTGTTCCATGATTTCGATGCAAAGGGCACCAGCAATGCGAGGTTCGAGGTTTTTCATTGAGGTTTCACATTCCCCTGCTCAGCAATTCATTTACCATTAGGTCAATACTCCATCGCTCCAGTTCCCCAACACTCCAATCCCCCACGTCCTTATGTTTTCCGAGCAAATCGAGTTGCGGGGCCATATCATTGATTCGCTAATTCTGCCGAAGGTGTTGGACGAGATCCTGACGAATGGGGGCAGGTTCACGATCCGCGAAATCAGGATCGGCAAGCAACGAAACGACGCCAGTTACGCGTGCATCGACGTCTTCGGTCCGTCACCTGAAGTAGTGGACGGCATCGTGCGTCGGCTGCGCCAGCATGGGGCGGAGGTTGTCGAGCAAACGACGGTGCGGTTGGCGGAAGCGCCCGCGGACGGCGTGTTTCCGCCCGACTTTTACGTTACTACCAACCAGCAGACTTACGTGCATCTGGACGGCAAATGGGTGGAGGTACAGCCGGGGACGATGGATTGCGGCATCGCGGTCGATGTGGCGAAGGGGGAAGCGCGCGCGGTGAAGTTTTGCGAGGTGCGCAAAGGCATGCTGCTCGCGGTGGGGCATCACGGTATCCGGGTGGTGCCGGCGCAGCGCTCGACGGAGCGGCGGAGCGTTTTTGAGTTCATGGCCAGCAGCGTGTCCAGCGAGAAACCAAAGAGCCCGGTGATTCGGGAAATCGCGGCTGAATTCCGGCTCGCGAAAGGGGCTGGAGGCAAGATTCTGGTGGTCGCGGGGCCGGCGGTGGTGCATACCGGGGCGGGGGAGCATTTCGAGAAACTGATCGAGTGGGGTTATGTAAACCTGTTGTTCGCCGGGAATGCACTGGCGGCGCATGACGTCGAGCAGGCGTTGTTCGGCACCTCGCTGGGTGTTTACCTGGAACGAGGGGCGCTGGCCGATGAAGGCCACGAAAACCATATGCGGGCCATCAACACGATTCGAGGGGCCGGTGGCATCGGCGAGGCGGTTGCCAAGGGCATACTCCGGCGGGGCATCATGCATCATTGCATCAAACACAAGATCGATTTCGTCCTGGCAGGGTCAATTCGCGACGACGGCCCGCTGCCTGAGGTCATCACGGACGTGGTCGAATCGCAGAAGGCGATGCGTTCCAGGCTAGGCGGGGTGACGATCGCGCTGATGATGGGAACGATGCTCCACTCGATCGCCGTGGGCAACCTGTTGCCGGCAAATGTCAAAACCATTTGCGTGGATATCAACCCCTCGGTTGTGACGAAGCTCACCGATCGAGGCACATTCCAAGCGATCGGATTGGTGACCGACATCGAGCCGTTCCTGAGGGAGTTGACGGAGTTTTTGAGCTCGGGTGACAGTTGACGCTTTGTATGGGGAAGCTGCTGTTGTGCCCGCCGGACCATTACGGGATCGAGTATGAGATCAACCCGTGGATGGACCGTCGCCACAAGGCAGAGCCTGCGTTGGCAAAGGCCCAATGGACGGGTCTGTGCGAGAAACTGCGATCGATCGGTTGCCAGATCGAATTGATCCCGCCGCAACCAAAACTGCCGGACATGGTTTTCACGGCCAATGCGGGGCTGGTGATTGGGAACAGGTTCATCTGCAGCAATTTTCGGTTCAAGGAACGTCGCGGCGAAGAGGAGCATTTCGTAAAATGGTTCGCGGACCGCGGGTATGAGGTCATTCGACTGCCGGAGCAATTGTTGTTCGAAGGGGAGGGGGATGCGCTATTTTGCGGAGATACTTTGTTTTGCGGCTACCGATCCCGATCGGACATCCGTTCGCATCAGCGGCTCGGGGAGTTGCTGAATTGCCTGGTCATTTCGGTCGAGTTGGTCGAGGACCGGTTCTATCACCTGGACACCTGCTTTTGTCCGCTGCCAGACGGCGGCGCGGTGTGGCATCCGGGCGCTTTCGATGAGTATGGGCGGCGCACGATTCGGCAGCACTTGAAGCATCTAATCGAGGTGGCACCTGAGGAGGCGATGCACTTCGCCTGTAACGCGGTGGTGTGTGGGCAGGATATTGTGTTGCCGGAAGCGTGTCCGAAACTGGGCGCGGCGCTTGAGGAAAGAGGGTATCGTCCGCATCCGCTGCCGATGACAGAGTTTCTTAAAGCGGGCGGGGCATGCAAATGCCTGACGCTTCTGCTGCCGCAGAGGGAAACGGTCTAACGGAAAAGAATGAATGGATCGCAGCGCGGCGAGGATGCGGCCGAACGCCTGCGAGCTCTTCCGCCCTCCCGTTCTCTTCTCTTCATCCGAAGCGAATCGAGAACGAGGAAGAAACTGAATTTCCTGGTAGCGTGCGAAATCCTCAATCGCGGATGAATATTCCATCAGGCCCACACTCCAACACTCCATCGCCCCGTATCTCCCTCATCGCCTCATGGCGCGTAGGGCGTGCGCGCGGCGGGAGTGGGGCCGAGAGCGGCGCCGGGGAGGTTGATGGCATCACCAGGGCGCAGCCGGGAGAAATCGACGTTGGGGTTGGCGGCGCGAACGGCACTCTCCGGGACGCCGTAGATCATCGCGACCACGGCCGGAGTATCTCCGGCGCGTAGCGTGTAGGTCCTTCGGGGCGGGGTTTGTGGAGGTTCCGGCGGCAACTGTTGCCCGGTCGCGAGCGTGTTGGCTTGCAGCTGGTTCAGCTCAAGCGCCTTCATTTCGACGGCCTTCTGCGCGTCGGTTAAGTTGGTGTTGGCCTGGATGGCATCTTGTGTAGCCTGGGCGGCCAGGCTTACCTGGTAAATAGTCCGCGCCGCTTCAGGCGTTCCAGCCTCGTCCGCGGTGGCGACCGCTTCGCGATAGAGGGGATCGTGGAGCATTTGATATTCCTCGTAACGCTTGGCGCCAAGGGCCGTTTTGAGAGCATTTTCCAGCCGCGCCTGGAGCGCCTGCCGGGTCCGCACGACCTCAGGGTCGGTGCTGTCGGCGAGCAATTGAATCTGGTAGTCGAGATCGTCGGTGGCGCGAAAGACCGCGCGGAACTCGTCCGGTGTGGGGTTGAAGTATTGAAGCTGACCGAACTCCGCGCGCAGGTTATTCGCGCTTTGGGAATAGCGCAGGAGGTACTCCTCCAGTTGCGCGGGAGAGAGGGCGCCGGCGAGTTCGATACGGGTCTGTTGGCGAAGTTTGGCCAGTTCGGCCTCATCCGCAGGCTTGCCCTGCTGGCGCTGGGCGTCGAGATACGCCTGAAGGCGGGCTTCTGAGCGGGCGCTGATCTCCTGGACGGTTTGTTTGGTGTCCGAGGGGAGCGCGCCCAAAACCGGCCCGTCGAGCACAATGCCCGGATGGGACGGGCGTGGCAGGCTGACAAGGTCGCCACCTTCCCAATTCGCGCCGAGCAGGCGGGACAGCAGCGCGCGCCGTTCGTCGTCCAGCGACCGAACTTTTTCGAGCGCCACCTGGAGCACGTTCGTGTCCGGCTCGCTGCGCCACCACTGCTGGTCCGGGGTGACCAGCTCCGTAGCACGCCGGCGGGCATAAAGCGCATTCACGTCCGCGATAATAACGTCACGAATCGTTTGCTCCGGGCAGCCGATGGCTCGCAGGTTGGCGATGTAAACCGGATAATCAGGCGATTCGACATCGCGCCACGAGAAGAATTGCCGGCGGACGACAAAGTTGGTGTGGCCGAGGCCGAACTGGCCGTCGCGGGCCCCGGAAGCGACCCCACTTGATCGCGAAGGTAAACGGAGCGGGATGGCCAGCCAGATAGCGGCCAACAAGACGTTCACGCCCACCGAAACGAGAGCGATGACGCGCCAGCGCATACTGCTATTTACCTGCAAACTCATTGCACATCAAATCTAAAACCACCTGGCAAGTCTGGCAAGGAAGCCGCCGCCAGCCTGGAGGTCGATTGTAAGCGAAGAACCGCTCCCCAACGGGGAAGGCAGTTCGGTTTGAGCGGCGGTGCCATCGGAATTATCATGGACCAGTGACGCCCAGATTTCGACAATGCCGGATGAACTCGCTGCGCGCCCTCGGGTCTTGAAGACTCTTGGAGTGTTTCCATAGCCAAATGCCAACGTGCCGCTCGCGTCCGTAGGCGACGAGTTCCTTGATGTCGGCATCGGTCCAGCGGCTCCAAAAGCCTTCGACCACGTGGTGCTCGAAACCGAGTTCGCCGGCCCACCGTGTAAAATCCTTCATCGTTGCGAGTGAATTGCTGCCGCTGCCATCAAGATACTTCCAGACAGCGCGCCCGGGTCGAATCCAATCGGTCCTTATGCCCTTCGGGAAAAGCTTCGGGTCGGGCGGCGGACAGAGACTGGTCACTACGTCGGAATTCACCAATGTGTTGAGGTCCGGTCCGACGAGCACGACGCGCCACGGTGTGGTGATGGTGCCTACGAGCGAGGCGGGCTGGGAGAGCCGGACGGCCTCGCTGGTGCCGTAGCGGAGAAGATACGGGTGGGAGGGCGGGTGACTGTGGCCAAGCCGTATAGTCAAGCCACAATGTCCGTCTGCCTGGAGCGCCATGCCGGCATAATCGATTAGTGCGGCCTCAGTGATTGAACCGTAGCCGGCTGCGCCAGGTAGCTTGAAGGTAACAGGAGGAGCCGCCCATTCACCTTCATAGATTGCGCCAATATCTTTTTTGACATTGACCCCCTCGTAATGGCCGCTGAGATCGTGATACCAAATGGTGCTGGCCTCTGGCAGCAGAAAGGTGGTTGCTTCGTCTGGAACCCGCGGGCTTGTGCCGCCGGGGATGATGAAACGAAACGCAACGGCGTCTTCGTAGGCTCGGAGTTCCAGAGCATAAGGTGAGCCGCTGGCGTTATGTCTGAGGGCCACGACCGCACCATTGCAGTAATTAGTCGCCAGCGAGTGGCCGCCGAGGCAAGGATAGGTTTCACTGATCTGGTAAGGGTTGCGGCTGGATATCTCCACGCCCTGGGTAAGGGCGACCCCGTCCAGGGTGAGCTGCATGGGGGATTCGCCGAGCACGCTTTGGCCGCGCGCGCTGACCGCAAACTTCAGCCGGCCTTGACTCGTTATGAGTTTCAGCTCGACACCACCGTTCGGGCTGGAGAGTTGGGTGGAGTCGGGCGCGAGGGAGCGTTCGGAAGCGAGCGCCGCCGCAACCGTGCAAGCTAAAAGGAGTAGTTTAATTATCGGGCCCCTCCTTACCGGTAAACGATGTGGCCGACCTTGTGGACGCGCCATCTTTCGTAGCGCAGGTTTGCAATAGGGCGATACCGCAGATTGCAAACCTGCGCTACGCCTTCGGGCCGGCCCACGCAGGCTTGCGCCCTGCAATTCATGGGCCAAATCGGCTCGCGACATATCCACCCTACGGTTTGCGGTAAAGGCCATATCTCACCTCCCGAACGGCCGCGATGGTCTCGGCGTAAGGGGTGTTGGCGACATCGACAAATCCGATCTGGTAATTCTCCTCGTCATAAGCACGGCCGGTGGTGGGTTCGTCAAGGTACTGAAACCAGTGACAGCCTACAAATTGCGGATGGCGAAGCGCGCCGAGCACGTAGTCCTTATAGGCTTGCGCGCGAGACTGCTGGTCCGCCATCGGCACCAGGCCAGTGTGGAACATACCGCGGTCCAGGGCACCGAAATGGAACTCGCCAATAATGAGCGGGACGTCCGCACCCCCGTTGAATTTGAAGTCGGCGACGCTGCGGTGATAGAGGTTGTAGCTGACTACGTCGCAGTACTTGGCCGCCGCGGCGGCGGCGCGGTCGTTGACCCAGGCGAAGCGGCAACCGAGATAAAGATGATGGGGCGCAACTGCTCTGATGGTGTCGCGCACGGCGCGGAAGTATTGCTCCGCTGAGCGCGTATAGAACGCTTTTAGATCGTCGCCGGCCTTGGTCTTATCAGGAGCCTCGCGGTTTTGGAGCAGGGCATCCCAAGTCGCGTAACTGGCGCCCCACGCCTGGTTGAGTTTTGCGACCTCGCCATATTTTGCTTTCAAGTCGGAGATGAAAGCGCTCTTGGCGGGCTGGCCGTCCGGCGATTTGAGGGCAGCGATGGCGAGGGAGGTTTCATCGCCCCAGGACATTTCGTTATCGCAGAAATAGCCAATGCACCAGCGGTCCTCGGCGCTCGTGCCCTTCTTGCCTTCCATAGAGCGGCGAAGCGACTCGGCGAAGCTCGGGTCGAACACGTCCGGGAATTTGCCCCAGTAACCTTCGCTGCCTGCGAGCATTCGGGTCCGGCCGGAAGCAATCGTATCGGTGTAGGGAGTCAGCCGTAGCAGGTAAGTGGAGGGGTTGGACCAATTCGCGATGGTGTTAATGCCCCAACTGCGCAGGCGCTGATGGATGACTTGCGAATAATCGGAGCACCAAGCCGGCCCGTATTTGCGGAGGAGATTTGCGCCCGAGAATGAAAAGCAGCGAACCGTCTGGCCGGCATAGTAGCCCTTGAGAACTGAATGGTCGGAAAGAAAATTGCCGAACTCTCTCCGGCCGCCTGGAAAGTTTTCAAACCAGTTCTCCCGCCCGGAGACGGGGGTCGCGTCGAGCATGCGCACGCAGTCGACGCCATGAGAGAAAAAGAGGCGGCCATCGGGATCGACCAGCCACCACTTGCCGTCATTCTTTTGAGTGCGAAAAAAACCGGTGGCATTGAGCTTGGGGCCGGAGGCCCAGCCGCCGAATTTATTCCAATCCTTCGGCGCGGGCTGGTCCGCCAATTCTTTGGCCTCCTGCTGTCGCCGAGCAGTGAGGTCCCCGTCTGAATTGAGTTTACCGGGCCAGGTCTTGTGACGGTATTGGCCGAACGTGTCGATGAAGGGGAAGAACGGGTCAGCGTCCGTAACAGAGGCGGTTGGAGGCGTGTAAACGCCGCTCGCGCGGATTTCCGCGACGTCGAAGACGTGGTCCGTGACCGGCTTGCTGACGAACAAAAGAAGCTGCGTGATGTTTTGCGGGTCGATTGTGCCGGGGCCGCCGGTCTTGACGGGATAACCACGCATACCGAAAAGCTTGCCGCCTAGCCTGTCATCCGAGGTACGTCTGAGGAGGACCTTTAGCGTGCTGGTCTCGTTTGAGCCCAGGTTGAGTGAGCCGCTGACGCAATGGTCGGTGCCGTCCGCGCCGGGATTATCCACGCGGCAAGAGACGCTGAACGGTTTGCTGCCGGCGTTCTTGAGGGTCACCTCGATTTGCTCGAACGGCGAAAGATCCCAGTGTCCGCCCGGTGCTTTCAGCGTAATGCCAGGCCAGGGTTGCTGGTGACCCGTGGCAACCCGCAACGCGGAACCGGCGGCGGATTTCGTTGTCGAGACCATGGCGTCGGATGTAACGACCGGCGGAAGAAGGTCGAGGTTGCGTGTAAAGTTGAAGAGGACCTGGTCGGAAGCGCAGGCGGTTTGGGTCGCGCAAGCGAGCAAAAGCCAGGTGAGTGTTTGCGGCCAGCCAGGCGACCGACCCCAGGAACGCAGGCGGGCGCGACAGGAGTGAGGTTGGTGTGTTGTGAAGGTTCTCATTCTAAGCCGGACTTTAGTGCGTTGGAGGTTTGTGGCAAGCGTGGATTCTTGGCCGGAGCGGGGAGGGCCACGTCCCCGCGCGGCACTCTGATTCGTGAAACGTGATCAAGCGTTGGTTGCGATGGAGAGGGCGTCGGCAGCGGAAGACGCGGGGGAAGACGACGCGATGGAGTTAGGAGGTGGGCGACTTTGCCGTTGCGCGTGTGACGGTGCCAACCGAGCCCAGCGTTGATGGCCCTGGTCAGACTGAAGAGTGCGTCGGGCGCGGAAGGCGAAGAGGTGGAGTGATGGAGTAATTGATGGCAGGAAAATTGTTCACTGAGCTCTTAACCAGGGACCAGGAGGAAAAATGAGTTCGGTTGAGCGCGGCGTGGAATACCAGTCCGAGTTAAGATGGGACAAGGAGGCCGCGGCGCTGGTTGAGGTGCGGAATGCGGTGGTAGCGGGACGGCTCTGGCGGAAATCATTAGCCGACACCCGGTTGGCTGTGAACAAAATCCAGGTCGGGCAGTGTCGCGGTATTTTTGCGATGGAGTGGGTGAACGGGTGGCGAGGTTATTTCTTTTTCGTTTTCCAGGCCAGGGCCATCATTTCGTGGGTGTAGGGCTCCGGCAGGCTTCCCTTGGAGGCATAAACGAAGAGCGCGCAACGGAAAATCTGGCTGGCGACGCTCAACACATAGCTCCAGAGGAAGAGCGCCATTAGCCAGACAAGCACGACCAGCGCAATGAGCCAATAGGCATGAAGAACCATAGCCACAGAAACGCCACCCCCCAACCAGCACACAGAGAAGAGCGCGACCAAGGCGCCTCCAAAGCTCACCCCGACGTAGCCAATGAGCGACTCACCCCAGGTTTGCCTCAGGGTCCACGCCGACCTTTTCAGGACCGTGAGCGGATTCGATGTTTCTTCCGCTGTAATGATAACAGGGATGACAAAGACGCAGGCAATGCTCCAGGCGGCACCGACGAGCCGCATGACGAGCTGCCCAACGAAGCCAAACCGTCGTTCGAGCGCTTTGATGATGTAGCCGACCACGCCAGCAAAGAGGGTCCACATCAGGATGATCTTCCACTTCGAGCAGGCGAAGCGGATGCCGTCCGCGAAGGACACAGGTTGGCCCGCGAGCGCGTTCAGGATTTCCTTGTAAAAGGCGACGTTGAAAAAGGTGGCGGTAAACATGGAAACGAAATAAATCACCGCGAAGTAGCCTACCGCCAGCGGCTTCAGGCCGCCCGACTGAACCCGGTGGCTGCGACTGAGATTGAGCGTTCCGTCGCTTTCCGCGCTGGGCGTTTGGGAGGGGCTGGTTCCGTAGATGCTGTTCCCGACAGCCTCCCAATGTTCGGCCGAGGTATAGGGGTTTCCGGTGCTTTGAAATGCGACCGGGACGAGGAACAACACGGCGATTAGAACTGTGCAAGAGGTGGTGATGATCGGGAACCACAACAGTCGAGTGTCACGGCGCAAAACCAACAGGGAGGTTTGGAACAACTGCCAGCTTCGTTGAAACTTGTTCATCGGTGCTTTTGCTCAGGTTGTGCCAAGGGTGTTTCCGACCGCGGAGGGCCCTCCTCGATTCGGTTGGCTATTGAATGGCATATTCAAGCGCCTCTGAGTTTCAAGCTCGATTGTATGGGGAACGGCGCGTTATTGTCAATGGCGGTGATCCGCCCGTCCTTATCGGATTTCAATCCGGCGCCTGGGATTATCCATTACAAGGGGTCGGCGGGTTTGTAGCGTTACTTGCGCATACCCAAAGTGTTGACCACGGATTTGTTGGAGCGTGGAAAAACGCTGGCCGAGAGATTACCAGAGCGATTAACCTTGGGTTATGGCAAGCACTCCATGCCCTCAAGCCGTCAGCGTCTGGGCTTCGAAAGCCGACGGTTCGGGCGCGCACCGTCAGCGCGGCGTCCACCGAGGGGCCTTGCTTTTACTCCTAACCGGCGCAGCCATCCTCTCGGTCGTGCCATTTCGCGCGGACGCGGCGGAGGCTCGCCTGGTGGCTTCGCCTGACGGCCGACTGCAGGTTTCCATTCAAATGCCTGCGCCGAGTTCCACTGAAAGGCCGTGTTGGTCCGCTTCGTTTCAAGGCAAGCTGCTCCTGACCAATTGCAGCCTGGGACTCCAAACCAGCGACGCCGGCGAACTCCTTGCTGGTGTCAGGTTTGTACGCGAACGCAGCCTGTCCATGGACAAACGGATTCCCGTCCTGTTCGGCAAAGCCGACCATGCGAACGACCGATTTCGTGAAACCCGGTTCACCTTTGAGAACCCAAAGCACCGGCCCCTGGACGTCACGTTTCGTTGCTACAACGACGCCGTTGCCTTCCGCTACGAATTGCCGAATGACTCCAAAGCGGGTTCCGTCACCGTCACTGACGAGACGACCTCGTTCCGCGTCGAAGGTGATCCCACCGCGTACGCGCAATATCTTGAGAGTTACACGACTTCGCACGAGCACAACGTCGCGGCCGTGTCTTACCGAGAGCTGACGCCAGGCGCGCTGTTGGACCTGCCGCTGACTTTTTCCTGGAACGACGGCACGTATGCCGCAGTCACCGAGGCGGCGCTGCGCCACTACGCCGGCATGTCGTTGATGCGGCCTCAGGGCGAAGGGCTTGGGAAGGACCTGGTCTGCAAGCTGACGCCGCGGCCCGATGGCACGAAGGTCGCGCGCCTGCTGCCGATGCAGACACCCTGGCGCGTTGTTCTCGTCGGCGACCGGGCCGGCGCGTTGCTGGAGTCGAGCACGCTTTACTGCCTGAACGAGCCCTCCGTAATCAAGGACGTTTCCTGGATTAAGCCGGGCAAGATCACTTTCTCGTGGTGGAACGGCGACGTGTATGACGGCACGAGGACTCTGCCTATCCTTTCGCTCGCCATGGCAAAGAAATATATCGACTTCTGCGCCCGCAATGGCATTGCGACCCATTCGCTGACCTCTGACGAAGTGAACGTGTCGCCCTGGTACTTCCAATCAAAGCTTGGCGTTGCACCCGGGCCTGACACCGACGTCACCCGGCCGCGCGCGGATTTCGACCTGCCCGCCATCCGGCGGTATGCGGAATCCAAACATGTGCGGCTTTGGACGTGGGTGCATCAGGGCGCTTTGCGGGGGCGAGTCGAGGAGGCGCTCACCGCGTTCGAAAAGATGGGCTGGAGCGGCATGATGGTTGATTTCTTCGACCACGACGACCAGGAATCAATCGAGTTCGCCGAGTCGATCCTCCAGTCCGCCGCGCGTCATCACATCATGATACATTTCCATGGCGTCTGGAAACCGAGCGGCTGGCAGCGCACCTATCCCAACCTGATGAATCACGAGGGCGCTCTGAACCTTGAATACCTCAAGTGGAGCGACCGCTGCACGCCCGAGCACAACTTGAATCTCGCTTTCACCCGCCTCATCGCCGGACCGATGGACTACCATTTGGGCGGTTTCAGGGCTGTGACCCGCGCTGAATTCAAGCCGCGCAACATCGCGCCCAACGTGCTGGGGACGCGGTGTCATCACCTCGCGATGTACGTTTGCTTCGACAACCCCAATCCCATGATTGCGGACTATCCGGCCGCTTACGAGGGACAGCCGGGATTCGATTTTCTCAAACTGGTCCCGACTTGGTGGGATGAGACGCGGGTTCTGCAGGGTAAAGTCGGCGAGCTGCTTGTGACCGCGCGACGCAGGAGCAGGACGTGGTATTTGGGCTGCATGTCCGCCAAGCAGGCTCGCGACCTGGCACTTCCGCTCGGTTTTCTCGACGCTGGGCAATATGAGGTTGAGCTCTGGAATGACGCGCCCGATGCGGAAGTCGACCCAAACCATCTCGTCACGGAAACACACCCTCTTACCCCAACTGATACACTCAAGGTTCACGTTGCCATGGACGGCGGATTTGTCGCGCGACTGACTCCTGCGCCTCGCTGAGGGCAGATGAGAGAGTCCTTGCGTCGTCTCCTGCAAGGCGCGCGGATTTGCAAACGCGGCCTGAGAAAACCGCGGCGAAAGAGCGCCTCCGCTAAGATCACTGGAAGGCCAGCCTCTTGTCTGAGGTTACACCCAGTTTCCGTCTTTACGCCTTTGCACCCTTGCGTCTGCTAAAGCGTGGTTGCAGTATTCAGATTGGGTCAGTTGCTGGCGCCAAGCCGGAAGAACATCTGTGGGCTCGAATCATAGGGCAGGGACATTTGGGCTGGCCCATTTGTCCCTACTACCGGCGTGCCGTAAGGCACCCAATCCACGAGGTTGGTGGAGCAGAGAGATTGATAAGTCACGCCCGGGATGCCCTGCCAGGTCATGACCATGCCGCCGGGCTGGTACTGCACAGCCGGGGCCGGTGCGATTGAAGTTACGGCCAGGTAGTTCTGGAGGTCGATGGGAGCCGTGACGTTTCCATAACTCTGCGAGCGGGGCACAAAGACCAAACTGCTCATTGTCGGGACAACCGTGACATTGCCGCTGGGGAGCACCTTCAAAGAATAGCTACCGCTGGCATCGGTGTGGGTGGCTGCCAGACCGCCATCGGGCTGGAGCAGGACTCCGGTTACAGGCCGATTTTGGGAGTCGGTAACCACACCCTGAATCACCGGCCACTCGATCGCGAAACTGCCGGTATAGACCTGTGACATTGGCTGGCCGTAAAGGCTCTGGAGTTGCGAACCAAACGAAAGGCTATAGGAGCCCTCCGCGGTCTGAGGCGGAAAGGTGATTCGCACGCTCGTTGGACCGGTCGCGGAGAGGGTCACATCGCCGCTCGCCAAAGGTCCGCCTGGAGCTGACAGGGCGGCGTCTGAACCTGAGACTGTATAGAGATTGAACGGTGTGTTGAACGTCAAATCGACGCTGCTGATGGCGTAGGTGACGATTCCAGGCGGCGACTGGCTCACTACTTGGAGCGGAGGGATGCTGGCGGAGTAATAGACGGTTCCGTCGGTGCCGCGGGTGAAGCCGCTGCCGCCTGAGGCCGAAACAATACCGCCAAACACGTTCGCGGGTGAATAGATGGCGATACGGCCGCCACCGCCGGCGCCGCCGCGGGAAAGCTCACCCGCGCCCCCGTCCGCCGACACGGCGCCGGTGCCCGCGAATGCTGCGGCTGAAATCCAGAGGCTGCCGCCGGACCCGCCGCCGGCATCATCCTGCAGGCCGGGATTGCCGTTGGCGCTCAACGAGCCGTTAACCGTCAGTACGCGTCCGACGCTCAGGCGCAGGGCGCCGCCGCCTTCCGAGCCTCCGGTCCAAGTACTGTAGCCAAACCCACCGCTGCTGCCGCGGTCCGTCGGCTGCAACGCCGAGCCATAAGCCGGCCCGCCGGGTTGCAAAGAGGACGCGCCGCCTTTGCCGCCGTATCCGCCGCCGCTGCCGATGGCGTTCGAAGTCGAGCCGCTTCCGGGGCCTGTCATTCCAGCGTAACCTTTGCCGTCGAGCGAAAGGTCACCGCCGGATTCGATGAGAACATCCTTGTACACCGTGAGCATGAAATTTGTAGGGTTGGGCGAAACACTCAGCAAGCCACCCGGGCCGACATCAAGGTTGCTAAGGAGCAGGAACGAGGTGGTCACGTAAAGCCCCGCTCCATTTCTCACAGTCAGATCGAATGGCGACATCACGCCAGAAATGGGCGTGTTGGTGCCATAACGGCCTCCGTTATCGACCAGCACCTGGCCCATTACGGATTGCGCTTCAGGCAACGGGTTGTTGCGCTTCAGGTAAATCGTGCCGGCGCCACCCCAGCTCGAACCGCCGCCTCCCCCGAAGGCGGTAATAGGGCCCGAGAAGGCGTTCGCGGCGAACTGGAGGGCGATGCGGCCGCCGCCGCCGCCACCTCCTAGGCCGTTGCCGTCGCCGCCGTTGGCTGAGATGAGGCCCGAGCCGCTGAGTGAGCCGACGATCAGTGAGATGGCGCCGCCGGAACCGCCACCCACGCCGGGAACGACGCCGGGCGCGCCGTTGGCCGAAAGCCGTCCGTTGAGGTTTAGCGCGCCCAGGATATTGAGACGAACAAGGCCGCCACCAGCGCCGCCATTACCGGGCAGATAGCCACCGCCGCCACTGCCGCTATCGCCAGGCAGAAGGAACGAGCCGTAACTTAGCCCGCCGGAGGCTTGAGTGCTGAAAGCTCCTGAGGCTCCGTAGCCACCGTAGCCGCCACCGCCGCCGAGATACCCGTAGGCTGGAACATTCACAACTCTGCCTCCGCCGGGACCCTGGCCGCTAGCGTAGCCGGTGCCGTCCGCCACAATGCCGCCTCCTGCTTGAACCGTAGCGCTCGCATTAATTATGACCGATTGACCATTCAGCGACATCCAGCTATTCGACCCGATCTGCAAGCTGTTCAAGACCTGCCCTCCGGGGGGCACAGCGATGCCTCCGCCTCGAATGACCAAGTCGAAAACGCCGTCAGCGGGCCAGGTCGTGTTGGTGCCCGATTGGCCGCCGTTATCGACAATGACCTGAGTCGAGGAAGGAGAAGCGCTGGAATTGGTTCTCACGTAAATCGTCCCCGCGCCACCCAAGGCGTAGCCACCCCCTCCATAGGCGGAGACAGTCCCTCCAAAGGCATTGACGGTACAGAGGATGGCGATTCGGCCGCCGCCGCCGCCGCCGCTCTGCGAGGTGCCGCTGCCGCCGTTCGCTGAGATCTGGCCCGAGCCGCTGAGCGTGCTCACAGTCAACATGATGCTGCCGCCTGAGCCGCCGGCGCCACCGGACGCTACGCCGCTCCTGCCATTGGCTGAGATTCTGCCCGCGACCGTGAGTGTGCCGGTGACGTTCAGGTGAACGATTCCGCCGCCCGCGCCTCCCTGAACGCCCGCGCCTCCCTGGACGATGGGACTTCCTCCGCCGCTGCCCAACTCCGAAGGCGAAGTGAGCGAACCGTACGTGGCTCCCCCCGTGCCATAAGAACTGGCTCCGGTCGCACCATAACCTCCGTGGCCGCCACCCCCGCCAGTGTTTCCTAACTGGCCCTCACCGTACCTGCCTGCGCCCGGTCCCTGCCCTGGCCCATACCCGCCGCTATCAGCCACGATGCCACCGCCGGCCTGAACGGTCGCGTTGCCTGTTATCGTGAGTGTTTGCTCGGAGCCGAGCAGGAGGCTGCCTGGCCCGATGAGGAGGTTGCCTATAATCTGTGCACTCGGCAGCGTCACAGTCGCGCCGCCGGTGATCGTGAGGTCAAGCGTCGCGCCCGCCGACCAGGTCGTAGTCGCACCGGGACTGCCGCCGTTATCGATGACCAACTGGCCGTAGGCCTGGTTGTTGGCTCGTGTAAAAATGGTTCCGGCGCCGCCGTGGTTGGTACCGTTCCCGCCCTGCGCCGCGAGAACACCGGAAAATGCGTTGGCGTTGTATTGAATCGATATGCGCCCTCCGCCGCCACCACCCCCAACCCCATTGCCGGCGCCGCCGTTCGCAGAGAGGGTGCCCAACCCGGACAAACCGCCCACCGTGAGCCAAAGGCTGCCGCCGGAACCGCCGCCACCACCTGGCGTGACCCCGCTGCTGCCGTTGGCGGTGAGGAGGCCATCAATGTCGAGAGTGCCGGACACGGTCAGATGAAGGGCGCCGCCGCCGGCGCCACCGGGGTTAGAGTTGGAATAGAGCCCGCCCCCGCTGCCACGGTCTATCGGGGAGATTAGCGAACCATATGTCGTCCCGCCACTAGGTGAAGTGGAGAGAGTCGGGCCGGCTCCGTTACCTCCATAACCACCGTATCCGCCTCCGCCACCAGTGTAGCCACCCCCGGTTAGAGGGAGGAGTTTTCCGGCTCCTGGACCGCTGCCCGAAGCGTACCCGGCGCCGTCGGCGATAATCGCGCCGCCGAGCTGGACCGTGACGTTGCCGGAAGCATTCAGGGTCTGAGGAAGTTGGTTGCTTAACACGAGCCAGCCATTCGAAGCCACGAGCAGGTTGCCGACTGAAAACTGGCTCAGCACCGAGGCGACAGCACCGCCTTGGATCGTGACGTCAAGGCCTTGACTGGGGAGCGGCGTCGCGGCGGTGTTGGTTCCCATCGCACCGCCGTTATCCACCAGGAGTTGCCCAAGGAACTGAGAGCGGCCGAGCGTATAGATCGTGCCCGCGCCACCTTTGAAATAACCGCCGCCGCCGTGTGCGGAAATCGCGCCAAAGAATAAATTCCCGCTCGACTGAATGGCTATCCGGCCCCCCGCGCCTCCCCCGCCGGCATACAAGCCAAGCCCGTTGCCGGTGCCACCGTTGGCTGAGATCACGCCGCCACCGGCAAGGGTCCCGACGTTCAGCCAAACACTGCCGCCTGAACCGCCACCGCTGCCGTCAGTGACACCTGCGCCGCCGTTGGCGGAGATCTGACCGTTCACGACCAGCGTGCCTCTCACGCTAAGGTGAATTGCGCCGCCGCCCGCGCTGCCCGGGCTGAGGGACGAGACAGCGGCACCGCCGCTGCCCAGGTCCGTCGGTGCCGAGAAAGAGCCGTAACTAAGGCCGCCCACGGCGGTCGAAGGGCCGCCGTTGCCTCCGTTCCCGCCGTAAGCGCCTCCGCCGCCGACGAACACCGGATACGTGTTGCCTCGGCCGGAGCCTCTACCCTGATTCGCAGGAAAACCTGAGACATCGGCAGTAATGCCTCCGCCGAAGTCGATGGTGACATTGCCGTTCGCTGTAAGTTGGGCAGACGCCAGGTTACTGACGCTCAGCCAGGCGTTCGAATGGAGCACCAGGTTGCCAATGGTCTGGCTGCCGGGCATCGAGAGAACCGCGCCGCCCTGGGCAGTCAGGTCAAAGGGCGCCTGGCTTTGCAGAACGGTCGTCATTCCGGCCGGGCCGGCGTTATCGACCAAAACCTGGCCCGTCTTTCCGTCGGGCGTGGTGCAAATCGTCCCTGCGCCGCCATACGAGTAACCGCTGCCGCCGAACGCAGTAGTGCGCCCAAGGAACACGTTAATGCCGGCTTGCAAAGCAATACGCCCGCCGCCGCCGCCGCCGCCCGCTGGCAACTCGCCTCTGCCGCCGTTGGCCGAGACGATTCCGGAGCCGGCGAAGGTCTGCGCTATGAGCCAGATGCTGCCGCCAGAGCCGCCGCCCGTGCGGTCGGTTACGGCGTCGGCCCCGTTGGCTGAGATAACGCCATCGACCAGCAGCGCGCCGCCCACCACAAGTTTGACGTCTCCGCCGCCCGTGCCGCCGCCGCCGCTGCCCTTGTCGGTCGGTTGCTGGGGTGTTTCGTAGACCGCGCCGATGCCGTCCAGGCCCGCGCCGTAGCCGCCATTGCCGCCGTGCCCCGCGCCGCCGCCGCTGAGCGGACTCCCAACCGTGCTGCCTCTGCCGGGACCCTGGCCGCCGCCGTAACCCTTTCCATCGACGTTGATGTTGCCCCCGGCCTCGATCAGCACGCTATTGGTTACGGTTAGGGTCAGACCAGTGGGCACACTCGGCCCGTAGTATTGGTAATCGACCAGATTGGTGCTGCCCTCGGGAATCGCCGAACCGGGAAGGATTTGAACCCAGGTCGAGCCGCCGCTCTGGAGACTGACCTGGTAATCCTGGCCGTTGGTGTAAACCACGGTGCCGGAGAGGTCCCTTACCACCACCGTCGAGAGGATGGCATTGGAGAAATTGAGCGCCGCGATGAGGGTGCTGCTGAGCGCATGCGGCTCGCCGGCAACGCTGAAGATGTTGGGCGGGAACGCTCCGTTGGCCAAAAAGGTATGCGTCACGATGCCGCCGTTGAGAATCTGCAAACTGTTGAATGCATGCGGCCCATCGACGGTGAGCGTGCAGTTGGTCACCACGACGTCGAGGCCATCGAAACTCGTGTCAAGAACGCCGATTTGGGCGTCACCGGTGAAGGTGATTGCTAACGAGGGGAACGGCAGGACGAGCAGACCAGCCAGGAACAGAGCAAAACGGGCGGAGGGGTTCTCTTTCATGGGCGAGCAGAGTTGAGTTATTGACGATTAACTTCCAAGGCCAAAGGACCCGCCAAGGTCCTTGTGTTCACGCTAGCATGGACGATGCCGAGTCCCAATACGGGCTAAAAATGGGCTAATCCAGCCCGCCGCCAGCGTGATTTTCACGCATATTGCGTGAGGGTCACGCATCCGATTCTGCCACTGCGCGCCGGTTCTGAGAAGTGTGCGTTCACGTGCACACCCTGTGCGTTCCACTGCACAGGTCGGCTAGTTGAGGGTTGAGGGTCGGGCGCGGACGTGCTAGGTATCTGCTCGTAACACCCGGTTTTTGTATGGATTCGTTTGCCCATGGACGTACGAGCCCTCTTGCTCGTCCGCCAAAACTCATGCCCACTAACCACCATTCTCGATGAAAAGACTGTTCTTGTTGGTCGCCTGCCTGGCGCTTCCGGTCCATGGTTCGGCCTGGGCCCAACCGGCCCTGAAACCGCTACTCATGCAATCGCCAACCCTGAGCCAGACGCATATTTGCTTTGCTTACGGCGGGAATATCTGGGTCGTTGCGCGGGCAGGCGGCGAGGCGCGGCGGCTGGTCGCGGGCAGCGGCCTGCTCAGCGGTCCGGTCTTTTCGCCCGCCGGCACGCGGGTCGCCTACACCGGCGACTACGACGGGAATCAGGACGTCTATGTGGTGGCGGCGGGGGGCGGCGAGCCCCGTCGGCTGACCAGTCATCCGGCGACCGATGTCGCGGTGGGCTGGACACCCGACGGCAAGACCGTGCTGTTCCGATCTACGCGGTCCAGTTATTCGCGCTTCGAGCGCCTGTTCACGGTGTCGGTGGACGGCGGCCTGCCTGCGGAGCTGCCGCTGCCGATGGGTGTGCAGGGCACCTATTCCGCGGACGGCAAGCAACTGGCCTACGTGCCGCGATGGAATCGGCGTCTCGGAGCGGTTGATGCTTACATTGCCATTAAGCAATATCGCGGTGGCCTGACTTCGCCCATCTGGATCGCGAACCTGGAGGAGTCGCACGTCGAGAAACTGCCGCGTGAAAACTCGAACGACTTCAACCCGATGTGGAGCGGCGGCAAAATCTACTTTCTGTCCGACCGCAGCGGGCCGGTGACGCTGTTCAGTTACGACCTAAAGTCGCACGAGGTGAAGCAACTCGTCGCGAATGACGGCTTCGATTTGAAATCCGCGGCTCTGAGCCAGGGCGCGATCGTCTATGAGCAACTCGGTGCGCTCTACCTTTACGACCTCACGAAGGGGAAGACTCAACGGGTGCCGGTGACCCTGGCGGGGGACATGGCGCAGTTGCGGCCACATTTCGAAACCCTTGGGCCGAAGAAAATCGACAACGCCGCACTCTCGCCGAGCGGAGCGCGCGCGGTCTTCGAGGCGCACGGCGAAATCTTCACAGTGCCCGCCGAGAAGGGGGACATCCGCAATCTCACCCGCACACCGCGAGAGGCGGAGCGCGACCCAACCTGGTCGCCCGACGGCAAATGGATCGCGTATTTTTCGGACGAATCCGGCGAGTACGCGCTGCACCTCAAGGACCCGGGCGGGTTGCTCCCGGCACGGAAGATTGACCTCGGCACGCCCCCGTCATTTTTCTACGAGCCGGTCTGGTCTCCCGACAGCAAGAAGATCGCCTACCGTGACAAGCGCTTGAACCTTTGGTTTGTCGAGATCGACAAGCCAACGCCGGTCAAGGTCGATACGGACCGGTTCGACAGTCCGCTCCACCGATTTGACGCCGTGTGGTCGCCCGACAGCGCCTGGCTCGCGTACACCAAGCAGCTCGAAAACCACCTGCGCGCCGTCTTCGTTTACGAGCTTGCCAGGGCCAAAGCTACGCGGGTTACTGACGGCATGAGCGACGCGCTTTTCGCGGCCTTCGACGCTAACGGGAAGTATCTCTATTTCACTGCGAGCACAGATATAGGGCTCAGCACCGGTTGGCTCGACATGACGAGTGAGGCTCATCCGGTGACGCGCAGCGCATACGTGGTCGTGCTCAAGCGGGACGAGCCGTCGCCGCTCGCGCCGGAGAGCGACGAAGAGAAAGGCGACGAAGCGAAGAAGGAGGAGGACAGGCCGCTCGACACGGCGGCGAGCGCCGACAGGCCAGTGGAGCAGCCCGCCAAAGAGGCAGCGAAGGTGTCCGACAACGAGAAGCCGTCGGAAGAATCCGTGGAAAAAGGGGAGACCAAAGACAAGAAAAGCGGCGGCACGAACAAGGAGCCGGTCAAGGTGGTCATCGACTTCGAACACCTGGACCAGCGGGTGCTCGCGTTGCCGATACCGGCGCGCAACTACCTGGGGCTTGCGGCCGGCAAGGAAGGCATCCTTTATCTGGAGGAAGGCGCGCTGGTGGAGACGGGCGGGGAGGACGCCGGCAAGGTCACGGTGCAGCGTTTCGACCTGAAGACGCGCAAGACGGAGAAACTCGTTGAGGGCGTGACCGGTTTCCACCTGGCCGCCAAAGGCGCCAAGATGCTTTATCTGCAGGACAACAAATGGTACATCGCCGCCGCCGACAAGGCGCCCAAGGCCGGCGAGGGGGCACTGAAGCTCGACAATTTCGAGGTTTATGTCGAACCGCGCGAGGAATGGCGCCAGATGTACAATGAGGTTTGGCGGATCGAGCGCGACTTCTTTTACGACCCGCATTATCACGGACTTGACCTGGGGCAAGCCCGCCGCGCCTACGAACCGTTCCTTGACGGCGTCGCCAGCCGCGCCGATTTGAATTACCTGTTCGCCGATATGCTTGCAAATCTCAACGTGCTGCATATGTATGTTGGAGGCGGCATGCGCCCTGAGCCGCAGCCCGTCAAGGTTGGACTGCTCGGCGCGGACTATAAGCTGGAGAATGGGCGCTACCGTTTCGCGCGGGTATTCGACGGGGAGAACTGGAACCCGCAGCTCAAAGCGCCGCTGACCCAGCCGGGCGTGAATGTCCAACCGGGTGGATACCTGCTGGCTGTCAACGGCCGCGATCTGCGCGCGACGGACGAGGTCTATGGCTTCTTCCTGGAAACGGCCGGCAAACAGGTCGTTCTGAAAGTTGGACCGGACCCTGACGGCACCGGCGCGCGTGAGGTCAATGTTGTGCCCGTCGATAGCGAGGCGGCGCTGCGGAGCCTCGCTTGGATTGAGGGGAACAGGCGCAAGGTCACCGAGCTGAGCGGCGGGCGTCTGGCCTATGTCTACCTGCCGAACACGGCGGGCGCGGGGTTCACGAATTTTAATCGCTACTACTTTGCGCAAGTAGGCAAGGAAGGGGCGGTCATCGACGAGCGCTTCAATGGCGGCGGCCAGCTTGCCGACTATATCATCGATTACCTGCGTCGCCCGCTCTTGAGCTTCAACTTGTCGCGGGAAGGAGAGACGGGCAGCTCGCCACAAGAGGCAATTTACGGGCCCAAGGCGATGATCATCAACGAATTTGCCGGATCGGGCGGCGATGCAATGCCGTGGTATTTCCGGAAGACGGGCATCGGCCCGCTCATCGGCGAACGCACATGGGGGGGACTGGTCGGAATCGGCGGTTATCCGCCGCTGATGGACGGCGGCAGGGTGACGGCGCCACGCTGGGCGCTTTACGGCCTGAAGGGGGAATGGGAGGTCGAGAACCACGGCATCGCGCCCGATGTCGAGGTGGAACTCGACCCGCAACTCGTGCGCCAGGGCCACGATCCGCAGCTCGAAAAGGCGGTCGCGGTGGTGCTCGATGCGCTCCAGAAGAACCCGCTGCCGAAATATCCTCAACCCGCCTACCCGGACTACCACCCGCATGTGCCCACGTGGAAGTGAGAAGCGAGAGCGGGGGCGACTGGACCAAGCCTTGTCCAGGTGTTGAAGAAGGGACAGCAGAGAAGACAGAGCTTCAAATGCAAGCCGGTTGCGGCTGCGGCGGCACGGTGCGTGAGCGGCGGGACTGTTCAAGAAAGAGAGTTCGTGCTAGGGTTTGTCATGGCACTGGATGGAACTGCGCGACGGCGGTTGGTGGGTGCGGTGGCGTTGCTGGCGGCGCTGGGGATGCTGGTATGCGGGCAGACGGTGCTCGCAGGACGGCTGGAGGGTGGATCTTTCTTGTTGTATTGGCTGTTTTGTTTTGGATTCACGTTCCTCGCCATGCTGGTTGCGCTTTGGGATGCGCGCGCGCTGCGCCACCGGAGCCGGCAGGCGGAGCGCGAGTTACTGCACAGTACGCTCGAGGAGATTATCACGGAGGCGAAGGCGCGCGAAGCCAGGGGCGGGACTGAGGTCCAAAGGCCAAGGTCGAAGGTCTAAAGTCCGGAGCGCGAGGGGCCGAGGACAGTAATCAGTGATTGGTGAGTGAGTTTTTTCGAAGAGTTTCTTGAAGTTCGGCGGGCGATTTGGTTTACTGTCGGGGACGTACCGCGGGTATGAATGAAGTTGTGACGATAGCCGGGCCGGAACAGCTCCCCGAGAGCCAAAAGGCAGCTCTGCTTAAGCTGCTGGGCGATGAGGATCCGGCGATTTACCAAAGTATCCGTCAGAAGATCGTTTCGTATGGGCCGCCCGCTGCCACCTGGCTGCGCCCGCATTTGCTGAGCCGGGACCCGCTGCTGCGCCGCCGCACACAGGAGCTCGTGCGGCAATTCGAGCGGCAGTTGGCCGACGACCGGTTCCTGGGGTTTTGCCTCAAGCACGGCGAGGAATTTGACCTGGAGCAAGCGGCCTGGCTGCTCGCCCAGACGCAATATCCGGATATCAATGCCGGGGCTTACGGCGCGTTGCTGGACAGTTTCGGAGGGAATGTCCGGGAGCGACTCGGAGCAGACACGGTGCCGGAAAAGATTGTGGCGGTTCTGAACCATTACTTGTTCGAGGAATTGGGCTTTTCGGGCAACGAGACGAACTATTATGACCCGGAAAACAGTTATTTAAACCGGGTGCTCGACCGTCGAACCGGGAACCCGATTAGTTTGTGCCTCCTCTACCTGCTGATCGGCCGCCGCCTGCAACTGCCGATCACCGGGATCGGCCTTCCGGGGCATTTCCTTTGCCGGTATCAGGCCAGCGCAGGCGAACTGTATATCGACGCGTTCAACGGCGGGAAGCTGTTGACCAAGGCGGAGTGCGTTCAATATCTGCTGCGGGGCCACTACAATGTGCGCGACGAGTACCTGGCGCCGGTGACGCCGCGGCGGTTGCTGTTGCGGATTTGCGGCAATCTGCACCAGATCTATCTGCGATTGGGACGGGGCGAGGCGGCGACGCGGCTGCAAAGGTATTTGGTGGCGCTGGCGCGCTGAGCGGTTGCAGGTTGAAAGTTGAGGGCGGATACAAAGTGAGCATGCGAGGCGGAGGTCAGTCCCGCAGGGCGCGCCACTGGCGTCTTGCGAGATAAGGATCCATACGCACCAACAGAAAGTAGGCCACGCGCGCCTTGATGCGCTGCCACAGCGAACGGGAGCTACACCATTCTTCCAGGCTGATCGAGCGGCAATGGCTGAGGCTGGCGCGGAAGATTTCGCGGGCTTGTGCCGCGACTTCGGGGCTGCGGAAGCGAACCATGAGCTCGTAGTTGATATTGAAGCTGCGCTGATCGAGGTTGGCAGACCCGACATAAACGACATCATCAATTATGAATAGCTTTGCGTGCAGGATTTGCGGCTGATACTCATCGATTTCGACTCCACTCTTGAGCAGGCGGCGGTACAGGCTCCGGGCAGCCAGCAGCGACACCGCGACATCTGACTTGCCCGGCAGGATTAATTCGACCGCTCCGCCCCGGCGCGCGAGCCGGACCAACTGGCGACGCAGCCGCAAGGGCGGCAAAAAATAGCCGACCATAAGCTGCACGGAGCCGGCATCGGCAAGGTCGCGCAGCAAGGCGCGTTTGATGGGGTTGCGGCCCCGGCCCGGCCCGCTGAGCAGGAGGTGTTCGCCGGACGACATCAGAGGGTGCCTGGGGCTGGACCTGCGCAGCCGGAGGAAGCGGTTGTGTTGGAAATCCGCGCGTGTAAACATTTCCTCGAACGCAGCCACGAGCTGCAACGCCAATGGTCCTTCGATTCTCAATCCGAGATCGCGCCAGCCGCGTGTCACCCCGTCGCCGGCGTATTCCGGGGTAATATTGAATCCGCCCACGAAGGCGACCCGGTCGTCGCAAACCACCAATTTGCGGTGGTCGCGAAAGCCCAGGCGATGGAGCGCGAGCGGGTTGAACAGGCGCACCTCGCCGCCGGTGGAAAGGAGCGGTTCCCAAAAGGCCGCCGGCAGCCAATAGGAACCGAAGGCGTCGATGAGCACTCGCACGCGCACGCCGCGTTTTCGGGCGTTGACCAGCGCTTCCCGCAAACCCTCGCCGGGCTGTCCGGCCGCATAAATGTAGGTCTCGAAGCAAACGGATTGCGTTGCCGCGTTCACGGCTGCCAGCAGGGCGGCAAAAAACTCGTCGCCGGTGGGCAACCAACGGCAATCCGCGCCAGTGACCTCGGCTGACATCGCCGGCCAGTTTAGCGACACGCACGACAATAGGCAACGGGGTGCAGCCTACCGGTGCGGAGCGGAGTTCAACAAACCGAGCGTGGTGACTGCCGCTGCGGTCTTTTGCGGGGTTTCATGCAGGATGACCTGCCAGCTTCGCGCGGCGCCAGCAGCGATGTTTTCGGGGCGGTCATCCAGGTAAAGGAGGTCCGCTCCGCTGCGTCCGGTCTGCTTTTCCACTACTTCGTAGAGCTTAGCATCAGGCTTCATCGCGCGGTGTTCGTAAGAAAGGATATAGCCGTCGAAATTGGCGAAGAAGGGGAAATCGCGGCGAATGTGGCGCACCGCGAGGTCGTTGGTATTGGAAAAGATGTAGGTGGGAAAGCCCTGTTGGCGCAGCGCGGCGTGGAGGCCAACCATCGGTTCAATGGGAACAAAGATGTCGGCGAAGAGAGCGGCGAACTCCTCTAAGCCGCCGTCGAAACCCGTCGCGGCCGAAATCTTTTCATAGAACTCCTGACTGGTCAGCAAGCCGGTTTCGTAATCGAAGAGCAGGGGAGACTGCATCATGAACCGGCCCAGAGCTTCGGCGGTCATTTTGCTGCGCGCGGCGATTCCGCGGGCGGCGATCCGGTAATCGAAATCAACGAGAACCTTGCCCAGATCGAAAACAACGGCCTTAACCATAGGCGGAGGGGTGTTCAGGGGGTCAGCTCTCTTCGGCCTTCCAACGCGCGGCTGAGGGTGACTTCGTCGGCAAATTCGAGGCCCGTTCCAGCGGGGAGGCCATGAGCGATGCGCGTAATCTTGAGCCCGGCGCGGGCGAGCCGCCTGGCGAGGTAGAAGCTGGTGGCATCGCCTTCGACATCGGAGCCGAGGGCGATGATGGCTTCGGTGAGCGGCTCACTTGCGAGGCGCTTTTCGAGGGCGGCGATGCGGAGATCGTCGGGTTCAACGCCGTTGAGCGGGGAGATTTTGCCGCCGAGGACGTGGTACTTGCCATGAAAGGTGCCTGATTTTTCGACGGTGAGAATATCAACGGCTTTCTCCACGACACAAACCAGGGAAGGCTCGCGCCGAGGATCGGTGCACAGACCGCAGGGAGATTGTTCGGTCAGAGCGCCGCAGGTATCGCAGAAGCGGACGCGTTCGCGGGCGGTGAGGATGGTGTCGGCGAGGTGTTTCACAGCGCCGGCCTCGGCCTGGACGAGATACAGTGCGATGCGTTCGGCGGAGCGCGGGCCGATGCCCGGGAGGTGGCTCAAGGCGCCGGTGAGCGCGGTGATGGGGTCGGGGATGACGGGCATGGGGGGCGGTGGGGCGGTGGATTATTGGATTATTGGATTATTGGATTGATGGAGTGGTGGAGTTAGGAGAAGAAAGGCGTTTCAACTGTTTGAGCGTTCTAACGCTGCGGCGGAGGAGGTCACGTCAGGCCGGGGAGGTTGAAGCCGGCGGTCACTTTGCCCATTTCGGCGGTGGAGACCTCCTTGGCCTGGGCGAGGGCCTGGTTGGCGGCAGTGAGGACCATATCCTCAAGCAATTGGGCGTCGGCCGGGTTGATCGCCTGCGGGTCGATCTTGATGGAGGCGAGTGTGCCGTCGCATCGGGCGACGACTTTGACGGCGCCGCCGCCGCTGGTGGCCTCGATCGTGCGCTTGGCGAGGTCAGACTGGATTTGTTCCATCTGCTGCTGCATGCGCGCAGCCTGTTTCATGAGTTTTCCGATGCTAGACATATTCGACCAAGTGGATGGTTAAAGGTTGAGGTTAAACACGGACGTCAACGATCTGGCCTTTAAAGATTTCGAGGGCTTTTTGAATCAAAGGATCGTTTTTAAAATCTTCTTTGTCGCCCGGGACAGTGGCCGGCCTGGCCTTCGTTGCCGGCGGCGCGGGCGCGGCGCCGTTGCCTGGGGCCGGAGCTGCACGTTTGGGAGCCGGCGGAGTTACGGATGCTGGCGCCGAGGGATGTTCCTGGCCGGCCGGGCGTTCAGCTTTGACGAATTTGATTTGGGCTTTGTGGTGGCCGAGTTCGGCGAGCTTGGTTTGGAGCAAGGTGTGGTTGCGCGCGTTATCGACCAGGCCGAGGTGTTCCTCGAATTCGGGAGGAAAGCCAATGGTGAAAAGGTTCTTGTTGAAGGAGACCGGGTGGGCTTCCAGAAGGTAGGTGCGCGTGAAAGGGCTGACTCGGCCCGTGGCCTCGAGGAGCTGAGTCCACAAGCCAGGGAGGCCGGCTGGCAGTCCAGGCGGGGGCATGGCGGCCGGTGGTTCAGGGGGCTCGGCGGTTGCGGGAGGTTGCGGCTGGGGAGCCGGGGAGGAAGGGGCGCGTTCGGCTCGAAAGGGCGCGGGCGCGGACGAGGGCGTTGCCGAGGGGAGGGGCAGGGAGACGACCTCACGTGCGGCAGCGTCGCGCAGGATGTGGAGTTGTTTGAGGACAGCGTCGAGGCTGACGGCGTTGCGGGCTTCAACGGACTTGAGCAGGGCGACTTCGACGAGAATTTTTTTCGAGGCGGCATCGCGGAGGCGCATTTCGGCATCGGCGAGGACTTCGAGGATGCGAGTAAGGCCCTCGGTGCCGGCCATTTTGCTCTGAGGCGCGAGAGAGGCGGCCTCACCCTCAGAAACCTCGAGCATGGAAGTGTCGCCGCCGGCGACCTGGAAAATGAGGAGGTTGCGAAAATGGTTCAGGAGGTCGGCGAGCAAGCGGCCGAGGTCTTTGCCGTGAGTGGCGAGGTCATTCAACTGGCGGAGGGCGTTTTGGATTTCGCCGGCCAGAACGGCATGTGCGAGCTCGAGGAGCTGGCCCTGAGCGGTGAGGCCGAACATGGAAAGGACGTCGGCTTCCTGGATGGAATCGCCGCAGAAGCTGATGAGCTGGTCGAGGGTGGATTCGGCATCGCGCATAGCGCCCTCGGCGCCACGGGCGATGGCATAGAGGGCGGCGGGCTCGATTTTGACGTGCTCTTTTTCGGCGATGCCGGTGAGGTGGCTGGTGATGAGGGCGGCGGGGATACGGCGGAGGTCAAAGCGCTGGCAACGGGAGAGGATGGTGGGCAGGACCTTTTCGGGGTCGGTGGTGGCGAACATGAATTTGACGTGAGCGGGGGGCTCTTCGAGGGTCTTAAGGAGTGCGTTGAAGGCAGCCGTCGAGAGCATGTGGACTTCGTCGATGATATAGATTTTGAAGCGGGAGCTGGCGGGGGCGTATTTGCAGGTTTCGCGGAGTTCGCGGACCTGTTCGACGCCGTTATTGGAGGCGCCATCGATTTCGAGGACATCGAGGGAACGGCCCTCGGTGATTTCCTGGCAGCGGGGGTCGGAGTCCTGGAAGTCAACACGGGGGCCGTCGGTGCAATTGAGGCACTTGGCGAAGATGCGGGCGATGGTGGTTTTGCCGGTGCCGCGCGGGCCGCAGAAGAGGTAGGCATGGGCGATGCGTTTTTGTTCGATGGCATGGGAGAGGGTACGGGTGACGTGTTCCTGTCCGACAACATCGCTAAAGCGCTGGGGCCGATATTTTCGAGCTATGACCTGGTATGACATTTCACGGGAATGTGAATTTGGAATTTTGAATTTGCAAGGTGGGAGGATACCCCGGGGCGGTTGAAATGAGAAATCGGAAATGTAAAAATTCAAGTGCCAGGGTGACCACGGCAGACGCAGAGCAAACTACCGTTGCTGCCTTCCGGCCCTGGCGGGGTTCGTAAGTCCACATTCCATGGGCCCTGGCGGTAGGGAATGTGGAGGAGGGGGGAGGGAGGTTCAAGGAGAAAGGAGGAATTAACGGTTGAGCCAGCCGAGTTTTTGTTTTTTGGTGACGAAAATCAAGCCGAGGAGGTGGATGCCGACGATGAGGAGGTAAAGGGTGACGAAGCTGACGAAGGCGATGGAGGCGAGCATGGCGAAGAGGCCGCCCATGGAGTGGATGGTGGAGCCTTCGGGGAAGAGTTTAGCGATCAGGGAGTTGCCTGCCCAGCGAAAGGTGAACGCGGCGGCGAGGATAAGGACGGTGAGGAGGTATTCAAGCGGGACCTTGAGGATGGAGGGAACGACGACGAGAGGATTGGCAGCAGGGAAGGAGTCGAGGACGGCAACGACGAGGAAGGCCATGGGGAAATAAAGGCAGCCGAAAGCAGCGGCGGCGAGGAAGGCGAGGCCGGCGGAAGGCTCGTGAGTGAGCAGGAACCAGACGGCCAGGCCGAGGGCAGGGCCGAAACAAAGCAGCATGAGACCGAGCAAGCGGAAGAAGGGCCAGAGGACGTCTTCGGTGAAGGAGCCCGCGCTAATGCCGGGCAGGTCGGGCAGTTCGCGTTCTTCGGCGGTAGTAGCGTGGATGATGCTTTGAAGGTAGGTGAAGAGGTAGCCGCCGGCGAAGATTTCGAGGATAACGCCGAAGGCCATGAGGCGCAGGGTGCGGAAGGCGATGCAGGCCTGGCCCCACCGGACGAGAGCGAACAGGACAATGCCGACGATGACAATGAGGACACCCACGCCGCGGACCGGGTAGGCGAAAGCGCCAGGCACACGCTCGAGGAACCCCTTTTCGGGGGCGGGCTCGAGGCGGACCTGGACGGGCCGGCATTCAGCGCCGCAATGGCGGCAGACTTTCTGTTTGACGCCACCGACAGGGCGCAAGGCGACGCAGAGGTCGCAAAAGAACTGCTGGCATTGGGGGCAGAAAAAGCGGGCAGGGGTTTTGGGGTGAAACTTGCATTGGCCTGAGACGGGCAGAGGTTCCGCGGGTGCGACCGGAGCCGCGGCACGGGCGGGGACCGGAGCAGCAACCGGAACCCGCAGGGTCGTGCGGGCCGGCTTAACCGCCGGCGGTGTTCCCTGCGGAGGGGAGAGGTCTGTGCCGATTGGGGCGCGGGATTCCAATCCCGCGAGTGGATCCAACCTTGGCGGAATGGGCGGCGCTGGGGGTAGATCCGCATAAAAGGCCAACTCGACGTCGCCTAAATGGATCGTTTGGCCGGGGTGCAGCTCGGTTTCCTGGACGGGGGCGCGGTTGACAAATGTGCCGTTGGTGGAACCCAGGTCGCGGAGCATGGCGGCATGGTCGCTCACGATGATTTGGCAGTGAGAGCTGGACACGGAAACGTGCGGGAGTTGAACATCGTTAGCCGGGCCGCGGCCGACGGAATTGGGGCCGGGTTTTAGGTGGACTTCCCACGCGGTCGGGGAGCCTGGGTTGATGAGGAGCCGGGCCATAGTTCTGATTTATTGTCCGCCTGAGGACTGATTTGTAGCGTGGTCGTGAAGTGGCTGTCCACACAAATGTTGTCCGTGCGGTGCCGCGGTCAACGAGCGGGTTTGAACCAACGGAGGGTTTGTTTTTTTGAGAGGTAGAGAAGGCCGAGGATGCGGGCTTCGACCATGAGGAGGCAGATGGCCAGGAGGTCCGAGAGGAGGACGGGGAGGAGGGGGATGCGCAGGAGCATGGCGAGGAGGGATTCGGAGAGCCAGCGGAAGGCGAGGATGCCGGCAAAGACGAGGGCGGCCAGGGAGTATTCGCGGGGGACGGCGAGGATGGAGCCGAGGACGAAGAGGGGGTGGGCGGCGACGAGGCTGTCGAACATGGCGACGCCGAGGAAGGCCATGGGGAAGTAGAGGCAGCCGGCCAGGGCGACGAGCCAGACGAGCCAGGGGTAATCGACGTCGAACCAGAAGTCCATCACGAGCCAGGTGAGGAAGGCAGGGCCGAAGCTGAAGAAGGAGATCATGAGGAACTGGAACATGGGGGAGACGATGTCTTCTTTCCACTCGGTGAGTTCGGGCCAGTCGGGCATGTGGTGGAGGCCCTGGGCGGTGTAGGCGATGATTTTTTTGAGGTAGGCGAAGAGGTAGCCGCAGCCGAGGATGAAGGTAAAGACCATGACGCGCATCATCATGGCGCGGAGGGCGAAGGCGAAGGAGTAGCGGGCGACGTAGTTGGCAAGGTCGAGGAAGCCGAAGAAGAAGGTGCCGCCGAGGAGGAGAATCCAGCCGTCGGCGCGAAAGGGGTATTGAAAGGCCTGGCGGGCTTCGGTGAAGAATTCGACCTGGCGCTCGATGGGTTTAATGGCGACGGGGAGGCATTCGGCGGCGCAGACTTTGCAGAATTTGAGGCCGCCGGCGGCGCTGCCGCGGGTATTGACACAGAGGTCGCAGAACTGGCGGCGGCATTTGGGGCAGAAAAAGCGAGCGAGATTTTGGTAATGGTTTTTGCAGAAAAGAGGTTTGTCGGGAGGAGTTGAGGGCTGGGGTGTTGGAGTGATGGAGTGCTGGAGTGACGGAGGAGTTCGTAGTGGAAGCTCTGCCGCTGAAGCTATGGAGGCCGAGGAGGTGAGGGGATGGGGTGGTGGAGTGATGGAGGAGTTGATAGTTGATGGTGGGGAATTGTGGGTGGCGAGGGGCGGCGTGCCGGGGACAGCGCGGCCTGCGTTGGGGGCATCGGTTTGCAGCAGGAGCTCGACGGTGCCGAGGCGGATGAATTGGCCAGGCTGGACGGAGGCTTCGTCGATGGGGAGGTCGTTGATATGGGTGCCGTTAGTGGAGCCGAGGTCTTGAAGGCGAATGGAGCCGGGTTGGACGATAAGCTGGCAGTGGTGATTGGAGATCGACGGGTCGTCGATTGGGAAGTCGTTGTCCTCGCTGCGTCCGATGGAGTTGAGGCCGGGTTTGAGGCGGATTTCCCGGGGCTCGGTCCCCGAATTAAAGACGAGGCGATACATGGCCGGGTTTTTCTCTCTGACGCGGGAATTAATAGCGGAAACGAGGGAGGATGTAAACGGGGAAGGCGGACGCGGGGGGAATGGAGTACTGGAGTGATGGAGTGGTGGGGGACCGAGTGACGAGTGTCGTGGGGCTAGGGATGGAGTGGTGGGGTAGTGTGATCAGAGCCTCCTGACGTCGGCTCCTACAGGGGATGAAATAAGTAGTGCGAATGGTACGGTAAACATGAGTGAGGCGCTTAGGATTGACTTTTTTATTTTTTTCCAGTCGGAATAACTCGGAATAACTCGGAATAACTCGGAATAAGTCGCAATGGCGGCCAGGCAGGGTCAGGGTCAGAGGTACCAAGCGGGTTCGGATTCCGGCTCGCCTGGATAAGGGCGGTTGATACCCAGGAGTTCGCGATCAATGAGGTGGACGACATCGCGGCGGGCTGCTTCTCAGTCGCACTGCAGGACCGAACGCGTCTCATAGCACTTCGAGCACCAGAAAACATAAATCATCCCGACATCAGCAAACATAAAGCTATTCTTTTCGCTTAATCGTTCTCCTAGATCTGAGGCCTGATTTGCAACGCTGTCGATCTGCGCAACAAAAGTCATCGCCTTCTGGCACTGCTCGCAGATTGGAGTCTCATCCGGCTGAATCCAGTCGGGCTTTCCACCCAATTTCGTACGGCTACCTGGCTTGATGGCACTCTCGCCGCCCGCGCTGCTGCTGGACGCCGTGATTCGTAGGTCGACTGCCAACTCCGGGAAAACCGGGACTCCTACCGACAGTGCTGCTCTGGCGAGGCTACCCAGCTCGCTCGTGAGTTTCTGAGAGGCAGCAAAGGCGTGTCCGTCGTCTAACGCGTCGGCAGCCTGAACGACCTCTTCTAGCAACTCCTGAATTTGATCGAAAGTGGCACTGTCGCTTGCCAATATCGACAGCGTCTTCTCCTGCAATGAGCGCAGAGCAGCTTCATGGTCCGGAGTCTTTTTGACCCACTCCTCAAAGCGCGCAGCGGAATGTTCGCGCAGAGGTTTCAACGCGATCCCGGGTGATGATTTGGAAGTTTTTGGGGCTGGCATAATCTCAGCGATGGTTTGCCGAACAGGTAATGGGCGTCATATTAGACGCATTATATTGGGTCACGGGAGCTGACTGGACGGTGGTAATTTGCTTATGCACAGGAGTTTGTCATTCTTTTGGGTTCTGAGATTGAACAAGGAAAGGCGTCAGTCCGTGGCGCGGGCGGGCGCTTTTTAGATTTTCTTGCCGTCACGGGCTTAGCAAAGCAGGTTGGCTAATTTGTGTCAAGGGATTTTTGGGACGAGGGGGGAATGGAGTGGTGGAGTGATGGGCCGGACGAGAAAGAGGAAGAGAAGGAGGAACAGGAAAGATGGCTCAGGGAGGGGTTTGGAGGCGGTAAAAGCGGCTGGGCTGGTTGGCGGCGGCGCCGGGGTCGGCGAGTTGGATGGGGGCGCCGGAGCCGGGGATGTTGTTGGTGAGGGTATTCCAATTCGGCGTCTCCAGATTCGTTGTCCAGAGGAGGCGGTAAGCGGCCAGGGGAAGAGTAGTGAAGCTTAGCAGGATATCACGGTTGGTGAGCTGGATGGAAGTGAAGCTCGGGGTGGCCTGAGCCGATTTGAGCGCCTGCAGGAGCGGGTTGCGCTGGCCAGCAGGCTGGGTTGGGCGGTAGTCCTGGGTGATTTCCCAAATCATGAGGCCGCCAAGGAAGTGGTTGCGGGCGTAGCTCACTTTGGCCTGGGAACTGTATTCGTCATCGTAGGAAATAAACTGGTCATTGGTGGAGACGGAGTTGGTGATGCTCAGCCAGGCGGCCTGGGCGGAGGTGTCCCAGTGGTAGAGGTTGGATTGGAAATAGGAGGAGATGATCTGAGAGTAGGCGACGGCGGTGGTGGTGGGCGCATTGGTCCAGGATTGACGCGGCAAGAGGGTGCCGCCGGTGGAAGTGCCCGAACCCTGGGTCCAGACCTTGCCATAGAAGGGGGTGCCTAGTCCGAGTTTGGCGGCGGCGACACCGTAGGCCAGGAAGTTGCGGACCGCGCCATCGATAGAGGGGACCAGGCCGCCGGAGCTGGGGAAGCGGTAGCCGCCGTCGAAGATGGGAGAGTTGAACCATGTGACCCAGCCGGGGTAGGGGCCGGCGAGGTCGTAAGTCATGATATTGATTTGGTCGAACTGGTTTTGCAAGGAGGCGAACATGGTGTAGTCACTGGAGATTGGGTCTCCGTAAACCGGATAAGCCTGCGCGGCAACGGTGAGCAACTTTTGAGCCGGGAATGCGTTCAGGGCGGAGCGCAGAGCGTTGACGAGATTGGTGAATTGGTTGAAGTCGGTGGCGGGCATCGGTTCCCAGTCGATGTCCACGCCGTCGTATCCATAGACGGCCATGAAGTTGGTGAGGTTGTTGACGAAGGTGGCGCGGTTGGCCGGTGTGGTGGCGCCTTGGAACCCGGTCTGGCTGCCGGCGCCGCCGACGCAGATGAGGACTTTCCTGCCGGTGCTGTGCGCCGCAGTGAGCAGGGCGGCGGAGTAGGCGGGCGTGAGGCCATTGGCGCTGGTGTTGAGCGAGCCGTCGGAGTTGGGGAGCACGGAGAAGTGGATGATGTGAGTGAGAGCCGTGAAATCGATTGCGGGAGGGGGAAAGGAGGCCTGGTGGTAGCCGGGGTAGTAGCCAGTGGTCCAGAGCGCGGCGCGGCCAGGGACCGGAAGAAAGCACAGCGGCGAGGAGAGCAGAAAACCGAGGATGGAGCGGACGTGGGGCAGGGGAGCGAGGCGAAACGGGGAAAGGATTTTAGGGCCGAATCTCCAAAGCAGGCGCGAGATCAGAGACTGCCAACGAACGGTAGGCACGCGTCCCACCGCCTCCCCGTTATTTCGGGAAGGGATCGGGGACGCGGTGGAACGCGTCCCTACCGTTCCGGCGGTAAGAATCGACATTTGGCGCGAGATCAGAGACTCCTTACGCCGTCTCCTACAGAGAAGCGGTATTTCCAAACAGGATCTTAACTGGTTCAGCAAGGAGCAAAAGCGGGTGGTTACGGGTTGAGGACATGCCGGCATGCTCGAAGGATAACCGCGCGGAGAAAGACTTTCAAACGGGGTTCGGCCGGTAAGACTCCTACTGGAGAGCGGAAGTGACGTCGCGCAGGCGGCCGAAGTCGGGGTTGAGCGGCGTATTAACGTTCATGGGAGTGGGCCAAGTGCTGCGCGGATCCCTGAGCTTGTAAATCTCAGCGTGTCCGTCCAGGAACGAAAGGCCATAGCCGCGGTTATGGCGGGTGGCGGGGAAATCGGCGAACGCGCGAGCCCCGGTCATATCAACGAAAAACCAGCCGTCATTGATGCTCAGTTCATGCTCATCGATGAGCAGCCAGGTTCGGGGTGACCCTGGCACGGTGAGATCGGTTTCTCTCAAGTAATACCGGTAATTTGAGAGTCCGGGGCTAAAGCTCTGGGAGCGGCGGGTGCCAACCCAGCCGTTCATCGAGTAACTGCGCACCTTCGGAATGCCGTCGCGCTGAGCGGGGTCCGAGGGGCACCGGTAGATGCCGGCGGTGCTGTTGTAAGTCCAGAACTTGCCGGTCACGAGATCAAGGAGGTTGGTGGAATCGAACACTCCCGGGGTGACCTGGCCGTAAACGCCGACATTGTCGCTCATGTCGCCCTGGATCCACGAGTTAGTGGAGTATTGTTTGGTGGGTTCGTTTTGAGCGAGAACGCCGTTGCTATCCGCCGCGTACATGAACTCGCACAGGGTCAACTGGCGGAGGTTGTTGACGCATTTGGTTTGTTTGCCTTTTTCACGCGCCCGGGCCAAGGCAGGGAGGAGCATCGCGGCCAGGATGGCGATGACGGCGATGACCACCAACAGCTCGATCAGCGTGAAGGCTTTCTTGTTCATGCGATTATAAACACTTAAAAGCGCGGCCACGAGAGAGGCCGGGGCGAAGTGATCGCCCCGGCCTGAGGGCCAAGATCGCGGCTACTGGATCTGCAGCCGGAAGTATCTCGGGAAACCGGCGAGAGGGGTAGTGAAGGGCGACGCGGCACTGGGCACGTTGGTGTAGGTGCCGGTGACAGCCGGAGCGGCCTGAAGGGTCCCCACGGGCCAGGTCAGGACGATGTTATTGCCGGATTTTGCAATCGTCAGCTTCGTGTTGTTCAGGAAGTGGCTGTGAATCTGGACGGGTGTGAGGGCGTGGTTATAAACGGCGACGTCGTCGATGTCACCGATGAAAGGGCTGAACGCGTTGTCGCTTCGCTGGCCCAGGACGGTGGCCGCGCCGGCGACGGCGGGGTCGCCATTGATACCGTTCTGGATAAAGCCGAAGGTCTTGACGTTGATGCCAACGGCCAACACATCATTGACGTAATAGTTCAGGTTGGTGGTGTCGTCCGTGATGACCATGTGGTACCAGAGATTAGTGTCGAGGGGATGGTGAATGAAGTCGCTGGTAAAACTGCCGCCGCCGCCGCCGTTGAAGGCGTTGAAAGTCCAATAGCCAGCGGGATGCTCATAGATATTCCATCCGAAAAGGTGGCCGCCGAAGTCGCTGTTCCACATCGAGGAATAGGGCGTGAGGAAGTTGACCGAATCGAGGAAGGTTGGACGCAACCAGGTTTCGAACGACCAGGGGCCGCTGACGGGGTTGAGTTCCAATGCATAAGGGATGGTGACCACATCGCCACCGGTCATATAGACGGCGGTGTCGGTTTCGTGCGGAATGCCCGTGGGCACCTGGAAATTAAAGGCCGGGGTGGTGGCCGTAGCGGAGGGGCCGTATGTGCCATCGAAGCTGCCGACCGCGTCCACGGCCACCGTGCTGGCGGCGGGTTCATCCAGGCGCCAGTAGGCGACGGGGTCGTCGGCGAGCACGAAACGGCCATAGCCGGTGATGGGAACGGTCACCGCGCGGGCGACCACGGTAATAGTGGCCTGGTCACTGTTCGTAATTACGAAGTGGTTAGTGACCTGGGCGTAATAGGCTGAGCCGCTGTCCGAAAGCTGCAGGTTTGAGAGCCAAAGCGTATCGTTGGTGGCTCCCGGTATGGAGTTGGTGACGCCGCTGGCGACTTTAAACCACTGGTAGGAGATCGGGGGCGAACCGCTCGCGGCGACGCGGAAGGCGGCTTTGCTGGTGGTGCCAGCCTGACGGGTGATCGAAAACGGGCTGTGGTCCAGATTCAGGATCCCCTGGACAGTCAAAGTAGCGACCTCGCTGGTGACGCTGCCGGAGGAATTGGTGATAATGACGCTGAAGGTGGCGCCATTATCGGCCGGATAGGAGGCGAGGAACGAGAGCGGGTTGGTGGTAGCGCCCGAGAGGCGACTTCCGTCCCTGAGCCACTGGAAGGACAGAGGCGTGGCGCCGTCAGCTACCGCAGTGAACTTCGCGGGGTTGCCTGCGTTCACGGTAATGGAGGCCGGGTTCTGCAGGAGCAACGGCGGGAAGGCTCGCTTCGAGAAGGAGTTCGTCCCCGCTGCGTAGTGTGCCAGGACCTGAGCCGGTGAAAGGACATTTGTGTAGAAGGCTACTTCATCCACCTGGCCGTTGAAGGGGAGGAAACCACTGTTATCGCCGGCGCCGATCTGGCCGTCGAAACCGTGGTCGGCCAGGTAAGTGGTAATTCCGCCTGAGGTTCTGGCGGCGACGCCGTTGGTATAGAAGACGAAAGTTGAGCCGTCGAAAGTGACGGCGAGGTGGTACCAGGTGAGTAACTGGATGGGCAGATCACTCACTTGAGCAAAAGGGCCGTTCTTCACGTTTAAGATCCAGAAGCTATTCGGTCCGGGTGACTGATAGAAGTTCCAGCCGGAGGCGTTGCCGTAGGTGCCGGTCTCATATTTGCCGAACATCGACAGCGGAATTGAATAATCGGCGGGTTGAGTGGTGGGCAGGGCCCAGCACTCCGCCGAGAAAGCAGCGCCGTGCTGGCCGTCGGAGGTAACCGGATTCAATTCAGGATGGAAGGGGATATCGACGAATCCACGATGGCGCACGGAAGAGGCATCGTTGTAGAGCTGGAAGAGGATGGAGTTCGTGTCGATCCCGGGGAGGCCCAGCATGGGGAAATCCGGAACCCCGTTCGTGTCCAGGTCGTACGAGTACACGGCATCAAAGGCGAGCGGCCCGGAGTCAACAGCGACAGCAGCGCCCGGCAATTCTTCAAGCCGATAGTACGCGACAGGACGGTCGCCGAGGATCGTCGTGGGATAATCGGCCGCGCCGGCGGTGCAAAGGCTCGACAGCGCAAATGCCGCCGCGGGCGCGAGGTTTCGAAACAGATCGGTCGCAGGTTTACTGAGCAGGTTCATACGTTCGGTTATGTTTGTGATGATTTTACTTATGTCGCTCCAGCAAAGCGCCAGTCGTCACGGTCTTGGCCTGCCGCTTAAATGGATTTTTGAAGATTTTAGCACAAAGTGTAAGAGTTGCAATAAAAATTATTACAAAGGACTTGCCGCCCTGTTTGGGGTGCTATAGAGTCTGTTCTAATGAAATCCCAGGCGCCCGGAAGCTCCCCGATTGTGCTCCCCTGGTCGAGGCGGAGGGGTCTGTGCTTTGGAGTTCTAGTGTGGGCGGTTTACGTCCTCGCGCCGGCCCGGGCAGGCCAGGAGCTCCTGACCCTGCGGGAGATGAAGAGCCTGACTCCGAGGCAGGCGGCAGAAGGTCCGGCGGTTCGTTTGAAGGGAGTGGTGGTGTGCTACGACGCGGGCTGGCACCAGTTGTATCTGCACGACGGGCTCGAAACGCTTTATTTCAACGCTGATGATTTCACAACGCAGCTTGAAACGGGGATAGCAGTTGAGATTACGGGCAGGGCGCGCGGGACCAATGTGGTGGAGCACCCTCAACTGAGTATTTTGGGCCCGGCACCGTTGCCGGCGGCGAAGGCGCTGGCGCTATCGGAACTGGGGCGCGAGCACGGCGAGTGGATCGAAACAACCGGCCGCGTGCTTTCAGCGGAGACAAGCCGGGGGCGATTGGCGCTGCTGATTCACGAGAAGGGTCAGAACTGCCTTGCCTATGTGCTGGGTTCGCCTCCGACGCAGGATTACGCTCCGTTGTTGGGCTGCAGAGTCCGTCTGCGGTGCATCAACGCCAGCAAAGTGAACGGCGGCCGGCTCGAGTCTCCGCTGGTATTCGTGCCCGGTCTGAGGGAAGTGACGGTGTTGGGGCAGCCGTCCGGGGTCTTGGCGCCTATCCCGGTCGTGTCCATCGGGAGTCTATTGAACCGGGAACTTGGTTCCTGGACGAACCAGTGGGTTCACGTAAACGGGCTAGTCGTTCTGTACCGGCCGGGCCAGTCGGTGCTGATCAAAGACCCGACGGGAGTGGTCCGCGCACAAGTCATCCAACTGACCGAAATTCGGGGCGACGAGCGCGTGGACGTTTGGGGATTCCTAGAGGTGGGGCCGCACGAGACTTTTCTGAACAATGCTTACTTTGAGGTCGTGCATGCGCCACCACCGGACCTGGCGACCCATGCCAATGGCAGAGCCTCCACGACGGCGGACGTGCCCACCGAGCCACTGACCCAGGTAGGGGACATACTGAAATTGAGCCGGGAGCAGGCCGCGCAGCGGTTGCAGGTCCGCCTGCGCGGGGTGATCACTTATGCCGACTCCCAATGGCGGAATGGCTTTATCCAAGACGGGGCCGACGCCATTTACGTGTACCTGGATCCGAACCAGACGAACATCTGCTCGGGCCAATGGGTCGAACTTACAGGCCAGACGAGCCCGGGAGGGTTTGCTCCCGAGGTGGTGAACGCGACGGTCCGGGTTCTGGGCATGACCAACCTGCCCGCGCCCGCGCGAGTGGATTTGGAAGACCTGGCGAACGGGCACCTGGATGCGCATTGGGTGGAAATGGAAGGCGTGGTGAGGCGAGTGGAGGAGCAGGCGGGGCATGCCAGTCTCAGCGTGATGACGGCGAAAGGAAGGTTCAACGTGATCGTGCCCGGCTATGAAAGTAAGCCGTTACCGACGCATTTAATCGACGCTTTGGTGAGCGTGCGCGGCGCATGCACGTCGGAATTAAACGTCCGGCGGCAACTGAGCGGCATTACCTTGCATGTACCAGGCTCGGAGAACGTGCAGGTCCTGGAAGCACCTTCGGCCGACCCGTTTGCGATTGACGCGACACGGATTGAATCGGTTGCCACGTTCGATCCGGGCCGTCTAGCCGGGCGTCGAGTCAAGATCCAGGGTGTCGTTACCCTGCAAATGCCCGGGCAGGGCTTCATTGTTCAGGACCTATCCGGCGGCTTGCGTGTTCTGACGCGGCAGACGAACGAGGTTCATATGGGAGACAAGGTGGACGTGCTTGGTTTTCCGGCTATTGGTGATTTTTCGCCCTTCCTGGAGGAGGCGGCGTTCCGCCAGACCGGGACTGGGCGGATGCCAGAGGCGAAACAAACGACGGCCGAGCAAATTCTGCTTCACGGCACGCACGATATGCAGGTGGTCCAAGTTAACGCGCGTCTGCTCCAAAGCGTTCCACGTTCCGCCAGTCCCCAATTGGTACTTCAGGACGGCCCGATCATTTTCACCGCTCATCTCGAACCCCAAACGCCACGCTCAGAGGTGCCGGCCCTGCAATCGGGCAGTCTGTTGCGTTTGACCGGAGTGTGCGGAATTCAGGGCGGCGAGCGACACGAGCCCGCGACTTTTCGCCTGTTGCTGAGCCGCCCGGAGGACATCCAGTTAGTGGAAACTCCTCCCTGGTGGACCGCCAGGCACACCTTCATGCTGGCGGGGGGATTAAGCGTGGTGATTCTCGCCGCCCTGGCATGGATTGCTCTGCTTCGCCGCCAGGTCGCGGCGCAGACTACGCTGATCCGGCAGAAGCTGAAAGACGAAGCGGCGCTCGAGGAGCGGTTCCAAGACCTGTTTGAGAACGCCAACGACATGCTTTACACGCATGACCGCGAGGGCCGGCTCACCTCGATTAATCAGACTGGCGAACGGCTGTTGCAACTGGCGCGCGCCGACATTTTGTCACGGAACCTGATTGAATTTGTGGTCGAGGAGCAGCAGGGAGCCGCGCGGCAATGGCTCGACCAGGTGCTAAAGGGCGGGTTGTTGGCCGCAACGGAATGGGATTTTATCGCCTCCTCCGGCCAGCGGGTGAAGCTGGAGATCAGCACTCGGTTAATCGAGCAAGACGGCCGACGGGTCGAAGTGGAAGGCATCGCCCGGGACATCACCGAACGCAAGCGCCTGGAACGCGAGATCCTCGAAATCAGCAACCGCGAGCAACAGCGGATCGGGCACGACCTGCACGACGGCGTCTGCCAGCAGCTCGCCGGAATCGCTTTTATGACTTCGACACTGGCCGATGATTTGGAGGAGAGCGGCTTTCCGCAGTCAAGCGAAGCAAATAAAATCAGCACTATGATCAACGAGGTCATCGACCAGACACGCGGTGTGGCCCGGGGCCTGTTTCCCGTCAGGCTGGAAGAGAACGGACTGGCAGCCGCACTCGAGGAATTGGCGGTCAACGCCGGTGAACTGTTCAAGATCAACTGCCGTTTTGTTGCGGAAGAAGCGCCGCCGACGGTGGAGAACGCGATTGCGTTGCACTTGTACTACATTGTGCTGGAAGCCGTCGCAAATGCTTCGAAGCACGGCCAGGCCGCACAGGTTGTCATCGCCATTGAACGGCGGGGCGAGCGTTATGTCTTGAGTGTGCGGGACGATGGTGTCGGCTTTTTGCCTTCCGGCGCCGCGCAAACCGGGATGGGATTGCGGATCATGCATTATCGGGCCCGGGTGATCGGGGCGACGTTGACTCTGCAGAGCCGGCCTGGGTCCGGAACGACTGTAGCGTGCCTGTTTTCGCCAGTCTCCCGCGAAGCGGCGCCGCCCTCCGGCAGGGAGAACCCGGTGGCGCAGGGCGCGAAGAAAAAGGCGGAGCGATCGCAGAGTGAACGTGAATCCACGCCCATCTTGCCCGCCTGAGAGTTTTTTTATGCGGGTCGAACACAACGATTCGAAGAGGTTGCCGCGCGGGAAGAAGTTGATAGGGTGAAACCATGGCAAGGCCACAGGCCGAGAAGAGCCGGATTCTGATCGTCGAGGACCACCCGTTATTTCGGGAGGGCCTGCGGCAGATGATCGATCGTAACGCGGCGCTGACCGTTTGCGGCCAGGCGGGGGACGCCACCAGCGCGATGCGCGCCGTCGCGGAATTGAAACCGGATCTGGTGCTCGTGGACATTTCGCTCGAAGGAAGCAATGGGATCGACTTGATTAAAAACCTGAAAGCGACCTGCGATGAACTGCCGATCCTGGTCATTTCCATGCATGACGAATCACTTTACGCGGAACGGGCGTTGCGGGCCGGAGCCCTGGGCTACGTGATGAAGAACGAGCCCGCCCGGACCGTGAAGGCGGCCATTTTCAAAGTGCTCGGCGGTGATATTTTCCTAAGTGAAAAGATGTCCACATCGGTGCTGGCCAAGTTGATGCGGGGAAAGCCAGAGCGACCTGTCTCCCCCATCGAGCAATTAAGCGATCGAGAACTGGAAGTCTTCCAGATGATGGGGGAGGGAAAACCCACTCGCCAGATCGCCGAAGAGTTGAACCTGACGATTCCCACCATTCACTCCTTCCGAAACCGGATCAAAGAAAAGCTCCAGTTGAAGAACTCCAGCGAGATGATGCTTCACGCGATGCAATGGGTCCGCGAGCATGTGGCGAATTAGTCAGGTGCCGGGCTTCACTGTGGCAATCACCAGCGCGTCCGCTTTCAAGTATTTTTGTGCCGCGGCTTTGACCTGTTCGAGAGTGACGGCTTCGTAGAGGGCGTCATCGGTGTCGGAGCGGGCGTAACCGAGTCCATAGAGCTCATCCAGGGCGGTGACCATCGCGAAGCTCCCGAGATCCTGGCGAGCGATCTTTTTCTGGCCGATGATCTTCGCTTTGGCGCGCTTCAGTTCCTCTTCGGTCAAGCCCTCAGAGCGGAGCAGCGCGGCTTCGTTCAACAGTTCCTTTTCCACCAGTTCCGCCTTTTCCGGCATCGTCCCGACGTAAAACGCGAAGTAGCCCGGAGCCAACCCGACAAAGTTTTGAGCGCCGACATAATAAGCAAGGCCCAGCTTTTCGCGGATGCGGAGGAAGAGACGCGAGCCGAGATCGCTGCAGGCTTCCTGCAACAAATCGAGGGCGTATCGGTCCGCTTCGCGGAGGGTAGTTCCCTGATAGCCGAGGACGAGGACGGCCTGCTTCTTGTCGCGGGTTTCGGTGACGCGCCTAATCGAGTTCAAAGCCTCACGGCCGGAGTCCAAGGCCAGGTTGGGTGCGTTGGATGCGGGTTTCCAGTCTCCGAATGCGTTCGTCACCGCGGCACGGACTGCTTCTGGAGTGACATCCCCATAGATAGCCAGAACGCAGTTATTCGGGACCGCGAAACGTTGGTGAAAACCCCGCAGCGCCTCGGCTGGAAGTTGCTGAACACTGGCTTCGGAACCGAGTACGTCAAGGCCGTAGCCCATTTCGCCGAAGAGGGCGCGCCGCATCGCCTTGGAAGCACTTTGGAGCAACTGGTCCTTTTGGGCGCGGATGCCAGCCAACTGGACTTCGCGTTCGCGTTCGAGCGCGGAGCCGGGGAAGGTGGGGTCTAATAGCACGCCAGCAACCAAGTCCAATCCGATGGCGAAGTCGGTGCTGAGCACCTCGGCATTGACGCCGAAGCTATTGTTGCCGCCGTAACTGTCAATACTCCCGCCGACAGACTCGATGTCCCGGGCAATCTGTTCCGCGGAGCGCGTGGTCGTGCCTTTGAGCAACATCTTGCCCATCAATTGTGTTATGCCGTTCGTCTCGGGAGTTTCGGCGAGGACGCCGCCCTGGAAGACCGTGCGGAACTCGACAAAGGGCAGCCGATGGTCTTCCTTGACCAGCAGCCGCAGACCGTTGGGCAGTTCAAATTTGAGGATAGGGAGGTCACGGGACTCCTCGGCTGTTGCGGAGAGCTTCGGCGCGGTGCCAGCGGGCAACAAGGAATAGAGCGTGCGATTTTCAGTGGTTAGATACTGGCGCGCGACCCGTTGTATTTCCGCAGGCGAGGCGTTTTTCACCGCGGCGAGATACCGCTCGGAAAAATTCAGATCGTTGGCGGCGAGCCAGCTTCCGCCCAGGTCCTGTGCCTGGCCCTGCATGGTCTTGCGGGAGGAGAGGGTGCCCGAGATGAATTGCTTCACGGCCTTGTTCAATTCCGCTGCTGGCACGGGCGTCGTCTTCATCTGCTCGATTTCGGCGAGGATGGCATCGCGCGCGGCGAGGAATTTGTCAGGATCAGCGGTGGCGCTAATGCCGAACAGGCCAGGAGCGCCGGGACTGTAGGTCCAGGCATCGATGGAATGGACGAGGGCTTGCGTTTCGCGGACCTGCTGGTAGAGCCGCGAGCTGCGGCCGTTCCCCAGCAAGGCGGCGAGGACATCGAGGAGAGGCACGTCCGGGTCGCGCAGTTCCGGGATGTGCCAGGCAAAGTGGAAGTACCCCAGCTCGATCGGCGCCTCTTCGATGATTTCACGCGGAGCGGTCTGTCGCGGCTCTTCCGGCAGCACTATGGGAGGCATGGCCCTGGCCCGGGATTGAGCGTAGGCCTCGCGGATCTGGGCGACCACGTCCTCAGGCTTCACATCGCCGGCGATGACATAGAAAACATTATTGGGCGCGTATTTTTCCTGGTAGTAAGCCAGGATATCCGCCTGTTTCAACTCGTGGAAGATGTCGGAGTAGCCGATGATCGTGAACCGGTAAGGGCTCCTGGTATAGGCGGTTTCGAACAGGCGACGGCTGGCGCGCCGGTGCGGGTCATCGACGTTCATGTCCATCTCGCGGACAATCACCTGCTTTTCCTTCTCCATTTCCTCCGGCGGCAAAGTCGCGTGCTGCATGATATCGCAGAGGATGTCGATAGCCGTCCTGGCTCCGGTGTTGGGCACGTCGATGTGAAACACGGTGCGGTCGAACGAGGTGTAGGCGTTCATGTAGCCGCCGGCTTCCTGGACTTCCTGGTCGATGCGGCTGCCGGGACGGGTGGCGGTGCCCTTGAAGAGCATGTGTTCGAGCACGTGCGAGAGGCCAGCACCGAGCCATTTGCCCTCGTGGACGCTGCCGGCCATGCACCAGGCCTGCGCGGAAACGACCGGCGCGCTGTGGTCCTCGCGCACGATAATGGTCAGCCCGGTTTCGAGGGTGGTGAGTTTGACGCCCGGAGGGAGCGATGGGATTTCGCGGCGGTTACGGGCGGGGGTTAGTTCTGCAGACATGGTTGAAGGCTAAATTGTTGAAAACGCAAAAACGTTAAAAGGTTAAAAGACGTTAAAATGCTGAACTGTCCAAACTTCGAATATTTCAGCAGAGGATATACCCCAGACTCCGGAGTTGCCAGTCCCGCCCCGACGCTGCGTCAGGGCAATGCGTCGTTGTGGTTTCGGGTTCCCGGCGCCTCCAGAACCGGGACTGCAGCAACGTTCGGCCCTCAGTTTCCCGCTGACGGGGCTGGGGCTGGTTCGGGTTTACGCTGTTTGTCGGCGGGGAGAAAAGGTCTCCGAAAGGCGTCGTAGAACTCATACCCGCCTGCGAAATCGGCTCGGCTGTCTTTATCGGTTTTAGCCAGCAAGCCGATCTCAACCATGTTGAACACGATGTCACCGAAATCCGCGCAGGTGTGGATGCCCCATTCGTTGAGCACCATCATGGTCATCGGTCCGAACTGACCAAGGGCGAAATCCCGGATGCCGCCAAGCAGTTCCTGCCCGGTGACGTGGCGGATTCGTCCGCGGTTGTCTTTACCCGTGCCTTTTTGGGTGTGGTCCAGAGCTTCCCGGACGAATCGGTACGCGTCGTCGTGGAACCGCGGATCTTTGGCGTGGATGAGCTCCAGGGCCTCTTCAAAACTGACTTCGTGCATGTTACGTTTTAACTGGTTGAATCGCCTGTGCCGGCGGGTGGGCTGACCGGTAAGCTTTGACGGCCCAACCGGTTAGGAGCAAGCCCATTATGATGCAAAGCACCAACTGTTCCTGCCGCGTCAGGCGATTCACGCAAAGGAGAGTAGCATACGCTGGGCCACGGAACAATGACGGGTTGTACGGACGGGTCAGAGGGTTAAACCGTTAAAAAGGTTGAAACGTCCAGATTTCGAAGAGGGCTTAGCGCTTGTACGGCGGGCTTTCACGTTACGATGATGTTGACCAGTTTCTTAGGAACGACAATGACTTTCTTGATCGTCTTGCCGTCGATGAATTGCTTGACCTTTTCGGAGGCCTTGGCGGCGGTTTCGAGGTCGAGTGGCGTGGCGTTGGCAGGCACTTTGACAACGTCGCGGAGCTTGCCGTTGACCTGGACGGGAATTTCCAGGATGGCCTCGACCAGCAGGGCGGAGTCGAACTTTGGCCAGAAAGCATAGCTGAGTGCTGAGTGCGGAGTACGGAGTGCGGAGTGAAGTTTGACCCAGAGTTCCTCGGTGAGGTGAGGGGCGAAAGGTTGGAGGAGGATGAGGAAATCGCTGAGAGCTGAAGTCGGCTTCGTTTCCCAGGTCATCGCTTCATTGATGAAAACCATCAGGGCTGAGATAGCGGTGTTGAAGCGGAGGTTGTCGAGGTCTTCAGTGACCTTTTTGATGCATGCATGCAGGGCTTTGAGCTGCGCAGGAGTCGGCGGGACATCCTCGATGACGGGGTTCAGGAGAATCTTTTCCAGGAACTCGGCTCCGCGATGAGCTTCGACGGTGGAGTTCTGTTCGAACTCGGTCTCTGATTTCTCATCGACAAACAGGCGCCACACTCGACCCAAGAAACGATAAACGCCCTCGACGCCTTTGGTGCTCCACGGTTTGACCATTTCGAGGGGACCCATGAACATTTCATACAGGCGGAACGCATCGGCGCCGTAATCAAGCAGGATATCATCGGGGTTGATGACGTTGCCGCGCGACTTGGACATTTTCTGGCCGTCCTCCCCAAGGATAAGTCCTTGGTTAACGAGCTTGTAAAACGGCTCTGCAGTTGAGACGAATCCAAGATCAAAGAGGACCTTGTGCCAGAATCTAGCGTACAACAGGTGCAGCACAGCGTGCTCGGTTCCCCCGACGTATAGATCGACGCCAGGCGTTGCTGTCGTTGAGGGCGGAGAGTTGAGGGGTGAGGGTTCACCAGATTCGGGCCTTGATGCCCGGGACCTCAGACTTGGCACTTGAGACTTGAGACTTGAGGCTTTGGACTTAGAGTTCTTGCTGCCGCCCATCCAGTATCTCTCGGCTTCGGAGCCGCAGAATGCCCGGTCGTTTTTGGCGTCGAGGTACCGTAGGTAATACCAGCAACTTCCAGCCCATTGGGGCATGGTATTGGTTTCGCGGCGAGAGCCGTCGGGAAGGTTGACCCAGTCCCTGGCGCGGGCGAGCGGCGGCTGGCCATCTGGCGTGGGCTTGTAATCCTCCAGCGGGGGCGGCAACACCGGCAGCGCAGTTTCGGGGAGGCCTTCGTGATAGGGTTGGCCGTCCGATCCAGTCTTCCAAACGATTGGGAAAGGCTCACCCCAATAGCGCTGTCGGCTGAAGAGCCAGTCGCGGAGTTTGTAATTGATGGTTTTCTTGCCAAGGCCGTTTGATTCGAGCCAGGCGGTGATTTTGCCTTTGGCCTCTGGCGTCGGCAAACTGTTGAGGGAAATCTCTGCGCTGGCGGAATTCACGGCGATACCATCATCCACATAGCCGTGCCAATCCTTCCCCGCGGGTGGTTGCACCACCTGAACAACGGGGAGCTTAAACTTCGTTGCGAACTCAAGGTCGCGGGTGTCATGTCCCGGCACGGCCATGATGGCACCGGTTCCGTAGCTGATGAGCACGTAATCGGCGATCCAGACAGGAGTTTTCTTGTGGTTGACAGGGTTGATGGCGAAGGCGCCGGTGAACACGCCGGTTTTTTCCTTTGCCAGTTCGGTGCGTTCAAGGTCGGACTTTTTGGCGACCTCCGATTTGTAATTCCGGACCGCAGCCTGATGCTCGGGCGTGGTGAGAAGGTCTACGAGCCGATGCTCGGGCGCGAGCACCATGTAGGTTGCGCCAAACAACGTGTCCGGCCGGGTCGTGAACACGCGGATCTTTTCGGCGGAGCCAGCGACGCGGAAATCGACTTCTGCTCCCTCGCTGCGGCCAATCCAGTTCCGCTGCATTTCCTTGAGCGAATCACTCCAGTCGATGGTTTCGAGGTCCGCGAGCAGCCGTTCGGCGTATGCGGTAATGCGCAGCATCCATTGGCGCATCGGTTTGCGCACGACGGGAAAACCACCGACCTCGCTTTGGCCGTCCACGACTTCTTCGTTGGCGAGGACGGTGCCGAGTTGTTCGCACCACCAGACGGGGGCTTCTGTGACGTAAGCCAGCCGCTTGGAATCGCGGTAAGCGCGGCGCTTGGCCTCGAGTTCCTGATCTGTAGGGTAGGGCGTGCTGTCCTCAGCGCGCCCTACCTGCTGGGGCGCCTCTAACTCAGGCGGGTACGTGAGGTTTTCGATGGGTTCCGCACGATTTGTCGCCGGGTTGAACCAGGAGTTGTAGAGTTTCAGGAAGATCCACTGGGTCCATCTGAAATATTCAGGGTCAGTGGTATCGACTTCACGAGTCCAATCGTAGCTGAAACCGAGTGAGCGAATCTGGCGTTTGAAGGTGGCGATGTTCTCCTCGGTCGTCTTTCGCGGATGCTGGCCGGTCTTGATAGCGTATTGCTCGGCGGGCAGGCCGAAAGCGTCCCAGCCCATCGGATGGAGCACGTGCAGGCCCCGGGCGCGTTTGTATCGCGCGAGAATATCGGTGGCGGTATATCCTTCAGGATGGCCGACGTGGAGGCCGGCGCCTGAGGGGTACGGAAACATGTCGAGTATGTAAAACTTGGGCACTTGGTCGGGCTTGGCAGGAGCGTGTCTCTGCGCGAAAGGGTGGCCGGCGGGCACCTGTTCGTGCGGATTCCAGGCGCGAAATGTCTGCTGTTCTTCCCAGTAGCGCTGCCATTTGGGTTCAATCAGATGAAACGGATATTGCCGGCGACCGAATGCCATAAGCCGGGGAATATTGCGGAAAGACTGCGGCGAAACAATGGAAGAATTGTGGCGGCGGAAAGCGAGAGATGGAGGGATGGGATAATGGAGTGGTGGGGTAACGGAGGGATGGGATAATGGAGTGGTGGGGTAACGGAGGGATGGAGTAGGATACGCCGATGACTATTTTCCTGATCGCGACAAGGAACGAACATAAAGTAGGCGAGATCCGCACGATTCTTGGGGATGGCTTTGAATGTCTAAGCCTGCGCGAATTTCCGGACGCGCCGGAAGTAGTGGAGGACGGGGTAACATTCGCTGCCAACTCTACCAAAAAATCGATCGCTCTAGCGAAATGGTTGGCGGAAAAACCCCTCACACTTCACGCCTCACGCATCTCTTTTGTGCTGGCCGATGATTCGGGGTTGGAGGTGGACGCGCTGCAGGGGAAACCGGGAGTGCATTCGGCGAGGTTTGCCGCGCTGGACACCGGGGCGGCGGGCAACTCCTCTCCCGCGGCCAACAATGCCAAGCTGCTGCGATTACTCAAAGGGGTTCCGATGGAAAAGCGGACGGGGCGGTTCCGGTGCGTGCTGGCGCTGATGCCGGTTAGCCAGGCCACCGCCAGGGGTTCGTCCCCGGTCTGTTATGCCGATGAGCTGGAGATGCAAACCGAGTTGTTCGAGGGGGCTTGCGAAGGACGCATTGAGTTCGAGCCGCGAGGGCAGGGAGGATTTGGGTACGACCCGTTATTCGTGCCGGTGGGTTATGACCAGACCTTTGCCGAATTGGGGGAAGAGGTGAAGAACGGATTAAGCCACCGGGCCAAGGCGCTGGCGAAGCTGAGGGAGCGATTGGGGAGGCTGGGGTAGAGAATCCAGTAAAGCGAAGGCGTGGCCGGGTGGGCGGGTTATCAGGTTGTCAGGTTCTCAGGTGACGCATTGGTAGCATCTCCAAGCGCATCTGAGTGCGACGCGATTGCCCCGCTGTTCGGAAGACAAGAATGTTAGTAGGCGACGCGGACGCGGTACAGTCGGGATTTATCGGCTACCGCGGGATCAGCGATCGATATCTGTGCGCCGGTGCCGTTCGTTTGCACGAGGGTTTCCCATACCGGCGGGAGATTGGTGGTGAATTCGACGATATTGGTCATGCCCGCAGGACTGTTCCAGGAAAGCAGATGCCCTCCGCCGGACGATGGCTTTACACTCAATTGCAGGAGTGTGATGTCCAGGAAAACAAGGTTAGAATCGATAAGGCTTGGATAAAGGAGCGGAAGGGTGTCGAACGGGCTACCCAAGTTATACACGAGGTTTTTGGTCTGGGTGCCAGTCCAATATTGAAACTGGTTGAAAGTGGTTAAGACGTTCGTGCCGCGGACCACGTGACCAAACACGACAAACAAGTTGTTGGTGTCGTTCGCGTCGAGAAAGGCGTTGTTAGTGAGATTGAAAAACCATTCTGAGGTAGCGGAGTTGGTATCGCCTCCGAGCTTGGCCATGGCGATGGTACCGAAAACGTTGCTGAAGCGGCGCCCCACGCTGAATTCGTTGGTGATAGGAGCGTAGGTTTGGATAGACACGCTGTGCCAGTTGGTCGTCCCGCGGTTGGTGATGGCGAACCCGCCGCCCTGGATTACAAAACCGGGAACCAGGCGATGGGCGAATTCGTTCTGGTAGACCCCGCTCTGAACATAGCGAATGAAATTCTGGACCGTGACGGGCTTATCCTGGTCGTACAGTTCGACCTCGATGTCGCCGAACACGGTCCGGAACTGCGCCAGGGTGTCGGCAGCGCACGCTGCGACCCCTGCGAACACACAGACAACGCCAATTAGAAATCGCGAACAGTTCATTTTTGTTTTCGTGAGAGTTCGTGTAATTCGTGTCTATCCAAACTGCTGGCGCACCACAACTCACGGCGGCACTCGCAAGGTTTTTCGGAGCAAGCCGTTGGTGGCAACCATGCGGTAACTGTGCGCTCCGGGAATCGGATGGCGCCAGAATTCGCCTCCGGCGCACTCAAGGATGAGGCCGCCCGCCGCAATGTCCCAAAGGCGGATACCGCGCTCGATGTAAGCATCAAACCGACCGGTGGCAACATAGGCGATGCCGAGCGCAGCCGCGCCCATCATCCGGATTTTGCGGACACGAAAGACAAGCTGGTTGAAGTAGGGCAGGGTGGCTTCGAGGCTCTCGCGGCTCTTCGCGAAACCGATGGAGACAATCGATTCATCCAAATTGCGACGCCGGCTGACATGGATGACACGACCGTTCAGCCGCGCCGGCTGGCCGCGGATGGCCGTCCACAGCTCATCCGAAAACGGGTCATAAACGACCCCCACAACCGTGTCATATCCGTCAGCATACGCGCACTTTGCGGCGCTATGCTGCTGCAATGCGATCGAGACGCAGGCATGCGGGATGCCGTAGGCGAAATTGACGGTACCATCAATCGGGTCCACCACCCAGCGTGAGTCGGATTGAGTGTCTCCGCACGTGCCTTCTTCGCCAAGCAGAGCCGTTTGGGGAAAAGCAGAGCGCAGCGTCTTCTCGATGAGCTTTTGCGATCGTACATCCAACTCGAGCTTGATGTCGTGTTGCGTGACTTCGTTGGCGCGCTTCGTGGCATGAAGGTTGCGACGCATCAACGCTCCGACAGCGCGGGCGGCTTTGACGGCGATGGCTTGGGCCTTTGGAAGGTTCACACTAAATTATTCGATTCTTGCTGCCGGCACTTTCACTTCTTTCAGGTCCAGCTTGTAGGAGTACTCGTTGAAGTAAATGTTATGGCTGCCCGTTTCAAGCTCGCCGCGCTGGAAATCGACGTTGTCGGAGCGCATGGTTTCTTTGGGAGGATTGAGGACCTGGTTATGGTCAGAGTTGGCAATCATCCGATATTGGTCGAGCCCACCGAAGTAAAAGTCGCGAATCTGGCGCCGCTGCTGGGGCTTGAGCGTGGTGGCGTAACGGGTGGCGAAGATGCCCATATAAGGATCGACGGGCACCCAGCCATAAGGAGCAAGATAGATCTCTGTCCAGTCGTGAATGGATTTGGCGCCGGGGAAGGTGTTCCACCCTGATTGCCAGCGGGCCGGGATGCTGTTGAGCCGGCAGAGGGTCATGAAAAGAAGAGCTTCCTGGCCGCAATCGCCATAGCCGCGGCTGCGGCAATAATCACTGATGTTGCGGATGGTCGAGTATTCGATGGCGTAGCTGTACTTGATGTTATCGGCAATCCAATCGTAGAACTTCTTCGCCTTGAGGCAGGGATTGGTTTCGTTACCGGCGATTTGTTGCGAGAGCGCCCGGATTTCGGGCGTGAATTCAATATGGGGCGCTTCACGCGTGAACTCCCGGAACGCAGGGTCATTAGTGTTGCAGGGGCGGACCTCTTCCGGTTTGAGGTCAAACCAGACGCCGTGGGTGGTGTACTCGTAGGCGAGTTTGAACTCGGCAGGTCGGTCTTTCACTGCGGGCAGCTCAAAATAGGCCGCGCGAATTGGGCTCAGGCTGTCGTCGAGACGTTCGATGGCCGGGGTGGAGGACAGGACCTCGAAGCCGGTCTGAAACGGGTATTCGCGTGGGATGGGCAGCCAGGCCCGAAGAGTTTCTCCTGCAGCGGCAGCGTTGGCCTTTGCGGTGACGGTCATGGTGGCCTCGAAGCGCTTTGGCAGGACATAGGGTTTCTTCTCGGCCAGGGCTGCTTTTTGGATGGCGACGCACGTCTCCCAATGGCGCTTTTCGAGGTCGGCGCTCTTTTTGGGCGGCAAGCTACGGGCGTAGAGGTCGGGGTAACGGAAGAACAGGTTACTCACGCTGGAAGACATGAAAAAGCGCTTGCCGTCGATCTCACGGCTGTCGAACCGTCCTTCGCGCACCCATTGTTCGTATTCGTCGGCGGTCAGTCCTTTGACCGAATTCTTTAAGTCCGCGAACAAGGCGTCTTTAGTATAGGGGAAGTCCAGCCTGATTCGCGCGAGCCGGTCGAGCTCAAATTCCAGCTCCTTGCGGTCCGCGGCGCGAAGAGTTTTATTATCGAGTGCCTTGCTGAGCAACCCGGCGGCCGCCTTGAAATCGCCTCCCAATTCGAGTTGTTCCGCCTGACCCACGACCGCCTCTCGCGCAAAGCAGGGTGCGCTCGAAAGCAGGACCATGCAGAGCAGCGCGAGGAACATTTGTTTCATGGCACGGCAAAGATGCCCGAACGCGAAGCGGAATCAAGACCTCTCAAAACGGTAGGAGCCAATGGAAACACGAATTACATGATTTACACGAATTCTCGCGGCAAAGAATTCGTTTAATTCATGTCTCTCAGATGCAATGCGTGCGTCGCGAGCTACCCCTTCAATGCGTCAAGCGAAGCCTGAACACGACCGCGTTTGGTCTGCCATTCAGACAGGCGTTGATGTTGTTCCTGCAGGATTTGCGCAGGTGCCTTGGTCGTGAAGTTCGGGTTGTTGAGTTTCTGTTCAACTTTGGCGATTTCCACATCGATTTTATCGAGCTCCTTTTGCAGTCGAGCTTTTTCAGCTTCGATATCCCTCAGGCCTTCCAGGGGCAAATACAAGTCACCCATTTCGGAGTGCACGACGGGGGTCCCTTTCGCCGGCTGGTAGTTGGAATCGAGCTGGAGCGACTCGGCGTTGAGCAGGAGCTTCAGGACTTCGGCATCCTCCGGCGGTACGACCACCGCGGGCCTAAGCACGTATTTAACCTTTTTGCTGGCGGGAATACTGGCTTCGCGGCGCAGGTCGCGCCCCTTCCTGATGAGTTCGAATTTGGTTTCGATGATTTCAAGATAACAGCCGTCCAGGCCATAGTGGCCTCGGAAATCTTCGTCGAGCGGCCTGGGCCAGGGGGCGAACATGATGGTTTTGCCACCCTGGTTGTCCGGCATGTCCTGGCCGTAACCCATGCTGTGCCACAGTTCCTCGGTGATGAATGGCAGGAACGGATGGAAAAGCCGCAGCGTGTGCGAGAGGATAAAGTCGAGCACTGCGAGGGTGTTGGCGCGCCGCCCCTCCGCTGGAGGTGACGACGTAAGGAGTCTCTGATCTCCTGGCGTGCTGCGTGCTGCGTGCTGTGTGAGGGCTTCGGGGGCATCTTCCCTCCTAACGGTTTGAGCTTTTAACGTTTCAACGCTTCGCCCGAGGCTCGCCTTGCTGGCCTCAACGAACCAATCGCAGTATTCGCTCCAGAAGAACCGGTAGAGCGTTTGGGTCGCTTCATTGAAGCGGTACTCGGCGAATGCGGTCATAATTTCGCGGAGGGCCTGGTCCAGCTTGAGCAGAATCCATTTGTCGTAACCTGTGAGTAGCTCCGGGGCGATTTCGCCCTGGACCTCGCCGCCCTGCATTTGCCGGAAACGGCAGGCATTCCAGAGCTTGTTGCAGAAATTTCGACCAAGCTCGACATCTTTCTCATCAAAGAGCACGTCCTGGCCGAGCGGCGCACTGCGCATCGTGCCGAAGCGCAGGGCATCGGCGCCATACTTGGAAATGAGTTCGAGCGGGTCGGGCGAATTGCCGAGGCTCTTGCTCATCTTGCGGCCCAACTTGTCGCGGATGATCCCAGTGAAATAAACGTTGCGGAACGGGAGCTCCCCCATGAACTCGTGCCCCGCCATGATCATCCGTGCCACCCAGAAGAAAATAATGTCCGGACCGGTGACGAGGTCGGTGGTGGGATAGAACTTCTTGAGGTCGTCTGTTTTCTCGGGCCAACCCATCGTGGCAAACGGCCATAGCCAGGAGCTGAACCAGGTGTCGAGAACGTCGGGGTCTTGCTTGAAACCTTCATCAGCCAGCCACTTGGCTTCCTTTTGCGACTCCGTGGCAGCGAAAAAGAGCCAGCCGCCAGATTGTTCTTCGCTGTGGACAACTGTTCGTTGTGAACCGTCGCCTGAAAAAGCGCGTTCAGTCTTACTTTGGTTGTAAGAACCAGCCTCTGTCAGTCGTCGCGTGAGTTCTCGAAAACCCACGCTTGATTTGTCATCCTCGCTAATGAACCGCGTCCACACCGGCACTCGGTGCCCCCACCAAAGCTGGCGGCTGATGCACCAATCCCGGATGTTGTGCATCCAATGCGAATAGGTCTTCGTCCAACGGTCGGGATAAAACCGGATCTTGCCTTCCTCGACCGCTTTGCTTGACGCCTCGACACTCGGATACTTAAGAAACCATTGTTCGCTCAAATACGGTTCAATAGGCACGTGGCTCCGCTGGCTGTATCCGATATTGTGAACATAGTCCTCGGTCTTGAGGAGAAGTCCCTGCTCGGTCAGTTCTTCGACCACTGCCGTGCGCGCCTCCATCCGGTCCAATCCATCGAAGTCTTCGCCTGCCTCTTTGGTCATTGTGCCGTCAGGCGCGATGATTACGGTCAACGGGAGATTGTGTCGCAGGCCCATTTCATAGTCATTCGGGTCGTGTGCCGGGGTCACCTTCACGCACCCAGTGCCGAATTTGGGATCTACGAACTCGTCGGCGATGATGGGAATAGGCTTGTTCTGCAAGGGTAGCAGGCACCGACGGCCTACGAGTTTGGTGTAGCGCGGGTCGTTCGGGTTCACAGCGACCGCTTCGTCGCCGAGCATGGTTTCCGGCCGCGTGGTAGCGACGACCACAAACTCGTCCTTCTTGGGCTGCCCCTTGTCGTCGAGGAGGGGGTATTTGAGATGCCAGAGGTGGCCCTTCTCCTCCACCATTTCGACTTCTTCATCCGAGAGGGCCGTGCGGGCGGCGGGGTCCCAGTTGACCATGCGCTTGCCGCGATAGATCAGGCCCTTCTTGTAGAGCTCGACAAACACCTTCTGGACGCAGCGCGAATAAGCGGGGTCCATGGTGAAGCGCTCGCGGGTCCAGTCACACGAGCAACCGAGCTTTTTGTCCTGCTCGATGATGATGCCGCCGTGCTTCTCTTTCCAGGCCCAGACGTGTTCCAGGAATTTCTCGCGTCCGAGGTCGTCGCGATGCTTCATCACGCCCTGTTTGCGCAGCGTTTTCTCAACTACCGCCTGGGTGGCGATGCCGGCGTGGTCCGTGCCGGGGAGCCAGAGGACCTCTTTGCCCTCCATGCGTGCTTTGCGGGCGAGAATATCCTGGATGGTGTGGTTCAGGACATGGCCCATGTGGAGCATGCCGGTAACGTTGGGCGGCGGGATGACGATGGAGTAGGCGGGCTTGCTGGAACCGGCGTTGGCGGTGAAGCAATTCTCTTTCAACCAGAAGGCGTACCACCTCTCTTCAACCGCGTGCGGTTCGTAGGCTTTCGGAATCTCAGACATAGGGCGAGACACGAATTACACGAATTTTCACCGATCAACTCTTAAGTGTTATGTGCAAATCGCACCCGGTATCACAGGACCGCTCGCTTGAATGCTAAAGAATGTTCGCCGAATCAGCTCGCTCATGCTGTTTCACGGTATTGTGTTCCGATTAGTGCAAATCAGTGAAATTCGTGCCTTACTCTTTCATTAGCCTATATTCCAGACTGTCCGACAACGCCAACATGCTGGCCTCGATAATATTGTCGTGCACGCCCACGGTGCCCCATTCTTCTTTGCCATCGGTGGATTCGATCAGGACCCGCGTGCGGGCGCCCGTGCCCGCGGTCGAGTCAAGGATACGCACTTTGTAATCGTTCAAGCGCACCCGTTTGAGCTGGGGATAGAACTTTACGAGGGCATTGCGCAGGGCCTGGTCCAGGGCATTCACCGGACCGTCACCTTCGGCGATCGTGTGTTCCGTCATGCCATCGACAAGAACCTTAACGCTCGCCTGGCAGACGGATGTGGCGCGGTCGCGCCGGTCCGACACATGGTAGCCTTCGATCTTAAACGGCGGCTCCTGGTGCTTGAGGATTTTGCGGATGAGCAAGGCCAGTGAACCTTCGGCGGCTTCGTACTCGAAGCCCTCGCTCTCGAGGCGTTTAACCTCCGATGTGATGGCACGGGTTTCGGGTGCGTCGGGTTGCAATTTGAACCCGAGCTCGGCCGCTTTCATCAAAATGTTGGTGCGTCCGGCCATGTCGCTGACGAGCACGCGGCGATAATTGCCAACCGCTTCGGGATTAACGTGCTCGTAGCTGCGGGCCACGCGGTCGATGGCGTGCGCGTGCATTCCGCCTTTGTGGGCAAAGGCAGTCTGGCCGACCCAGGGTTGGCGCGGGTCGTGGCGGATGTTGGCAATTTCATCGACAAACTCGGAGAGTTCTTTGAGTTTTGGCAACGATTTTGGCGGCAGGATGGACCGCTTAAGCTTGAGCGCCAGCAGAGGAATGACGCTGGTCAGGTTACAATTGCCGGTGCGTTCACCGTAACCGTTGATGGTGCCTTGGATCTGGGTCGCCCCGGCCTCAATGCCAGCAAGTCCGTTCGCGACTCCCAGTCCGCAGTCGTTGTGGGTGTGGATGCCGATGCGCGCCGTGAGTTTGCGCCGGACGCTCCCCACGATATCCGCGATTTCGCCCGGCAGGCAGCCGCCGTTCGTATCGCACAGGACGATACACTCTGCCCCTGCGCGTTCGGCGGCTTGCCAGGAAGCTAACGCATAATCCGGCTCGTCTTTGTAGCCGTCAAAGGCGTGTTCCGCGTCGTAGATGACGTGCATACCCTGGTCTTTGAGGTACCGCACCGTGTCGGCAATCATTGCAATATTTTCGTCCGGCTTCGCGCGCAGGACTTCGTGAACGTGCAACAGCCAGCTCTTGCCGACGATGGTCGCGACGGGCGTGCGGGCCTCGAGAATCTGGCGCATGAGGTCGTCGCTCTCTACGGCGATACCTTTGCGGCGAGTCATGCTGAAGGCGGCGATGCGCGCATGTTTCCACTTGCGACGGGCCGCCTGCTTGAAAAACTCCATGTCCTTCGGATTGGAGCCCGGCCAGCCGCCCTCGATGTAATGAATCCCAAAGGCGTCGAGCTTTTCAGCAATGCGCAGCTTGTCGAGGGCGGAAAAATTGATGCCTTCGCCCTGGCTGCCGTCGCGCAGGGTCGTATCGTAGATTTCCACTTCGGGTTTCATAACAGTTGCCGCCCACAGCGGGTGTGAATATCTACGGCAAGAGCGCCTCGTTGCAAAGCTCCAAATCGGCAGACTCCGCGCGGCGTCGCAGCCTGACGCTGGCACGCCAGCGCAGCGGTCACGCACGTCCCAAGCCGATTATAAACCGGCGCTCCTGCCCAAAGTGTGGGTCACTCCTCTCGTTTCGAAATAAACGGCAGCTTGACCGTTTGTTGGAGAAATCCGAGGAACGTTTTCTTCTTCTTCTTTGCGGCGCCACCGATCCGTTCGCACGGATGGCTGCATAGGGGGCACAACTTCAAAACCTTTCCGCCCTTGCGGCGCAACCGGTGCACGCAATCATCGCACATTACCTCAAGGCAGTGGGTGCACTGGTAAGTGGCGGGAGTCTCCTTATGCCGCGGACAGAGCAACGAACCGTCCTCCCGAACCACCGGCGGCGTGGGATGCGGCATATCGAATTTCGGAATCGCCAACGCCACTTCGGTGGTTTCGACGAATAACTCGACCTCCCCGAGATGCAACGTCTGGCCGGCCATGAGGGTGGCTTCCTTAACCAATTCGCCGTTGACGAACGTGCCGTTCGTAGAACCACAGTCCCGCACGACCGGCGCCCCATCGCCCACCGAGATTTCACAATGCCTGGCCGAGACGGTCGGATGGTCGATAGGAAAGTGGTTTTCCGGGCTGCGGCCAAACCGGTTCGCCCCGAGGTGAAGTTGGATCACCCGGTCCGGCGCGCCCTCGGTTTTGATGATAAGCTTGGCCATTTCGCTCCCAACTCTTCCCAGATACCAGATCCCCGGGCGCGCCGTCAAGAGGATTTCTGCGCTGAGAAAATTTCTTTCCCTCCGCCATCGCCTGAAGCATGCTCTTCTCCATGCGCTTACGCCATTTAGGAATGGCCTCCGCGCTAAAGCGCCATGAGCTACACAATCCAATATCTCGAATCCGAAATGGCCGCCCAGGGAGTGGAGGTTAGCACCCTGGTGAACTGTCTGGTGCAGGATGCGACGGTGTTGGGCGCCAGCGACCTGCACATCGAGCCGTGGGAAAACTCGATCGCGGTCCGGGCGCGAGTGAACGGCGTGCTCACCGAAGTGGCTCACCTCCCGCTGGACCTGCTGGACAAAATTTCCATGCGCTTCAAGGTGATGGCGAATCTGGTGACCTACCAGGCCGGCTTGCCACAGGACGGCACGGCAGCGGGCGGACCGGAGCTCGAGGGCGTTCAGTTGCGGGTCTCGATTTTTCCTACAACGCGAGGCGAGAAAATCGTCGTGCGGCTCTTCGATCCTCGCGACCGCCGGTTTGACCTGGCGACCCTGCGTTTTGAGGACTCGACGCTGCAAGGACTGCTGCGCGTTCTCAAACGCACCAGCGGCTTGCTGCTCTTTACCGGGCCGACCGGCTCGGGCAAGACCAGCACCATGTACTCCGCGCTTTGCTACATCATGCAGCGGGATGGCACGAGCGTCAGCATCAGCACGGTCGAAGATCCGGTCGAGTTTAACCTGCCGATGGTCAGCCAGACGCAGATTAATCCCGCCCAGGACTTCACCTATGCCACCGCATTGCGAAGCATCATGCGCCAGGACCCGCAGGTGATCATGGTCGGCGAGATTCGCGATGCGGAGACGGCGGCAATCGCTGTCCAGGCCGGGCTGACCGGGCACCTCGTCATCAGCACGATTCACGCCGGGGTCTCGGCTGGCGCGTTCACCCGGCTGATCAATATGGAGATCGAGCCCTTCATGCTGGCCTCCAGCGTCCTTGCGGTCATGGGGCTGCGCCTGGTGCGCAGCAACTGCCCCAACTGTTCGCAGCCGTATGAACCGCCGCCCAGCCACCTGAAAGTCATCCCGGAGGCACTCATGGCCGAGGCACAATTCCGCCGGGGCACAGGCTGCGATCAGTGCAACCAAACCGGCTACTCCGGACGCTTTCCCGTCAGCGAGCTGCTCACCGCCACCGAGCCGTTCCGCGAGGCGGTGCTCAAGAAGGTGCCGACTTCGGCGCTCGAAGAGATTGCAGTGCAAGAGGGCATGCGAACCCTTTGGCAGAATGGACTCCATCGAGCGATTACAGGCGAAACCACCCTCGAAGAAATCATCCGAGTCATCGCCGTTGACCTGGTTTAACGCGCAGAGTGTGCTAGATTGCCTTGCTCCTGCCGGAGGGGCATAAACCTATGACCGCATTGGATGAGAAAGAGTGCGTGCCGTGCAAAGGCGATGTGCCACCGCTGAAAGGGGAAGAGCTGGCGCGGATGGCGCGGCAATTGGGCGCCGCTTGGCAGGTCCTGAACGAGCATCATCTCGAGCGGGAATACAAGTTCAAGAACTTCCGCGACGCGCTCGATTTCACGAACAAAGTGGGTGAATTGGCCGAAGCTCAGGGACACCACCCCGATATCTACCTCGCCTGGGGAAAGGTCAAGCTGACCCTCTGGACGCACAAGATCGACGGCCTGACAGAGAGCGATTTTATCTTCGCCGCAAAGGCGGACAAGCTCCCAGGCTAAGGATTGGCGGTCGGTGATCCACGATCGGTGTTCGGCATCGCCTAGTACAGATTACTGAGCACTGATTAGCGATCCCGTTTCACCCATCGCGCATCACGCACGCCTTCGCAAAGACAAAATCCTCTACGATCCTTCCTCGGATGAGATGTTCCTGGATGATGCGTTCCAGCACCGCCGGTGTGCAGGAGTGATACCACACACCCTCGGGATAGACGACGGCGACAGGCCCTTGGGTGCAGACTCGCAGGCAATTTGCCTTGGTGCGATACACCAGCGGTTCCGGGCCGGCCAGCTTCAACTCCTTCAGCCGTCCCTTAAGGTATTCCCAGGATTCCAGGCCCGTTTCCCGGGGAGCACATTTGGGCTCCGTTTGGTCGGCGCACAGGAAAATATGGCGCCCGTATTTTTCGAGCCCAAGCGACTTCGCGATAGCTTCAAGTTCGCTGGTCACCTGGGTCTCGATGCTGCCCGGGCGCTATTTCGCCCCCTGCTCAATCCAGGCGCGAATGAGTCCGATCTGCTCCTTGGTTAGCGGACCGATGCCCGCCTTGTTTTTCGGCGGCGGCATATAGTCATCAGGGTCTCCCAGGTGCGCGATGTTCGCGATCAACACGCTCCCGGCGCTATCGCCGGCGATCACTACCTTGCCGTCCTCCCCGCCCTTGATCGCCCCTTCGAGGCTATCCAACCGCAAATGGCCTTTGGGCTTTTGCTCGCCGTGGCACTTAATGCAGGACGTGTCGAAAATCGGTTTGATGTCGGTCGCGTATGTGACGCCCTGCTTGCTGGCAGCGGGCGCCAATTTGCTGAGGTCGATTTGGACCTTTTTCTTCTCCTTCTCGGCTGCGTAAACGGTCACGAGACAAGCCGAGGAAATGAGCGCGACAGACAGAACAATGAATCGATTCATCATAATATTGGTTTTAGACGCCGTAAATTCTCACAGTTTCATCAGCTGTCAAAAACAATGTGGCCTGAACCTCACTCGTCAGACTCTGCCTCGGGCTGCCCTTTCCGGCGCATCAGCTTGCGCGCGGCGAACGTGAGAGCTACCACGAGCAGCAACAGCAGGTAAAGCAACCAAGCCCTCCTGGGCGCCAAAGCTGCAACGAACGCGGCGACCGATTCCGGGAAGAAGGAAAACCCCGGGTCAGGTTCCTGCGGCTTCGGCATTGGCCAGCCGCGAGCCGGACTATTGGTCGCAGGTTGTTGCGGCGGGAGTGGCGCGAGCGATTCCCCGGCCGGGCTTCCGCCAGGGACAGATACCGAGGGGCTCTTGCGGAAAGTCGCGACCGGAGGCGCGGAGGGCGAGCTCATCGCTGGGGTGCCGCCTGGGGCGTTTGGTACGCCGGCGGTTTCCCCAGCGCCGGCGGCGGCGGTACGGCCCGGGGAGCCAGGGAAATCAGGTGCGGAGGTGTTGGGCGCAGCCGAACTACCGGGCATGGACGGATTCGGGGCCGCAGGCGTGCCGGGTCCGCCGCCAGTGGGGACACTGGGCAGAACCAAATCGCCTGCCTGGAACTGACCCGGGTCTCCCGTCAAATCGGGAGTGTTCCTCTGCACCACCCGGGCATCGGCATAGAGAAGGTTGCCTTTGAACTGGTGCAACTCGTGCGTCCACCGCAGCGGATACCTGGGGCCCAACCGGGCAATCGTTGTGGGCCCGTTCAGGTCGTTTGTGATGTTCCGATCCCCAGCGAGCATGGAGTTCGGATGGTCGAACTCCGCCTTCACGCCGACGAAATAACTGAGGTTTTCGTTCCTGAGTTCCCCGAAATTGGCCGCGGGCAACCGGGTGTCTGCCGGGCACGCGAGAACTTTAGGTGTAGCTAATTCGTTCGACAACGTCTGGAAATGGTGGAAAGAAAAATAAAACGGGCCCTGGAGTGCCTGACCGCTCTGGACGAACTCGAGCGAACCACCGGCGTCCCCGGGCACCGCCATGGGGAATTGCCCGTTGTGGTCGTGGGCAAAGCTGTGGAAAGCGATTCCGATTTGCCGGAGGTGGTCGGTGCACTGGATTCGCCTCGCCCGTGCCCGAGCCTGGCTGAGGGCAGGCAGAAGCAATGCCGCCAGCAGCACGATAATCGCGATTACACAAAGCAACTCCAGTATCGTGAACGCTCCGGCGCGCCAGGTTCTTCGAGTGGTCCTCATACCCTGTAACCACTATAAGACGTAACAGTACCGACCGTTCTTGGCAATAAGAATGATCGAAATTATGTGACCCCGGTCTAAATCCCTCTCAGGTTGCGCAAGACTCATTACTTCATGGGAAAGTCTCGGATGGGCAACCCGCTACGAGCTTCCAATTAATATCCCCACCCCAAAGACCAGCAAACCGCCTAATACGACCTGGATGGCCGCCGACGACCACGGGGAATCCATATACTTGTGGCGGATCCACGAAATGATGCCCAACTCGCAAACCACTACGCCCACGGCGACTGCGGTGGCCGTGCGGTAATCGCGGAGCAAGTAGGGGAGGCTGTGCCCCAGGCCGCCCAGCGTGGTCATCAGCCCACAGACGGCGCCGCGCGCCCAGGGATGGCCGCGGCCGGTCAGACTGCCGTCGTCGGACAGCGCTTCGGCAAACCCCATGCTGATACCGGCCCCGAAGCTCGCTGCCAGACCGACGCGAAACGCGTCCGTGCTGTTGTGGGTCGCGAATGCGGCCGCGAACAAGGGCGCGAGAGTCGAAACCGACCCGTCCATCAAACCCGCCAGCCCTGGTTGGATGACCTGCAGAACAAACAGCCGCTTTTGTTGTGCCGATTCCGTCTCGCTCAGTCGCGCCGCCGCGATTTTTTCCGCTGTTTGGACATGGTGCCTCTCCTCTTCTGCCAGGTCGCCAAGCAGTTGACGGACGCCAACATCCGTGGCGCGTCGCGCGGCGGCTTCATAGAATCGCTTCGTTTCCAACTCCATCAGTTCCGCGGCCTTTTGCACCGCCCTCAGGCCCAACGGCCGCACCAGCCAGACCGGCCGACGGCGCACGAACCCGCGCACGTCCTGCCGTCGGATGAGCGGCACATGCTCGCCGAACCGGCTGCGGTAGAGCTCCAGGAGCCGATGCCGATGAGAATCTTCATCACCCCTCATTTCGGTAAATTTCTTCGCCTGCTCAGGGTAGTTCTCCTTCAAGCCATCGGCGAAATCATCGTAGATTCGTGCATCCTCCTCCTCCTGTGAAATGGCCAGCGCGAGGATTTCCCGTTCGTCGAGGCTGTCGAATGAGCGCATAAAGGTTTGGTATCTTTCCCGGACCTGGAGCGTAGCCCACGCGCCCAACCCGTTCAAGCCCGCCCGAACCCCGCTCTACACGGGAGGGCGAGCGTCCCGGCGAGCCCAGGAAAACGGGATCGGGTTCTCGTGTATTTGGTGCATTTCGTGGTCTCTTCCCACCGTCTTACCTGGCGGCTCTGCCTTTCCTTGCGGAGGGCAGGCGTTTCGGGCAGCATGCCGGCCGGTGGCGCGAGTAACCCTTCACCATACGCCGTTTTGGCGCTATGTTGACAGAAAGGCACGATTATGGCCCAAGCAATCATGGATCCCGAGCAAGTGCGGCGGTTTGCCGACGAACTGAAGCGATTCAACGCCGACCTGCAGGACAAGATCGCCTCGCTGCAGGCGCGGTTCGCCGCGCTGGGCGATACCTGGCAGGACCAGGAGCACGCAAAGTTCGCCGAGGAATTCAAGCAAATCATGAAAGCGCTCAGAAAATTCGTCGAGATCTCCAACCAGCAGACGCCCTACCTCCTGCGCAAGGCGCAGCGCATCGAAGAGTATCTGAACCAGCACTAGTGCCATGGCGGAAAAAGCTCAGGTCACATCACTGGACGCACTGGAATCTTTCCGGTCGCATCTCATTGTCTATCTGAGCCAGGCGCGTCCAGCCGTCGAAGAAGTCAGCGCCGAGGTCATGCGCACTCGGATGTGGCTGGAGGGCGACCAGCGCTCTCACTGGGAGAACCAGATGCGGCGGCGGATGAAGGTCCTGGAGCAGGCCCAGGAGGCCCTCTTTAGTTCTCGCCTCGGCGCCCTGCGCCACGAGACCGCCGCTGAACAAATGGCCGTGCACCGTGCCAAACACGCCGTCGAGGAAGCCGACGCCAAGCTCCGCGTCCTCAAGAAATGGAAGCGCGAATTCGAAGGCCGCGTGCAGCCTCTGGTCAAACAGACCGAGAAATTGCATACCGTTTTCACCAACGACATGGTCAAGGCCGTGACCTTTCTGACCCACGCCCTCAACACGCTGGCCGCTTATGCCGATGCCAAACCCGGGCCCTCGAGCACGGCCCCAAGCCAAACGCAGACCGAAGGGAGCCACGTATGAGCGTGAGCGCCTCACGACTCGCGGCGCTCACCAAAGGACTGCAGGTGCAGTGGCAGCAGACCAGGGAGTATTGGAACGACGCCAAGGCCCAGGAGTTCGAGCAAAGGTTTCTGGCGGAACTGTTCAGCAGCGTGGACAAAACCGTCACCGTCATCGAGCAACTCGATAAGCTCATTTTGAAAATCAAAAGCGATTGTGAGTAGCAACCTGGCAGCCGGCAAAACCCTGGAGCTCCTGGACAGCCTCAAAGGCACGGTCGAGGACTTTGCCGCGCGGGCCGGAAAACTCAACGACGAAAACCAAGCCAGGGTCGCCAAAGAGCGCCTTCGTTGCGAGGCCGCCGTCGAGGAGCAGAGCCGACAACTGGCGGCCGCCATTGGCGAGGCCGACACGACTCTCCACACGACCCGCGCCGCCGCGCAGGCCAAATATGAAAGGCGAAAGTCAAGGATTGGCAAATCCTACCAGGCCAGCAAAGAGCAGGGCCTCAAGAAAGTGGAGGATAAAGTTGGCGGGCAGAAATACGAACTCCAGAAGAAGATGCTGCAGGCCGAGCGCGACCGCGAGGCCGGCTTGACCACCGCGCTGAGCACGTTCGAGGAATTCAAGAGAAACCTGGCGTCGGAGCAGGAATCGTTGGCCCGGGCGGAGCAGGGGGCCCAACGGGCATTCGGCGGCTACCGGACGCTTCAGCGGCTCTTCCTGACCGCTTATGGAAAACCTGTCGCGGATGTTGCCCAGGATGAAAACCGCCTGCTTTCAGACATTCGCGCGCTAAGCCGCAAGGCCGAAAGCGAGTTGGGCCGCTTCCGCGGGAATCTGCTGGTCTCGCTTTTCAGGCCTTTTCCGTTTTGGCTGCTGTTGGGCCTGGCGGGTTGCGCTCTGGCGCTTGTGCCGGTGCTGCAACATTTTGGCATCAACAACGTCTCGTGGAGCGAGGCGGGCACCGTCGCGGGTAGTTTGTCGGCCATCCTGCTCATCCGATTGGTCGTCCGGCGCGGGGCTCAGCCTCTGGCCGATTCCATCTCCACAACGCTGGCGCAGGCTCGCCGGCTGCACAACGCCTCCCAACTCCAGTCCGAAACTCATTACCACCAGGAAATACAGCGCGTCAAGGATGAGTTCGAGACCACCACCCGGACATCCGACCAGCAATTGAAACAGGCACTCGCCGAAGCGGGGGACCTTCGGGTTTCCTGCCGAATGAGCAGCGACGAGCGAGCCGTCCGCGCCAATAGCCGAAACGATCGGTTCTATCGTGCCACCGCCGAGCGGTTGGAGCACGAGTACGGCGACGCGCTCCAACGCCTTAAGAGCGCCTCCGCCGTGCGCATTAAGTCGCTGACCGATGCGCATGAAGAGAAAGTGGGAAAACTCACCGCCGAGTATGAAGCAAGCTGGCGTGCGCTCGAAGCGGAATGGAAAAACCGCACCGAATCGCTCTATGGTACGTTAGGCTCGCTCAGGACGCAGATCGAAAAGCTGTTTCCTTCGTGGGAGGCGCCGGTCTTGAAGGAGTGGCGCCCGCCGCGCGAGTTCGCGCAGGCCGCCAAATTCGCCGAGCTGAAAGTCGAGCTGGCGAAGTTCTGCGCCGCTCTGCCGAAGGATAAACGCCTGGCGCTGCCAGGGCCGGCGCAGTTCACCGTTCCGCTTTGCCTCTCTTACCCCGACCAGGGCTCGCTGCTGTTCGAGACCGACGGTACCGGGCAAGACCAGGCCATCAGCTCTCTCAACAACATCATCCTTCGTTTGCTCTCCACCACCCCGCCCGGTCGCTTGAATTTCACGATTATCGATCCCGTCGGCCTGGGTCAGAATTTCGCCGGGGTCATGCACCTGGCCGATTACGAGGAGCAACTCATTAACAATCGGATCTGGACGCAATCGACACAAATCGAGCAGAAGCTGGCCGACCTGAACGAGCACATGGAAAAGGTCATCCAGATGTACCTGCGGAACGAGTATCACACCATCGCCGAGTATAATGAACAGGCCGGGGTCATTGCGGAGAAATATCATTTCCTGGTCGTAGCCGATTTTCCGGCGAACTTTTCCGACGTGGCCGCCAAACGGCTGCTGAGTATCGCCGCCAGCGGGGCGCGCTGCGGCGTGTATATGCTCATCCATTGGGACCATCGGCAACCATTGCCGCAGGATTTCATTCCTGACGAACTGCGTAAAGCCAGTGTTTGTATCGGGCTAAAGGGGGCTGACTTCGTGGTGGCCGGCAAGCCAAGACCAGGAACGGAATTGGTGCTGGACGAACCGCCCACGCCGGAAAAGGCCACGGAATTTGTTCACCTGGTCGGGCGCTATAGCCGCGACTCAAGCCGGGTGGAAGTGCCTTTCGAACACGTCGCCCCACCGGACGCCGAAATCTGGAGCGAAGAAACCACCAGCGAATTGCGCGTGCCCATCGGGCGCACCGGCGCCACCAAACTCCAATACCTCGAAATCGGCAAAGGCACCCGCCAGCATGGACTCATCGCCGGCAAAACCGGTTCCGGTAAATCCACTCTGTTCCATGTCATCATCACCAATCTGTCGTTGTGGTGCAGCCCGGAGCAGGTCGAGTTTTACCTGGTCGATTTCAAAAAGGGCGTCGAATTCAAATGCTACGCCACCAAGCGCCTGCCTCATGCGCGGGTCGTCGCCATCGAGAGTGACCGTGAATTTGGCCTCAGCGTGCTCCAGCGCGTCGATGAAGAGCTGAAGCGGCGTGGCGACCTTTTCCGCCAGCTCGGCGTGCAGGATGTCGCCGGCTACAAAAGGGCAGGGGGAACCGAGGCCGTTCCACGGACCTTGCTGCTGATCGACGAGTTCCAGGAATTCTTCGTCGAGGACGACAAGGTTTCGCAGACGGCGTCGCTGTTGCTCGACCGCATCGTCCGCCAGGGCCGCGCGTTCGGCATCCACGTGTTGCTGGGCTCGCAAACGCTCGGCGGCGCTTACACCGTTGCCCGCACCACCCTCGGCCAGATGGTAATCCGCATCGCCCTCCAGTGCAACGAGGCGGACGCCTACCTGATCATGGACGACACCAACCCTGCGCCGCGCCTGCTCTCGCGGCCAGGCGAGGGCATTTACAACGACATGGCCGGCGCCCTGGAAGGCAACAGCCCCTTCCAGGCCGTTTGGCTTCCCGAAGAAGTGCGCGACGGCTGCCTCGCGAAAGTGCGCGAGCGGGCCGACCGCGACGGCAAGGAATATCCCGGGCCGATTGTCTTCGAAGGGAACGCCCCCGCCGACGTGCGCGAAAACGCCCTCCTGCGGCGCCTCCTCGAGGCCAGGATGCTCCGCCCAACCGCCACCGCTCAGTGTTGGCTGGGCACGCCCAACTCGATCAAGGGACCAACCGAGGCGGTTTTCCGGCGGCAAAGCGGCAACAACCTGCTCATCATCGGGCAGCGGGATGAAGCCATCCTGGCCATGGTGTCCGTCGGCTTGCTCGCGCTTGCGGCCCAGTATGCCTCTGGCTCCGCGCGGTTCATCGTGCTGGACGCCACGCCGCCCGGCACTCCGCAACGCGACTACCTCGAACGCGCCGTGCAGGCCGTCCCTCACCCGGTCACGCTCGCCAAACAGAGCGACCTTCCGTCGCTCATGAAAGAGCTCGGAGAAGAACGGAAGCGCCGCGCCGATGACCCCAATTCCGAGGCCGCCCCGCCCGTTTTCCTGTTCATTCACGGGTTGCAGAGGTTCAACAAGCTCCGCTTCGAGGAGGATTTCGGCTTTGCGTCCGGCGATGCCGAGCAGCCGATCAACCCGGGGGCTGTCTTGAACGACCTTGTCTGCGAAGGAAGCCGGCTCGGCTTCCACGTGCTCGCCTCGTGCGACACTTATAACAACGTCAACCGTTTTCTCAGCCGCAAGGCCTTGAGCGAATTCGAAATGCGCGTGCTGTTCCAAATGAGCGCCAACGATTCCGCGAGCCTGATCGATAGTCCGGCCGCCGGGATGCTCGGCCTCCATCGCGCCCTCTTTTACAACGCCCAGGAGGGTTACCTGGAAACCTTCCGCCCCTACTCACTCCCCGGCTCCGACTGGCTCGACGATACCAAACGCAATCTCGAGCGCCTGCTGAACAACCCGGAAACGGCCGCGGCTCCTCTCTCTCCATGAACCGGCGCGTGGACCGCCACCTCCCCGGAACTGCCCGGTAACGGGTTCTCCACGGGGATGTGGCCCCGCCCCGGCGTATGGTCCCAACGCACGCCCAATTCGAGATAGAGATCGGCGGCCATTCACGGTCATGCTGCGCGTGTGAGGGTCAACCAGTTGGGATTCCTCAAGGCCGAATCGTTTGTAGTGCCTCCGGTTCCAAAGCTGCCCAGTAACCGAATTGCCGATGTTGGGATTTGATCGAGATGGGCAAAAGGCGACGGGAGGCTGGTCTTTCGGCTTTGGGGACGACATTTTCATCGTCCTTCGCAACCCCTCGATTATGGCGCGGATCCCTCACTATGGGGCTTGTTTCCAAGTCTATTGCGGACGCTTCCCCGCGAGCGTGAGGCACATGGCACCGCCGCTGCTATGTAAAACCCGCAAAAGCGGAAGCCGTGAAAGGTCCGATCGGGCGAAAACCGGCCGGCGAGAGAAATGCCATGCGATTCGAGCGTTACGAAGTCGGCGATTTCTTCGACGAAATGTTCGGAGAGAACGGGCAGCCGCGAGCCTGTGCCCGGAGCCTGGTTACCAACATCAAAAACCTTCCGGAAGGGGAATTTGTCAACCGGCAACGAGCCGCAGAGCGCACCCTCCTGCAACTGGGCATAACCTTCAATGTCTATGGAGAGCGTGCGGGGGTCGAGAAAATCTTCCCCTTCGACCTGGTGCCGCGCATCGTGCCTGCCGCCGAGTGGAGCCTCATCGAACGTGGCCTCAAGCAGCGGATCACCGCCCTGAATTTATTCATCGATGATCTTTATCATGACCGGAAGATCCTCAACGACGGCATCGTGCCCGCGGACCTCGTGCTCTCCTCCAAGGCGTATCGCACCCAATGCATCGGCTTCAATCCGCCGCGCGGCATCTGGTGCCACATAACCGGTACCGACCTGGTGCGCCACAGCGACGGGCAGATTTACGTCCTCGAAGACAACCTGCGTTGTCCTTCCGGCGTCTCCTACGTGCTCGAGAATCGTGCGCTGATGAAGAGTATGTTCCCGCAGGTGTTCGCGGCCTCGAAGATTCGCCCGGTAACGGATTATCCCAGCCGCCTGCGCGACATGCTGGAATACCTGGCCCCGGAGCACGTAACCGAACCGCGCTGCGTCCTGCTCACCCCTGGCACCTTCAACTCGGCCTATTTCGAGCATTCCTTCCTGGCCCAGCAAATGGGCATCGAACTGGTCGAAGGGCGTGACCTGGTTGTGGAGGACGGTCAGGTCTGTATGCGCACGACCAAGGGCTTCGAGCGAGTGGATGTGATATACCGGCGCATCGATGACGATTTCCTCGACCCCGAATGCTTCCGCCCGGACTCCATGCTGGGTGTGACGGGCCTCATGGAAGTTTACCAGAAGGGCAATGTCGCCCTGGCTAACGCCCCGGGTTGCGGAGTCGCCGATGACAAGGTGATTTACGCCTACGTTCCCAAGATCGTGAAGTACTACCTCGGCGAGGAAATCCTCCTTCCCAACGTCCCCACCTACGTTTGCTCCGAAGCGGACGACCTGGAATACGTCCTCGCGCACCTGGATCAGCTCGTCGTCAAAGCCGCGAACGAATCGGGCGGCTATGGCATGCTGGTCGGCCCGCACTCGACCCAGGAGCAGCGCCAGGAGTTCGCGGAACGGGTGAAGGCGAACCCGCGCAACTATATTGCTCAACCCACACTGGCGCTTTCCCGCGTGCCCACCCTGATGGGCGATCACTTTGAGGGGCGGCATGTCGATTTGCGCCCGTACATTCTTCATGGAAAAGAGACCTTTGTGTTGCCTGGCGGCCTCACGCGTGTCGCGCTCAAGAAGGGTTCACTGGTCGTGAATTCGTCCCAGGGAGGCGGAAGCAAGGATACCTGGGTGCTGGCCGACGCGCCGGTGCCCGCGAATCCCGAGTCCGCCCAACCTTCGCCGGCGCTGGCTGCCCACCTTGTGGCGTGAAGTGTCCCCATGCTTAGCCGCGTCGCCGATTCCATTTACTGGATGAGCCGCTATGTCGAGCGGGCTGAGAACGTCGCCCGGTTCATCGAAGTCAACCTTCAGCTCATGCTCGACGCGCCTTCCGGCCAGGACCAGCAATGGGAACCGCTCGTCAACACGACCGGCGACCATGAGGCGTTCACGAAGCGGTTCGGCGAAGCCACGCAGCAAACTGTGATTCATTTCCTCACCTTTGATGCCGAGAACCCCAATTCCATTCTTTCTTGCGTTCGCGCCGCCCGCGAAAATGCCCGCACGGTTCGCGAAATCATCTCCTCGGACATGTGGCTTCAACTCAACAAGTTTTACCTGATGGTCACCGCCGCTGCTGACAATTCCAGCGCCCTGGCCAATCCCTACGAGTTCTTCACCGAGGTCAAGAATGCCAATCACCTCTTCAATGGCTCTGCTGCCGCAACGATGACGCACGGCGAGCCCTGGCACTTCTTCCTCATCGCTCGCATGCTGGAACGCGCCGACAAGACCTCCCGCATCCTCGACGTGAAGTACTTCATTCTGCTGCGCTCGGTGCAGGATGTCGGCACCCCATTTGACGACATCCAGTGGGCCGCCGTGTTGCGTTCCGCCAGCGCCTTCGAGATGTATCGCAAGCGGCATGGGCGCATTTCCCCTAAAAGCGTCGTCGAATTCCTGCTGCTCGATCGGGAATTCCCTCGCGCCGTTCACTACTGCCTCCTCGCAGCGCGCGATGCGCTCCACGCCATCTCTGGCACCCCGGCGGGCACATTCCGTTATCCTCCCGAGAAATTGCTCGGCCAGCTTTGCTCCGACCTCTCATTCACGAGCGTCGATGAGGTCATCAATTCCGGCCTTCATGAATACCTCGACAACCTGCAGACCAGAATGAACCAGGTCGCCGGCGGAATCTACGAGACGTTCTTCGCGCTCAAAACGCCCAAGCCGGCCAAGCGCCCGACGCAGCACCAGACGCAGTGACTCGCGACCATGAAACGTATTGGCATCCTCACCGCCGGCGGTGACACCCCCGCGCTTAACGCCACGATTGCGGGCGCGGTCGTGCGCGCGAATCAGCTCAAGGTTGAGATCATCGGCCTCATCAAGGGGTTCAACTGCCTGTTCAATCCGCGCGTGCCGCACGTGCATCTCAACCCTCTGTTCCAGGAGATTCCCGAACTCGATCCCACCAAGGGCGGCACGCTCATCGGGTCCTCCCGCGACTATGTCGATCCCGACGACAAGGAGGGTCTCGACGTTATCGAATCGCGATTAAAGAAGCTTGGGATCGAAGGGCTCATCTGCATCGGCGGCGACGGGACCCTGAACGGCCTGCAACCGATTGCCGAGCGGCTGCCCGCCGTGCTGGCGCCCAAGACCATTGATAACGATCTGGGCTTGAACTATCCCAGCGAACCGGACGAGTGGGTGCGAGTAAACGACGGCGAGGCCAAACGCGGTTACCGCTACAAACAGGTTCCGGCCAGCGAGACTTTCGATCTCGACCAAATCGTCAACTACGCCACGCCCGGCTACACCACGGCGGTGTTTGTGTCCGCGGGAGGCGTTGAACGCATCCGCACGACCGCGGAGAGCCACCGGCGCATTGCCATCATCGAAGTGATGGGACGGCACTCGGGTTACATCGCCCTCGGCACGGCTTACGGCCAGCCGGACATTATCCTGGTTCCCGAGCATCCGCTCAACCTCGAACTGCTCGTCGAGCGGGTGAAACACATTTACGACCTCCAAAAAAACGTCGTCATTGTCTGCGGCGAGGGCATCGTGGACGAGCAGGGCCGCGAACTGGGCGCCGAAACCAAATCCACCGACCCCTCGGGCAACGTGGTGCTCAGCGGCGCCGCGGACGCCTTGCGTTCGAAACTCGTCCAGATGATTGGCGACCGCCATTTTCAGCTTTACCGCCGGGGCGATTCGGCGAAGGAAGCGATCTTCACGCGCAAAGTCGGCCATACACAACGGGGCGGGCGGCCGATACGGTTTGACCGGTTTTACGCCGGGTTGCTCGGCGCCAAAACCGTTGAGCTCTTGCTGGAAGGCCGCAACAACGCGATTTCCATCCTCCAATACAGTGCGGACAAGGGCTTCCACGTCGAGGGTTACGACGCAAACCGGTTTCGGGACCGTTGGGGCCTCATTCATGCGCGGCGGCTGCATCCGGCGCTTTATGATGCGAAATTGATGAAGCCGTCCCGGCTGGGCATTGATTATTTGCTGCCGATTTTCACCGGCGCCATCGGCAGCGACGACGCCGAGCACATGCGCCGGACGCTGTTCGACCCCGGCAACCTCGGCCAACCCTATCACTCCATCAACACGGATGTGAACAAGCGCATCCGCTTTTTGGAAACGGAGGCGGCGTGAATTCGTCCGCCAGCTTGATTCCCTGCGTCAACGTCAAATTGTCGCTGCTCGGCCTGCCGCCGGTGGCGACCGACGAGGCCGCGCAACTCAGCGACATAGTCGCTTCGCTCATCGCGCAGTACCGGGAAAAGGAGCGATTGTTGGGCAATCATCTTTGCCCCGTGGACCAGCGGATACAGACCTTTCTCTACGATTACTTGCAAGAGGTGCCGGTCACGAAGCTGCCATTGCGAACCTTTGTGCTGGACCGTTCCGGCCTGGCTCGGCTGCTCTCCTTGCCCGTGGACCGTGACGAATTTGCTTCAGGTATTCTTAACTCCTATCGCGTCCAGCAAGGGGTCCTGCACAATCCGCGAAACGACCGCCGGACCACCCAGGGAATCTTTCATGTCGCTGAAGGCGGGCTCCCGATTCCCGACGATAAGATCGGCGTGCCCAAGGCGGCCTTCGGGAAAATGTTGAACCTCGCCTTCACCCCGCCCCGCGACCTGCTGCGCCTGCCGTTCACCGCCACGCAGCCGCAACCGGCGGAATGTTTTGTCTCGCTGTTGATTCGGCCTACGGTTTCACCCGAGGTGTCCGGATTCTCCCCGTCCAAGACAATGGAGATTCGCCTTTTCGCGCCGGGCAACTTGGTGAGTAACCTGGATTTCATCGAAAGCATTTTCGGCAACGCCGGCGATCCGGATTTGCCGGAGAATGATGCGGGCCTGGATACGGAACATTGGACCGGCCACACCGGCTGCATCATCCTTGCGCCGCATCTGACCAAAGTCACAAAAAAAGCCGCCGGCCTGCCGCCCTGGGAGCAGGCGACCGAACGTCAGCGCCGCGACGGCATGTGCTGGAAGGACGAGTGGGAGTTTTACAACAACGGCAACGCCTTCAAACTCACCTGCCGGGACGAGGCCGGCGTCATCGTCACCATTATTGCCGACAACTATTTCGGCTATTGCAAAAAAGAGGTCAAAACGCAAATCAGTTACGCGGCGAATTTGTTCGGACTTTGTGAAGAGGAACACGCCGGTGGGGCCCTGGTCTTTTCAAGCTACGATTTGGGCGAGGAATTCAGCGGCGAGGTCCATGTCAAGCGCATGGGACATTCCTTCGCGGAAGTAACTTCACTCTACCGCGATCTGATGGATTTGAGACCCGAAGGCTGCGGCGTGGACAAAAAATATCCGGACATCATTTACGTGCCGGAAGACGCGCGGTTCGATTTGCACAGCCAAACCGTTTCCTGGCCGGGCGGCAAAACCGAGCGCGCGATCAAGCTCTTGCCGGACAAGACCTACGTCCGGCCTTCCGGATACAAGGTGCGCATGGAAAAGCCCGCCGAGAACCGTTCCTGGCGGCTCGTCGGCACCGTCGCCGAAGGCGTTCTTTGTCACAAACCCAGCACCGTTTCCGGCGGCGGCAAATCGGAAATCTCCAAACCCATCACCGATGCGGTGCTCACCGGGCCGGTGTTCGTCGCGGATTTTAGGGGAGATTTCGACCAGGTGGCGGAACTGATTACGCGCGATTACGGCGGGCGTTTCAGCGACCCGGCGCGCGTTGACCAGCGGGCCATCCTCAGCGCCGAACGTTCCCTCGGCTCGGTCATCAAGCTGCTCACGCCCGATGAACGCGATTTCAGGCCCGAGTACAACGCCTGGCTGGCGAGTGTTCCACAATATCTCAAGGAACTGGTTTTTGTCGTGAAACGTTACTACAAGCCGGAATGGGCGGGTGCATGGCGCGAGCATTTCAGCGTGGACATCATCAATGGCACGCCGGCCAATGAGTTGAAATGTGATAATCGCAAGCTGGTCACCACGCACCTGCGCGTCGGCTTTGACACCGACGGCTCCTGGCGAACCTTCGGGCTGCGCAAGGATTTTTATCCGGCGGTAAAGATTCAATTCGAGGATGACATCACCGCCTCGGTCGTCGTGCCGGCGGGTGCGTTGAATCACCTTCCGGATGCGAACGGAAGTGCCGCCTTGAAATTTGTCGCCAATTGTGAGTTGCGCTTGTTTCAGCGGCCCGACGACGCGATTCATCGCGGCTACGATAAGCAGACGGAGTCCGACTTCGCGCGCGACGACAACTTTTTCTCCAACTACGAACCGCTCAAGTCCTCCGTCGCCCGGGAACTCATCGAGGATTCCATCGGTTTTTATCAATTCACCGAGCCGATGCGGGAGTTGATTCGCGGAGTGGCGGCGGGGCGTAAACCCGGCCTGTTCGTGTCGTCGGCGCATCCACGGCTCGTCGAAGGCAAACCCAGCAAGAACCCGCGTTATCTTCAGATGCGTCCCGACCTTGTCCTCCAGCGGGAATCGTACCTGGCCGAGACGGCCGCGCGCCTGCGTCGCCGGCTCCCGCTGGGCGAGCCCGTTCACAGCCCGGTTGCTGCCATCCTGCCGGGTCGCCGCAACAATCCCCCCGAGGCTGGCATCCGCTCGCTCGCGGTGTACAATCCGATCCACTATTTCGAACTGCCGGAGTTGTTCCTGGAGTTTATCTGCAGCATGACCGGCAAATCGCCTTCGACCACCGGCGCGGGGTCGGAGGGAGCGCTGACCAAGGGCCCTTTCAACGCGCTGCCGCCGATCATCGATCTGAACGGCGCGCTCGTCTCGTGGATTTTGACGGGCCACCACGGGTTTGTCACCGCCGCCGGCTACATCGGCCCGAAAGTGCGCGTGGACCACGACATCAGCCTGCTCGTGCCTGAGATTTGGTGCCGGATGTCCGCAAAGGAACGCGACCCGGAGTTCCTGACGGCGAACCATTATTTGGAAAAGTGTGAGGATTTCGACCACCAGGGGAAGAAGGTTTTGGCCGCCCGGCTCGGCTATCGCATCAACGCGAGGTTCGTGCATGCGTTTTTCGGCCGCATGTTCAACCATCCGCAAGCCCTCTTTACCGAGGAAATGCTGCGGCCGGAATTGCAGGACCTGGAGCTCTTTGTGGACGGCATGGACAACATCGTGGCGACGCAAAGGCGCGTTGCCCAAATGTATTTTGACGATGGCAGCGTCAAATGGGCCTGCCCGCCGTTGCAGGCGCTGCTGCACATCATGCTCAAAGACCAATGGGAGGGCAAAGGCCTCGAACATCGCGAATTCCGGAAGCTATTCACGCGCGACGAACTCCTCGCCAGCGGCTGGTATGCGGCGCGGCTGGCGGCGAAACATACAGTGGACCGGCAACTTTGGCGGCGTCACGTCGATTACCTTGGTAATTTTATGAAGCGGACGAGCTACGCGGACGAAGCCGTGCGACTTGGCATCGCCGACCGCTTGGGCCACGCCCGGACAACCCTGCAGGAAACGGAGGCGCCGGCCTATCCGGAGAAATTGCGCGGCACGCTGGGCGCGGAACCAATTGAAGCGTATTTGTAACCATGGCCATCCACGTCGCAGTTTACCACAAGACGCATTACACCTACGACAAGCCGGTCGGGCATGGCCCGCACGTCGTACGGCTGCGCCCTGCGCCGCATTGCCGGGCAAAGATTCTCAGCTACTCGCAGCGCATCAACGGGGGCGAACACTTCATCAACTGGCAGCAGGACCCGTTCTCGAACTGGAACGCACGACTTGTTTTCCAGGAAAAGATGAAGGAATTCTGCGTGGAGGTAGAATTGATCGCGGAAATGGCGGTATTCAACCCGTTCGACTTCTTTCTCGAAGACAGTGCGACGAACTTCCCCTTCAGCTATGAGCCGTCGTTGAAGAAGGACCTCGCGCCGTTTCTCGAACCTTGCCCGCTTACACCGAGGCTCGCCCGCTACTTTGAGGCCGCGAAGCGTGACCTCCTGGGCATGAATGGAGGCAGTCAGAGGCCCCTCCCGGCGGCGGCTGCGAAGCAGGGACCGCTCCGCACCAATGATTTCCTTGTCGCGCTCAATCAACGGGTTCAGCGGGATGTTAAATACCTGATCCGGCTCGAACCCGGCGTGCAGTCGCCTGAGGAGACGCTGACCAGGCTTAGCGGTTCGTGCCGCGACTCAGGGTGGTTGCTCGTCCAGTTGCTGCGCCATTTTGGTTTGGCCGCGCGTTTCGTCAGCGGTTACCTCGTCCAGCTTGCGCCCGACGTGAAGTCGCTCGACGGCCCGAGCGGCACCGAGATTGACTTTACCGACCTGCACGCGTGGTGCGAAGTGTATCTGCCCGGCGCCGGCTGGATCGGCCTCGACCCAACCAGCGGTCTCCTCGCGGGCGAGGGGCATATCCCCCTTTCCTGCACACCGGAGCCGAGCACCGCCGCGCCCGTCAGCGGCGCGATTGACAAATGCGAATCGAAGCTTCATCACGAGATGAAGGCCACGCGCATTTATGAATCGCCGCGCGTTACCAAACCCTACACCGAGGAGCAATGGGCGAAGATCGAAAGGCTCGGCCATGCCATTGACATTGACCTGAACCAGCACGACGTGCGTCTCACGATGGGCGGTGAGCCGACCTTCATCTCCATCGACGACCCGGATGGCCCGGAGTGGAATTTCACCGCCATCTCGCACAAGAAACGCGTCCTCTCCGGTGAACTCATCAGGCGCCTGCGAGGCAAGTTCGCGCCCGGCGCGCTGCTCCATTACGGGCAGGGCAAGTGGTATCCTGGCGAACCACTGCCGCGCTGGGCCCTGGCGGCTTATTGGCGCAAGGACGGCGTGCCGATCTGGAACGACGATTCGCTGCTCGCCGACGAATCAAAGGATTACGGCTTCGGTGCGAAGGAGAGCCTTGCGCTGGCCACGCGCATCGCCCGGGTCATCGGCGTGGCTCCGGAGTATCTCCTGCCGGCTTATGAGGACGCGTTCCACTACACCTGGAAAGAGCGCCGGTTGCCGTCAAACGTCACTCCGGAGAAATCCAACCTCAAGGACAAACTCGAGCGCGACCGAATCGCGCGCATTTTCCAGCAGGGCCTCGGGGAGGTCGTTGGTTATGCGCTTCCCATCCGGCGCGCCGCGCAGGCCGAACCGGCCGGCTGGATTTCAGGCCCGTGGTTCCTGCGGGACGCCGATACGCTCTGGCTCATCCCCGGCGATTCGGCGATGGGGCTGCGCCTGCCGCTTGATTCGATCCCGTGGGTCTCCGAGCGCGACTATCCGTGGCCGTGGCAGCAGGACCCGACCCAAAGGCTGCCGGCTTTGCCGAAGGAATTCCCGAGGCAGCGGTTTCTTCGTGGCAGCACCGCCGCGTCACCCCGGCCTTTGCTTCAAGGGAAAGGGGCGAACGTTTCCCCCGCTCCGCGCGAGCCCGTCGCGACCCATTCTCCAAGCGAAGGACTAAGTTCCCCACGTTCCCCTTCCGAGGCGGAGAGGGCCGATGTCAGGGGAACCGAATCGTCCGACGAACCCGCTCGCAAACCCTCCCTGCACGAATCCGCTCCCTGGATAGTCCGAACCGCGTTGTGCGTCGAACCGCGCGACGGCCGCTTGCATGTCTTCATGCCGCCGGTCGCCACAACAGAGGATTATTTGGACCTGGTGGCAGGAGTCGAAACCGCGGCCAGGGAACTCGGCCTGCCGGTCATCATCGAAGGTGACACTCCACCGAAGGACCCGCGCTTGAACAAGCTCGCGGTCACGCCCGACCCCGGAGTCATCGAAGTGAACCTGCACCCGAGCAGCTCGTGGGACGAATTGGTGGAGCGCACCTCCGTGCTCTACGAAGAGGCGCGCCAGACACGGCTCGGCACGGAGAAGTTTATGCTGGACGGCCGCCACACCGGCACCGGTGGCGGCAACCATATCATCATTGGCGGAGCGACCCCTCAGGATTCGCCGGTGCTGCGCCGGCCTGACTTGCTCCGCTCGCTGCTTGCCTACTGGCAGAACCATCCTTCGCTCAGTTGGCTCTTTAGCGGCCTCTTCATCGGCCCCACTTCCCAGGCGCCGCGCATCGATGAAGCCCGCCACGATTCGCTTTACGAACTCGAAGTCGCCTTCAAGGAACTTGACCGTCAGCTCGGGAACGTCGGAGCATCGGAGCTTCCAAGCCTCGACCCACGCTCCCACGCTCCACGCTCTGACGCGCCCACGCCCCCACCCTGGTTGGTGGACCGTCTGTTCCGCAACCTGCTCATCGACGCCAGCGGAAACACGCATCGCGCCGAGTTCAGCATCGACAAGCTTTTCGCTCCCGAGAGCGCCGGAAACCGCCTGGGCCTGGTCGAGATGCGCGCCTTCGAGATGCCGCCCCACTCCCGGATGAGCCTCGCCCAACATCTCCTGCTGCGCGGCCTCGTCAGCAAGTTCTGGCGCGAGCCTTATCGGAATGGCCTCGTGCGCTGGGGCACGGACATCCACGACCGCTGGATGCTCCCGCACTTCTGCGAAACGGACTTTAAGGACGTCGTGCGGGATTTGCGCGACGCCGGGTATCCGTTCGAATTCGACTGGTTCGCGCCGCACTTTGAATTCCGTTTCCCGCGTATCGGTGACTTCGCCCAACGCGACATTGAGGTCGAGCTCCGCACGGCTCTCGAACCCTGGCACGTCCTCGGGGAAGAACCCGGTGGCGGTGGCACCGTGCGCTACGTCGATAGTTCGCTGGAACGCCTCCAGGTTAAAGCCCGCGGCCTGATTGGCGACCGCTTCGCGCTCGCGGTCAATGGCCACCGCATTCCGCTGCACCCGACCGGCACCAATGGCGAAGACGTCGCCGGCGTGCGTTACCGTGCGTGGCAACCTCCCGAGTGCCTGCACCCGACCATTGGTGTTGATACGCCGCTCACGTTCGATCTCTACGACACCTGGTCCAAACGCAGCCTCGGCGGTTGCGCTTACCACGTTGCCCATCCAGGCGGTCTCGGTTACACCACCTTCCCGGTCAACGCGTACGAAGCCGAGTCGCGCCGTCTCTCGCGTTTCTTCGTGCAGAACGCGACCCAGGGGAGATTCATTCCGCCGCCGGAAGTGGCGAACCGGGACCTCCCCTTCACACTGGATTTGAGATTGGCGTGATTGCGCGCCCCATTGGAATTGAGGTAGTGTTGACCGTCGTCCCATGAGCGCTGAACCGGGCCAGGACCCACGCAGCCAGGCGGAGAGTGTGTTTCAACGCTACTCGGCCGCGCCAGGCATTTTCGACGAAATGAACGAGGCCCATGCCACGCTGCGGCCGCACTGGCGCTCTTTCATCGAATCCCTTCAGCAACTGGGGCAGCGTGAGTTGGCGTCCCGCTGGGAAAACGGCGGACGGATCATCCGCGAACACGGCGTAACCTACAATGTCTATGGCGACCCGCAGGGGATGGACCGCCCGTGGGGCCTGGATTTCGTGCCGTTGCTCATCACCGCTGAGGAATGGGCTCACATCGAACACGGGTTGGTGCAGCGCTCGCGCTTGTTCAATCTCATTCTGGCCGACCTCTATGGGGGTTCACAGCGCTTACTACGGGACGGCTTCCTGCCGCCGGAGCTGGTGTATGCGAATCCAGGATTTCTCCGTCCCTGCCGCGGGATCAACGTCACCTCCCAAGTTTATCTGCATCTGCACGCGTGTGATCTGGGGCGTTCTCCTGATGGTCAGTGGTGGGTGTTGTCGGACCGGACGCAGGCTCCGAGCGGGGCCGGATACGCCTGGGAAAATCGGACCGTTGTTTCACGAATCCTCCCGGAGCAAATCCGGGACTGTAACATCGAGCGCTTGGGGACCTTTTTCCGGCAGCAGCGTGAAATGCTCTTCAACCTGGCCCCGCCCGGACGCAACTCTCCCAGCATTGTGCTCCTCACCCCCGGGCCGCACAACGAAACCTATTTCGAGCATGCCTACCTGGCGCGGCATCTGGGGTTTCCACTCATCGAAGGCGCTGACCTTACCGTCCGCGACCGCGGGGTCTTTTTGAAGACAATCGAGGGACTTCAGCCGGTGGATGTCATCCTCCGCCGCGTGGACGATTCGTTTTGTGATCCGCTCGAGCTGCGTGGCGATTCATTTCTTGGCGTGTCCGGTCTGGTGGAGGCGGCCCGCGCCGGCAACGTCACGGTGGCAAACGCGCTGGGCGCCGGTCTAATGGAAAGCCCTGCGTTCCTGGCCTTTCTGCCTAGCCTGTGCCGCCATCTTCTGGCTGAGGAGTTGCTGCTGCCTTCCATCGCCACTTGGTGGTGCGGCCAGGCTGAAGAACTGCATTACGTCACCGAGCACCTGGATTCCCTCATTTTGAAGCCGGCTTTCGCCGCTCAACCTCCGTTGCTGTTTCCCGGTTTGGGAGTTTCAAAAGGCCGGCGCGAAGTGAACGCGGCGCGGGTCAGGCTCGTTGAAAGGCTCCACGCCTCGCCGCGCAATTTTGTGGCGCAGCAGCGGGTGAAGTTATCCTGCGCACCTTCCTGGGTGGACGAGCACTTGACCGCCCGGTCTGTCGTCGTGCGCGCGTACGTGGCAAATGGTGGCGACTCGTTCGCCGTACTGCCGGGTGGCTTGACCCGCGTCTCTACAAACCCGGATGATTTGGTCGTATCGATGCAAAGCGGCGGCGGCAGCAAAGACACCTGGGTGCTCGCGAACGGAACCGCGAACCGTCCGGAGCCGGCGCAAGTCACGGCCTTGACCACGCTGACGGATCACGGTTCGGCCGGGGTGCCCAGCCGTGCCGCCGACCATTTGTTCTGGCTGGGCCGTTACACCGAACGTTTGGAGCAGTTGTTGCGGGTGCTTCGGTGCGTGCTGGGCCGCGTCTCAGGTGAGACCGGCGGGGAAGGTTCCTCGGAGAGCCGGGCGCTCGCGGAGTTGGCCATCCACCTTGGTGTCATACACACGCCTCTCAGCGCTGATCAGGGTAACGGAGAGTTGTCCCGGGCGATGTTGCAGATGCTTTACGACGCGGACCAGCCTAACAGCGTGCGCGAGCTGCTAAAGCGTGTCCGCTTAACTGCTTCAGCGGTGCGGGATCGTTTTTCCGGCGATACCTGGCGGATCCTGGGCCGCCTCGACCTGGATGCTCGGGCGCGACCGGGTCGCCTCCCGCTCGCCAGCGCGACCGCGCTGATTCACAACCTCGTGCTCGATCTCGCAGCCTTCAACGGCATGGAGATGGAAAACATGACGCGCGGGCATGGCTGGCGGTTTCTGGATTTCGGACGGCGCCTTGAACGTGGCCTGAGGGTGGTCGGCCTCTTGCGCGCCGCAGCGACCCTTGAATCGGCGGCGGCCGTCGCTGAACCGGTGCTCGAAATTGCGGACAGCCTGATGACTTACCGCCGGCGTTATTTCACTGCGCCCCAATGGGCGGGCGTCTTGGACCTGCTCCTTCGCGATGAATCCAACCCGCGCTCTCTCATCTTCCAGGTCGATACGCTTCGCGAGCATTCCGCGGCGTTGCTCGCGGATTCCAGGACCGCCTCTGGCGGCCTTAGCCCCGACCGAATCGAATCACTCGCGACCTCGCTCCGTTCGGTCGCTCCCGACGAATTGGCGGCTCAGCCGGCTGAGGGAACGTCCCACCCCCTGCTGGACTTACTGAATAAGTGCGCCGCGAACCTTGCCGAATTGTCCGACGAGGTGACGAGCCGTTACTTCAGCCACAGTGTTCAGCGCGTGAGCTAAAGATGAGAAAGCTCCTCTACGAGATCACGCACACGACCACGTATGATTACGTGGAAGATGTATCCGTTTCTCATCACCTGTCAAGGCTCGCGCCGCGCCATTACCGCAAGCAGAATTGTCTCGCGCACAAGTTGGCGATCGTGCCGGAGCCTGGGACGGTGAGCATGCACCGCGATTATTTTGGAAATCCCACCCACTTCATCGGCGTGGAGACTCCGCACCGACAGCTCGTGATTAAGTCTCTCAGCCAGGTCGCCGTCAGCCCGGCGTTCATCCCCGAACCATTGGAAACCCCACCCTGGGAAACCGTGCGCGCGCTTTGTCGCGAAGATCACTCCGGCGAGACTCTGGAAGCTCATGAATTCACCTATCCATCACCTCTCGTGCCCAATGCGGATGAATTCGCGGACTACACGAAGATTTCTTTCACACGGGGACGCCCGGTCCTCGACGCGGTGACTGACCTCATGCGGCGCATCCACAAAGATTTCACATTCGATCCGGCCGCAACGACTGTGACGACCCCAGTAGCGGAGGTCTTCCGGCTACGCCGCGGGGTTTGCCAGGACTTCGCTCATTTTCAGATCGCCTGTTTGCGTTCGCAGGGTTTGGCGGCCCGATATGTGAGCGGCTACCTCGAAACCCACCCTCCTCCCGGCCGGCCGAGACTTCGCGGCGTGGACGCCTCGCATGCTTGGGCCGGCTTTTTCTGTCCTGGCATCGGGTGGCTAGACGTGGACCCAACGAACAACTGCTTCCCTTCCCTGCGCCATATCACCATCGGCTGGGGTCGCGATTACAGCGATGTGTGCCCCATCCGCGGCGTCTTGGTCGGTGGTCGGGACCAGACGCTTCACGTTTCGGTGGATGTGAACGCCCTCGGCCCTTGGGAAGGTGACGCGGACAATCGACTGCCGGTTATTTGAGACCGTTGAGCTGCTTCAAAAAGGCTAATTATGCAAATCCGGATCGGCTACGAATTAATCTATGATTGCCCGCAACCAACGCCGATGATATTGACGTTACACGTCCATTTTACGCGCGTCTCCGACGTTATCGTTCCCGATCACCTCATCACCAGGCCGACCATCCCAATCACTTCGTATCGTGACGCCTTTGGCAATTGGTGTAGCCGGATCCTCGCACCGAAGGGCGAGATCAAGCTCTCGGCCGACGCGGTCGTGAATGACACGGGTGAGCCGGATATCGTCGTCGCCCCCGCCCATCAGCATCAGGTGCAAGAGCTTCCCGAGGAGACCCTGGTGTTCCTTTTGGGAAGCCGGTATTGCGAAACTGACCTGCTGTCCCAGGTGGCTTGGAGCCTGTTTGGCAAATCGCCCACGGGATGGCGACGCGTCCAGGCAATCTGCGATTTCGTCCACCAACATATCGCTTTTGGTTACGAGCACGCCCGCGTCACGAAGACGGCCTGGGAAGCTTACAATGAGCGGACGGGCGTCTGCCGTGATTTTACGCATCTGGCCATTGCATTTTGCCGTTGCCTGAACATCCCGGCACGGTACTGCACTGGCTACTTAAGCGACGTCGGCGTCCCGCCCCCATACTCCCCGATGGATTTCGCCGCCTGGTTTGAGGCATATCTTGGCGGTCATTGGCACACCTTTGATCCTCGGAACAACGTGCCGCGTATAGGCCGAGTCTTGATCGCGCGGGGTCGCGACGCCACGGATGTCGCGATCACCAATACGTTCGGCCCCAACACGCTTAAGAGCTTCAAGGTCTGGACAGATGAGGTGAGCGGCAGGTCTCCCTAACCCCATGAAGCCACTCGCCGTTCTTGATTCGTCTGTGGCTGTCGCCGGCGTGGTGAAAAGGGCTCTGCCATGATATTTCACATTGACCGCGTTTTGTGCCGTGGGCAAACTGCCCCCTCCTTTCCTTTTCATCTTGCTACGGGCGCTGGTACAGATAGAGCGTGCTGGATGTCGGCGGCGTGTAGATGAAGGTGTCGTTAAACCAAGGCAAGGGTTGGAACCCGGTCTGAGCTCCGCCCCAGACAATCATCGTGCTTCCGGTCCAAACCGACGAGAAATCGCTGCGCGCGGCGGGTGCAGTGCCGGTGGTGGTCGTCGGCAGCCACGTGTTGGAGATTGGATCGTAGAGGCCGCCATCATTGAAGAAGTGCGGACCATCAGTTCCACCCCACACCAGCATGGCGGTGCCGGTCCAAAACGCCGCGTTCAGGCCGCGAGGCGAGGGGGCGCCGTTGGCGGCGATCCTGGTCCAGGAGTTGCCGACCGAATCATAAACTCCGCCGTCGTTGAGGGTGGAACCGTTATAGCCGCCCCAGATTATCATGTTTGTGCCTGTCCAAATAGCCGTGTGGTTGATGCGCCCTGGGGGGGCTGAATTGTTGGTGCTGACGTGGTCCCACGCATTAACGACTGGGTTGTAAATACCGCCGGCAGGCCAATACCTAGGCAGGCCCGAGTTATAGCTGCCGCCCCAGATAATCATGGTGTTGCCGGTCCAGACCGCGGTATGGCCCGATCGCGGGAGAGGCGCGTCGGCCGTGGCGATGGGGGTCCAAGTGTCGGCCGCCAGATTGTAAATGGCTCCGTCGTTAGTCTCGCCGATGGCCGTGCTGCCACCCCAAACGATCATCGCCAAGCCCGTCCACACGGCTGCGAACGCCGTGCGGCCGGAGGGCGCGCCGACTGTGCTCATCGGGGCCCAACTGTCCGCCAGCGGATCATAAAGGGCGCCGTCATTGGCGAAGCCGGAATTGGCAAAGCCACCCCAGACGAGCATCCTGGTGCCCGTCCACAGCACGGCCATGCCGGTGCGGGGAGAAGGCGCCCCATTGGTGTTCATTGCGGTCCACTGGTTCGAAGCCGGATTGAACCTGCCACCGCCGGGTTGGTTGCCGCCATTGCCGGTTCCTCCAACTACCAGTAGCGTGCTTCCCGTCCAGACGGCGCCCGCGGTTTGTCGTTTCGAGGGCGCGTTGGTGGCGCTGACCGTCGTCCAGGTGTCGCTGGTTGGATCGTAGTTTCCGCCGTCGCCAAAGTAGGTGACGCCGTTGAAGCCACCCCAAATTGGCATGTTGGTGCCGGTCCAGAGCGCCGTGTGGAAAAAACGCGCGGAAGGCGCGCCGCTGGCGCTGATCGGACTCCAGGATTTGTTGGCCGGATTGTAAGCGGCGCCGTCATTCAAATAATTGGTGCCATGCCCGCCCCAAATAATCATTTTGCTCCCGGTCCACACGGCGGTGTGCCCCTGCCGCGGGGAGGGCGCGCCGGTCGGGCTCAGCGGGGTCCAGGCGTTGAAGAGAGGGTCGTAAGCGGCGCCATCGTTGTAATCGACGCTCGCTCCTCCGCCCCAGACAATCATGTTCGTGCCGGTCCAGAGCGCAGTGTGCAAAAAACGCGCGGAGGGCGCGCCGTTGGCGCTGATTGGGCTCCAGGAGTTGTTGGCCGGATCGTAAACGGCGCCGTCATTCAAATAATTGGTGCCATACCCGCCCCAAATAATCATTTTGCTCCCGGTCCACACGGCGGTGTGCCCATGCCGCGGTGAGGGCGCGCCGGTCGGGCTCAGCGGGGTCCAGACATTGAAGAGAGGGTCGTAAGCGGCGCCATCGTTGTAATCGACGCTCGCCCCTCCGCCCCAGACAATCATGTTCGTACCGGTCCAAACCGCTGTATGGAAAGCCCGCGGCGCGGGGGCGCCGCTGTTGGATACCGGCTTCCACGCGTTGCCAAGCGGGTTCAATGCTGCACCGCTGTTGAGGTAGGTTCCGTTGGCAAAGCCACCCCAGACGATCATCGAGTTACCGGCCCAAACTGCCGAGGCCCACTGACGGGCCGATGGCCCGTAGGGAAACGGCATCGTATCCGTCCAGTTGGCCACCGCGGGATTGTAGATCGTGCCGTCGGATAAATCCGTGCCGTTAAACCCGCCCCAGACCACCATCGAATTACCGGTCCACACCGCCACATGATAGGCACGACCCGAGGGCGGCGAACCGCCGCCGCCCTGGACCCACTGGTCCGCCCCGGTGTTTTGCACGCTGCCGACTTTTACATACGCCGCATTGAGCAGGTTGATATCGCTCGCGTTAGTGGACAGGATCATCCCGCCACTGGGCACCGCGCTTAGGCCGGAAACGGCCAGGTTTGAAGCCGCCGCGCCCGGCGCCAGCATGGCTGAAGTGATGGTGCCGCTGGCGATGTTGGACGCCGGAATTGTCCCCGTGAGCTGCGCCGCCGCGATGGGACCAGAGACATTGCCGGCGGTAACCGTGTAAGGCGTCGCGGTCAGAGGCTGGCGCGGCGACAGCGTTGTGAACCCGGAGGAAGGCGGGGCTGTGCTGTTGGTGCGCACCGAAAGCTCGAGCCACCGGGGCGCGCCCGGAAATTGGTCGCCGAAATCCAGCGCCACCGTGAACTGGCCGTTGCTCACCGGCACCCCCTGGGTAAAGATAAAGCTACCCAGCAAATTCCCCGCGCTCGCGGCGTCATAGATCGCGAAGCGAAAGTCGTACGACCCATTGGCCGGATTGGTTCCGCTGTTCAGCCCGCCTTGATAAGTAAAGGCGGTGCCCTGCGCCAGGACCTGAGCCGCTTGGGCGACAAGGCCTAGGCACCAGGCCAGGCGTTGCCACGCGCGGGCGCAACGCGTCGGGGATCCCCCCCTCAGATCGATGGTCTGCGCCCCCGTTCCCGCGGTGCCAGCGGAGTTCATGGAAATCGTCGCTAATATTGTCCATTATGGAAGCTGACGCAAGCCGCCAACTGATAGGAAATTGCTTGTTGGCGCACGACAGGCACCGTCGGGTAGGCGCGAGCGGTTCTCGCTCACGCCCCCCTCAGAACCGTGCGTGAAGGTTTCCCTTCACACGGCTCAAGCCTAACGAAGGCGCTTCCCGATGGGGAGGACCCGCAGCCCGGAGACAAGCCGGGTGTAAAAAAGCGGCTGCACCTGGGAAGCCGGAAAAGCCTCAACAACAGGCTATACTTGCTGGGCAAGGCTCGACAGAAGGAATCGACACGTGGAAAGCCAAAGTGAAAAGTTTTGGTTGACCCCTTCCCGCTTTGAACAATAGTTCCTCACTGGGAACAGGCCGATCCTGGACCACTATGCGGAATCTCTGTCTCACGCGACCGTCCGGTTGACTTCCAGGTCACTTGCCTTTCAGCAAAGCCCCTGCGATGAAGAATTTCCTCCCGTTGACCTTGCTGTTGGTGCTCCTCGGCTCGACGCTGGTGGCGCAGATTTTGCCGCCGCTGAGTATGCACCCCAACACCAATCACCAGGTGGTTGTCTCTTGGCCCTACACGAACTCGGGATTTGTTCTTCAGGAAGCCACCAACTTAAAAACGGCCTCCTGGCCAAGCAGTGCCTTCTCCGTCGCCTTCAATTCAAACAATTCGACATTTTCCGTATCGGCAGCCACGACGAACGCCACAGACTTTTTTCGACTCTCGCAGCCAACGGATCTGCGAGGTTTGTATGTGATCGCCCAACTGTCGGACTTGCCGGGAGGACCAAACTCTGCGCCTGTTGCCAATGCACTTCAAGTTCAAGGGGTCGGCGGCATTCTCCTTGTCGGAATGTGGAGTGATATCGAAACCAATTTCAACCAATACGACTGGTCGCATCTGGACAAGTGGATGAATTTTGCGGCAGGGCAAAACATTAAAGTGGACCTTGCCATCCGGACGGGCGACGGCGCCCCTTCCTGGCTTTATCAGCAGCCTCCCAACGGGCCGGGCGCCACGGAGCTTGTGTTCACCATCAGCCCCAAGGATGGAAAGCGGGGTGTCTGCGAGCCTGATATCGTTCCCGTGCCTTGGGAATCGGCTTTTCTGAATTCCTGGAACACGTTTCTCGCCAGTCTTTCCACGCATCTCAAAACCGATGGCACTTACAGCAACATCACCCTTCTGCGCCTCACTGGCGTCAATCGCACCACGGACGAATTACGGCTGCCTGCGGAAACCCCCGATAACAATCCGTACACCGGCACCGGCCTGCTGTGCGTAAGCAACGCACCCGCCATCTGGCAGAGCAATGGTTATACCCCTTCCAAATTGCTTTTCGCCTGGAGCAATGTCGTTTCCTCATTCAACGCCAGCTTCCCGGACAAGACCTTCAGCGTCGCCATCATCCCTTATCCACCGCAAGTGCCGTTCCCACCCATCGACGACAACACCAACCTAATCACCACGAACCTGCCCGACCAAAACGCACCCTTGCTTCAGCTGGCGGGTCAAATGCTGCCGGGACGGCTCGTAGTACAATTCAACTTTCTGATCTCCAGCAACACCCCGAATCCAGCCGTGCCGGCTGCCGCTTCAAACTACGGCACCTTGACGGCTTTTCAGGCAAACAACTGGCTGGGGCCGAGCAATAACATCGGCTGCTCAGCGTGCGGTGGGGTTGTGACCAATCCTCTTCCTTGCACCGACGCCACCTATCTGCAGTTGCTGCAGCAGGGCATCTATCCGCTTGGCACGACCAATTCCCTGCGCTCGCAGTACATTGAGGTATGGGCGACAAATGCAAACGCTTTCACCAATGCCGTCTGGCAGGCGTATCAGCAATTGCTCGTGCGACCTTAAGTGCCCAAGGCGATCACCAAATGCCACCCATACGCGGTCAGTGAAAGTGCTGGCGAGCAGTTGCAGGCCCCTCTCAAGCCGAGAAATGAAAACCGACCCTCGCCCAGGGCAGTTGAAGCGGCGGGAGTTGCCGGGTCCTTCCGATTTCCGGACAGCACGCCCGTTCACTTTTCTTTCTCGGTGATGATATGTTAATATTTCCAGGTGCGTGGTGCGGTTCCAAATGTGCAGCTTTCGCTCCTTTTCGCAATGCTGGCGGGCAGCCTTTCAGCGATTGCGCAACCGGCTCCCGTCCTCACTTGGATTACCAACTCGTCGCTCAAGCTCGAACAAATCATTGGCGATGTTGACTGGGAGGCGAAAGCGCAAGGCAGCAATCTGCCTACCGCCAGCCAAACCATCACCCGTTTTCACATAATGGGCAATGGGCTGGGCTATTCTTTCGAGGACAACGGCAAGCTCATTTTTCTATTCGGAGACACCATCAGCGAGCAGCCGACCAACGGAAGCTTGAATTATCACGCCGCAGATCCCCTCGCGTGGAGCACCAACACGGATGGCGAGTCGCCGTTGGTGCTCAATTTCTACACCAACATTCCGGCCACGGATGTGACGCCGCTCTTCGTTAAGCCGGCAGCCATCAAGATGGGCCCGTTCGACGTGCCGAATTCGGGCATCAGCCTTTCCAATGGCGTCTTCCTGGTCTGCAATACCGGTTCGGACACGAGCCTGGCCAACCCGCAGACGAATGACTTCTCAGTCCTAGTGACCTTCAATGAAAGCCTGGCTTTCTCCAACACCGCCGTCATCACCAACGTCTTTTACACCAACCGTCTCGTCTCGGCGCTGAACGCCAACTTGGATCCCAGGAGCCCCTTGCAGGGGCATTTCATCAATGTCTCGATGCGCGAACACGGCACCAACGTGATGATGTTCGGCACCGGGGAATACCGTTCGGGCGATGTCTTTCTGTGCCGGATTCCCACAGTCGGTTTTGCGAGCGGAGCCGGGACCCTCTTTTTTGCCGGACTCACCAACGGCCAGCCGCTCTGGAGCAACGCTGAGACCAATTGTTATCCCGTCGTGCAGGACAACCCGACAAATGGTCCCCCCTGGCCGAATGATAATGGCACGGTCGGCAATCTGTCGGTGATTTATTCTACCAATCTCAACTTGTGGCTGATGACCTATGACGGCGGGCGTAGCGCAGAAACGCCAAAAACCAAAACCACCGGTGTTTATTTCTCATATGCCCGGCAACCGTGGGGGCCCTGGGCCACGCCACAACTTATCTTCAACAAGTCGCGGGACAACGGCCTGGGCGCTTTCATTTATGATGCGGCCACAACCAACGACCTGGCGCTCGCCGGACCGGTCATCGGCACCAACAATCCTGTCACGACGCCGGGAGGCGATTTTGCGCCGATCCTGATCGAGCGATTTACGCGCGTCACCAACAGCACGCTATTCATCTATTACACCCTCTCCACCTGGAATCCCTACACCGTGGTGAAAATGCGCTCCGCCTTCACCGTTCAGCCGGTGATTGATCCCGCTTCGTTGGTGAAGTTGAAAAAGAAATTCAGCTTCACCTGGAGCGCGCCGACGAACATCACCTTTCAGGTGGATTACACCACGAACCTGCTCTCAGGCTGGACAACCCTCACCAACCTGATCACCGCTACCAACGGCGCCTTCAATTTTACCGATGACGGAACGAACAGCGGCGGGTTCGGCGGCGCCAAGTTTTACCGGCTGCGAGCACCTCAGTGATTCCCTCACTCGGGCACCGGAACAGACCCCTCAGATCTTCTTCACCATCCAGAAAATCCTCGAACTCCCGCTTCACCCGCTCGCGGACCTCTTTCTCCTCCTCCGCCGCCCGGCCCGCATTCTCATCCACGATTGCCGGGAACACGCTTTTGCG
>DATMRF010000029.1:0-7686 GCA_035566435.1 Candidatus Acidiferrum sp.
AGAGTTGCCTTGGTCGAGAAAGTCTGCGAATCCACGATCGAAATCGTATTGCTGAGCGAATTCACGGTGAGGATCGTGCCGGTCTGGAAATTGTAAGCGATGGCGCTGGGATTGATCCCGACCTTGATTGTTTGCGCCGATCCGCTATCCGGATTGAACGTGGTGATCACGTTGCCCTGGGTTGATACCGCATAAAAAACGCCAGGGTTCGCAGTGGTAGTAGCCACGCTGGGATCAAAGACCACGCCGGTGGGAGCGGCGGTAAGGAAAGAGGCCGATGCGGAGGTGGATCTGACGGGCGTGGACCCGCCGATGTCGACGGCGTCCAGAGCGCCGGACGGCGAGGATGCGCCATTGGAGATGGTGCAAGATACCACGGCGAGACCACGGCCATTGGTGCCGCGATCCGGGTCAATGGCCACGGCGGTGGGACTTGGATCGACAGGCGCGACGCCGGGCGTAAGAGTGCCGATAGTTTTAGCGGAATTACTGGGATCCTGCGCAATGGGCGTGAGATCGATGGTGTAAACATTGTTCGAGCCGGTGTTGGCGACAACCGCGAGATTGGTTTCCTGATCAATGGCCACGCCACTGGGATTGGTGCCGACAGTCACGACGATAGGCGCCGGGGGCGTTTTTGTATTGTCGGTAACCGGAACGCCGTTCACTAGATCAATCAAAGAGACAGTATTCGAGCCATTGTTAGTGACCACAGCGAGGCCCGAGGTTCCGGCAGGTTGCCCGATATAGGCAAAGTTGGGAGCGACTGCGACGCCGATGGGCGTAGCGCCGGTGGCGATGGTCTTGAGGGTCTGATTGAAAATGTTCGCGGGGTTGAGGCTGAAGACGGTGACTTGATTGCAGCCTGAGCCGGTGTTGGTGACGACCGCAAGATTATGAGCCTCATCGATGGCGACGCCACCTGGAGCGGCGGGGGTGCCATTCGGCGAGGTCATGGAGACGTTGCAGGGCGGCAACAGAATCTCCTCGATAACGGTAAAATCCACCACGTTCGAATGGTTCAAGCCGGTGGGCGCGGAGGTGACAACGTCCAGAGCATAGTGGCGCGGGGTAGGAAAGACCGGCGCCGGAGGTGTAGTGCCGGGGATGAAGGCCGGGAAAGTAACGTCGAGTTCCTGGCTGCCGACGGGAGTAACGGTGGCGCCAAGGGTGGTCACATCAACGCCATCCAGCCGAACTTGCAAAGGTGTGGCGCCGAATCCGGAGCCAAGAATTCTCACAGGACCGACTTGCTGTGGCGCGGTCCGCAAGGAAATTTTCGCGGCAGGGCTGAAATTCGCCGGAGCGCTGATATTCGGCCCGTCAATCGCGGGAGTTTGCACCCGTTCGATGTGGACGGTCTTAATGTTGCCGAGCTTAAAGCCGGTGAGCGTGCCGCTGCCGGTGTTAAGCGTCAGGACCAGATTATTGACTGGATCCACAGCGAGCGCTCCGAGGATGGCGACGGGAACGGGAGTAGTGGAAGCGCAACTGAGCGGCGCTCCGGCTGAGGTAAAGCAGGCCAGGCCGCTCTGTCCCGTGGTAACGATGGCGGGGCGCTGCGAGAGGGAAGGATCGAGCAGCGAGACTTCGTTGCTCTTGGAATTGAAGGAGACGGCGGTATTGGTAAAGGGCTGGAAGGCCACTTCGGCCGCGCCAATTTCGGGAGCGCCGGTGGTTGCCGGGCCGGTCTCTTCGGAAAAGAGCGACATCGAGCTGACCGTCTGGCTCTTCGGATCGATAAAAGTAAGCTGGCTGAAGGTGGCGTTGGGATCGGCGAGAACAGCGTTCCGCGTGATGGGATTGAAGGCGATGCCGACGATCGAAGCGGAGATGGAGTAGGTCAGGAACGGAGTTCCAGAGCTAACTCTGCAGGTGGCGATACAAGTGGAGGTATCGTCGTTGGCGGCCTGGAAATACTGAAAGTGAGTGGAATCGAGAATCTGACCGACGGAAAAAGAGCCGTTGAAATCGGTTTTGCTCGTGCCCAACGGTAACCCACTGATGAGTACGGTGCCAGGATTGGCGGAATTAAGATTGTGGGCTTTGGCTGTCGTTATAGTGACAACGTTAGAGGCGCGAGAGGCGGTGAGTATATCGGCCGGCGGACCGGCAGAGGGATGGGCCAAGTCCACGCCAGAAAGCAGACCCGCTCCTCCGGGAGTCACATAGGTCACGCGCGCGCCGGGCTCGAAGGCAACTTGAGGATTAGGGCCGGTATTCAGGGTAATAAAGTTGATGGGGCAATAGGGTGGGGTCCAGGCGGGGTTGGGAAGACATGTGACGTTTGCGTTTTTGTCCAAATTAAGGATGAGCCCGACGTTTGTGGAAGCAAACGCCACAACCGCTCGATGCGAAAAGGGATCGACGCCCACAGAATATGGAAATGGTTCCGGGACCGCCTTGCACGTGGTATCGGTTTGAGGAATCACGCAGCTGAGATCCACAGTGGCAACCGGCGCGCCTGCGGGGACAGAGAGAAGGGAAAGCGATTTACTGGCGTAATTGACGACGGCGGCGAGGTTAGGCTGCGCGGGGGGAGGGAGAAGCGTGAGCTGGTCGTCCACGGCAACGCCGGTAGCAAAATTCCCGCCGGAGGAAACCTGATTAGTCACTGCAGGTGCCGATCCCGCCAGACTGATGTATTGAACGTTGTTCGAATTCACACCGGCCAGGGTCACGATGGCCAAGCCGTCCGCTGGGTCCATCGCAATACTGCTGGGCGCGGAGCCTGGCGCAAAAGAAACCAATGGGACAGGGGACGCACAAACCAGGGGCGTTGGGGGCGCCGGGGGCGGCGGAGTGACGAGGGGTGCAGAACTCGGGCAATAAATATTCGGGGGGTTCGGCGGAGGAGGCTGCGAAACCTGTTTCTTTGTCAACGTCTGATTGCTAACGATGTCGATAGGCGGATTCGTGCCGCCATAGTCTGGGATCACCGCCATGTTGCTGAAGGCGCTGGTGGGATTTGGGGCCGTGAACGGAGCCGGTGAAGTCGTGTAAGTCACGCTGACCGGAAAGAGTCCGGCGAAGTTTCCGCTGGCCACTGCCGGGGGCAGGAAGCTGTTAATTCGCCGCGCCGTCGGAGCCACGGCCGTGTTTGGCGAATTGTTCGGGAGCACGGACTGGCCGTCGAAATTGGCGGCCACAGTGGGTGAGTCAGCGGGGCCGAAGTATCCTCCATCAATCACAAAAGGCACGCCATTGGTGGTTTGGCCCAGTTTGGACTCCTGGAAATTGTCGGGCGAGGTGCCGACGATGGTGGGCCGGACTGGAAGTATCTGCAGGCAAAACGTGGCGTTGGCCGGAATGGTGTTCACTTTGATGGAAGTGTTGCTGCTGGTGACCTGGATCTGATAGAACCCGGGAGTCTTCAATTGGTCGGGATGCTGCGGGGTGTTAAAACGAACGCGGGCGCCGATGGAGGAGGTAGTCGTACCCGCTGCGAAAACAACCTTGATCTGCGCGGGATCAATGGTATTGCCAGCCGGAACCTGCTTGCACGTCGAGTCGGTGGGGTCCATGGTGACGCCGATCTGCGAAGTGGCGTTGGTGGCGGCGAGGAAGATGTCCTGCTGCAAGCCGCCCTGAGGCGCGACGGTCGGAGAAAAGCCACTGTAGGTAATATCGAGGGCCTTGACGATGGTGACGGCGGCCTGTGCAATCTGGGCATTATCAATTTTTGAGAAGGCATACACAGTGACGATGCCCGCGGGATTAACAGGCGTGGTCGTCGAGGCTGGGGCCGCAGCGGGAACGGCAGCAGGAGCCGTGTAAACTTCAACATTGCTGGCATTCGTAGTGACCGAGCCGCAGTCGTTGGTTCCCCCGCTACAGGAAGCGCTGTTGGTTTTCGCCGTGGCTTCAAAGGTCACACCCCAAGTGAGAGTCGTGGGGTCTATGACATTTCCGTTGAGATCGGTGGCGATGAACTGTTGTGTCGAACTAGTGCCCAGAGTGGCCGTCGCGGGAGATAGGGTGATGCGGATGCCGGAATCGAAGGTGATGGTGAACGTGCCGGTTTTCTTCTTATCGGCGTTAGAAGTGGCGGTGATGGTGACGATGACGTTGGGGAGCTTGGTCTGATCGGGAAAGACCTTGGGCGCGGTGAAGGTGGCGGTGGAAGGGCTAGTGGTTCCGGTGGCGGCAATGGGGGTAAGCGTGCCGACGGCGGGATCTCCGCTGGCGGTCTTGGCGGAATCGCAGGACGCGGAAGCGGAAGGTTTCGGACTTGGGACGGCGGTCGTAGGATTCGGAGTGGTGGTGTAGGCGCACGCGAAGGTGGAAGTCACGTCGGTGGCGCCGGTGACGTTGGCGGCGATGGTTTGCGTTTGCGTCGGCACCATCCTGGAGAACTGGCCGTTGACCGCAACAACGACCTGATTGGCCGAGCTGCTGCTGCCGCAGCCGCTGCCCCAAAGGCCGGCGAACGCCGCCGCCAGCAGGATGTATCTCGCACTCTTACGCCACTTCATACCCACTGTCTCCCCCCACATTTTGGCGCTTCGCAAGCGATGCGCCTGTGCTGCACTGCTGAATTCCCAAGTTATTCCAAAACTCGCAATCATGCTCATACCCTAGAAGGTCCGGCTGACGGTGAAACGAAAGGTACGCTGAGGCTCAAAGTAATTGAGGCTCCCCGGATTAGCAAGAAGCTGCTGGATCGTCGGCCTGACCTGGAGCCTCCACACGTCCGGCGGCAGCGAGGAGGGAAGGCGGCCAACACCCTTGGGACATGTGTCTCCCAGAGCCGGATCACAAATCTCGCCGGGCTCGATGAAATCCTGGGGCGCCAACAGCTGGTTATGCAAGCGATGGACGTTGAAGGCGTAGTAGACGCGGAAGGGCGCCTGGATGATCGGCAATTGGACGACGAACTCTACGCCAGTCGAACCGCGCAAGCGGAAATTCGTTCCCGGGGCGAGGCCGAGCTGACGGGACAAGCCGGCACCCGGGAATTGGCCGGTCTGCGGATTGGCCAGACTGTCGAAGCCCGTCTTGTCGAGCTGCAAGGCATTCTTGCGCAGGATGCCGTTGGTGCCGCCGTCAAAAAATAGCACAGTCTGGAAGGTGTTGCCGATAATGGGGATGCGGTACTCGACGTTCCCGAAGCCCTGGGTGTCGCCGCCAGGAAAAGTAATGGTGTAGCCCAGCACCGGCACGCTTACGGTTCGCGGGGAGGGTCCGCCAAAGCCGTTCAGGCAAGTGTTGCAGTTGTAAGTGAACTGCTGAGTTGTGGCGACGGGAATAAAGGTGACCGGAGTGATGGAGCGGATGTCAAACCCTCGAATATCGGACTCACCTCCCATGTAGAAGCGGCTGTACGGAGGCGGTTCGCCGCCGCCGTAACCGGTGGTGAACGCGGCCGAGGCGTGGAAGCCCAAGACATTGCGGCGCTTATTCACGGGATGGTAGTACTTCCAATCCGCAACGTTGGTGACGCTCTTGACGTTGCCGCCGAGCGGGCCACCGGAGAAAGCCGTGGAGAAAAAGTAACTCTTGCCCCCTGTGGGATTGACGGGATTGTTGACGGTGTTAAAGCTGACCGAGGGGGTGATGGTGCTGGAAATGATGCCGTTGAGGGCGCTAGGTCCGGCGATGCTGCGGAACTGCACCTGGGTGAACAAGAGTTTGGAGGCATCATTGAAGGCGGTAATGTTGGTGCGCGTGAGGCCGTAATTCAGCGCGATGCGGGTGAAGGAGAGCTTGCGAACCGGATAGCTGGCAAAGACGGTGAAGCCGGTGCTGTCCTGGTTGTAATTCTGAATGAATTGCGGGTTGATGCTGACGGCCTGTCCGGTGAGGAGGGCGGCCTGGCGCGCCTGGTCAAACTTGTAGCGGCTGGTAAAGATGGTGAAACCGGAGGAGATGGGGCGGTCAAAAAGATAAGGCTCGGTGAAGCCAAACATGAAACTGCGGGAGAGATCGCCGAACTGCGCCGAAAAGGTGAGAGTTTCGCCGAGGCCGAGGAAGTTGTTGGTCTGATAGGTGAGGCCAATGAAGCTGCCGGCGAGGCCGCTGACGCCGCCCTGCAAGCCGATGGACTGTTTGCCCTTTTCCTTGAGCTTGAGGTTGATGTCGACGGTGCCTTCCTTGTTGTTGCGCTTGAGCTCGGCGGCCTTGTCGGCTTCGATTTTGTCGAAATAGTCGAGCTGATTGAGGCGCAGGATGCTGAGCTCCCAGAGGCGCTTGTTGAAGAGCTGGCCTTCGTCGATGAGCAGCTCGCGGCGAATGACTTTGTCGCGGGTGGTGGTGTTGCCGCTGAAGTCGATGCGGCGGACGAAGTACTGCTTTTGCTCGTCGAAGCGCAGCGTGAGGTTGATGATTTTGTTGGCGTCGTCGACTTCGGTGTCCGGCTCGGGAGTGAAATCGATGAAACCGTATTCGCCGTAAATTTTGCCGTAGGTCTCGAGGGCTTTGCGAACTTTTTCCGTGGAGAAGATGTCACCCTGTTTGAGGGGGAAAGCGCTTTTGAGCGCGTCGACTTTGAGGGAGAGGGCTTTGTCCGGATCGGAGCTCACGATTTTAAGAGTGCCCATGCGGAAGCGCTCGCCCTCTTCGATGTGAATGGTGATATTGACGGCCTTGCCGTGGGATTTGCCGGTGATCAGCGGCACACCGAGGCGAGCGCCCTGGGTGTCGATGTTTTCGAGAACGGGTTCGCCGACGGGGACCTTGAAATAGCCGTTGTCGCGATAGAGGCCGCGGACGCCGACTTCCAGGTCCTCGCTCAACTTTTCGCGATCGTAGGTCTTGGAGAGCACCGGGATGGAGGAGAAATATAGCGGAATCGCGTAGGGCCGGTCATGGCGCATGGCGCGGATGAGCTTGCGGTCGCTGAAAGCGTGGTTTCCGGTGAACTTGATTTTGCCGACCTTGACCTTTGGGCCTTCCTCGATCTTGAAAACCAGGATGACGGCGTTGCTGGAAGCGATGCGCTCGTACTGCGGGGTGACTTTGGCGAACTGGCGGCCGTGCTCGCCGAGCAATTCTTTGAGCACCACTTCGGCTTTCTTGATTTTGGTGGGGTCGAACTGGCTTTCGACGCTCAGGCCGACCTTGCGTTCCTTGAAGCGGTCGAGAATGTCGGATTCGGAAACGGAGTGGATGCCGTCGTAGCGGATGCGGCGGATCTGTGGGCGCTCTTTGACTTCAAAGACGATGATTTTGGCGTCGGGGCGCTTCGCTGAATCTTCCACGCGGAGCTTGACGTCTTCGAAGAATTGCGTGTTCCACAGGGCCTGGAAATCGCGACGCAGTGTCTCTTCATTGTAGACGTCGCCGTCGCGGGTGAAGATGCGCGCCTTCAGCGTGTCGCTGCGCACGCGGCGGTTGCCGATGAAATCGATGCGTTCGATCATGAATTGCTGCGACGGCGCGGCGGATTGCGGAGCCGCCTCGGAACGATCCTCTGTAACCTCTTTGCCGGTGGCGTAATCAAAGGAAGCGGAGAACAGGTAGGAACGCGCGGATGGGGAATCGTCCGCACGGGAATTTTCGTGCGGCGCCGCGGGCAACGTGATCGCAAAAAGAAATGCCAAGGCGATCATGCACGTCACGCGAGCCGCAAAATAGCCAAACGGCGAACAGACTCTTCTTTGAGCGGCCGATGAGGTCTTCAAGGCCGCGCCCCCAAACTCAAGTTGTTATTCTCCCGCCGGACCCGGTGTGGGCCAGCCGTTGCGT
>DATMRF010000030.1:0-57752 GCA_035566435.1 Candidatus Acidiferrum sp.
GCGACTTAAATTCCCCCAGCGACCCTGTCGGCAGCCAGGCCGACCAATCCCGCGTAGTCCTGACCAATCCCGACCAATCCGGAGTTGGATAATCTTTTTCCCTGGCCCGAGAGCTCAAAGTTCAGCCTTCCACCGTATCACTTGATACCAGTTTATATCAGTTAATACCACCAAATCTCCGCTAATCACAGCTACTACCGCGTAATACCACTTCCCGCATTTTGCCACGAACTGGTATTTTCTGATAAGCCCCCGCCAGCTTTCTGATTATCATCCGTTTGTGCCTTCTCGTGCATTCTTGCGGCCATTCCATCCTCATCCGTGCCATCCTTGCCATCCGTGGTTCAACTCCGGCCTCTGCCTGGGACACATCCCTCTCACGCAACCTGCCGTTCCACCTTTTTCCACCTCGGGCGACCCGCTCGCATCTGCAGCCATCTGCAGCCATCTGCACCAGTCTGCAAGTAGCTGCACCCCCCTTTCCACTGCCATCAAGTCGTTCATCGCGCCTTTGCACCGTTGCGTCTTTGCGTTAAAGCCCGAAACTGGAACCCGATGGCGCGTGAACCCGAAGGGTCTTTGACCTGCGGCGCCTGCCCCGCTATACTTGCCCGCAGGTTCTCGCGCGTGGCAGACAGGGATGAGTATGCGTTTAGTCATTGTTTCGAATCGGCTGCCGTTCACCGTTTCCACGGAGGAGGGCGCACCCCGGTTTCAGGTTAGCTCCGGAGGCTTGACGACCGGCCTATGGAGCTACCTGGAGCAGGGCGCGACGGATTCGGCCAAGAAAATGGATTTTGCCTGGTTGGGGTGGCCGGGAGCCAGCATCGCGCCGGAGCACGAAGCGGCGGTCCGGAAATACGCTCAAAAACAGTTCAAAGCCAAGCCGGTTTTTCTGACCGAGGAAAGCGTCGATCGCTTCTATCACGGCTTTTGCAACCGGACCTTGTGGCCGCTGTTCCATTATTTCCCCACCCTGGTGCGCTACGAAGAAGACTATTGGAAGGAGTATCAGCAGGTGAACCAAATCTTCGGCGAGGCGCTCCTGGAGATGTTGAGCCCTGACGATATGGTGTGGGTTCACGATTATCAGCTCATGCTGCTGCCGAAACTGGTTCGGGAGAAATTTCCGGAGATGCCGATTGGGTTTTTCCTGCATATCCCGTTTCCTTCCTACGAAATGTTCCGGCTGCTGCCGCGAGCCTGGCGGAGCGACATCATCGAGGGACTGCTGGGCGCCAATCTCATCGGCTTCCACACCCACGATTACACAAAGGATTTTCTGACCAGCGTCCTGCGAACCGCCGGCTATGAGCACCAGCTCGGCAGCCTGACGTTGCGCGAACGCATCGTCAAGGTGGACACCTTTCCGATGGGCATCGACTTTGAGCGCTTTGCCCGCGCCGCCGCTTCGACGGAGACAGCAGCGCGGGTGACGGAGCTGCGCGCCAATTGCGCGGATCAAAAAGTGATCTTTTCGGTGGACCGCCTGGACTACTCCAAGGGCCTCATCAACCGTTTGCATGGTTACGACCTGTTTCTGAAGCGCAACCCGCAATGGCACGGCAAAGTGGTTTTTGTGATTTCCGTGGCACCCTCACGGACAGGGATCAGAAGCTACCAGGCCATGAAGCAGGAACTCGAGCAAACCGTCGGCCGTATCGGAGGCGCCTACGGAACCGTGCACTGGGCCCCCCTGATCTATCAATACCGGAACCTTTCCTTCGATGAGATCGTGGCGCTGTACCGCTTTTGCGACGTCGCGCTGATCACCCCGTTGCGCGACGGCATGAACCTGGTGGCCAAAGAATTCGTTGCTTCCCGGCCGGACCAGACCGGCGTGCTGATCCTGAGCGAGATGGCGGGGGCGGCCAAGGAGATGGGCGAGGCGCTGATCATTAATCCCTTCCATGCCGAGGATTTCGCCCGCGCATTGGAGCAGGCCCTCACCATGCCCGTCGAGGAGCAGGTCAGGCGCAACCAGTTTCTGCAGGAACGGCTGCGCCGTTACAATGTGAACCGCTGGGCCGAAGACTTCGTGTCGGCGATGGTTTCGACCCAGAAAACCGAAGCCGCTCAGCGCGCCCGGCTGCTGACCGGCAAGGCTCAAGCCGCCCTCGTGCAACAATACCGGTCGGCCAGGAAGGCCGCCATGCTGCTCGATTACGACGGCACGCTGGTGCCGTTTGTGGATGATCCCAGGCTCGCACGGCCGGACCAGGAATTAGTGGACCTCCTCGAAGCGCTCGGTGCGGACCCGGCCACGGAGGTGGTGATCGTCAGCGGCAGGCCGCGCCGTGATCTCGAAGAATGGTTTGGCCGCTTGCCCGTGGATTTGGTCGCGGAGCACGGGGTGTGGCTGCGGCGGAAAGGCGAGGAATGGCGCATGTTGAGAGCGCTCACGACCGAATGGAAAGAGCGAGTGCGCCCGATCCTCCAGCTCTACGTCGATCGGCTGCCGGGCGCTCTCCTCGAGGAGAAGGAATTCTCCCTGGCCTGGCACTTCCGCCGGGCGGACCTCGAGCAGGCCTCGATGCGGGCCAAGGAGCTGCTGGATGACCTTTCCGGTTATACCCGGAACATTGACGTTCAGGTGCTGGAGGGCAACAAGGTCATCGAAGTGCGCAATACCGGGGTCACCAAGGGCACCGCCGCCATGGAATGGGTGACGAGTTTCGCTCCGGACTTCATCCTGGCGATCGGTGACGACTGGACCGACGAGGACCTGTTTCGCGCGCTGCCGGCGACGGCCTTTTCGGTGCGCGTGGGACTGGCCAACACGGCGGCGCGTTATTTCCTGCCCAATCACGGCGCCGTGCGGCGCCTGCTCCGCGAACTGCGCGAACTGACCCGGGAGCGCATCGCGGCGGCGATATCGGCTCAGGTGGCTTCAAGCCCGAGCGGAAGCCGGCAACCATCCTAACCCGGACATGTTACAGTCACGACACTGTCACCACCGTAGCGCAGGTTTCCAAACCTGCCGTATCGCAGGTTTCCAAACCTGCGGACACCAATCCCACCTCGGTGCCTTGCCGACTTGGAAGTCGGCGATACGGCAGGTTTGGAAACCTGCGCTACGGTCCTGCGGCGCGGGAGAAACCTGCCCCATCGCGGGTTTCCAAACCTGCGGACACCAACTCCACGTCGATGCCCTGCCGACTTGGAAGTCGGCGATACAGCAGGTTTGGAAACCTGCGCTACGGTCAGGGGTGTGACATAACCCGGCTGAGATATGCCTGCATCCAACCGAAATCGGGACAGCTTGGACCGGGACCCGTTCTGGTACAAAACCGGCGTCATTTACGAGGTGCACGTCCGCGCATTTTTCGACACCGACGCCGACGGGACCGGCGACTTCCCCGGGTTAACGGCAAAACTGGACTACATCAGGGACCTGGGCGTCACGGCGGTCTGGCTGTTGCCCTTCTATCCCTCGCCGCTCAAGGACGATGGCTACGACATTGCGAACTATTGCAGCGTGCACCCGATGTACGGCACGCTCGGCGAGTTCAAAGTCTTCCTGCGGGAAGCGCACCACCGCGGCCTGCGCGTCATTACCGAGCTGGTCCTCAACCACACCTCCGACCAACATCCGTGGTTCCAGCGGGCGCGCCGCTCCGCGCCCGGCAGCCGCTGGCGAAATTTCTATGTCTGGAGCGACACCTCCGCGAAATACAAAGAAGCCCGGATCATCTTCAAGGATGTCGAGCCTTCCAACTGGACGTGGGACCACACCGCCAAAGCCTATTATTGGCATCGGTTCTTTTCGCATCAGCCCGACCTTAATTACGACAGTCCCGATGTCCACGAGGCGATGACTAAAGCAGTCGATTTTTGGCTCGACCTTGGAGTGGACGGACTGCGCCTGGATGCCGTGCCCTATCTCTACGAGCGGGAAGGCACCAATTGCGAGAACCTGCCCGAAACCCATGCGTTTCTCAAAAAGCTCCGCAGCCATGTCGATGAGAAATACGGCGACCGGATGCTGCTCGCCGAAGCGAATCAATGGCCTGAGGATGCCGTCACCTATTTCGGCCAGGGCCGGGGCGACGAATGCCACATGGCCTTTCACTTTCCCCTCATGCCGCGCCTGTTCATGGCCGTGCGCATGGAAGACCGCCAGCCCATCGTCGATATCCTCGAGCAAACGCCGTCCATCCCGGAGACCAGCCAGTGGGCGCTGTTCCTGCGCAACCACGACGAACTGACGCTCGAAATGGTCACGGACGAGGAGCGCGATTACATGTATCGGATGTACGCCCACGTCCACCAGGCGCGGCTGAACCTGGGCATTCGCCGCCGGCTGGCCCCCTTGCTCGGCAACGATCGCAAGAGTATCGAGCTGCTCAATGCCCTGCTCTTCTCCCTGCCCGGCACCCCGGTGCTTTACTACGGCGACGAGATCGGCCTCGGCGAGAACATTTACCTGGGCGACCGCGACGGCGTGCGCACCCCGATGCAATGGAGCTCGGACAAGAACGCCGGCTTCTCGCGGGCCAACCCGCAGAGCCTTTACCTGCCCATTATCCTGGACGCCGGGTATCACTATGAGGCCATTAACGTCGAAACCCAGTTGACCAACCCTCATTCCCTGCTCTGGTGGATGCGGCGGCTCCTGGCCTTGCGCAAACGCTGGCGGGCGCTCGGCGAAGGCAAGTGTGAATTCCTCCAGCCGGAGAACCGCAAGGTCCTTTGTTACGTGCTGCGTTACCAGCAGGAGACCCTGCTGGTGGTCGCCAACCTGTCTCGCTTCGTACAGCCGGTGGAACTCGATTTGTCTGCATTCAAGCAGACGGTGCCGATCGAACTGTTTGGGCGGATGGAATTCCCCGCCATCGCGGACCGGCCTTACTTCCTGTCGCTCGGTCCGCATTCCTTTTACTGGTTTTCACTCGGACCCAAGTTTGCGCCCGCGCCACTCCAATCCGGCTCCGGGACGCCAGCAGGCCGCGAGGTGCTCACGGTGCCAAAACAGTGGAAGGACGTACTCACCGGGAGCGCCCGAGGCGCCCTCGAAGCGGTCTTGCCGGATTTTCTTAGGCTCCAGCCCTGGTTTGGCGGCAAAGCCAGGACACTCAAATTACTCACGCTGAAACAAGCCACCTCCGTCCCCATCGCGGAGGACAACGAGGCGTTCCTCGCGTTTGTTCAAGTCGATTTCGTGGAGGGAGACGCGGAGGTTTACGGGTTGCCGCTGGCATTCGCCGCCGGCGCCGAGGCGGAGCGGATTCGGCAGAATTCCCCCAACCTGGTTATCGCTGAGGTAAGCCTGGCGGGCTCGGAGCGCAGTGGGATTCTCCATGACGCCCTCGCGAGCCTCGCTTTCTGCAAAGCATTGCTCGAACTGGTGTGGCACCGCCGGCGTCTCAAAGCTGCGCAAGGCGAGGTGGAAGTTACGCGGGCGCATGCGATGCGCCGGGTCCTTGGCGCGGCCGCGCTGCCTGAGCCGGCCCCGGTCAGGGCAGAGCACCGGAATTCTTCGGTGGTGTACGGAGACAAACTCATTCTGAAAGTCTTCCGCCGCCTCGAGCCCGGTAACAATCCTGAAGTCGAGCTCGGCCAGTTCCTCACCGCCAAAGAGTTTCCCCATATCCCGGCTTTGGCCGGCGTGATCGAATACTGCGGCCCGGAAAAGGCGCGCACGGCGCTGGCCGTCCTGCATGAGTTCATCCCCAACGCCAGGGATGCACGGAGCCACGCGCTGGACGCCCTGGGGCGCTACTATGACCGTGTCATCACTTGGGTCGCCCAGGAACAATCGGCGCCAGCTCAGCCCCCCGAGCCGCTCAAGTTGCTGGAGCAGGATATTCCCCCCGACGTTTCGCAAAGAATCGGTACTTACCTCGAATCCGCCCGACTGCTGGGTAAACGAACCGCCGAACTGCACCTCGCGCTTGCCTCCGCGCCGGAAGGTTCGGTTCTCGCGCCGGAACCGTTCACGCCTCATTACCAGCGCGGTCTCCTCCAATCCCTGCGAAATCCCGCAGTGCAAAACCTGCGCCGCCTGCGGAAGCTGCTCAAGACCCTGCCACCCGAGCTCGTGCCGCTGGCTCAGAGAGCCCTGGATGTGCAACCCGCGCTCCTGGCACGTTACCGGCAGTTCTCGGAGCGGCGTCTGGCCGCCAAACGCATCCGCATCCATGGCGACCTCCATCTGGGCCAGGTGCTGTGGACGGGCAAGGACTTCGTCTTCATCGACTTTGAAGGCGACCCCTCCGTGGCCATCAGCGAGCGCTGCATCAAGTGGTCACCCTTGCGTGACGTGGCCAGCATGCTGCGTTCCCTCCACTACGCCGCTTATGCCGGCCTGGACGCGCACGTGGAGGGCGGGAGTATTCCCCGCGAAAATGTTGCCCGGTTCGAGTCTTGGGTGCGGCACTGGAACCGCTGGGTGAGCGTGGCATTTTTGAGGGCGTACTTGCCCGATCTAGCCAAGTCGGACCTTTTGCCCGGGAACGAGGCCGACCTGCGAGAAATGCTGCAAGCCTTCCTGCTTAACCAGATCATCATCGAGTTGGGCCGGGAATTGATTCGGCCTTCGGGGGGCCTCCGGCACGCTCTCGAGGGACTGTTGACTCTGTTAGGTGAACTGGTCCCGCCGACCGCGCGTCAAGGCGATGGCGGCACCACCGAGCCCGGAGGGCCGAAGGCTGCGGAGACGCCGGGCGCTTCCTAAGGTGTAGCTATGCAGTCGAAGGCTTTAACGCAAAGGCACAGCGCAGCGAAGCCGCAACCAAATCCGCCGAACAAGCAAACCGCAGAGCCGCGATGAGCGCAGAGAACCCAAAGGCTCACGACTAGAAGAATCTTGCTGAAATTGCTGCACCCTTGGAGGGAGCACTGCAAAGAAGCAAAGACGCAGCAAGAAGGAATTGACCACGGATTTCACGGATATCACGGATTGCTTTTGTCTATCCATGAAATCCGTGCAATCCGTGGTCAACACTTCGAACCTGGACTTTTGCGCCTCTGCACCTTCGCAGTGCAAATTGTCCAAATCGATCATTTCCGCGAAGCTTTTTGCCTCTCTTCTATTCGACCCAGCAGCGCGGCTTTCAAGCCGGCGCAACTCTCGTTCGTGACAGAGTTGAGCTGCGCGCGCGCCTCCCCAAGCCGGCCTGCCAGCATCTTTACCCGGGCCAGGTGCAGATAAACGTCCTCATGCTCGCCTTCATTGGTCGCGCTCGTCAGCGCGTTAGTCCAGGCCTTGAGGGCCTCAGCATAAGGCAACGGTTTCACCGCGTAGTACGTCTGCGCCCAATCTGACGCGAAGGTGAAATTCTGCGGATCGAGCCGCACTGCGTTGCTGTAAAGGCCCAGTGCCCTGCAAAAAACCTGCTGCTCGCTCAGCCCGTAGTTGGTCATTGCATGGCTGCGCAGCACATATATGGCGTCTGCGAAATTGTGATAATAAATCGCCTCCGAGGGCTTCAACTCGATGGCCTTGCTATAAAACTCAAAGGCCTTTTTTGCCGGGCCAATTTCACTATACCTCCCGGCCAGGTTGTTGTAAGCATCCGCGTTCTCGGGCTGCAGTTCGAGTGCTTTTTCCCATTGCGCCTGGGCCCCGGCCTCGTCTTGCCGGTCGTTGAGAAAGCATCCATAGGACAGCCGGGCGCGGATGTGGTTGGGATGACGCCGAAGAAAATCGACGTATGCTTTGTCGATTGGCTCGAAACGCTCACGGCTCCGGCGCTCCACTTGGGCCTGGGTCGTCCCAATCCCTTTGGCGGCAAGCCACTTGTTCTCCTGGTGCCACAGGTTCACCTCACCTCGAGCGGCCTCCTCGTCGGCCAGCAGTTTTTCGTATTCCTTCTCCGCGGGCGCATTGGTTTGTGAGACGACGAGTTCCGCTGTTTGCAGGCCATTACTGACAGCGCCCGCGGCATGCAGTACGAGTGCGCCGCCAAGAACCCCGCTGAGGAGTAAGGTCATGGCCGGAGGTTACATTGCCAATGAACGGCTGCCAACGGACAGTTTACGCGACTCTGGCTTTCCTCCCGTCACTTTCGTTGGGCCGCCGCCCTCTCCAGATCGTACACAAAAATCCCGTGGCCTACCCCGGCGGAGTCACGCGAGTGAGCCATTTGGAAGGCCACGAACTTTCCGTCGTCGCTCACGACCGGACTGGACGCTTTGTAACCCGGATAATCACTGAAATGAGTCAAGCGCTCGACATAGTCGCCGCTGCCGTCCAGCTTCAGCTTCCAGAGGTCAACGTGGTTTGGGCCCTGCAGGTTCTGCTTGTCGCATTCAACCAGCGTGAATTCGCCGTCCGGATAAATGCCTTCCGGCTCGTCATACTGTCCCGGCGAGTTAGAGTAGTTGAACTTCGGAAACTGATCCGGAGCTCTTTCTTCGGCCTCAGCGTTGCATCAGGCCCGGCGTCCCGGCTGGTGCCCGGGCCCAGTTATACTTCAGGCTCCGCCCCGCGGCCGGCGACCACAGCCGAGCCAGCGCCCTCAAGATGTATTCGTACCCTGGCGCGGACTTCGCAACAATCCTCGTCGCCTGACCGGAAAAATACCGCCTAATCTGCTCAATTGTGCAGGATGACGGCACTGTTATTTGTCCCGACGCCGAGTGCCACGACGGTCCCGTCACTGTGCGCCGCCACGTTGTTCAGAGCACGCACTCCGCTCGGAGTGGCGAGGATGGTCCAGCTCTTGCCATCCCAGTGTTCAGTGACCGGCCCGGCTCCCGTGCCTCCGCCGACGGCCCAGACGTCATTAGCGGCGACAGCGGCAATTCCTTCCAGGAAGCTGTTGCCACGGGTAGTTGGATTCGGGCTGGAAACGACGCTCCAGGTTGTGCCGTCCCAGTGTTCGATAGTCGCGCGGGGGAAATAGAGGCCGGGCCCCACACCCGCGCCCCAAACATTGCCTGGCGAGAGGGCAGTGACCGTGCTTAGTGAAACTTTTGACGGCGAGGGCACACGATTCCAGTTAGCACCGTCGAAGTGCAGTACTGTGTTTCCTCCCACAACCCAAACGTCGTTGGCGGCATCGGCCGAGATTCCCTTTAATAACAATCCGTTTACGAACGCAGGGCTGGTGACGACGCTCCAACTCGTGCCGTCCCAGTGCTCGACCAGGGGGTTGAAGATGAACGTCGAGCCGGAAGGGGCTGGTTCACTCCCCACAGCCCACGCATCAGTCGCCGAGAGCGCGGCCACCCCGGTGAGGAAACTTCCCTTTGGAAGCTTCGGGCCGGCGACGACCGTCCAACTTGTGCCGTCCCAGTGATCGATCAGAGCAGTGACAGAACTGCCGGCGGCCTGGCTGCCAACGGCCCAAACATCGTTGCCGGCAGCTCCGGCGACGCTGGAGAACATGCCGCCTGCGACAGCGGGGGTGGGAATCACGCTCCAACCCGTGCCGTCGAAGTGCTCAGCGAGCGTGACTCCGGTGTTCGCGCTGCTGCCGGCAATGTCGCCCACTGCCCAAATATCATTGCCGGCAATGATTGCGGCTCCGCTCAGGGTCGAATTGTTGATAAATGGGCTGGGAACGACCTGAAGGCCCTGTGCTGCCAGGGCCTGGCCGCTGGCCATCGCAATCCCTCCGACGGCAAGCAATGCGGTTAATAGCCGCTTGGGTATCGAGCTCCATCTGCGGCTGGGTTGCCTTTCGGTTTTCATGCCATATCTTTTGATGTCCGTCTTCATAGGTTCTTTTCGCTTAGCGTTTACGGTGCGAACCGGGAGCGGATTCATGTCCCTGTTTGCCGTTTCACAAACCGCCCCCCGTTTATGTAAGATGTGTAGAGGAAGGACTTGTTCCCGGGGACTTTCTGGGGTGTTTACCTGCCGGCGCTTAACGCAAAGGCGCAGCGCAGCGGAGCCGCAACTAAAAGCAGGAGAGAATAACCGCGGAATACGCGGAATACGCGGAAGGCGACGGAATTGCCACAAAAAGGCACGAGAAGGCGCGAAAAGGAACGCCGCTTTGGGGGGCAGGACCCCGATCGGAAAGCGGTGTCGCCGCTGCGCTCTGCCACCGCACTCCATACGCTTCGCGCCGTACGCAGCGCGCAACATTCTTCGCAGCCTGCAAAGATATTCCACTATTCCAGCGCAAAGAGGCAAGGACGCAAAGGGTCTGAGGGATCCGAAGCCGAAGCGCAGGTCCGCTGAAGTCACTGGATCGACAAAGCCCGCATCGTGCGCAGGCTGTAGTCGGTCAGATCCAAAAGCTTACCACCAGCACGCCCAAACCCCCGACCGCGAGGGCCAGCCAAATAAGGTCCTCCCGCCTCTCAGTTCGGGCTACCTCCAGGCAGGCCCGCGTCAAGGCATGAGTCGGATGCGTTGCGCGGCCTGTACTCTTTGACCTGCATTCACGCGCTTGTTGCCCAGGAACGGGCAGGGAAATCGGGCCGGGGCTCAAAATAGGGATATCGTAATTCAGTGGCATGGCGGAGGTGAGGTTAGCACCCGATGTGCCATTCTCGTTGTTGAGGCTCAGAGAATGCCCGGCTTCACACGGAATGGCGAGGTCGCTTCACCGCAGAAAGGGTTTGCTCGTCGATACGCCGTCGCGGCACAGAAGCTGCTTAAATACCTGTTTGAGAGGCACTAATTGGTTTGGGCGCCCTGTTTTCGCTTCGAGATGCCCGTTTTACGACGGTTCTGCGGGACACAAGCACATGAGCTCCTTAGCCGGGGTGCGAGACAGGGGCACTGTCGTTGTGGCGTTTCCGCTCAACCGATGCAATGTCACCCTCCCGACGGGAGATACCGAGGCTACTTCTCGGCAATGAGATGCTCGACCTTGCCCGCCAGGTCGGCCCGGGCGTTGGTATCGACCAGATTGCCTTTGCGGTCAACCAACCACATCGTCGGGATGGACTCGATGCCATAGCGCTGGCCGAATTTGTTTTGCCAGCCTTTGCCGTCGAAGTACTGCGGCCAGGCCAGTTCCCTGGACTTTACGAATTTCTCGAGCGCCGCCTTTTCGTTGTCGAAGCTGATGCCGACAATTTCAAATCCCTGAGGATGGAACTTTTCATAGGCCTCCTTGACGTGAGGAATTTCGCCCACGCATGGGCCGCACCAGGTCGCCCAGAAATCCACGAGCACTACCTTGCCTTTGAGTTTGGCGAAGTCCACGCCGCGTCCGTCAAGCGCGGTGAATTGAATCTCCGGCGGGCGGCCAACGAGATCTAAACGGTCCAGCAGGGCCTGGGCACGCTCTTTAGCTTCCTGAGGCGCATCGGTGGATTTCTCGACCTCAGCAACGACGGCGCGGACCGTCGCTTCTTTCGCGTCCTGCGCACCTGAGAGCAGCATCAGATAGGGCTCGGAACGCTTCGGAAACTCCTGGATCAGTGAGCGGCACTGGCGGGCGAACGCCTCCTGTCTCTCGCTGGCGGGCCTGGCATTCATTCCGGCTCGCGCCGCCTGCATCTGCAGCGACCGCAGCTCAAAGCGTTGGTCTTCACTCAGGTCCGGCGCTTTGAGCTTCTCCGCCAGCGAGGCCTCCAGCCGCCGGCCGGCATCAGTCGAGCCGGCCGCAGTGGCCTTCAGCAGCATCCGCTGCTCGATTTGAGCGGCTTGTTTGGCGCTGGCGCTCTGCGGGTATTGTTCCAGAAATTTCCCCGCCCGGTCCGCAACGGCCAGCGCTGTTTGCGCGACGTCCTGGTTCCATTTTTTGTTTTCCTCCGACAAATCCTGATCTGACATCACGACGCCTCGATTGTCGCGGGAGGCGGCTTCCTGGAGTTCTTCAAAAGCCAGCGCTTCGCCGCTTGTTCCGCCTCCAAGCCGCTTGAGGAAGTCCAGTCGGAGATGCACGGGCTCCAGTTCGCTGAGATTGACCTTGTCCGCGACCGTATCTTCCCACTGGAGGGGGCTCTGATAGAACTTGCCGTCGAAGCTGAGATTGATGACCTGGTCATACGCGAAGCATCGCAAGATGGGCACCACACCTCCGACAACCGTCATCTGCATGCGTTTCCACGCGTTCATGGTCATCGGGCCGCTGTACCCGAACATCGCTTGAATCGGCCGGGCGCTGAACTCATATCCATAATGAACGAGCAACTTGGGATCGCGCAGTTCCACGAAAGGGAGCTCCTGGCCGAGCCGCAGCGCCGTGGGACAGATAAGAACGTTCGTATCAGCGATGTACTGCGGATAAAGATCGGAGAGATAGCCCGGCAGGTCCTTGTGGTCTTTGCGGTAGGCCTGGATGGCGTCGTAAATCTGCATCATCCGCTGTTTGGCGATTTCCTGTTCCGCAGGGACCCGGTCGGCATCCGCTGCCAATTCCGCCCCGCGAACTGTCACCGCCAAACAAACCGCCATTGTCAGATAAAGAAAAGATAGCAAGCGCTTCATACGTTTTCACCTTCCACTTTGAGACTACCACAAGAACCCGATCAAGTCAGAAAACTGTTTCGTTGTTCGGCCTTTCATCGCACCGGATCAGCTCTCCAGAAGTTTCCCGATTTGTTCCACAGTATTCCACGTCCGCGTGGTGATTTTTTTGCCGAACTGTTTCTCGAGCACCTTCATCAAATCGGTGGTCCCCCGTTTAGCCGAAACCTCCACCGTGCTGCAGACCTCGCCCGCTGAAACCCGGACGATCTCAAAGTCCGTCCCCTTCAGCCGTTGGGAGACCTTCAAGCCCTGCACGAGGTTGAGGGCCAAGAATGTGACGTGCAGCCTGGTTTGTGGAGTCACCTGAGTTTTCTTGAAAGGTTTGGACGCCACGAGAGCTTGAATCTGTTCTGCGGTACGAACTCTCACCGCGATCTCGAGGCCGAACCTGCTTTGGAGCTTTTGCTCGATCCCGGCAGTGAGGACAGCCGGGTCGGTATCCGCGGTTTCAAACACCACATTGCCGCTGGCCAGGACGGTTCGGATGTTTGCAAAGCCAAGCGAGGCGAATGCCTTTTTCAAATCCTCCATGCTGATGAGCTTGTTGCCCCCCACATTGATGCCCCGCAGGAACGCAACATAGGCCAACGATTTCATGAACAGTTTTCTTTCGCAATTGCCCATCGCATCAGCTTCTCGGTGATCGGCTGCACACTGGGAACCCAATACGTGGTAGTGTTTCCCTCTGCTTGTCGTCGCTCGAGAAAAGTCGGCGCCGTTTCGTCAAACGGAAAACGTCGGAAAAGGGATGTAAGACTGTGATCTCTGAAGCTACGCGAATAGGGTCGCATAGACGAGGCCAGCGAAAGCCTATTTGCTCAAGTCTAAATAATACAATTCCTTCGCTTCAACCTTCATGCCGGGATTGTGGCCTTGAATGGCAAAGTGGCCTGTTTTGTATTCGGCATCGTTATAGGTCATTACGAGTTTGTCATTGATCCAGAACTGAATGTGCTCGCCGACGGCCCGGATGCGGTAACTGAACCATTCGCCGTCTTTGGTGAGCAGCTCGGTTGCCTTTCCAGTCGGCTTGCCCGGCTTCCACAGCCATCCGGTATAGCCATCCCCACTGTTGCAAATCTGGGCCTCGTAGCCTCGAGGGAAGCCGTTCACATCGTCCGCTGGGAGGTTGGCGCGAAAATAAAACCCGCTGTTGGCCGTCGCCCCCTGGCTCGTGACGCGGAACATGCCCTTGGCTTCAAAATCCGAGCAAGTGGCGTCGGTGTAGATGTGTCCCATTCCGCCAATGCCCACCAGGACGCCGCCCTGCACAGACCAGGCTGCCTTGCCGCGGACCGTCCAGCCGCTGAGGTCCTTGCCGTTGAATAATGAAATCCAGTTCGATTTTGCTTCGCCGCTGAACCCGGCGAGGGCCACCATCGCGCACCCCAGAATTGCTACAGTTTTTCTCATCATGATCGCGCAACAGATTTTGCCGGATTTTGCTCATCACCAGCCATGAAGACAAGTCCCATATCGGGTGGCGTGACGGGCCACTTTTGGCAGCTTTCTAGCCGGTCAGGGGTTTTGGGCGACCACGATTCCAGGACGGCAAATACGGACTGATGTAGTGGCGCACCCAATAGGAGTTGAACCTATAACCTTCTGATCCGTAGTCAGATGCTCTATCCAATTGAGCTATGGGTGCAACCAGAGAGCGTTGAAAGCTACAAGCCGCATACCCGGCGCGCAAGCCGATATTTCGCGCCGACAAGCTCGAAAGATACGAAACAAAAGCCTTCCTTTCATGTGGTTCGTTTCGTTCGTGGTTCAATGTTCTTTTCGCGCGCAGGTGGATGCCCTGGCTGTCTGACTATTTCGCGCCCGTGGCGGAGTTTAGTTGGGCCGAGACTGCTTCGGCCTAGCGCATGACCCGAAGCAGATTCAGGCCGGCGACTTTCTTGATGTCCTCCACGGTGAAGCCGCGCCGGCGCAGTTCGGCCAGCAACGCCGGGTATTTCGAAACGTCCTCCAACCTCTCGACCGACCCGTGAAAGCCCTCGAAGTCCGACCCGAGCCCGACGTGGTCGATGCCGTTGATGTCCTTCTTGAGCTTGCGGAATTGCCAGGGCAGATCGTTATGACCATCGATGAGCGGGACTTCGCGCAGGATTTGACGGATTTCGGCGAGGTCGTTCGAGGGTTGGGCGTGGGAGGGCATAGCAGAGAACACTGGGAGCAACAGAGCGGCGAAGGTGGAACGGTGGTGGAGCGTTTCGAATGCGGCCGCGTCAAGGAAAGCCGACCTTGCGCAGGATTTCACGGAAGCGAGGGTCGTCGCGCAGAATGTCGAAGCGCGGTTCAACGTTGGCCCAGGCCAGCCAGGCGGAGCGCTCGTCGCGCGCCTTGTCCATCCACTCGATGGCGCGGTCTTTGTCTCCCAGGCCAACGTGAACGAAGGCGATCCAGTAGGACGGGACATATTTCTCATGAGCTCGAGCTTGCAGAGTTTCCAGGAGCCGCAACGCTTCAGCCCGGTCACCCGAGGCGGCGTGAGCATGAGCGAGCACGGCCAGGGACATCGTGCTGCCCTTCGACAACTCGACTGCCTGGCGCAGTTCGGCAATCGCCTCGGCATACCGGCCCTTTTGGAGGTAAGGCCGGCCGAACCATAGGCGCGCCTGCAGGAAGCCGGGATCAAGCTCGACAGTGTGACGATAGGCCTCAATGGCGCGGTCGTACTGGCGCGAAAGATAAAGCACATGTCCCACACCTGAACTGATCGCGAGGGAGAGGGGATCAAGCTCTTGCGCCTTGAGGATCTCCCGATACGCCTCTTCGAAACGGCCCATCCCCTTGAGAAAGTCAGCGTAGAAATGGTGAGCGGGCGCGTAGTTCGGATTCAGTTCCGTCGCTAGGCGAAGCTCCCGTTCGGCGGCGAGCCAGTTCCAATCGAACTGGAAACGGACCAGACCAAGGGAAGCGTGCGCCTCGGCGGCGGCAGGATCGAGTTCCAAGGCTTTCTCTGCCGCCGCGCGTGCTTTGGGAAAGGCGACCTGCGGGGCCAAAAACTCCAGGACCGCCAGGAGCGTATAAGCATCGGCCAGGCCGGCGTGCGCCTCGCCGTACGCGGGGTCGCTCTTGAGTGCCTGTTCGAAGCACTCGACCGAGCGGTTGAGCCCCACTTCGTTGCGCCGGTTCCAGAAAAAGCGGCCGCGCAAGCAAACCTCGTAAGCCTCCATGTTCCGTGTGGGAGCCTGGCGAAGGCGCTTTTGTTCGGCCGGGGTAATCCTGGCCTCCAGAGCCTGGGCGATCCGTTCGGCCACATCGCGCTGCACCTCGAAAATATCGCTAAGCTCGCGGTCGTAAGCTTCCGCCCACAAGTGCTCATCAGTGGTGGCATCGATGAGCTGGGCAGCAATGCGCACACGATTGGCGGCTTTCCGCACGCTACCTTCAAGAATGGTGCCGACACGCAGTTCCTGTCCGACGGTGCGCAGGTTTTTCCTGGTGCCCTTGTACTGCAGGGCCGAGGTGCGAGAGATCACTTTTAACGCGCCGATCTTTGAGAGCCGGGCGATAATATCTTCGGTAAGGCCATCGCTGAAGAACTCGTTCTCAGGGTCGGAGCTCATATTGACGAAGGGGAGCACGGCGAGGGAGCGCGCCTCCGGAGGAGTCGTGATCGCGGAAATGGGACCGGCGACCATCCGAAACACCTCGACGGGTTCCCTGAGGTTCTTGAGGTGCGGAGTGCCTATGCTTTGCAGGCTGGCCGAAACCTTGCGGCGAACCTGACGAGCGAAGTCTTCGCTAACGCAAATGCCGCCCGGCTCGGCCAACTGTTCGATGCGCGAGGCGAGGTTGACCTCCTGGCCCAGCACGTCGCCATCCTACACGACCACATCGCCCACGTGCAGGCCAATTCTCAGGAGCAACCTTTCTTCCGGAGCAACGCGCGCGTTCCGGGCTGCGAGTTCGGACTGGAGTTGCAGCGCGCAGTTGGCTGCATCCACCGCGCTGTCAAATTGAGCCAGGAAACCGTCGGCCATCGTCTTGAGCTCGCGGCCAGAGTGTCGGGAAAGAATCGGGCGAAGGGCGCTGCGGTGCTCCTCGAGCAGGCGCAAGGCCAGGCGCTCGTCCTGCTCGGCCATCGCGCTGTAGCCGACGATGTCGGCGAACATGAGCGCCGCCAACCGGCGTTGCTCCTGGGTCATCAACGTAAAGTTATCCGCACAGCCCGAGTTCGCAATCGGTTTTTGAAGTGACTTATTCTTCCACGATGGCGAGCCGGGCGAGGACGTTCAGGTCTTCCAAAGTTGTAGTGTCGCCCTTGATCTCGGTTCCGGCGGCGATTTGCTTGAGGAGCCGGCGCATGATTTTGCCGGAGCGGGTCTTGGGCAGGGCTTCGGCAAAACGAATATCATCCGGCTTGGCGACCGGGCCGATTTCCTTGGCAACGTGCTGGCGCAACTCTTCGCGCAAACCGCCGTCGGCCTGGACGTGGCCTTTGAGCGTCACAAAGGCGACGAGTGCCTGACCCTTGAGAGCGTCCGGGCGGCCCACCACGGCGGCCTCGGCGACCTTTTGATGGCTCACCAGCGCGCTCTCGACTTCGGCGGTGCCGATGCGATGCCCGGCAACGTTGAGAACGTCGTCGATGCGGCCAACGATCCAAAAATAGCCGTCTTTGTCCTGGCGGCTGCCGTCGCCGGTAAAGTAGCTGCCTTTGACTTCACCCCAATAAACGGACTTGTAGCGTTCTGGGTCGCGCCAGAGGCCGCGCAGCATTCCCGGCCATGGTTTGCGGATAACCAGTTTGCCCCCGGAGTTGCGCGGCACCGCCTTGCCGGAGTCATCTACCACTTCGGGTACGATGCCGAAAAACGGCAGCGTTGCCGAACCGGGTTTGGTAGGCGTGGCGCCCGGCAGCGGTGTAATCAGGATGCCGCCCGTTTCGGTTTGCCACCAGGTATCGACGATGGGGCAGCGCTTGCCGCCGATCACCTGGTAATACCAAATCCAGGCCTCGGGATTGATCGGCTCACCGACTGTGCCCAGCAGCCGTAGTGAAGTCAGGTCGTGTTTTGTCGGCCATTCGACCCCCCATTTCATGAACGCCCGGATCGCCGTAGGCGCGGTGTAGAGGACCGTGACACCGTATTTTTCGACGATGCGCCAGAAGCGGTCGGGCTCAGGGAAATTGGGAGCGCCTTCGTACATCAGGCTGGTCGCGCCGTTGGCCAGTGGGCCATAAACGACATAGCTGTGGCCGGTGACCCAGCCCACATCAGCGGTGCACCAGTAAACATCCTCGGCGCGCAAATCGAACACGTACCTGGTGGTAAGCTTCGCGTAGAGCAGGTAGCCGGCGGTAGTATGGAGGATGCCCTTGGGTTTGCCAGTCGAGCCACTGGTATAGAGAATGAAGAGCGGGGCCTCGCTGTCGAGTTTCTCCGCCGGGCAATGTGCGTCCACCAAGGCGATTTCCTCGTGCCACCAGAAATCGCGGCCCTCATGGAAGTTGACCTCGTTGCAAGCGCGACGCAGCACGACGACCTTTTCAATGGTCTTGGCCAGCAACTCCCCCTGGGCGTCTTTGAGGCTGAGGGCTTCATCGACGCTTTGCTTCAGCGGCACCACTGCGCCACGGCGGAAACCGCCGTCCGCGGTAATGACGAGACGCGCTTGAGAATCCTGGATGCGGTCAGCCACTGACTGCGCGCTGAAACCGCCGAATACAACCGAATGGACGGCGCCGATACGCGCGCAGGCGAGCATCGCGACGGCGGCCTCGGGCACCATCGGCAGATAGATAAGCACACGGTCGCCCTGCTTGAGCCCGTGGCGCTTGAGCACGTTGGCGAAGCGACAAACCTCGTGATGGAGCTGTTTATAGGTCAACGTGCGCTCCTCGCCGGGTTTACCGGGCGCTGCCGGTTCGCCCTCCCAAATCAGGGCAGCCTGGTTGGCGGTCGGGGTGCCGAGATGATGGTCAAGGCAATTGTAGCTGACATTGAGCTGGCCGCCCGCGAACCACTTCGCGAACGGCTCCTGCCATTGAAGCACCTTCTTCCAGGGCTTGAACCAAACCAATTCCGCCTTTGCCTGTTTGCTCCAGAATTTTTCCGGCGACGTGACGGACTCCTTGTAAAGTTTGCGATACTGGGTCAAAGACTTAATATGGGCGTGTTTCGCGAATTCTTTCGGGGGGTGAAAAACACGGTGCTCCTGAAGGACGGATTCGATGTTCGTACCGGGTAGGGTCTCAGGCATAGTAATAGAGACCTTTAGTATCTCCGCCTCAGGGCGTCAACGGTGGAAAAAGAGCCGCGTGCATCCCTTGACGGCCCGCCGAACAGGCGTACAGGTACCTGTTGACGTAAACCCGCAGGAAGCAGCAGAACCGCTATGAGTACACCACGCACACGTCGAGAGTTTCTAACGGAAGTCGGCCGAGGGATGTTGGTTGCCGCCGTCGGCTACGAGGTGGCCAGCGATTTGGGTCTTACCTCCGCCCTTGGCGAGGAAACCGCCGAGGCACTGTCCTTTGGGCCGCTGGAACCCCTCGTCTGTTTGATGCAGGAAACGCCGGTCAACCGCCTGCTGCCGACACTCGTCAGCCAGCTCCATTCGGGTACCGACTTGCGGACGTTGACAGCCGCCGCCGCGCTCGCCAATGCGCGGACCTTTGGCGGCGAGGATTATGTGGGTTTTCACACGATGATGGCCCTGGCCCCGGCCTTGCACATGGCCCAGGAGCTGCCCGCTGAATTGCAGCCGCTTCCCGTTTTCAAGGTCCTTTATCGCAATACCAATCGCATCCAGGAACGCGGCGGACGAAAAGAGGAAGTCTTGCGTCCGGTTAAACCCGCCTCCGCCCCGGCCGGCTCCGGCAGCGAGCTGCTCCGCGAAGCCGTGCGGCGCAAAGAGGTTGATGAGGCGGAGCGAACCTTCGCTCGCCTCGCGCAAGGCATACCCGACGACGCCTTGAACGACCTGCTCTTTACCGTGCAGGACAACACCGAAGTTCACCGGGTCGTGCTACCCTATCGCGCGTGGGATTTGCTTGGGCTGATCGGCAAGGAGCAAGCCCATACCCTCCTCCGGCAGTCCGTCCGTTATTGCGTCAAAGCCGAATCCTGGCCGCGCCAGGCAAGTTCGGAGGATTCTCGCGCCCTGCTGCCCAAACTCCTCGAGCAGCACAAGCTGCTGGGCCGCTCACCGGGTGACCGGCAGGCAGAGGACGCCTGGGTTGACCAGATGAGCCAAACGATCTTCAAGTCGTCTCCGGCGCAAGCGGCCGAGGCCGCCGCCGCTGCCCTGGCTGAGGGCATGTCGCCGGCCGCGCTTGGCGAAACCATCACCCTGGCCGCCAATCAACTTATCCTCCGTGACATGGGCCGCACTCCGCGTGACGAAGTGACCGGCAAACCGATCGGCAGTGTCCACGGCGACTCCATCGGCGTGCACGCGTGCGACTCCGCGAACGCCTGGCGCAACCTGGCGCTCGTGGGTAATCCGCGGAACTGCTTCGCCAGCCTGATTCTAGGCGCGTACCAGGTAGCCTTGGACCGCACGGCCCGCGGCGGTGATTTCCTCGCCTGGCAGCCACTGCCACTCCCTCGCCATCTTGGCGAAGTTAAAGCGACCGATCCGAACGCGTTGCTCCGCGAACTGGAGGAGGCGATCCGCGGGAATCTTCAGGCGAAAGCCAGCGCCGTGGTGCATCGCTACGGGGAAATGAATCATCCGCCGCGTCCGCTCTTCGCCCTGTTGCTGCGCTACGCGGTGAGCGAGGACGGGGCGCTGCACGCGGAAAAATTCTACCGCACAGTCTCCGAGGAGTTCACCGCGACTCGAGCCGCCTTCCGCTGGCGTCATCTTGTAGCGCTGGGCCGCGTTACCGCCAGTGAGTTTGGCCGCCCCGCCGCCGGCATGGCTGAGGCCCGCGCGTTGCTGACAGTTTGAGCGGTATATTCCCGCCATTGGCTCCGCACCCTCGCCCCGCGCGCGATGTGACGATGTGGATTGCGTCGTCTGAGGGATTATGGTGATATACTAGCGGAAGCAGGAAGTGCGACCAATGAAAGCGCTAGTCTCAACCCCTTGGTGTTGCCTGGCGGTTGCCGGGCTGGCCTTGTCGGCTTTCACGCCTCAAGCCCATTCCCAGACCTCGGCACGTCTCGGTGTGCGACTCGCCGGCGGCCTCCCGCAACTCAGCCTTTCGGGGCCGCTTGGCACGTCCTGGACCATTCAATACAACTCAGCGTTGCCTCCCGCCTCCGTTTGGTTGCCACTCACTAACCTCACCTTGTACACCAGTCCGACATTGGTTGCCGACCCGAACGGTCCACTCGATTCCGTCCGCTATTACCGGGCGATGCTGCTCCAAGGCCTCTCGCCGACCAACGTCATCGTTACTAACATGGTTTGGATACCGCCCGGAACCTTCACCATGGGCAGCCCCACAACCGAAGTGGACAGGCAGCCCGACGAAACCCAGCACACCGTCACGCTCACTCAAGGATTCTTCGTCGGCAAATACCTCGTCACCCAAGGCGATTACCTGAGGGTGGCCGGGGTCAATCCGAGCTGGTTTAACGGCCTGCGCAACGGCACCGATTACGGCACCGACCTGAGTCGGCCCGTCGAAACACTCTATTGGTTCTCGGCCGCCGCCTACTGCGCGCAGTTGACTCAACTCGAGCAGCAGGCCGGGCATCTCCCCACCAACTGGGTTTACCGGCTGCCGACCGAGGCCGAGTGGGAATTCGCCTGCCGCGCCGGCACCACCAACCGTTTCAGCTACGGCGACGATCCGGGATACCTCAACCTTTCCAGCTACGCCTGGTTCTTCAATGATAGCGCCGCCGTCACGCATGACGTTGGACTGAAACTCCCAAACCCCACGGGCCTGTTCGACGTCCATGGCGACGTCTATGAATGGTGCCAGGACTATTACAGCCCTTACCAGGCCGGACCCGTCACCGACCCGCAGGGGCCCGATAGCGGCACTACCCGCGTTTTCCGTGGCGGAAGTTGGGGATACGGAGGTCCGTCCTGTCGCTCAGCCGGTAGATACCAAACGGACCCCGCCACCAAATTCAACTTCTTGGGTTTCCGTGTGGTGGTCGCGCCGCTGTGAAGTACAGGTCGAAGGTGGAGTTCAGAGCTGAAGCCAGGCGCGCAACTTTGAGTCCAGCACCCCTCGGTCGGCGACAGTGAGCCTTCCGACGGTTTTCAGGATAAGCCTTTCTTCAACTGTGGCAATCTGGGCTTTGACCCCGCAAGGAACATTCAGCCCTGCGGCGCGCCAATCTTTCAATTGGAAGTCCGTATTCGGGAGCTGAGAAGAAATGGGAACGAGGAGCAAGTCCGAGCCATTCCGGCCAACCACAATTGCTGGCCGCACCTTGCGGCTGGTTAGGTCAGTGAACGGAATCGGCAGAAGGACAACGTCATTGCGAGAGCAGGTCATTGAACACGTCGTCGTCCGGGTTATTCCAGACTTTGGTCAAGGATTGCTCCGACAGTTTCAGCCACCCCTCGCGTTCGGTGTCGGACTCTATCGTCACGCGGACGCGAGATTTCTCAGGCAAAGCCAATGGCTCCTGAAGAAGCAGCTTGCCGTTCTCGTAAATGGCATCAACCGTCGTTGTCATGCCGAACTTTACTGGCCCGCCTCGCGGTTGGCAACCTTACTCCTTCTTCGCCGCCTTGACCTCGATGTGCAGGTCGCCCAATTGGCGCGGCGAAACCGGCGTCGGCGACTCGGTCATCAGGCACACGCCCTTCGCCGTCTTTGGAAATGCGATAACGTCGCGAATGCTCGGGGTGCCGCACAAAATCGCGTTGAGACGGTCGAATCCCAACGCAATCCCGCCGTGGGGTGGCGCGCCGTACTTGAAAGCCTCGAGCATATAGCCGAACCGCAACTGCGTCTCCTCGGGCGGAATCTGCAGCACTTCCTCGAACACGGTCTTTTGCAAGTCCGGCTGGTGAATACGAATCGAGCCGCCCCCCAATTCCACCCCGTTGACCACCACGTCATAGTGCTGCCCGCGGACCTTCTTCGGCTCGCTCTTGAGCATCGGAATATCCTCTGCGACCGGCGCGGTGAACGGATGATGAGTCGAGTACCAGCGGTTCTGTTCCTTATCGAAGCTGAGCAGCGGAAAATCCACCACCCACAAGAAATCGAAACGGTCGGCAGGAATTTGCAGCTTCCCCTGCCCTTTTCGAAGGTCGGCGCAATACAATCGAATCTTGCCCAGGATTTCGCACGCCGTCAGCCACTGGTCGGCCGCGAATAGAATCAAATCGCCTTCCTCGACGCTCAGCTTCTGCGCCAGCGCGGCTTTTTCCGCGTCGCTAAAGAATTTGACGATGGGCGACTTCCATTCGCCACCCTCGACTTTGATAAACGCAAGGCCTTTCGCTCCGAAGCTCTTCGCCAGAGCGGTCATCGAATCGATTTGGCCCTGCGTCGCGCTCGCCAGCCCTTTTGCGTTGAGCGCCTTGACCACTCCGTGATTGGCCACCGCCCCGCTGAACACCTTGAACTTGCTCCCGCGAAATTCCTCGGTGAAATCGACCAGTTCCATCCCGAACCGCGTGTCGGGCTTGTCGATGCCGTAAAGGTCGATCGCCTCATGAAAAGTAATCCGCTTGAACGGCGTCGGAATGTCGAGGTTCAACGCCGTCTTCCAAACCCGTTTCAATAGACCCTCGATCAACGAGTAAATGTCCTCGCGATCAATAAACGACATTTCGATGTCGATTTGCGTGAATTCAAGCTGGCGGTCGGCGCGCTGGTCCTCGTCGCGGAAACAGCGGGCGAGCTGGTAGTAACGCTCGACGCCGGCCACCATGAGGATTTGCTTAAATTGCTGGGGCGATTGCGGCAGCGCGTAGAACGTGCCGGGCTCGCGGCGGTTGGGAACCAGGAACTCGCGCGCGCCTTCCGGCGTGCTCTTGAAGAGGAGCGGTGTCTCCACTTCCAGAAACCCTTGCTCATCCATGAACACCCGCGTCGCGGTGGCGACCTTGCTGCGCACACGCAGGTTGCGGGCCATTTCCGGACGGCGCAAATCCAGATAACGGTATCTCAGGCGCAACTCCTCGTTCACCTTGCTGGCGGCCTCGGGGTCATCCACCGGGAACGGCAACACCTCGGCGGCATTCAGCAATTCGAGCGACGTGACCGCGACCTCGACCTCGCCCGTCGCAATCTTCGGGTTGTTCGTTCCTGCCGGACGCTGGCGCACCTTGCCAGTGACACGGATGACGCATTCGCTGCGCAGGGCCGCGGCGCGGTCGAACAGCTCTTTGAGCAAATCCGACGGATCGAACACGGTCTGCGTGCGCCCCTCCCGGTCCCGCACATCGATGAAAATCACTCCGCCCAGATCGCGCCGGGAATGGACCCAGCCGGCCAAAGTCACAGTCTGCCCGATGTTCGCCGGGCGCAGTTCGTTGCAATGATGCGTTCGTTTCATGTCGTGCCAGGAGCCGGGAACCGCCATAACGCCCCCGGCATCCAAAAGCGAACGCGCATATTGCAAAAGTGCAGGGCTACTTTAAAGCCTAAACTTGGGCTGTGCCGAGGTGCCCAACCCCCGCTGCTTACCCGGAAAGGTAGCGAGCGTTGTCACAAGCCGGCGTAGCCGGAACCAGACTCGTTGTGCAAACGGTGGCAGGTTGAACGTTGAAAGTTCGGCAACCAACTTGCAACCTTCAACTTGCATCTTGTAACAGCAACAACCTGAGCAGAAAAACGACAATTCAGGATAGAGTCATTCAGGGCGCTGCCTGTCCTCAAACTAGGCCGCGCCGCCCTCACCATTTCTCCCAGCCCACGCGGGCGGGTTCTCCAACTGGAAGAGCATCTCGCCGGCTTTCGGCACCAGGAGAACACCCTCATCCTCCCGCCCGGCGAAGTCCTCCAGCCGGATGCTGTTCGGATCTCGGTAACCCAAGTTGATCCTCTTGCATTGCTCCGGGGAAATTTGGGTCGCGAGCGTCACATTAGCTCGGCATTTCTCGACACCTTTCTCGAACGCGCCGACACCCCGCACATGCGTGGAATGCGCCAGCACGCCCCACGGCAATAGTTTGAAGTGGTCCCACTGTTTGAGGAAGTAATCGCGGCAATGGTAGCCTATGGCCTCAAGGTGCTTGCCATGGCTAACTGAAATTTCTCTCAAATGCGGCGCGTAAATGATCAGCTCACCGCCATCGGCCAGCACCGGCTCAAGTTTGTACATGCACTTTCCTGCCGTCCACAGCTCGTCGTACATCGTCGGTGCGCAGGAAAGGATAATTCGGAACGGCTTTGGTTTGCGGGTGATATGGACCTGACGAGAGAGCTCGCTGGCTTTGTCCCACGCCGCCTCGGGCGTGCCGGCAAACAATCCTACGAGGTCTTTGTGCGGGTCTACCACCAGGCAAAAGCAAAGCTTGTCCACCTTGACCATAGCCCCGGCACGATCGACGACTTTGCGGACGGGCGTCCATTTGTTACCAATAATCATCGGGTTCGTAACCACCGCCCCCAGCCAGTGAAAGAAATTCAGTATCTGTGGCCCACCGACCCCGGGGAACAGATACTTGTTGCCGCCCGAGAAACCGACAACCTCATGGGGAAAAACCGGGCCGACGACAATTACCTGGTCGTAGTCGAACAACAATCGGTTGACCTCGACCGGAACGTCCATCGAGAACAAGCCGTCGGTCAATTCGCGCACCTCGCGGGCGGTGAGCGTGCCGACCTTCCTGAGAGCAGACGGGTCGTCCCAGGCATGGTTGAAGAACTTCACTGCGCCAAATTTCTCATGACGTTCCGATTCGGAGATTTCGAGTCGCTCGCAAATGGCCGCTTCGCTCATCGGCGGGTGAGTGCCGAGCGCGACCAAAACATCAAACGCTTTGGCGACCTGTCCGATCTGGTCGTGCAAGGCGCGGAACATGAGGCCAACCGGCCCTGTGCGGGTGCCGTCGGGGACGATCAGCAGAACTCGCCGGTCACGGTAGAAACCACCAGGGCATGCGTGAGCGACGATGTCGGCGACTTGGGAAGCAGTGACAGGTGTCGGAATCATGGGAGGTCTGGAGTTTGGGTTCCAGGATTGAGAAGTTAGAATTCTCAATTCGGGTCCATCTACGCCTCAAATCGTCTGTGCCAGGTATCCTCCATCCACACGAATGTCCGTCCCGCTAACAAAGCTGCTGGCTTTCTGGCTCGCCAGGAACACCGCCGCGCCGATGAGCTCGCGCGCTTCGCCAAAGCGGCCCATTGGTGTGTGACCCCAGATGGCTTTCGTGCGGGCGCTCGGGGAACCATCGTCGTTGAACAGGAGGTTGCGATTCTGTTCGGCCGGGAAGAACCCCGGCGTAATGGAGTTGACGCGCACACCTTTTTGCGCCCATTCACGGGCTAGAAACAACGTCAGGTTGAGCACCGCAGCCTTTGCGGCGGAATAGGTCACAACGCGCGAGAGCGGCAGGTGCGCTGACACGCTGGCGATGTTGATGATGCTTCCCTTTCCGCGAGTTACCATCCCCGGTCCGAACTCCTGGCAGGGCAACAACACGCCGCCAACGAGGTTCAAGTCGAAGTTGGCCTGCCAATCCGCCAACGCAATCTGCTCGAAGGGACGCTCACCCGTGACCGTAACCTTGGGGTCGTTGCCGCCCGCGGCGTTCACAAGAATCGTCGGAGCGCCCAGGATTTTCAGGATCGCTTCATGGGCGGAATGGAGGCTGTCCTTCTGGACAGCGTCAGCCGCAAAAAAGGCCGCCAGCCCGCCCTCGTTCTCGATTCCTTTCACCCTGGCTCGGCCCCGCTCGGCATTTCGGCCGAGCACCGCCACTTTCGCGCCCGCTTCGCCCAACCCCTGCGCCAGCGCTCCGCCCAGCGCACCGGTCGCGCCGATGACCACAGCTACTTCCTCCGTCAGATCAAACATTCCGTTCGGTTTCATCTCGTGGAATATGCGACACGAAGCCACGCAAATGAAGGGAATTTGTGACGCCGGAGACTCTGGACTGCGAACACCCGACCGGTCCCGAATCAGGGATGAAATCCCGTCGTCGAGCTTTGCCGGCGGAATTCGCGGATCTCGCAGATAAGGGAAGAACATGCGCGTCATCCGCGCAGTCCGCGGTCGAACCCCCGCCGTTGCTGATTTACCACGCCGCGAAATCGCCGCTCGCCAGATCGCGCTCGTTAAACTACGTTGGCTCAGATGACAAGCTCGTTACCAAGGCCGGAAGTGATCCTGACCCATGAAAGCGACCTGGACGGGTTGGTGGCAGGCGTGCTGCTGCAACGTCTGGCGCGCGGCCTGTTTCACACCGAGGTCCGCCTCGAGGCCTACAACTACAATTACTGGAAACAGCGGGACCTCCGCGAGCGCTCAGGCTGGATTACCGACCTCACCTTCGAACAGCGCATGGACCGGCCGAACTGGGCCATCATCGATCATCACGTGACCGACATTGCGCCCAAGAACGCGCTTCTAATCCATGACATCAACAAATCCGCCGGCCTGCTCTGTTACGAATTGTGCCAGGAACAGGCCCTCGGGTCGCCCGCCCTCGACCGGTTGGTCCACTTAAGCAACGTCGCTGATCTATTCCTCGAAGATGATCCGGATTTCGTCCTGGCCAGCGATTACGCCAACCTGGTCAAGAGTTACCAATTCTGGAATGTGCTCGCGCTCATTGGCGGCCAGATCGAAAAACTGCTGGACCACCCATTGCTGGAGGTGATGGCAGTGAAACGCCGGATCGAAAACCCGCTCGGGTTTGCCTGGAGCAAATCTAACGTGACTGAGATCACCCCGACGGTCGGGTTCGTGGACACGGTGATTGGAAACAATAATTTGATCGTTCACCAGTTGCTCGAGGAGCAGGCGACTCATTACCCGGTGCTGGTGACCATGTTCCGCCGCACCAATGGCGTCATGATTGTCAGCTTGCGCAGCCGCAACGGCGAAGCCCTCAAAGTCGCCGAAAAGCTCCAGGGCGGCGGGCACGCGAACGCCAGCGGCGCAACCCTGCCCCGCTCAGTGAAGAACGCTCCCGATGCCGTGAATTATCTGCGCCAGGTTCTAAACCCGAAAAAGGAAGACGGATTGAACAGCCTCGAAGGCTTGTTTTCGTCCGTCGAGGCAAACCAAAAGTAAGGGCAAAAGCCGCACCCAAACAACGGGCTAAAACCGGTACTGCAAACTCGAAGAGATGAGGTGGGCGCCGAAGTCGCGGTTGCCGCCATAGGCGTCGTCGGTGTAATGGAAGAACCCGTAGCGCAGGGTCAGGCGGACCCTTTGGCTGAGGCGGCGGGTCAGCGTGGCAGTGATGGCGTGCTCCTTGCCGCCGGCGCCGTACGGCACGCCAACGGTCGAGTTGTCCTGGTAATCGTCCGCCCGGTAGTAGAAATAACCAAGCTTGAAGTCGGTCTTGTCATCGAGGACGAGGCCGGAGGAGAAGTTGAGGGTCCAGTAATTATTCTGCGCGTTGAGGATCGCCTGGGTGACGTCGGACGCAGGCGTCTTCGTTTCGCTGATGACGTAATTGAAGCCCGCCTGGAGGAACAACCGCGACCAGGGGGTCCAACTGATGTCCTGCGCCAGGATGTGGCTGGTCATGTCGGAGGATTGGACTTCGCTTAGGCCCGAGATGGGATCGGGTTTGGTGTGAATGGTCGAAAGCTGGTACTCGTAGCGGCTGACCAGCGTGAGGTTCGGGCGGGGCCTGAGCGTGAGCCGGACGTTGCCGTCGTAGGTATCAAAGTTCTGCAGGACAAGGTAGCCGGGGTAACGGTTGCCGCTGTTGTTGGGCGTGCTGTCCACGTTGAGCGTGTAATCGTAGGCGTTGAGCTTGTAGTAGCCGCCGCCATCGAGCGTGACCTGGCGGCTGAGATACCAACGGGCGCCGGCGCTGTACTTCTGGAAGAGGCGCCCGTCGTCCGTTTGGTTGTCAATCGGCGGAATGCCGATGCCATTGATGGGGACCAGGCCGCCCGTCTGGGTAAGGTTGCCATCGCCCTCGGTCCATTCACCGCGAGCGAAAAGGACCCAGTTGGTGATGGCGCTGTAGCGGAGGTCGAGGCGCTCGCGAACATCGAGGACTCCTCGCTGAGCGTTGGCGTTGAAGGGCGTGGCGGCGTTGTCCGCCAGCGTTTCAAAGCCAGAGGTTTCCGCATCCCAATCCTCTTTGAGCACACGCAGCGACGGCACGATCGCGAGGAACGGTGTGGGTTTGTAAAAGAGGTTCAGGTCGCCGACGTACTCCTTCAGGTGCGAACCGCCGCTCAAACCGTAATAGCCGAACCCGTTTTGCGCCGCGGGGACATAGTTGACATCGAAGTCGGAGCCGTAAATGCGGCTCCCGGTGAAATCGTTGTCCAAATCGGAGAAAGAGAAACCGGCGGAGAACATAAGGTTCTTCTTCAGCCAGGTTTCGGAGAAGGCATGCACGTTGAAGAGGTCGTAGGTCGTGCCCGCTTTGTCGGTGATTTTTTGTTCGATGGGTTCACCGTTGAACTTATCAATCTTCAGGCTGTCGTTCAGCTTGCCGAACTCGTAGCTCAGGCCAAGCCCAAAATCGGTGGCCTTGATGTGGTGCGTGGCCTCGATTTGGAACGCATCGCTGGATTCATTGATGTGATAAAATGTAGGGCTGAGGCCGCGCACCGTGCTGGTCAGGTCCGGATGCGTGTAACCCCACTCGGTGGAGCCCTTTTCGCCATCGCGGTAGCTGTGGGTGTATTTAAGAGTGATTTTCGGAAGTTTCTCCAGGGCGAGGCCCGCTTCGAAAACGATCCGCCCCCGGTCGAGCGTGAACGCGACCGGCCCGAGCGAGTAGTAGCTGCCCGTAGGCGGGAAGAAGCCGCCATCGGCATCCGACCAGGTCCGGAATTCGTTAAACGAGAAACGGAGATAGCCGAGTTTCTCTTTGGCAATGCCGAAGGTGAAATCGTAATCGTGGTTATCGTAGATGGACCTGCCATCGACGGTGAACGTGGTGCCCTTGGAAATTTCGCCCTGGTAATGCAGGCTCTCAATGCCGCCGAAGGCGTCCCGCGAAGTCTGGTGCTGCTGCTGGAACTGAGGCCCACTGCCGGTGGTGATGAACCCGCCAGCGCCGATCTGAACCCAATTGTTGTAAGCTTCTTTGCCGCCCTCGAACATTTGCTCGGGCGTGAGGACAGGCTCAGCGGTCTTGGCGGCGGGCGCATTCGTGCCGGCCGTTGCCGGAGAAGCATTCGTGCCCCCGACGGCGGGGACAGCGTTGGTGTCTGTCGCGGCCAGGGCCGAAACCGGCACCGAGAGTCCGAGCAGAGCGGCCCAGCACCACCGGAGCCGTTCGATTGGGAATGACCTTCTGGAGTTCATCAGCTTTGGGGTGGGTGGTTAGAAGCGCAACGAGGGGCTGACGCGGGAGCCATGGACGGCTTCATGACAACCTGCCGTCCAGCAGGTGCCCTGTTGCAGGCGCAGGGTATGGTCCGACCCGCCGATGAGGAGCCGGCCGTTGCTGATCTGCTGGAAATGGCATTTCAGGCACAGGTTCGCGTCGCGTTCAGTCAGCATCTTAGCGTTGACGGAGCCATGGGCGGTATGGCAGACGGTGCAGCCTTCACGCATGGCCTCGTGTTCGAACCCGTAGGGGCCGGGCTGAGACGGATGGCACCGGATGCAGCTTTCATTCTCGGAGACGAGCGAAGTGCCGCCGCCTAAGAAAATCGAACCTTTATGCGGCGGATGGCAATCGGTGCAGCTCATCTTGCCTTCCGGTACAGGATGATGGCTCGGCAGGTTGAACTTGCCGCGAACGTCCGTGTGGCACTGAAAGCAGACCGTTTCAACCGAGCGGGCCGGCGGTGCCACCAGGCGTGCGCCGTAGCTGTTTGCGGCGGGACGCCCGGCTGTGAAGCTGAACGGAGGTTTGGTCTCGCCGCCCGAATCCGAATGCAAGCTGCACGGCCCATGGCAGGATTCACAGCCGGCGCTGAGGGCGTTCGGTCCCTGGGCCACTAGCCGGGCATGGTCGGCAGTTTGGAAGTCCCGGTAGATTTGGTCATGGCACTGCTCGCATTCTTTGGAGCCGATGTACTTCGCGCCCGGAACATTGGGCAGCACCACGACAGCGCGGTGGACCGACTGGCACGAAATCACCGCCAGGACCAGAACGAGCGTCGGGGCCATCAAGGCGAGCCAGCGGCCCCAGCGCGCTGGCAGCTTTCGATAGAAACGGAAGTTGCGATTTGTCATGACGTCTCTGGTTATCGTTGCATCGGCCAACTGGTCCGGGGCTCGGAGGGTGTGGTCATCATCGACTCGCAGCACTTTATTGGCTCAACTCCTGTTGAACCCACGTCAGCGCGGTGTCCAACAAGGTGAACGCATAGGGGTTGTGAGCCCCAAAACTGCCGTCATATACCACCAGGTAAAGGTTGAACCGCGCTTTTTGGATGTTGACCGGTATCTGAGGCTGTTCCGTCGCATCCGGACCTGGCCCACCCGGCGACAAGTCTCCGGGATTTGTGTATTCCCACGCCCGAGTGCCGTACTTTTGTTGCAAGGCGAGCGGGGCCTTGGTGAGGGCCCACACATTCAGCAAACTGTTGATCTGGTTGACCTCGTTGGTCACCGCGTTGCGAGCAATCCCAATGATCCCGCTCGGGTTGGGATGGCATTCGAGGCAGCGGTCATGTGAATCCACTGTGGACGTATGGCTGGCAAGATTGGGATGGTACTGGTCCGGTGGCAGCGCCGAATCCTGCATGTGACACTCGACGCACTGATTGGTGAGCAGCATCGCATGGGGGCCTGGCTGGTAAGTTGAAGGTCCCGACGCCAGTTCGCCAACCGTGCCGAGGAACATATTATACTGCGGCGAGTGGTGCGGTGCGCGGCTGGAACTGGCCCACGACGCGCCGCGATGGTTGTGGCATTGGCCGCAAAGATTAATGTTCGGGTTGTATTGATTGGTGAACGGCGCGGAAGTGGTAATGAAATAGTCGTTGGTGGACGCCAGCGGGTTGCGCAGTTGGAACGGAGCCACGGCATTGGTCTGGTGCGGGTTGTGGCAAGTTCCGCAAACAATGGGGACGTTCGCGTCGCCACTCGGCAGCGCCTGGTGGTTCAGCAGACTGAGCCGGACCGAGCCCGAGTGACAACGGCCGCAACTGTCGGTCAGGCTGGAAGGATTTAAGTCCTCAACCACCTGCGCGTGCAGACTCGAACTCCATTGCTTGTAGGTCGATGATTGAGAGCCGGTATGGCAGCCGCCGCAGAGCGTGGCTGCGATTTCCACCCGCGGCCGGACAGTGATGTCATCAGGATTGGCGGCATGGTTTCCAGCCGCACCGTGGCAGTTCTCGCACTGCACGCCGGGAAGTTGCGGCGTCGCCGTTTGGCTGACGAACCCGGTCGGCAGGCCATACCCCAGCGTATGGCAGGCAAGACAACTGGAGTTCCTGTCCTGGTTCGCGGCTTGAAGCACCTGAAACGCCTGGGCGTGGGCGGTGTATTGGAAATTGGTGTGGACTGGCCCGTGGCACTCGATGCACACCTGCGCGCCCGCGTACTCCGCCGAAGGACCTGAGACTTTGAAGAAAGTGTTGGTTGAAGTAAGCGGGACGCTCGCTTTGCGCGACAAGTTCGTCCGCGGTCCGACGCCTTGCCAAACACCTTTGAGGCCCTTCGCCTGGAATAATTGGTAATAGCCCGACGGACCATCCCAGGTCACCGTCACCGAGTTGGTAGTTTGTTGGATGCCTGTCACGACGGGCCGACCGGGCATCCCCCCAGGCTGCGGGACACTCAGGTGCTGCACGCTCTGCGCCCGCGTGGACGCTTGCGCGGCGAAAAGGCCGGTTGCCGCCAGCAGCGAAGCGAACGCATGGTTGAACCGCAAAGCGTTAGGGACGTTCATAGGCTGAGAATTTGGCGGCCAGGACAATTTACGATGAGCGGCACCCTCTGGCCGGTTCGGGGTAGGGTTCGGCCTGGGGACCAAGCGTCGCGAGGCACTGTGTGCGCTCGCACAACACCAAACACCAGAGTAGCTTGCGAACTGGATTCGGACGCCAACATGCTCATCTGAAGCTACAAAGTGCCTCCGTTGCCAGCTATGCAAATATTGTCGGATGCTCACCGTCATTTGACTTGCCAGAGCAAGTTTTGCTCGCCTGGCGCGAAAGCCTTTGGCACCCTAACCCCTGTCGCGCCTTTAGGGCACACAGACCGAACAAACGCAATGAAACATTCCCCGTCCCAACCTGCTCGCTCGGCAAGCGGGCCGAGAACACACGAGCAAGCGAGCAGTCGCGTCCCGGCTCTCGCTCTGGGCTTCTTTCTCCTGGGCGTCGCGGTCAGCGCTTTCTGGTTTTACCGCGCCTCCCATCCGCGCGCGGGAACGGCCGCCGGCCAAAACGACGGTGGCGGAATGGGGGCTTTGTCGGATGGCACGCTCGCTGTGCTGAAGCGCATCGATTCGCCGGTGGAAATCCGTTTCTATTCGCTGCTCGACCCGGCGAGCACGTCCGAATCCCTGAGGGCCTTCACCGGCCGCGTCGAACAGTTGCTTTCATTGTACCAGCAGGCGGCCCACGGCCAGATTAAGGTGACCCGCTACACTTCGCTGGCGGATTCCAGCCAGGCCGCCGCCGCTGACGGTCTCAACCCGTTCAATCTCGACAAAGGTGAAGCGTGTTATCTGGGCGTGGCGGTGGTTCAGGCCGGCCAAAAAGAATCTCTCGCCCGGCTCTCGCCGGACTGGGAACCGGCCCTGGAATCCGACCTCTCACGCGCGCTAACGCGGGTCATCGACGCCTCCGCGCCAGCGCGGCCCGCCGCGGCCGCACGAGTTGATGCGGCCACACTCGACGAGGTCAAACGTACGTTCCCTAATCTTGAATCGGTGTCCGTCAAGGAAGGGACGCAAAAGCTGCGCGACGCAGCCGTCAATGACATGAAAGCGGCGCTCGCGGAACTGGACGCCCAGGTCAAGGATGCCGAACAACGTTTAACCCAGGCGCAGACTGGCACCTCCGACGCCGAAAAGCAGGCAGCGATCAAAAACCTTCAGCAAATCCAGGCGGCTCAGACGGAAAAGCTGAAACAAATCGCCGCGCGCTCCGCGGCTCAGATCGAGGCGCTCAAGCAGCTTAAGTCTGGCGGACGCTGATTCGACGCCAGGAATCGTCCTCGTCCTCCTCCTCGTCCTCGTAATCGATCCGTTCCTTCCTCTTCGGATCGATTACGAGAACGAGGACCAACCCCGCACACAAAAAACCCTCCCCTGTTTCCAGGGGAGGGTCTGCGACAAGTTAGGGTTAGTATCAGTCTTTTGACAATTCGATGCGGTTACGGATTGTGTACTACCCGGTAGAACTGCTGGGCGTTTTGACGCGTCGGGGTCAGGTAGCTGATGGCGGAGCCGGTACCGTTGATGGACGGGCTGATGGTCTGCCATCCGTCACTGAGCGACGAGATCCCCTGGATCCAATAAGTCTTGCCAACTTCGGTGTCGAAGGCGACTTCCGCCGCGGTATAGATATGTACCGTGTTCGTATCGCCTACGGCGGTAACGTTGCCAAAAACGATGCCGTTGGTAAAGGTCTGTCCCGGCACCAACGGATTCACGCCGAGAGCGTAGGCGAGCCAGTTAGGCACACCGGCGGCACTCATGGCATTAGGTGCTGCCGCCGCACTTGTCGCCGAGCCATAATACTGGATCTGCCAGGCGTCAGACAGGCCGTCATTGTTGGAATCGCCGGTTAGATCGGCAATCGAAGCCTTCAGCAAGCCGACTGCATAGGGAGCGTTGTGCACACCCTTGCTGCCGTCGATGGAGACAAACTGCCAGTTATATCCGGCCTGCAGAAACTTCGCTGGCCAGTTGGTCTTGAAGGTGGTGCGGTCAATGGTCTTGACGAGGCCATCGGCGACGTAGTCGCTGCTATTCGCGTGCCACGCCGAGTTCGGCAAGAGCGTGGAGAGTTTGTCCAGTAGCGATTGGACTTCGGTTTGGACGCCCTGAATGACGCCGTCGCCGTTGTAGTCCCCCCGAGGTAGATCAAAAGAAGCTATCGGGCCATGGCATTGAGCGCAGGCGTCAACTTTGTCCACAATGTTCGTCACGCCATTGGTGACAACACTGTAACTCATATTCCACGTATGGCCGCCAGCCTTCAGGAACGCAGGATCGGTGGTGGTCGTGCTCTGCATGTGACAGCCTACGCACAAGTCAGGAACCGAAGTGCGGTGGGCGGAGCTGGGAATGGTTTGACCGTAGGTGTAGGCGTTGATGCCCAGGACCATATCGCCCTGCGGGTTGTCGTGAGTACCGAAGCTCGATCCACCGAACCAAGTGGGTTGACCGAGCGGATACTTCGCGAGCTGATTGGTCACCGAGCCGTTGCGGACCTGATGGCACTGCAAACAAATGGCGCCGTTGCCGGCGTTTGTAACCACGGTGCCGTCTGGCATCGTCACGGAAGCCAGCATCCGCAGCAGATGCGGGTTGTTGGTCGGCGTGGTCAGCCCGTGCGGCTCATGGCAGGCCTGGCAGCTAATCGCGGCAAAAGTCGCGTTGGTGAAAGTGTCGCCGTTCATTCGGGCAATAAAGCCGTTGGCGGAGTGACAGCCCACGCAATTGGGGCTCGACGGCCCGGTGGTCAAACCGTGGCGAGAAACATTCCATTCGGTGCCTTTGACATGGTGGGTCGGAGCATCGTGGCACTGGTTGCAGTCACCGGAACGGGTTGTGACCTCGAGCCTTGGCCAGTTCGCAACCGTGCCCGGGGGACGAAGCGCGGCGTTGACGTGTTCGCTGCCCGGTCCGTGGCAGTTTTCGCATTGGATATTTCCCAGCGTCTGCAGGTCCGCCGGCATGGATGCAAAGTTGCCGTTCGTCAGCACCGTCGGAAATGTCCACCCATCGGCCTTGGCGACGTCGTCGAACCCGCCATTGACAGCGTTCGTGTTGGTGTTGTAGCCCACAGTATGGCATTGGAGGCACGACAGACTATAAAAACCAAGCTGGCCATCGATGCCTTGGCTGAAGATGTGAGCGTGGGCGGTCGTTTCGTATGACGGTGCCATCGCCGGAATCCCCGGGGTGCCGGTATGGCAGACCTCGCACGAGTATTTTCCTAAATAAGTGCCGACCGTCAGGGTCAGGGCCACATTCGTCGTCCCATAGTTGGCAGTGGTGATGGTGGCGAGCACGGTGTATTGGCCGGTCACATCCGGACGCAACAGCTTGCGGTCGGCCACCTGGTAAAGCATGCGGTCTGAAGGCTCATAAGGCGGCATATTCGCCGGCAGTGGGCTGGTCGTCAGCGTCGCCGCGGATCCGGCCGGCAGGTTGGTCAGCGACCAGGTCACGCCGGTGATGTTCGTGGCGGGAATCAGCAGGTTAATCTCAGCCTCGAGATACACGGGGGTGCCTTGGGCAACGGTGGATATGCCGCCCGAAACCTCCGTGCTGGTGGGAAGGCCATATACGGTTTTGTCGCCAGGGGTAAGTGCGCGCGGAACGAGTCGGCCCTGGAGCGTCGGCGTCGCCGCTTGCGCTGTGAGCGCGGCGCCTGCGGCCATCAGCGCAATCGCCAGATGGCACGTCAGGGTTTTTCTTGTTGGTTTCATATTTAACACGTGCTTTGTTCGGTTTTGGTGTTACTGAGAATCAACGGCACTAGCTTGATGCCGCATTCCAGCGCGCCAGGTTTTCGGTGACGCGGTTTCCAACGAAAGTCGCGCCCGACAGCGAGCTGGCCGCCCGGCTCCTCCGTTGAAATGGTTTTGCTTCATGCAAAGTCGTTTTGTGGGTCGTATGGCCGGCATGGTGGTTCGGCTCAGCCACGGCAGGCGGCGCCCTCGAACGCCCAGTCCGGCCGCGAGGTCAGAACCGGCTGGCGCTGTCTCTCCGGCGCGGGCGCGAACCGCGCCATCAACGCCGCGGCGCGCTCACCGATGATCACCTCGCAATGCGCCAGTTCCTTCTCCCGCGAGCGGACGTTCTCGCGCACGATCGCTTCAAGGTGATCGACGTTGTACAAATACACGTTGTCGAGCTGCTGCACGTCGGCGTCGATGTCGCGCGGCACTGCAATGTCGATCAGGAACAGCGGCCGGTTCCGGCGCGCCGGCATGATCGACGCCAGCTCGGCCGCATGCAGGATCGTGTGCGGACAGCCGGTCGAACTCACCACGATGTCCACCTCCGTCATTGCCGGCAGCAGATCGTCGAAACGCACCGCCTGGCCATTGAATTCAGCCGCCAGGCTCACCGCCCGGTCATACGACCGATTCGCCACCAGCACCGCGCGTGCTGCTTTCTTGGCCAGGTGGCGCACACACGCCTCCCCCATCTTGCCCGCGCCGACAATCATCACGCTCTTTTCCGAAAGGTCCCGGTCGAAAATGCGCTCGGCCAATTCAACCGCAACGCTGCCCACTGAGGTCGCGCCGCGGCCGATGCCGGTCTGCGTGCGGATCTCCTTGGCGGTTTGGAGGGCGGTCTGGAACAGCCGGTTCGTCACCCGCCCCGTCAACTTCGCTTCCTGGGCCGCCTGGTAGGCCTGTTTCACCTGCCCGGTGATTTCGGTTTCCCCAATCACCATCGAATCCAGGCCGCTGGCCACCGAGAACAGATGCCTTACCGCCTCAACCCCTTCCTTAATGTAAAGGTACGGCGAAAAATCGAAGTCCGTGCCCGAAAGCAACTGGAACAGCCGCGCCAGGTCGCCGTTGCCCGGGGAGGTGACCCCATAAATCTCTACCCGGTTGCACGTGGAAACCAAAACCACCTCGGAAAGCCCCCCGCCTAGCTTTAGCCGGCAGCCGTGGCAGCGCAACCGCGTGGGTCGCACCGCAAGCTTCTCGCGCACTTCCACCGGCGCGGTCTTAAAACTGAGTCCAGCGACAAATAGTTTCATTGGCCAAATTTTGCGATTGGCTTCACTAATCCCAACTGCCATTCAGGATTCACACCGCTACACTAGCCCCCGTGCCCTTCGCCGCCTCGCCCTCCCTTGCTATTCTCTTTACATTTATTGCAGAATCAGAGCAATAGATGAAGCATCGCATCTAATGCGCTTGTTTTTGATTGAAAGGAACCGTGATGTTTATCCAAATAACCCTCGAATTACCCCCAAAAACGCCCCGGTAGTCTCCTTTGCCCACGGGCAGCCCGCCCCTCCGTGGTTGCAACATTTATTATCAAACGCTTGACAAAAGATGGTTTAACTTGTAGACGTGTAGTATTGAGATCGCATTATCCTAACGAAGTATCGCCGGAATGAAACCGGTGGGGTCCCTGCGATCCGTGGTTGAGGCTCTGCCGCGCTGCCCGCAGTCTTAGTTGCCTCCGTTATCTCCTTTCAGTTCCTCGAGGACCCACCGCTCAAACCAGCTCATCTCCCCCAAGTTGGCCGGCGAGCTCGCACAGGGCGCTGAAGTAATCCTCCCTGGACAGCCCCAGCACGACCGCGCCGAACGCCTCCGCGTCGTCCGCCTCGGCCGAGGCGCCGTAGTTCACCCAAACCAGTTGGTGCAGCACCAAGTACGACACTCGCTCCAACTGCGTTTCGTAGACCGGGTGGACGTAAATGATATAACCATCCTCTGGCACATTTCCACGGGGCACCGGATGAGCGAATTCTCCCGGGAGCAACGGCGCTGAGTCAAACCTGATTTCGCACGGATAGCGCACACAACTGCGGTCCTCAAGCAACCGCTTCAACGCGCTCCAGCCGATTTCTGGTCCGTAGCGGTTATGGATTTCCGCCCCTTGGGTCGCCATCTGGGCGCTCAGATTCTGCCGGGCCTCTTCATTATGGAGCCGCCGGGCCATGGGAAATCGCTCAGAACATAACACCGTCGGCCCGAAAAAGCGCCTCTCGATTTTCCCGTTGGCGTTCATGGCGAGGCCGATTCAAGAAAACCCGAAGACAGGGGCGGGGACGGCCACGTCCCCGTAAGACGCCCTTTGAACGAGGACAGGGGCGGGGACACGGCCACGTCCCCGTAGAACGCCCTTCGAACGAGGATGGCACGGGGACGAGGCCGTCCCCGCCCCGATTCTTCAATCCGCCCCGCGCTCATAGACTCAAATCTCCTCTCTCTTCTCAGGATTTTCCCGCCGGCGCACCCTTCCCCGCTTTTAAAACCTCTGACTTCAGAGGGTGCGAACCAGCCGGCTCCATTTCATCGACCGGGGCGCAGGATCCCGCCGTCTCAAGCGGATGCTCTTCTTCCTGCCAATGTTTGGATACTTTCCCGCTCCAGCACGCCCAGTTCAACGGATAAACGTCCGGATCGAAGATAACGTGATAGAAATGCCAGACAATGATCGCCAGACAGGCTAAAATCGCCTCGTAATAATGGATGGTCAGCGCCACATCCACCGCCCAGCGCGGCAGGAAGCGCGTAACATCCATCTTGAACCAGATCGCCAGGCCGGTTGCACCCATAATGATCGTGCCCCAAATCACCGCCCAGTATTCCATCTTCTCCGCGTAGCCGAACCGACCTATCTTCGCCTTCTCCGGGCTCAATCCGAGCAGGTATTTTGCGGTCGTCGCCACGTCTTTGACATCCTTCCATCCCGGCAGGAGGTCTTTGACCAATTTCCGCCCGTCCTTGTTCTTGAGGAGGTAAACCACATGATACGCCCCGACCACCAGTAGCACCACGCCCGCGATCCGATGCGTCCACCGCCGAAACATTTCGTTCGACCCCATCATTTTGCCAATCCACGAATCCGGGAACTTGAGCGCAAACCCGGTCACGGCTAGCACGATGAAGCTTACCGCCAAAGTCACATGCTGCATCCGTTGCGAAAAGTCCATGCGGACGATGCTCAGCTCCGCCTCCCGGTAACGCGCGGCGACCTTTTTCCCGAAGACCAGCAAATTGTGTGCGAGCATGAACCCGATCGTGCCGACAATCAGCACGAGGTAAATCCGCCGCACCCACCAATTGATCTGGTTGCCCACACCGGCGCCGCTGCTCGCCGTCGCCAAATCGATGTGCACCTTGCTCTGGGCGAAGTTCTCCGTCGCGCCCGGATGGCACTTCCCGCACGTGACGACCAGGTTGTTCGTGTTGATAGTGGAGCGTGGGTCCGCTGAGCGCAGGATCTTGTGAACGCCATGGCAACTGGCGCAATTGGCCGCCAGCGTTGAGCCATACTGGGCGGCCAGGCCGTGGTAGCTCTCGAAGAAAGTCTTTACCCGGTCGGCGGGCAGATTGTACTTGGTATTCAACCGCTCTGAGGCATGGCAATTACTGCACACGTCGGCGGAGATTTTGAGCGACGAAGTGCCCTTGAGCCCTACAATTTTGTGCTCGGAATGACAATCGGTGCAGGTCGGCGCATCGCGATGCCCGGCAGCGACGGCTTTGCCGTGGACGCTTTCCTCCACATCTTTAGCGGCCTGGTCGTGGCAGCCGCCGCACGTTTCCGCCAGGTGCGACCAGTGGAGGGGCGACGCCGGTGAGGTTGGCGGCAGGATAGTGTGCCCGTCATGGCAATCGCTGCACCTGGGGGCCTCCTTCTCCCCGCCGGCCAGGGCCAGGCCATGAACGCTCGCGCCGTAGCTCTGGGATTGCTTCTCATGGCACTTGGCGCAGCTCGGCGGCTGCACGGCCACGTTATCGTCCGGGTGTTTGACCGTGATATCACTATGACAACTGGCACAGGTGTTGGTCTTGTGAACGGAAGCGGCCAGCTTCGCCTCATCCACAAACAACGAAATGCCCTTCCCGGCGGAGTTGGTCTTGAACAGGGTCTTGTCCGAGTGACAATCCAGGCAGGCGCTGCTCTTGATTTCAGCGCCGAATGCGGCTCCGGCAAAGGTGGCCACGAGGAGCCACGCCCCCAGGACACCAGGCAGGGCTTCTCTTCTGATGCTCATACCAGTCTAAGGTCTGGCCGGTACCGCGAATTTGCTCTACATTGTTTGTCCTTTGCTTCGCATTTTTTGCGCGGTTAAAGCTCGTCCTCCCGTTCCGCGTAAAATAATCGGTGCGCGCGGTCATAATCCGCTTCCGGCACCATGACTTTCGCCTCCCGGCTCAAATCGCCCTCATCGGCCTCCCCAGCCTCCACAAATTCCTGGGTTGCCGCGATGCCGTGTTTTTCCAACATCACGACAAGCAACTCCGCTTTGATGACCGGTCCGGTAAAAAAGAGTTTCACGCCACGAGTTAAACATGCGGGCAAGCACCTCAACAAGGCTTCCCGTTTCCGGACCCCCGTTGACCTGGCGGCAGGGTCCCGGGAACTTTCCGCGCATCCCATCCGTCAAACATCCAAATCCACCCGCTGGTGGCTTGACCGTCAAGCTAAGTTACGGTGGTGCATCGCTGAAACGACGATGGCACAGTCCGGTCTGGCATGACACAATGGCTTTATGGCACTCCTTTCCTCCCAACACAGCCCCGGCCTCCCAGGATGGAAGCTGGCGGCCACGGGCGGGCTCGTCGGCGCTCTGCTCGCGTTCGGCGTATCCATCCGGCTCGCCGGAGCGGCGCAGCCACAAATTTCCCTCATCGAAATGTATTCCACCGATCAGGTTCTGATTCACTTCGACACCGAGGCCAATCGCACCTACACCCTCCAGTACACCACCAACCTGCTCGCAAAAACCAATGCGCTCTGGTTCGCGCTGTATACCACTCCCAACCTCCCGTTCTTCGACCACTATGTCATCCCCGACACCCGGAATAGTCCGCAACGCTTTTACCGCCTAAGCGCCACGCCTTGAACCAAGTGGTCATGAACATGAATACTTAGCCGCATGAGGCTGCCGCCCGTCCTGGCCCTGTTGCTGGCGCTGTCACCGGCGTCGGCCTGTGAACTCTGCGCCATCTACTCCGCTGACAGTGCGCTCGGATTATCCGGCAGCGGCTTTTCGTTTACGGTTGCTGAGCAGTATATTCCCTATCGCACCACCCAGTTTGAGGGACAGGAGGTAGCGGTCGCCACGCCCAGTTATGTGGATAGTTCCATTACCCATCTCGTGCCGGCTTACAATTTCTCCTCCCGGCTCAGCGTGAGCCTCAACATCCCGATTACCCGCCTCGGTTTCCGCCGCTCGGACGTCGAATACTTCGTAAGTGGCTCAGGGCAGGTTCAAGCCCAGAATATCACTGAGACCGGTTCGGAGGCTGGCCTGGGAGATGTGGCGCTGATCGGGCGGTTCGCGGTTCTGGAAAAGCGCGGGATGACTTCTGGGTTCCAGGTGAACCTGCTCGGCGGCGTCAAATTCCCGACCGGTGACGCGAGCCGCGTGGCTCATGAGGTGGCCCAAGCCAGGCTTTTTGAATCGTTTTTGCCGCCCGGCACCCCTCACGATCCCCTCGGCCACTCGTTCAGCAGTGTCCATGAGGACATGCTGGCGCTGGGCTCAGGTTCCTATGACGGCGTTTTCGGTCTAACAGCCAACGCCCGCTGGCGTCGGTTGTTCTTGAAGGGCCAGTTCCAGTATTACCTGCGCACGCATGGCGAGGCCGATTTCAAGTACGGTGACGAAATCATCGTCTCCGGCGGCCCGGGGGGCTACCTGCTGTTGAACCCGACCTTCACGCTCAGCCTGCAGGCTAACGCCGTTTACGACACTATGGCCCGGGATGAACTCCTCGGCCGGCCCTCAGATCGGACAGGCTCGACTGGATGGTATTTGGGGCCTTCGGTCTTCTTCACCTGGGGCGAACACTTCAGCGCCAACGCCGGCATCGAACTCCCGCTGCGGATCGCCAATAACTTCTTTCAGAGCGTTCCCGACTACCGCCTGCACGGCGCCATCTCGGTCCGTTTCTAGCCCGGAACTGTTTCGTGCCGATTCGTGAAATTCGTGTCTCCTCTTACGGCCATGGCATTTGACAATGCGACGGTGGGCGGTAAGTTAGCTGCGTGTTTTCCCGGCTACCCAAGTTCGCTGTAGCAGCGGCGCTGGCCTGTTCGATAGGTCTGCACTGGGCCTTTTTCCAGTCAGTGGCCTGGGTGGGGATGGTGGTCAATTACTCGCAGGACGCACCGCTCAAGGAAGCCTTGGTAAAGACGTTTGACGGGAAGCACCCTTGCTCGCTTTGCAAGGAGATCGCCAAGGGCAAACAATCGGAAAAGAAGTCCGAGTCCGCCCCGGCAGGCAAGAAACTCGAGTTTTTGTATTCGGCCGCGGCGTTCGTTTTTGCCGCCCCGTCGTACGGCTGGCAGACATTCTGGCCCGACGTTTCGATGTGTTCGCTGACTCATAGTCCTCCGGTCCCTCCTCCAAGACAACTCCCTGGTTAGTCACGTCTTCGAGCGGCGCACGAGGTGTGCACCGTTCACCTTTCCATTTATTAACCTGAGGGCTGCGAGATGCACCCTCGCCAGTTTGGAGTTTCTGTATGAAGAATTTGTTGGCATTTGTTGTGGCCGGCGCATGTGCGCAGCCGGCGGTAGCGTGTGATCTGTGTTCGATTTATGCGGCGACCGAAGCGCAGGGTGGAAGCGGCAAGGGGCTTTTTGGAGGTGTGGCCGAACAGTTCACCCATTTTGGGACCCTGCAGGAGGAGGGGCACAAGGTGCCGGGAGAGGGGCAGTATATTGACAGCTCGGTGGCGCAGGTGTTCGCCGGGTACAATTTCAACAACCGGTTTGGACTGCAGTTGAATCTGCCGGTCATTTACCGGGCGTTCGGGTCGGACACAGTGCACGGCACGGAATCTGGTATTGGCGATTTATCTTTGGTCGGGACCTTCACCGCTTACCGGAAGCTCACGGAGGATTTCAATTTCAGTTGGGCATTGCTCGGCGGGGTGAAGTTTCCTACAGGAGATTCCTCACGTCTGAACACGCCGGACTCGCAACTTCCCGAGGGCATCGGCGGGCACGACCTGGCGTTGGGGTCCGGCTCGTACGACGGGCTCGTGGGCACGGGGGTCGTCGCGCGCTGGAAGCGGATGTTCGCGACCGCGAACGTTCAATACGCGATCCGCAGCGAGGGGGATTTTGAACACCAGTACGCCAACGATCTGACGTGGTTCGGCGGGCCGGGGGCTTATCTTGCCATGAACCATAGCTACACGCTTTCCTTGCAAGCGCTCGTTTCGGGTGAAACCAAGGGGAAAGACACGTTTGGCGGAGTGCCGGATGGGGATTCAGCCGAGACACTGGTTTATCTCGGTCCGCAGTTGAATTTCACATGGGGCAGCAGATTGAGCGCCCTGCTGGGGATGGATTTCCCGATGAGCAGGGATAATTCTGGCGTGCAGGTATTGCCCGATTACCGGGTCCGCGCTGCCGTGACATGGCGGTTCTGAGGGGACGCGAGCGATCGAGGAAGGACGGCGCTATTCAGGCGGGTTGGCCAGCGGCCGGCGCCATACCGGACTCCCTCCGATGCGTAACGGGCCGATTTGTCCGTGAAGACCGAGTCCAGACAATAGCTTTCTATTGTCTGGTGCTCGTTCTGGGCGAGGGCTCGTTCTGGGCCGGGCGGCGGCGTACCTTACAAAAGCCCTTGCGCGACTTTGACCGGGGTGCTTTATTACCCCTCAGAGTGACGCGTTCGACCACTTCAAGGCATCGGCGCAACGGCAGCCCCTTCGCAGCCGTCGCTCTGATGCTGTTGCTCTGGCTCGGGCTGTGCGCCCTCGAGGTTTCACCCGACCTTCACCATTTCATCCACCAGGATGCCCAGAATCCTGCCCATAACTGCTTAGTCACTCAGTTACAGCAGCATTCGGTGCTGTCAGGTTTTGTTCCCGCTGCCGCGCCGGCGCCGCCTGCGGTTACACGCACGCTGTTTAGCGGTGGCGATTTTCAGTTTTGTCCTTCCTTCGATTACCGGCTGACCCCCAGCCGCGCTCCCCCTTCCGTTTAGTTCTCTGGTTCCACGCATTCCCCGCGTTGTATTCAGTGCGGGGATCCCGCGTGTTTCCCCAAAGCTGCTCCGCCTGCTGTCACCCCGTTCTGCGGGCCTTTCTCCAGGCGGTTAATCAAGTCGAATGATGTCCGTTAACCAGAACTCCGAATTTTAAACGTAAGCATTACTGATAATTGTATGAAGGCTCACTTTGGTCCGACTCGAATGCACTCGACCGACGGTCGAGGCAACGCCCGGAACGCGCGGGTTTATCGCGCACTCATTCTGCTGGTCTCAGCGGCGTGCGGCAGCGCCGCCGCCGCCCAGACGACCAATAATCCGCCGGTTGCGCCGGCAAGTCCCGAGGGCGGCCGCTCTACCAATATCGTCAAGCTCGCGCCCACCACAGTGGTTGGGCGGCTGGATGTCGCTCGCAACCAGATCCTGCCCGATCTGGGTGCAACCGTTTACTCGATCAACAAGCAGCAAATCGACGCGCTACCTCAAGGCGAGAATGCGCCCTTCAACCAGGTGCTGTTGCGCACGCCGGGCATGGCCCAGGACTCGGCCGCAAACGGAGACCTGCACCTCCGGGGCGAGCACGCCAATATACAATACCGTATCAATGACGTGCTGCTGCCTGAGGGCATCAGCGGCTTCGGCCAGGAACTCGATACGCGCTTCGTGGACAGCCTCCGGCTGATCACCGGGTCGCTGCCCGCCCAATATGGCTTTCGCACGGCAGGCGTTGTGGACCTTCGCACCCGAAGCGGGGCTTTCGAACCGGGCGGTGAAGCCTCGATGTTCGGCGGCAGCTACGACACCATCAAGCCCAGCTTTGAGTATGGCGGCTCCAGCGGCAATCTCAATTACTTCGCCGATGGCAGCTATACTCACAACGAACTGGGCATCGAGAATCCGACCGGCAGCTCAAGCGCAATTCACGACCGGACCGACCAGTACAAAGCCTTCACTTACCTGTCTTACATTCTGGACGACACCAGCCGAATCAGCGCGATGGGCAGCGCCTCTTTCAGTGATTTTCAGGTTCCCAATCAGCCCGGGCTGCCGGCAGGGACCTCGCCCAATGGCACACCGTGGAGCACCAACTCGTTCGACTCGACCACGCTGAATGAAAATCAAAACGAACAAAATTATTATGGCGTTATCGCTTACCAAAAATCCGTTGGCGACTTCAACCTTCAGGTCGCCGCCTATGGCCGCATCAGCACCGTCCACTTCAAGCCGGACCCGATTGGGGACCTCTTCCTTAACGGCGTCGCCAGCGATGTGAACCGCAAGCTTTACTCCGGCGGACTCCAGGCCGACGCCAGTTACGCCTTGGGTGACAAGAACACCGTGCGGGGCGGTATAATGTTCTTGGACGAGTCGTTATCCGCGCACTCGACGACGACGGTGTTTCCGACCGACCCGGCCGGGAATCCCACTGGGGAACCTGCCTTTCCGATTGTGGACAACAGCGTGCCGCACGCGGTGTTTGCCGGGGTATATCTGCAGGACGAATGGAAAATCCTCCCCAAGCTCACCGTCAACTACGGCGCCCGCTTTGACCTTTATTACGCCTCTTTTGACAAAGAGAACCAACCCAGCCCGCGCGTCAACCTGATTTATCAAGCCACGGACGACACGACCCTGCACGCGGGCTACGCCCGTTATTTCACGCCACCAGCGCTTGAATTTGTTTCCCCCACCAGCGTGCGTAAATTCGATAACACCTCGAATGCATCCGCGGTGACACAGGACGACCCGATCAAAGCGGAGCGCTCCGATTATTTCGACGTCGGGATCAGCCAAAAGCTCGCTCCAGGCCTGCAGGTCGGCGTCGATGGCTATTACAAGAAGGCCCAAAACCAGATTGACGACGGACTTTTCGGTCAGACCCTCATCCTCTCGACCTTCAATTATCGTGAAGGCAGGGTTTACGGCGCCGAAGCCACCGCTACTTATACCACCGGTGGTTTTTCCAGCTATGCCAATTTCGCCTTCTCCCATGCGCAGGGCTTAGACATCAATTCGGCTCAATTCCTGTTCCCTCCCGACAAATTGGCCTACAGCCAGGCTCACTGGATTTTCCTGGACCACGACCAGCGCTTCACCGGTTCGTTCGGCGTGTCTTATCTCTGGAAGCACGGTGGAGGCAGCACCCGCGCTTATGCAGACGCCCTCTACGGCAGCGGGCTGAGGACTGACGGGACTGCCGCCGATGGGACGGTCATCCCTAACGGTGGGACCGTGCCGGCGTATTACTCAATCAACCTCGGTGTCGAGGAAGGCTTCAAGATTCGCGGAAAGGAGCGTCTCCGGGCGCGGTTGGACGTGGTGAACATCACGGACAACGTGTACCAGCTCCGCAATGGCTCCGGCGTTGGCGTCAACGCGCCTCAATACGGCATGCGCCTGGGCTTTTTCGGCGCGGTGAGCTACGTGTTCTGAGCCTTGCCGATGAACCTCATGGATGCAGAGCGATTATCGCACGGCTACGAGCTGAGCTCCGATCTCGCCCGGGTCGGGCTGCATGCCACCGAGGCGGACCCCAACCGCAAGCTCGCCTGGGTGAACTCCATCTGCATCCTTGTTCTCCTCATCGGAATCGTAGGCTCCAGCCCGGCCTCAGTTCGCATCAAGCCGTTACCGCCCGTTGAAGAAGTTACCGCAGTCCTGGTCGAACCCCTCCCGCCGCCGCCGCAACCCCAGTCTGACCAACAGAACCAGGAACAGCAGAACGACCAGGAAAAGCCGGACACACCCCAGGTGGTCGTGGTGACTCCCGAGTCTCCGGCGATCAACTTCTCCGTTCCGACCATCGGCAATCTCTTGGTGCCCAATGCGGTTGCGAAGGCCCCGCCGGTGGCTCCGTTGAAGCCAGTGGCTCCCGTGCGCAACCTGCCGGCAGTGCTCAACACCACCGGCAGCGGCGGCGAGCGGCCCCAACCCCCTTACCCCAAAATCGCCCTGGACCAGGGCCTGCAGGGTTCGGTCGTGCTCCGCATGACCGTCGATGATGCGGGCCTGGTCCAGACGATCGACGTGGCGCAATCTTCCGGCTCTCCGGTCCTGGATCACAGCGCCCTGGACTTTGTGAAACGGCGCTGGACTGTCCCGCCCGGCAAAGGCCCCCGAATTTATGAAGCAACCATCAACTACAAACTGCAAATCGAATAAGCGCTCGTCTTTATGCTAGCAAACATTGTGTTTCAGTTCTTTCTCAAAGGCGGCCCCGTGATGTGGCCGATTCTCGCCTGCGCCCTTGCGGCCGTTGCGGTGGTGGGCGAACGCGCCTTCTGGTGGTGGCGCGAGAGCCTCAAACGCGATGTCCGCAGACGGGAACAGGTGCTCGCCGCTTTGGAAAACTCGGATGCCGAGGCCGCTCAGGGCCTCGCCCAGGGCTCGGGGGACCCGGTCATCCGAATGATTCACCACAGCCTCAACCACGAGCACACCTCGATTCCCGTGGCGCTGCAGATGGCCGCCGGGATCGAGTTGGAACGCGCCGGCCGTTTCCTGAACGTGATGGACACCCTGGTGACGCTCGCTCCGTTGCTGGGGCTTCTGGGCACTGTCACCGGCCTCATGCGGGCCTTCCTCAAAGTCGGCTCGGCCGAATTGTCGGTCGTCGCGGTCACAGGCGGCATCGGGGAAGCTCTCATTGCCACCGCCTGCGGTTTGTTGATTGCTATCGTTTCCCTGGTCCCGCTCAACTACTTTTCCGGCAAACTGGCACGGCTCCAGTTCGAACTCGAAACCGCCGCCAGCAACGTCGAAGTGCTGGCCAACGCCGGAAAGCTGCACGCCACTACCGCGCCGGCCCTGCTACACCCAAAAAATTGACATGAAAAGCCGCACTCTTCTCATTAACACCCCGCTTTGGCGAGATGTGCTCGCACGTACTCCCGGTCGGAATCCTTTTCTCATTAACACCCCGCTTTGGCGAGATGCGCTCGCACGTACTCCCGGTCGGAATCCTTTTCTCATTAACACCCCGCTTCAGCGGGGTGTGGGCGCGCCCGCTGGCGGTCGAAACCGTTTCAACGGTTTTCCACGCGCCGTAGCAACCGTCGAAACAGTCCAACCCTCGCGCCTTGGCTCAAACAACCCGCTAAAGCCGTGGGTGGGTGAAAGGGGCCAACCGTGAACCTTTCTTCTCCCTTTCGCCGGAAGCATTCCAGAATCGAGATCATCCCGCTCATCGACATCATGTTCTTCCTGCTCGCGTCCTTCATGATGGTCAGCTTAAGCATGGACCAAACCCAGAACATCAAGGTCAACCTGCCGGAAACCATCGAGCACCAGCACGACTTCAGGCCCGACATGCTCAACATCGCGGTGGATAAAACAGGCGTGGTGTGGCTGCAAAAGAAACCAATCGCCCTCCCCGATCTGGCCACCATCGTCAGTAACCGGTTCAGGATGGACACGAACTTGCCCGTCTACATCAGCGGCGACCGCGATGCGCTCCACGGTGCTATGGCTGATGTCTATGAGGTCGTCCGCGGTGCCGGGGTTCAAAAGGTTGCGTTTGCGGTTGAGGCCAAAGAAACCCCAGGCGCCCAATGAAGCTTCGTTCCCCATTGCGACGCCGGCGAATGCGCCTGGAGATCATCCCGCTCATCGACATCATGTTCTTCCTCCTGGCCTCCTTCATGATGGTGAGCTTGCAGATGCAAAAAGTCCACACCCTCAAGGCCAGCCTGCCCACGGCCACTTTGGCGACCGCTGCCGCCAGGCCGGATATGGTCACGCTCACCGTGGATCGCAACGGCCAGGTCGCGGTCGATAGCAAGCCCATTTCCTTCCCCGACCTGCAAACCCTTCTGACCAACCGCTACAGCCTGAACACCAACCTCCCGGTCTATATCACCGGCACGCGCGATGCCACACACGGCTCGGTGATGTATGTGCTGGATTTTGTCAAACGTGCGGGCATCCAGCGTGTGGCCATCGCCGTCAGGGCCGCCCCGGGCCATTCCTAAGTGGTCATGAAAAGCTTCCAACAAAACCTGCTCATCATTGTGGCGCTCAGCCTTTGCGGCTTATGCGTTTATCAATGGTACGGCCAAACCCTGCAGCGGAACGAAATTCAGAAGCTCGAGGAATCGGTCTATGCGAAGTCCGCCGCCATCCAGGGCTATACCAACTCAATCAGAACGATGGACCGCCAAATCGCCCAGATGGACGCGCGAATCACGGAGCTGAAAGCGGAGGCCAAAACCAACGCCGACCTCGCCATCACGCAGAAACGCGAGCTCAGCCGCCTGCAGGTCACCGCCGACGGCTTGACCAACCAACTTGCCGAAGACAAGACCGCGGTCGAAAGCTTGCAAGGGAAGTTGAAGGAAGCCTACGACGGTATCCGAAAGCAAAACGACGCCATGAAAGAGCTCGTGGCCCAGCGCGATGAGTTCGTGAAGAAGTACAACGACGAAGTCAAAGACCGCAATGACATCGTCGCGAAATACAATGAACTGGCGGCGCAGGTGGAGAAACTCCAGCCCCAAGGGGCCAAGCCGTAAGCCAGTAAACATGCACCTGACAGACACATCCCGTTGGCAGCACACTCACGACTTTTGCAGTGAGTTCTCAGCCGCGGAGAAGAACACGAGGCGCGTGCTTCTCCTGACGGCGTTCATGATGGTGGCGGAAATTGTCGGCGGCTGGAAACTGCACTCGATGGCGCTCCTTGCCGACGGCTGCCACATGGGTACTCATGTCGCGGCGTTTCTTATCACGGTCGGCGCATACTGGTTTGCCCGGCGGCACGCGAGTGACGCTCGCTACAGCTTCGGCACGGGCAAGGTTGCGGTCCTGGGCGCTTTCACTAGCGCGATTGTGTTGGCCGCGGTTGCCTTGTTCATGGCCGGCGAGTCGCTTAACCGATTACTCCACCCGCTTCCCATCCATTTCAATGAGGCCCTCGTTGTGGCCTCTCTCGGCCTGGCTGTCAATGTCGTGAGCGCCTGGCTTCTCAAAGACTGCCACGGCCACTCGGGCCACCATAGCGACGGCCACCATCATCACGACCTCAACCTCAAGGCCGCCTACCTTCACGTGCTTGCCGACGCGGTCACGTCTCTCCTGGCGATCGCCGCCCTCACCGGCGGAAAGTTTTTCGGCTGGACGTGGCTCGATCCCGTCATGGGCCTCGTTGGCAGCGGAGTCATCGCTCAATGGGCGTACGCCCTGGTTCGCGACACCAACGCCATCCTGCTGGATAAAGAGCCCGAGACTAGCGACCTGAACCTGGAAATTCGCAAGGCCATCGAAGCGGACGGTGACACTCGTATTACTGACCTGCATATCTGGCAGGTTGGCGTGACCAAATTCGCGGCCATCATTTCCGTCGTAGCCCACTGCCCTAATTCCCCGGCGGACTACAAAGACCTCCTCAACGAACATGAGGAGTTGGTCCACCTGACCGTGGAAGTTCAAACGTGCGAGGTGGTGGAGTCCTCGAGAATCCAATAACCGGTCAATGACCAATCGAAACACAATCCTTAAAGTCGAAAACCTTTCAGAAACAAGTCGAAGACCTCCAGCGAAAAACCGCTACCCCGAAGCCCGGGGAAACCGGCCCTCCCAGTGGCGCTTCGGCCAGAGATCGCTGAAACACTGAGGAAACCTATGCCGCTGCTCGAGATCTCTCAGCTCAAGAAATCGTTCACCGGCCCCGATGGCTTCGCGCAGAAAGCCGTTGACGTGAAATACTTCAGCCTGGCGGCGAAGACCCAGGTCGCGCTGCAAGGAGAAAGCGGCTGTGGCAAAACAACTCTCCTGCATTTGATCGCTGGAATTCTCAAGCCGGATTCGGGCAGCATCCTCGTTGCCGGCCAGGAGATGTCCAAGCTCAGGGAACCACACCGAGACCGCCTCCGGGCCGGCACCATCGGCTATATCTTCCAGAGCTTCAACCTGCTTCAAGGCTACACCTGCCTCGACAATGTCCTGGTGGCTATGTCATTTGGCCACGGCGCAAACCGTGGCTTCGCCGAGGCGCTGCTGAAACGGGTGGGATTGGGTGAGCGTCTCCACCATTACCCACGGCAGCTTTCCACTGGGCAGCAGCAGCGCGCGGCTGTTGCCCGGGCGCTGGCTAACCGCCCTAAGCTGGTGTTGGCCGATGAACCCACCGGGAACCTTGACCAACGCAACGGCCAAGCATCCCTGGCGCTGATCCGCCAGACCTGCCATGAGAACAACGCGGCCCTCCTGCTGGTGAGTCACGACCGCGAGGCGCTTTCGCAATTCGATAACGTTCAGCAGTTCAACCAAATCAGTCATAGCTCGCAAATGGAGATGTCTGCATGACGATCTGGTCCATAGTAACGAAAAGCCTGCGCCAGCACGCCCTTTCCACCTGCGTTACCGCCCTGTGCGTCGCGCTCGCTGGCGGGCTTTTGATGTCCATTTGGTCGGTCGAGGACCAGGCTCAAGCAGCCTTCACAGGTGTCAATGCCGGGTTCGATGCCGTCCTCGGGGCACGCGGTTCCCAGCTCCAACTCGTCCTGAACGCGATCTTCCATCTGGAATCTTCCCCCGGCAATTTGGCCTGGTCGGATTATCTCGACATTCAAAAGAACCCGAACGTCGAACTCGCCATTCCCATGGGTGTGGGCGACAACTACCACGGTTATCGCCTGGTCGGCACGACGTTGGATTTCTTCCATCGGTCCCAATACGCACCGGGAAAGCGGTTCAAGGTCGCACCCGGCGGGCGGCTCTTCGATGCTACGCTGCGAGAGGCGGTGCCGGGGAGTTTTGCCGCTCGCAAGCTGGGTTTAAAGCCCGGCGATAAATTCCATCCGTTCCATGGGCTGATTTTCAACGAACGGAATCAACACTCGGAAACCTACCTCGTCGTCGGCGTGTTGGAACCCTCCAATACGCCCGCCGACCGCGTAATTTGGATCCCGTTGGAAGGTGTCCAGAAGATGAGCGGTCACGATCCCAAGGCAGCCGACCAGATTAGCGCCGTCCTAGTGAAACTCAAAGGTGGCAGCACTCTGGCCGGTTTCCAGATGGACCTCCTGTATAACAAACAAGGCAACCGTCTTACGTTCGCCTGGCCGATCGGCCGGGTGATGGCGGACCTGTTCGACAAAATCGGCTGGTTTGACCGCGTGCTGACACTGGTCTGCTATCTGGTCGCGATCGTCGCCGCAGCTTCAATCCTGGCGGCGATTTATAATTCGATGAACGAGCGCCGGCGCGAGATTGCCATCTTGCGTGCCTTGGGGGCGCGGCGGATTACGGTGGTGGTGGCGATTTTGTTGGAGGCTGCTTCGATTTCCGCGTTGGGAGCCGCCGCTGGGTTTGCCATCTACGGCGCAATCGTCATGGTCGTTGCGGAGGTGATGCGTGCTCAGACGGGAATCGTCCTCGACCCGCTCAAGTTCGACCTCGTGCTTTTGTGGGCGCCGGCTGTGTTGATCCTGCTGGGTGCCCTCGCAGGCACCGTCCCGGCCCTCAAGGCATATCGCACAGAAGTCGCCGAACATCTGGCGCCAATTTCGTGACGAGGAAACAACTCCGATGAAGGAGAAGAATGCCAACATTGAGAGGAAGTTCCTGGCTCGAAAGCAAAATGGTTGGGTAAGCAGGCTGTTTCGGAAGAAACCCAAGCCGTTGATGAGCCGCAAAGGAAAACGCGAGGCAAGGGGCCTGGCGGCCGCCAGCAGGCGCGCTTGTCTCGGACTTGCTATTGGTGTCGGCGTGGGTGTCGCATTATTTGCCTTGGTGTTGTCGATTCCGCCGCAGATATCCCCCGAACAACTCGCCGCTTCTGTCAAGGCACAGATGGTTCGCAGAAGAGCGCTGGACCCCTCAACCAAATCCACCGCCCTTCCGCCGGCGAAGTTGCCACTCACTACGCCCAACCCTGAGGAAACCGTTGTGACAAGTGCAACAAACAGCTCCGCCTTGGCCACGCAACAAAAGCGGCAGTATTTGCCCATAGGTTTTGAAAAGCTATCCGGCTTTCCCTTTTGGGTGACCGACCAGATGATGGACGGAAAGGACAACGCCATCGCCGCATCACTGAAAACCATGGGACAGATTCCCGGGGAGGTCAAAGCCCTCAACGAGAAACAGGTTAGCCTCAGGGGGTTCATGCTGCCTATGAAGTATGAGGGTAAGCTGACAACTGAGTTTCTGCTTCTGAAGAACCAGAGCTTGTGCTGCTACGGGGTGCCACCAAAGATCACGGAGTGGGTGAACGTCCGGATGGCTGGCAAAGGCGCAAAGGCGATCATGGATGTGCCGGTTACCGTATGCGGGACCTTTCACGTAGGTGATCTTCGGGAGAATGGCGACTTGGTCGGCATTTATCGGCTGGAAGCCGAAAGAGTGTATAAACCTGACGGCAACAGGAATCCATGAGCGCAAACTTATTAACCGGTTACGTCGTACTGGCCTTTGCTCTGGCCGTTTCTGGTGGGGCGTTGGGTGCGTTCTTGGGAACTTCGCACCAGCGGTTGTGCGCACTCATTAGCCTTGGAGCTGGCTCGCTTCTGGGCGTGACCGTCTTCGCAATTCTTCCTGAGAGTTTCGAAGGGCTGCGCTGGTGGGGAGTCTTGCTGGCTCTGGGCTCGGGCTACGGGGTCTTCGCCCTCGTTTCGAAATATGTGTACCACGTCTGCCCCGCCTGTGCCGCCAGCCATTTCGATGAGGCAACGGCGCATCGGTTCAGCGAGATCGCTTCGGCCATGATGCTGGCACTGGCAATTCACTGCATCGCTGATGGAGTGGCGCTGGCTGCGGGCCATGAGGCGCACGCCTCCGAGGTGCCCGGCGGCCGCATGTTGGACTTCTCCTTGGTGCTTGCGGTTTGTGTCCATAAAGTCCCCGAAGGACTTGCGCTGGGTGCACTGCTGCTCGGCGCAGGATTTAGACCGGCCGAAGTCGTGCTCCGTGTAGCAGCAGTCGAATCAACAACCTTGCTGGGAGGCGTGCTGGGCAGGTTTTTTCTGCAAAGGATTGGTGATGTATGGTTGGACGCCGTGGTGGCGCACGTGGGAGGCGGTTTCCTCTTTCTCGCCTCGCACGCAGTCGCGGGCGAAATTTCTAAGCATCACAAGGCTTTGGTTCTCCTGAGTTTTGGAATCGGTTTGGGCGTGATCGGCATTCTAACACTCTTGCTTCGACTCCAATGAAATGAGGCCCGCAGAAACAGTCAGTTCCAAATCTCTGCCACGACCACTCCACCAGGGCGAACCGGTCGCGTGGATGCGGGGTGTCAGCCGGTATTTTGAAATTAATAACCGTCTCGCGCGCGCACTGAATGAGGTCAGCTTTGAAGTTCGTCGCGGGGAAGTGTTCGGGTTGCTCGGCCCAAACGGTTCGGGCAAATCGACCACCTTAAGAATTCTCGCGGGGCGACTTTCACCGTCAGAAGGTAAGGCCAGGGTGTTCGGTCGGCCACCGCAACGTCGGTCCGCGAGGAAGCGCGTCGGCTACCTTCCTGAAAGAAAGAGTCACAACCAACCATACTTTTTTGCGCACGGGATGGGTTTCCTGAGGGACTTGCTGATCTGGCGCAGGAGGCGTCGGTTCTCAGACCCCTTTGACATGATGCCGGGAAACCAACGTTTCTCGGCCCTGAAGCAATTGCTCATCAGGAATCCGGAGCTCCTGTTGCTGGATGAACCGTTCTCTGGATTGGACGCCGCTGGGTGCGCCGAGATTACAGACCTCATTGTGGCGTTCGCGCAACGCGGGAAGACCGTCATTTTAGCCAGCGATTCATTGACCTACGCAAAAGACATTTGCGATCGATTTGCGGTGTACTACGGAGGCAAAATCGAAACTCTCGGCGCGCTTGATGAGATTCTCGCGACGACGGACGCCATCCGGGTCACCGGCCCGGTATTGCCCCAGGAGACCGCACAGCGCCTTTTGAAAGCGCTTCGTGAAGACCTGGGCCGATCTCCTTCGGCCGAACTCTCTTTCCCGCAGCCGCAATCAGATTCGCCAATTGCCGCGCCTGCCGCTGTGTTCGAACAAGCTGCCGTGGCGACCACACCCGATGAAGTCCTTACGCCGCTCGTCGGAGGCCGTGCGAAGGGAGCTCCGACGGAGGTCGAGGAGCAAATTGCCTCCCCGATCAACCATGAAAGGCTCGCCGCCCTGGCCAAACCTGCTCCGACCGCTGCGCCGCCTGAACCATAGAACACAACTCAGCTCGCAGTCGGCTCCCCCAGTCCCGCAAGTTTGGTCGAGCAGTCCTTCAAGAACTCAAGTTGTTCAACGCTTTCCTGTATATCGAGGGCCTTTCCGTAAGCACGATTCATCAGGACAGCCGCTTCATCGTGGTCGGACGCATGAATCATATAGTACATGACTCGGCCACCTTTGTCCTTCTCTTCATAAATTGGAAACGGATACGCGTGTTTGTACTTCAACTCAGTCCTGAATCGGTCGCAGACATGCTGCGCACGGAGGAATCCTCGCTTTGTCAACAGCTCAGCCCAGGTCGAATCGCCCCACCATTTGCAAAGCCTCGCGTCCTTGTCGATTTTCAGTCCCGCCACGCTGCGGTTCATCCAACCCTCAGGAAAAAATAAAACAACTCGATCTTATTCCCTCCCTTCTTGTGGGAAGCGAGAGTTCTCACCGACTCCCAGTCGCATTCGAAAGTCCTCTGATCCAAAAGGCAAAATGTCGCTTCCCTATCAGGGATGGGGTGCTCGGCAAGCATTCTACCTAAATTCACGTTGAAATCCCCGGGGTAAATCTGAACCCTGCGCTTCGGCTCCTTCTTCCCCTTATCCCGTGGTGGTTGGTGGTCGCACATCTGCCTGATTAGTTCGACCTGCGGTTCGGAGAGCTCGAAAAGAAAAAAGTTTCTAAGCCATCGCGGAACGCACTCCATCACGAGTTTCGCCGCCCACATGTCATGCTTGTCAGGTTCCTGCGGTCCGGCGAAGGCATCGATATACGTGCCATGGCGGGTAATTTGGACAAAGTAGAATAGGTAACGTTCAATGAGCTTCGCTTTGCATCCCGTCCATATTGGATTACGTTCCCTGAACTTCTTCTCTGCCGCCTTCAGGTCTGGAGGCGGAAGCTCGAATAGGTACCCTTCACCTCTCACACAGTCGCCGGGATCTGGTCCCACGTTGCCCCGTCCAAATCACGCCCCGCAATCTTCTTGCCCTTGGGTTCCATGAATATCTCCACCCCCATCACCTCGTCCCAGAACTTACGGACAGGAGCCCTTTCACCGTTCCGAGCCGCAACAGGTGCCCAGTGTCCCCATTGCTTAAAATGGAACGGAATGCCCGCGCCCTGGCACTGGTCGCGCAGCTTCATAGCCCATCCGGGCAACATCGGGCGGGCATTCGGACCGCTCTCTCCGCCAGCAATCACCCAGTCAATAGGGTTTAGGCTTCCCGGTCGGCCACCTAGCCATCGTTCGAGATCCACAGCGCCGAGTAATGGTTCGCAAGACAAAAATCGGTATTTCGCGCGGAAATGCAGCAGTAACGGCAGCCGCAGCTCAGCTCGTTGCTGGTCCTCGACGGTCGTGCCCAGCCAGACATTGGTCGGCCAGCATTCGCTCCAGGGGACCATTTTTTCAATGTTCTGCGGCCGTTTGGTCAGTAACAGCCAATCCAACCATGGGGTCTCCCGGATCAGAACCCACAGGCGTGTCCGCCACGCATCAAGGTCAGCCCGGGATTCAAACACGTCTGCCATGGATGCACAAAACACCCGCTTCCGCCGGCCTTCGGATTCGGCGTCTGCGTTCCACCTGAGGGGTTCACTCCAGTGCTTATCCGTGAAAAACCTGCGGCCTGCCTTCACTCCCCAGATGTTCTCGCCGACCCGCCTTGCCCAAGTCTCGGCGTAACAATTGTTGCACCCCGGGGAGACCTTGGCGCATCCCCACCAAGGGTTAAACGTGTGGTCCGTCCATTCGATTGAAGAGTTCTTTCCCATCGTTCACCTTTCTATATTGAAAGATCGCATGGAACTTGGAAATCCCTAAATTAGTCCCCCCCAAGCTCTCAATACCCGCATGTATTAGCATACATGTATACTGAACATACGTCCAGCAAAACGCACCGAGCTTTGCGGCCACGCAAAGACCAGTTTGCTATCCGCCCGCTCGCGTCAGGCAACAAGGCTCCTTCTCTCGCCTGAGCCGGCGGGCCACCAAAGCCCCACGCGCTCCCGGAATCGGTTTGGCGGGTACTGCGTCAGTCGGTGTCGCCGTAACTCAGTTCAAGAATCCAGCGAGCCAGCCGATTGATCCGGGCGCTGTCAAAGTAAGGTCCTCCGTACGGCATGCGGTTCCCGCAAGGCGGGTCCGTGAGTTTGAGATAAATCAGGCTATCGTTGGTATCCTTGGGAACAATGTATTGAAAGTAAGGGCTGCAAATCCCTCCCGAGCCGGCGTAGACATAAATCACCGCCGAAGCACTGGAGGCTGAAAAATCAGGCGGAAAACCCGGCCCATGACACTCGAGACAAATGCCTTGCAGATACGGACCGCCGGGACGATCCGGCAGAATGTTCAGGTGATAGGAAAGGCGC
>DATMRF010000031.1:0-7709 GCA_035566435.1 Candidatus Acidiferrum sp.
ATTGACCTGGATCCCCTCCCTTCGGGGTCCGACTTTCCTGGCCCGTGTCCGGCGCCCCGCTCCCCGCCTCTCGTTCCTGTAACACGTTTTGTGGCCCTATATAGGGTGACAACACTACTCTCAATATGAAAAACCCAACCCGAATGAAAAGCTCCGCCACCGCCTCGCGCCCTCCCTTGGCTCTCTTTGCTTCTGTGGGCTCTTCCCCTGTGTTGGCCTTAGCTGTCGGAAATCCGGCGGACGCCTGGGAGAGTGGCCAGAACCCACCCGTCACTGGACCGCGCCCCGGGCCGGATCAGACTGGATCAAACCGGTTCAAACCGGATAAAGCTATAAGTGGGGGGGGTGTCTCAAGTCTTGGCCAATCCTCCCTGTCCGTTCTGGCCCAACGATGGCTGCGCGGACCCTTGCGCTGCGATCAGAACAAGGTTCCGATACCCTCGCCGCCCTCGGCAGGGCCAACCATCGCTTGGACCAGCGGTTGAATCTAACCCGTTCGCGCTGGTTCGCGCCGGTTCGCACCGGTTGGAACCCAAAGTGCCCCCTCGGTCCGTAAGCGCTAGCCATCGGGATTGCGATCACCGAAATGGTTCGCGAGCGGCGAACCAATCTGGCGGTCATTGGGCGCGGGGGGTTTCCAGCCTCCAGCCTCGGTTGCGGTTTGCGCGCGCTGTGTCTTCGCGCGTTGGGCTGGGCGGTGAAATGTTTCACAGCGTCTGAACTTCCCGGGATGCAACTCCGCGTATACAACCGGCGCCTGCTCGCTCGGCGTTCGGGGCGGTCTCTTTTTGGTTTGACGCCCGTCTCGTGGCGTTCAATCGTTTTCGCGCGCTTGCACAGAATCTTGTTCTGCATGAAAATCAAATCTCTCCCGGCTTTCCTCCGCAGCTCTGCCATCATTGGAACATTTCTTTTCCTCTGTGGCGGAGTCGCCTGCCACCGAGTTGAAACCAAAGACACCAGCTCCAAACCAAAGATCGCCTTGGTCATGAAATCCCTCGCCAACGAGTTTTTCAGCACAATGGCCGACGGGGCAAAAAAGCATCAGGCATCAAACTCCGACAAGTATGACCTCATCATTAATGGCATCAAGAACGAGACTGACTTGGCAGAGCAAGTCAACCTGGTGGAACAAATGATCGCTCGGCGGGTCAATGCCATCGTGATCGCGCCGGCCGATTCCAAAGCCCTGGTCACGGTCCTTAAGCGCGCCAAAGACGACGGCATCCTGGTGGTGAACATCGACAATAAGCTGGACACCGATGTGCTCCGCCAGGCGGGCCTGGCTGTGCCGTTCGTTGGACCGGATAACCGCGCCGGTGCTCGCAAAGTCGGTGAGGCGCTGGCGAAACAACTCAATTCCGGCGACAAAGTCGCGATCATCGAGGGCATCCCCACCGCTTTCAACGGCCAGCAACGACGCTTGGGTTTCGAAGACGCCATGAAAGCCGCCGGACTTAATATCGTCACGGTCCAAAGCGGCAACTGGGAGATGGACAGGGCCAACACTGTCGCTGCCGCCATCCTCAGCGAGCACCCGGACCTCAAGGCTATTCTGTGCGCCAACGACAACATGGCGTTGGGCGCGGTCGCTGCCATTCAAACCGCCGCCAGAGCCGGACAGGTCCTGGTCGTTGGCTTCGACAACATCGGCGCCATCCGTCCGATGCTGGCCGACGGCCGGGTAACCGCTACCGCCGATCAACATGCCGGCGAACTCGCCGTTTTCGGCATCGAAGCCGCCTTGAAAATCCTAAAAGGCGAAGCTCCTCCTGCGGATCAAACCACCGCGGTCGGTTTGATCACGAAGTGACCATAAAGAACAAGCAGCACAACCCTGCCAAGTGAGAGGTCCTCCTCCACTGAAGCGTTGATTTGAATTTTGGCGTCGGGTTCAAATTCGAACAACGCTACGAGCCCGCTGAACGCGCCGACCTCGTGCCGTTTGAGCTCTGACCTCTGTCCTCGGTCCGCTGGCGATAGGCTGAATCGCGAACGATTCCTTCATCGCTGAGCAACCCCGCGAGCACCGGATCGGCCAGAACCTCGGCCACGGTATTGCTCTGTCCATTGACCACCATCGTTTGCTGAACCAACCGAATGCATTGGCTGTAATCGACCCACGCCGTGGTGTGCCCGAGGTGCAAGGGCTGAATTGGCAAGCCATTGGTTCGGTGCCAGCCATAAATCGCTACCCTGCCCGGCGCAGTTGCCAGTTTTGCCGAGATAACCACATCCTTCTTGTGACCCGCAACAAGCGCCCCGAACGGGTGTTCGGCCAACTTGCTCCTCCGTTGCTCGCAGACGATGGAGTTATGATTGCTGAACACCTCAACTGTCGTCATCGCCGCGCTCGGCGGAATGGGTGACGGGGCAAGCTTCACTTCGGCCGCGTAATAGATTTCGTCCACCATTTTGCGAGTTGGCAACGAACAGTGAAGCTTGTCGGCGAGCTCTTGAGCGACGCCCGGAGAGAGCGGCATCAACAAGTAATCGGCGTCGGAACCGACGGCGAGGTAGTCAGGCGCAACGAAAAAAGTGGCGGTGTTCGTTTTCTCATTTACCACGTTCGTCACTTGAACCGGGCAAAGCTTCCGAAGGAAATCAGGCACATTGCCCGAGAGGATTTCCGAAGCCGCCTCCTGCTCGCGTTGGGCGAGGGCGAGCCCCGTGACCCGCCTCGCAAACTGGGTTCCGGTCAGGGCATTGGTAGCCCGTTCGGGCAGCCGCAAGGTCTGAGCCTGGAGCGAGCCTAACGTCGCGGCGAGGGCAGCGCCTGGGACCCACCCGGCGAGACAGGCCGCAATACACGCCCACGCTCGCACGGCTAAGCCTCTTTTCTGGGAAACAGCGGTGCCGGTGTACCGATAGCGTGTCCCGCCGTCAGCCCGCCCCAGCGCGCCGCCTCGTATCGGTCGGGCGCTTCCGACAGCCCAAGCTGCGCGTAAATCTTGCTGGCCGTCCCTGGCAGGAACGGCCAGAGCAGCACAGCGAGAATTCGGCAAACCTCCACCAGATTGTAAAGGACCTGATCGAGCCGCTCGGCTTTGGAGGGGTCTTTGGCTAGCTTGAACGGCGCCGTGTGGTCCACGTATTGATTGGCGCGCGTTACGAGAGACCAGATCGAATGGAGCGCGCTTTGCAAGTGATTCTCCTGGAGCAGTGCCCGCGTCTCCGCCACCACCTTGTCCGCGTCGGCTGCCAACTCGTTTGAAGTTCGAGGAACCTGGCCATTGCGGTAACGCTTCAGCATCGAGAGGGAGCGATTGACCAGGTTGCCGAGGCCATTAGCCAGTTCCGCGGAATAGCGTCCCTGGAAGCCGGCGTCTGTCCAGTTCCCATCCGGGCCGATGTCCAACTCGCGCAGCACGTAAAACCGGAACGCATCGACGCCCCATTCGTCGATAACTGGAATTGGGTCCACCACGTTGCCGGTGCTTTTGCTGATTTTCCCACCGTCCTTTTGCCACCAGCCGTGGACCAGCACCTGTTTTGGCAGCGGCGCGCCCATTGCCTTCAGCATGATCGGCCAATACACACAATGGAATTTGACGATGTCCTTGCCAATCAAATGAACGTCGGCGGGCCAGAGCTCGGGTGCGGGGTCCGACGCGGGTGCCGCGGACCGGAAGGCGTCGGGCACCCCAGGATCGCCGGCCGCGGCGGGAACGCTGATGTAGTTGGCCAGCGCATCGAACCACACGTAATTGACGTAACCCGGGTCGAAGGGCAGGGGAATGCCCCAGTTCAAACGTGACTGCGGCCGGCTGATGCACAGGTCCTCCAGCACGTTATTCTTCAGAAAGCCAAGCACCTCGTTGCGCCGGTGCTCGGGAGCAATGAACGACGGGTTCTGTTCGATATACTCGATCAACCACGGCTGGTGAGCCTTGAGTTTGAAATAATAATTTTCCTCCTGGAGCCGGACCACTTCCCCGTAGGCGGGCTCGAACGTGCCGTCGGGGCGGCGATCTTTCTCCGTCAGGAAGGTTTCTTCCTTCGTGGAATAAAACCCTTCGTAGACATTCTTATAGAAATGCCCTTCCGCATGGAGCCTCGCGAGAATCGCCTGCACGACCTGTTTATGCCGCGGCTGGGTGGTCCGAATGAAATCATCGTTAGTCAGTTCCAGCCTGCTGGCAAAGCTCTGCCACACGCTTGCCAATTCGTCGCAGTAAGCCTGAGGGCTCTTGCCTTCGGCCAATGCCGCCTGCTGCACTTTCTGTCCATGCTCGTCCAGACCCGTGAGGAAAAAGGTTTGCTGGCCCAGGCTGCGGCGCGACCGGGCGATCACGTCGGCGATCACCATTTCGTACGCATGCCCGAGATGCGGCTGACCGTTGACGTAGTAGATCGCGGTCGTGATGTAAAAGCGCTTGCTCATGTCGCCTTTACTTTGGCGAATCGGGGCGCCATTGGCAAGGAAGAGGGCCGTATGATGCTTCGGTTTCAGGCTCGTCAACCGGCGTTTCATGCGTAACTTGGATTTGTGCTGTTTTTCACGAACACAAAGCTCATCGGGGAATTGCACGAGTATTTTCGGCGGCATTGGCAGCGGGCGTTGCGGATTAGGGAAAAGTTCCGCTTCAGCGAGGAAACCTTCCATCTCGTGCTGGCTGGGGGCGTGGGCGTGCTTGGGGGGCTGGTGAACCTTTTTTTCTATCATGCCACGGAATCCGTGAAATACTTCTTCCTCCGGCATCCGGGCGACCCTTCGGAAGTGGCGGAAATGATGGCGCCGTGGCAACGAGTGCTGACGCCGACGCTGGGCGGGTTGGGCGCGGGCCTGGTGTTGTATTGGGGGCTGCGCCTGGCCGGGGCGCAGCGCTCGACGAATCTGCTGGAAGTCGTTGTGGCGGGGGATGGCCGCCTGCCGTTCCGGAACGGCGTCGTTAAATTCCTTTCTTCGCTCATTACAATTGGTTCAGGCGGGTCCATCGGGCGGGAGGGCGGCATCACGCAATTGTCGGCGACCCTGGCTTCCAAATGGGGGCAAGTGGCCAATTGGCAACCGTACCGCTTGCGGCTGCTGGTCGGCTGCGGGGCGGCTTCAGGAATCTCGGCGGCTTACAACGCACCGATCTCCGGCGCCGTGTTTGCCGCGTTGATCGTGCTGGGCAACTTTTCGATGAGCCTGTTTGCACCGCTCGTGTTTAGTTCGGTGGTGGCGACCATGGTCTCGCGCAGCTTCTTCGGGATCGAACCGTGGTACACTGTTCCGCCCTTCGAATTCACCAGCATCACGCAACTGCCTTGGTTTTTAGGCCTGGGGATCGTGACGGGGGCGATGAGCGCGATCTTTCTCAGGCTCCTCAACCAGTCCGAGGCGCTGTTCAAGCGGTTTCCGATGCCTGTTTACGTCCGACTGATGATCGGCGGGTTGATCGTGGGCCTGATCGCTGTGCGATTCCCTGGGGTGTGGGGCAACGGCTACGTCATCACCAACCGGATTTTGCAGGGCCATGACACGTTGCTTTTTCTTGCTGGACTGTTTCTGGCCAAACTGCTCGCCACGCTGGGCACTGTTGGTTCCGGGGCAGTCGGTGGCGTGTTCACCCCCACGCTGTTCCTCGGCGCGGGCGTGGGCGCGATTTCGGCGATGGCGCTCCGCGAGGTGCACGCGGCGGAGGGGCTTCCGGTCGCCGTGTTCGCTGTGGTTGGGATGGGCAGCATGCTCTCCGCGACGACGCGCTCGCCGTTGCTGGCGATGATCATGGTATTCGAGATTTCGCTGGATTATTCGCTGATGCCGCCGCTCATGCTGGCCTGCGTCGTTTCGTTTCTGGTGTCACGGCGGCTCCACCCCGAATCAATTTACACCGAGCCGTTGCGCCGCAAAGGCGTGACGATATCGCAGGACGCAACGGCCTCGGAGGCCGCGACCGAGCGGACGGTCAGCGACTTGATGCGCTCGCCCGTGCCACCGGTGCGCGAGACGGCGACTCTGGGCGAGATCGCCGACCGTTTTTTGACCGGGGCCAACAACTTTCTGCCGGTGGTCGATGGCAAGGCCCGGTTGGTGGGGATCGTTGCCCTGCAGGATCTGAAAGAGTACCTCGGCTCGGGGGATGAGGTGCTGGGGGTCATCGCGTACGATCTCATGCGTCCGCCGCCGTCGTGCGTGACGCCGAACCAAAAGCTGCTGGAGGTGCTTCCGGTTGTGCTGGCCAGTGAGCAGCGCAATATTCCCGTGGTCAACACCCTCACGGAGAACCGCCTGGTTGGTGCTTTGGTTCGAGCGGAGGTATTGGGCATCTTCTCGGAAGTTATCGCCGCAAGCAGCCGGGGGCCGGCATGAGCCGATCGGTAGTTGATAGTGCTTAGTTGATAGTTGATAGCAGTTGATGGAGTGATGGAGTGGTGAAGTGGTTGATCGTTAATAGGTGACAGTTAACAGAGGTAAACGAGGGCGCCGAGGGCTGCCGCCAGCAGCCAGATTAGCAGGACAGCTCGGGTGGGGCTGAGGCCGAGTCTTACCAGGCGGTGGGACAGGTGGTTGTTGTCGCCGATGTAAAAGGGCCGGCCCAGCCGCCAGCGCAGGAGCACCACTCGTGCCATATCGAGCAGGGGAACCGCCAACACCAGCAGCGGGATCAGCACGGCCCAACTGCGTTGATGACGCGGAGTATAGAAGTGCGGGAGGATGGCCAGGACCGCCAGGAGGTACCCGACCAGGTGGCTGCCGGCATCGCCTAGGAAGGCGCGGGCGCGGGGAAAATTAAACGGGAGGAAACCGAGCAGGGCGCCACAGGTCAGGAAGGCGATCAGCGCGACGAGGTACTGGCCGTCCGCCGCGGCAATGACGGCAAAGTACCAGGCGCCAATCGCTCCCAGGCCGGCGCACAAGCCGTTCATGTTGTCCATGAAGTTGAAGGCGTTGATGACGGAGAGAATCCAGAGGATGGTGATGGCGTAATGGAAAACGGCGCTGTGAACGAACAGTGTAATGCGCGCGCCACTGGCGGCAACCAACCATGCGATGAGGAACTGACCGGCGAATTTCATGCCGGGGCGCAGGTCCCGCCTGTCATCGACCAAACCCACAGCCAGCATACCCACGGCGCCGGCGAAGATTGCCGCCAGCTCGACTGCGCGCCGATTCAGTCCATAGCGCAGGAGATACACAGTATTGGAATCCAGAGGCTTAAGCACCTGATTGAGATGCGAGGCTGCAGCGGCGGCGGCCTGGGAGGTTGGCGCGCCGTCCCTCGCGGACAAAAGCACGAGGGTTGCCAGGAGCATGGGTACCAGCAGTCCTGTCATTACGGCCAAGCCTCCGGCGAGCGGAACGGGCTGATCATGAATCTTGCGATGCCCGGGCTCATCAACGAGATCGACGCGGATGCACCAGCGGCGCCAGAGGGGCAGGGAGGCCATGGAGCAAGCGCAGGCACTCAGGCAGGCCGCGAGGTAGATGTATGATGGGAACACCAAGCCGAAGGGAGGTTAGCAGAGGAGGGGGGAGTTAGGAATCAGTAATCAGTAATCAGTAACCAGTAATCAGGAGTCACTACTGTCCGGTTAACTTTTTCTCGAAATCAATTCCGATTCGGTAAGATTGAACTCTCATGACGGTCTGGACATTTTTCGATTTCAAGTTGGAAGGGCTTTTTCACAGGGTTTGGCACCGCCTGACGGCGAGCCAAACCTTATATGAACGAAGGTCGTACGGTGTTTGCTCAACTGCTGGATTGCCTGCCCAAATACGA
>DATMRF010000032.1:0-8960 GCA_035566435.1 Candidatus Acidiferrum sp.
GTGCGCGCCGAGGTTCAGGGATTGCTCGACGGGCCGCTCCGGGAAGTAGTGCGTGGTGTAATAGCTCGGGATGGCGGTGCCGTCGTCAGAAAGTTGTGCGGCGTTTAGTTGATAGATTTTTCCGGTTGCGCCGCCTCCGCCGACGCCGGGCATTCCGCCGCCCATTGCGACGATGGCGGTGCCGTCGGTGCGTTCGATGAGCGCGCAGGAGTTTGCGGCGATGGTCCAGGGCGACCACTTGCGGGTTTTGTCCGTGGCGGTTTTGCGGCCGGTAAAGGTGATGTTGATGGGTGGGCGGCCGGAGATGTCTTCGGAGGAGTCGAGATCGCGATAGTCGAGCATCAGGATTTTATTCGGCGAAGTCGCGCTGCCCAGCGGTACACCGACGAAAATGCGGCGCTCTTTGGTGTCCACGGTGACCCACAAAGTGTGCCCGTACTGCCAATTGATCTGATTCCAGGTGGGCTGAACTTCCTGGGAGATTTTGATGGGTTCGCCGCCGCTGAAAATGTAAAGCCCGGTGCGGTGGGCGATCACCACCCAGTCTTCGCCGATGCCCACGCCGCGCACGGAGGGCGTGCCGAGCTTGCGCGAGACTTCCGCGATGGACCAGAGTGAGGGCTCGTTCGTGCCGTCGTCTTGCGTGACGTGAAGAGAATGCTCCTTCACAAAGTAGAGGCGCTCGCGCAGCTTGAACGCGGCGCGAATCGCCTGTCCGTTGTTTTCCGCGACGCTGAGCAGGCCGTCAATTCCGTCGTAGCTCTCCGGATCTTCGGCGCGGCTGGCGCGCACCAGCGAGGCGTTCACCGGTTGCGCCGTGGGGAAAATCTCGATGCAGTCAATGTAAAACTGGCCGTTTTGCGTCGGCGTGCCGTCGGCGTAGACGCGCAGGACAAGATCGCTGGGGATTGTGGTCAGTGGCGCGGTCAGCTCCGCGGTGTATTCCACGTAGCTGGTGGTTAGCTGTGCCGCAGTGAGCTGCAGGCCGTTGGTGTTGATGCCGCCGCTGGCGCTGAAGAGATGCACGTGCAGCGTGCCTTGCCCGAGAATGGTGTTTCGCGCGCAGCGGGCGCGCACGGTGTAATCCGTATTTGTCTGAATGCGTTGCGCGCCGAGCGCATCTTGTACCGCGCCTTGGGTCATCAGGCCGCGCGTGGACGTGGTGCCGTTGCCTACGATCGAATACGCCGCGCCCCAGACGACGAAATTTTCTTCGTCGGTGCCGCCTGGCGCGTACACGGAATCCGGCGCCCAGCCCAGGGGATAGTGCGGCAGCGAAGGGCCGGTGAAGCCGCCGTCGAAGCCCAGGTTCACCCAGTTGTTCATTTTGTTGCGCTCGCCCCACCAGAAGAGGCGCTCGGAATAATCGAGCACGCCGGCGCAGTCGCTGAGCTCGACCAACTTGAAGAGATTGTCCACGTTGGTGCCGGCGAGGAGAATGGCGTCGGAAAAATCCACGGTGATGGACGCGGTGGTGTTGTCGCTGATCACCATGTTGCTGCTGAAGAGCGTGGTTCCGCTGCCGGTGTAGAAGAAACTCGCGCCGCCCGCGCCGGTGAAGCAGAGAATTCTACCGACAATGTTCGACGGTCCGGTCGGAATGTTGGTGACCACGGCGCGCTTGCCGCCGCTGGCGGTCCAGCTTGTCGCTGGGCTGGGCTGCGTGAGGTAACCTTGTCGCGTTTGGAAAATCACGCAAACCTGGTGGACGCCGTTCGCGATGTTGCCAGCGGCTGCGGCCGTGCCCCCGCCGGAGGCTGCAAGTCCGCCGGTGGCTGCGGTGAAGGTGAAGTGCGTGGAGTCGGGAACTCCCGTAATCGGAAAAGTGCCGTTGTAGCCGGCGACAACAATGCCGGTGGTGGTGACAAGCTGGCCTACGACGAAACCGTGCGCAGCGGTAGTCTGAATCGTTGCCGTAGCGGAGGCGGCTGTTCCTCCGCCGGATGCGGCGAGACCGGAAGCGCCGGCGATGTACGTAAATTGCGTGGTGGTCGGCGCGGAAACGACGGGGAACGTGCCATTGTAGCTGGCGACGCCGACTCCGGAGATGGTTACGGATTGGCCGGCGGACAAACCGTGGGCGGAGGTCGTGGTGATGGTGACGAGAAAACCGTTTTCGGTTGCGCCGTTGGGACCGGCGGCAATCGTGACCGCGGCGGGTTGCGTGGCGCCGTTGGGGCTGGCGACGATGGCGACGACTACGTTTTCATCTACGACGGTCGGTCCCGCGCCGGGTCCGCCTTGGCTGACGCGATCAAAATTGGTGTCGTCGTATTGGCGCGGCAGGTCGTTTCCCATTTTTCCATCGCTGATGGCCAGGTATTCCCTGCCGAAAAGCGTGGTCGAATTTGCGTACGCGTTGGGCGTGAGGCCGCTGGCGATGGTCGAGAGCGTTCCGGGCGTCGTTTCTTTGTAGAGAATGCCGTTCGAGTCCAACGCCATGGTGCGCAGCGCGGCGTTCAGCGTTTCGTACGTTTTGACGTAATTGACCGTCGGATTGCCGGCGAGCGGCCCGAAGAGGGCTTGCAAGCCGGGCCGCGTCTGGACGCCGCCGTTGCTGTACACCACGTCCTGGCAGTCGGGCGAGACGCCGTGCGGCAAGTCCGCTGGGGACATGTCTGTCACCAGGCCTCCGAAGATTTCGATGGGTGCGTCGAATGAGCCTGCGGTTGTCATTTCTTGTAGTTATAGCTAACTGTATGATATATATGCAGCTGCAGGTGCGTTTTGGAGAGTGCTTTCAGTGGGGGTACTGAACGCGCCTGCGAAGCGCTGAGGGCTGCTCTGCAGCCCCTGGAGTTCGAGTCTCCCACTCTCCGCACTGGCCTTCAGCGCGCCCATTGACAAAAGCTAAATATGTGCTAGTCTGAATGTGCTTCGCAGGCGCGTCCAGTACGCGTTTCAATTTCGGGCGGCGAGAAATCGCCGCCCTTTTTGTTTGTGTTTGTGTGCTAGCCTGAGTTTGCGTCTCAGGCGTGTCCAGAATGTGAACGGCGGCTACTAAAGGTAGCCGCCGTTCCTTTTTGCGCCACGCTGATTCTTCGAGAGGTTACTTCCCTGCTTCCGTTCCTGGTTGGATCTGTGGTTCTTGGCTTCGCTGGCGCTCTTTTCTTCCGGAGGAAACGAGGCCGTACTGCGCGGCCTTCTCGCGATCGAGGATCGCGCCGCAGGAGCGGCAAACGGCCACGCCGTGCTTGATTTTCTCCGCGCAGACGGGGCACTCGGCCAGCGGCTTGGAATCGTAGAGCCAAGGCTTTTCGACCCCGAGCTGGCGCGCGGCGCGGCGTTCGAGGTCGGTGATGAACATGGGATTCTTGGTGCGCTCCCACTCGAGATCGGCGGCGGCCACGAGGCGGCGCTGAAATTCCTCGAGTCGCCGCCGCGCATCGGCCAGTTCCGCTTCCGTGGGCTCCGGCCCGGCCGCGACAAATACACCGTGAAAACTTCCTTCGCCGGAATCGCCGTTGATTTCGCGCGCGATGTCCTCGGCGACTTGCTGAGCGGTGATGGAGTAATCCATGTGGTGTTTGTCGCCCATGTCGATATAGCTTTGGCATCCTCGGATGGTGGTAATCGCGTAGGGTTCGCCGGGCTTCGGCGAGCGCACTTCCAGCGAGCCGAAATAGGTTCGGTGGCGCGGCGGCCACTTTTCCGTCGAAATGTTGATCAGCGCTGCCGTGCTTGCGTTTTTGTCCATGCTCATCTCTCTTTTCGTTGAAAAACAATCGGGCCTACTCCGCCAGGCGAAAATCGCGGTATCTTTTCGTGCGCTCTTGCTTGGGAGGACGTACTCAAAATTGCTCGTTTCCGTTGTGGCGCCGGGAGGGCCGCGTTATTGCATCCTGTACTGCACGGTGACGTTGGCGTCCGCCGGGCTGGTCGTGCAGCCTGCGGCGGCGGTTTGGACGAGGATTTGGAGCGACGCTCCCGCCGCATACGCCTGCGAAATGGAGCCGCTGTCATTGGCTGCCGCGGAAATAGTGAGATTTACCGGCGTGGTGCCGTCGGTGAGGCGCACGACGGCATTGGTGGTGCACCCCGCCGGCGCGGTCTTGGCCTGCACTTGAAGACGCGTAATCGTGACGGCTTTGTCCGTGGTCCAGGTTGCGGCAGTCCAGGTGGACGTCAGTGCTCCGGGCAGGAAGACGTTTTGCTCGGCGCGCGGGCTTGCGGTGAAGGTTTCCAGTTCGAGGCCGACTCCCTGATTGAAATGCTGCGTCTTGGTCCAGTCATGCTCGATGTCCAGCTGACCGAGCGGATGCAAGTTTCCGCCGCTCCAATTTTTTTCCGTGGCGACGTTTCCGGAAATAATCAGGCCGGGCGAGCCGGAGGTGATCTGCGTGTCGGTGGCCGTGAGCGCGACCGCGCCGTTCTTGTAGCATGTAAGTGTGCCGCCCGGCGCGATCTCCAGGCGCAGAATGTCGCCGACGGCGCCTGTGGAAGCCGCACTGGTGAGGTTGGTTGATCCGGCTGTGACCACGCGCTGCAGGTAAATGTTAGTGGTGCTCTCGACGCAATCGTAGTAGGTGGAGTTGGACCCAGTGCCAGTGGCCAGAACCGTCACGCCGGGAAAATCACTCGTGCCATTCAGCGCGGTAACGGTTGCCTGAGAAAACTGGTTCGTCGTAAAAGAGTTCACGTTCCAGAAACCGGCATTGGACTGGGCCGCAATAGAGCCCTGGATTTGGTTGGATGCGATGTTCAAGCCATTTTGCTCGATGGTCCAATTCGTGCCAATCGAGCCGTTGGCCCGCGTGGCGTTGTCGTATGCGGAGTTCAAATAGCTGGTAACCGGAACGACGCCTGAAACATCCGGCAGCGTCTGCGTGCGAGTGCCGGTAAAGGCGCCGGCGAGCGTGTCCGTGTAGCCGCCATTCGTCAATTGAATTTGCTGGCCGACGATGCCAGTGGAGCTCAGGCTAGCCGACGCTGCCGAGGACGACACTGGCGGACTAACGGTATAACTCACGCTCACATTTGTATCCGTGAAGCTGGTGCCGGCTACGTTGAAGGCCGCGAATCCCGAAGAATCATCGCAAAGCGCACCAAGCGGTGTCGTACTCCGGCAAATGCGCGTGCCCACCTGCCCGGGCAGAAGCGTCCAGGTAACAACACAGGACTGCGTGCCGCTGGTGGTGGTGCACGGCGTGACGGTCAGAGGGGACGGCGTCGTGGTGCGGCCCTGGGTGTCAATCGCAAGAATGCCGTAGTAGTACGTTCCCACGGGGATCGAACCGCCGGAGGCGGCCGTCACCGTCGGCGCGGAAGGAACGGCCATCACATAGTTCAGGCTTCCAGTGCCGCTGACCGAGACGCCCGCTTGGCCAAACGCACCGCTCGCGGTGACTACCGCTTGCGGAGCGCCAATGGCGCAAGCCGTTGTTCCCGAAACGTCGATTTGCGTCACCAGCGCGGTGTTCGCGCCCATCGCAAACAGAGGAGCACCGCCGTTGGCGCAAAATGCTCCGCGAACCCGGACGTCGTTGATGCTTGAGGCATTCGCAAAATCCAGCATGGGCATGGCGCCGCCGCCCATGGAGTCCGCGAAGCTGAGGAACTCGAAGTGCAGACCGCTTCCGCTTCCGCCACTCACGCGAAACAGCGGGGCGACGGCGTTCTCGAGCAGGCAATGCACGCACTTGATGGAGTTCATGCCCACGCTTGTCGTGAATCCTTGCGTATCGAAAACGATTCCGCCGCCGGCAAACGTAGCGTAGCGAAGTTCAATGTCGCTGCCGAGGGATTGCTGGGTAGGCGGCTGCCCAATTCCAAAGGCGATGGTGTTGATGAAGGGCTCCGGCACACCCCAAGTGCTCTCGCTTGCTCCGTTCGAGAAAAATACAGAGTCAAACAAGTAGAAGAACTGACCGCCAAAGCGGATGGGGAAACAGCCGGGCTGTCCGCCAAAGCCAATGTTGCGGAAGGTCATGTCCGTCCCGGCGGAGTAGGTATTGTCCTGGAAGTAGCAACCCTGGTAGAGATGGTTGCACTGAACGTTGAGATTCTCGAACGTTTGGCCCACAGCGGTCGTGCCCGTCTCCCAGATTTGGGGATAAGCATTGCCGATGATCTGCGCCTGGAACTTGCCGGCGAACGAACCGAACGCCCCGCCGCCGCCTTGAGGAGCGCCTTCCCAGTCAATTCCCTGCTGCGGAAGAATGGGCGCTGTGGTGCTGAGGCGTCCCGCCTGCAGGACCTTGATGGTTTTCGAGCAGGCAGGGCGCATGTCGAGGTTGGTGGTGATAGGAAAGACAGTCCCACCGGTGTCCGGGAAGTAGAGTGTTCCCCCTTCGCCGTTGACGCCACCCATCGCCGCGCAAACTGCCAGGACCACTGGCGTATTGTCATGCAGGACGCTGGCGCCGCTGACGGTGTTCGTCGCGGAAGCACTCAATGTGAGGGTCGTCGTGCCTGCGCCCGAATTTACCTTCGCGGAGAGCCACTCATTTGTCGGCGACGCGGGTGGCGTCGCGGGCACGTAGCCGGGGGATGAGATGGTTCCCGAGATGCCGTAGTCAATGAAGGCGCCGTCCACGCCATCGGCATGGCCGATGAGTGCGTAGGAGCTGCAACTGGATCCGGTGCAACGATAAATCCAGTGACCGATGATGGAGTTAAATCGCTGATTCCAGCGAATAATATTTTTCGCGACAACTTTTACCGTACCGCCGGAGCTGCAGGAACCGGGCTTGACCGGCCGGCCGTATTGGTAATACGTGAAGGTGGTAGAAGTGGGCGTGGAGTTGATGACCGCCTGGCCCTCGAAGCTCGAGTCGCCGGTGGTGCCCGCGACGATGTCGGCGAGCTGGCCGACCTGGAAATTGTGATTGGCAGAGGTGGTGATCGTGGAAAGACCGGTGGCATCGCGCGCGCAGCCGTTGGTGGCGATGGTCACGCTGTTTGGGCCGAGGGTTGCCGCGCCAGTCGAGATGGTGATGGGAGCCGAAGCGGCCGAGAGCCCGCCGAACATATCTTCCGCGACGATCTTGTAGTTGTAGACGGTCGAGCCGTTGAGAATCCCCACCGCGCTGGTTACGAAGGGGTTCGCGGGGGTGACCGTGGTGCTGCTTCCGATTGTGCAGGGCGAACAGTTCGCGTGAGTGACGCTGAACGTGAAAGTGGCAGCGCTTCCTGTGACTGTCGTGAAAGTTCCGTTGAAAGCGGAGTCGGACGAGCCCGCGACGGTCATGCTCGTGCCGGTGCCGGGATTCATGTCTTGCGCGAGAAAGACGGTGGCGACGTTGCTGGTGACGGAAATGGAGGCGACGGAGACCGCGCCGCCGGGCGTGTAGATGGTGGCCGTGGGGCCGGCACCGTATACCGTGACGTACTGGCCGTTCAATACGTCGAAGGCGCTGGGTGTGGTGAGTGTTGCTTGACCCGAAGTGATGCTGCCCGTGGTGGTCGGCGCGAACGGGTAGCCGCTGTAATACCCGCCGAAGCGCATTACATCGTAATAAGGGTCGGGACCCTTTACGCGAACGCCGTTGTCAAAATTCTGGCTGGCGGTGAAGGTGTTGATGATGTTGGTTTGCGCGCCGCTGCCTGCCGCAATAGGGCCGATTTCCGCGCCGGTGTCGTCCTTGTAGTACAGCCGCTTGTCTGCCGTCTTCGTATACAGATTAACGGTGCCGGCGCCGGCGGTGCCCGGAGGCGTGCTCTGATTGGTCAGATTCAGGGTGCCGCTGGCCAGGTTTCCAACCACGGTGGTATTGCCACTCACGGTCAGATTGCCGCTGAGCGTGAGCGAGAACGCGCTGATACCGCCGGAAAAGGTTGGTGAAGCGGGGTCGTTGGGAAGGATTACGTTGGGGAGTTGCTTGGTGGTGATACCGGGACCGGAAATTTCAATTTCGTATTTTCCCGGCGCGGCGTAGAAAGAATAATTGCCAAGGCCGTCGGTGGTCGTGGGATTGGCGAGCGCCTGGGTGAGCGCGGCGTCGGAGTAGATGAGCGCCAGAGGAGTGCAGGGCTGCCCGCTTGCGGGCATCGCGCAAACGCGCACCGTGGCGCCTGCCAGCGGTGTGCCGCGCGAATTGAAGACGATGTCATCCTTGCGCGTGCCTTGCGCGTGCGCCCGCCCGACCACGCCAGGCACCACGTGCAGAATGAGCGCCAGCAATGCCCAGAGAAACCCCATCGCGATTTTCGATCGTATCATTGCATTACCTTTTTCACATCCATGCGAATCGCATTCCAATTGAAAAATTGTGCCGGGGTGTTAATCTGCGTTGTGAGTTATGGAAAACGGCGATCCCATTGTTGTGCAGGTACAAGTTACATCGAAAGATCTCCTTGATCTTTTCAGAGCCTCTCGAATGCGGTATTTGGTTTGGCTACTGCCCGCTATCGGCGTTTTCTACTTGTATCTAGATTTCGCAGAGGTCATGAATTATGGGATCTCAGATGAATCTTCCTTAACAATACTTCTTTACAGCTTTGTTGCTGCACTGGCGTTCTTCGGCGCTTACTTTGCCCCTCGCCTGAGAGTGCGATTGGAGCTGCGCAGTGCACCAATCCTGCGAGCGCCACGTACATATTCACTCGCAGCGTCGGGCGTTAGCTTCTCGTCAGATCTTGCTTTTGGCACGTATCGGTGGGATTCCTTCTTCAAAATCATTGAGAGCCGCGCTTCATTTCTGCTCTTTCTGTCACCCCTTTCAGGGGTTACCGTTCCGAAGAGATGCTTCCCTTCTCCCGAGGAAGTTGCTAGGGTGCGAGAGTTAATCCGAGCACAGTTCACCGGCAAGAAGGAACTTTCGCATTGAGAACTATTGGAGCTTGCGGGCGGTGATGGTGATCTGGACGATGTCGGTGGTGACGCTGGCAGGGTAGGCTCCGGCGGAAACTTCCGTGCCGCCGCCGGTGAACGCCTTCAGCTTCCAGTTGTTTAGGGCGCTTCCCTGGACGGGGACGTAGTAGCCAGAGTTGCCGTTCTGGCTGTCGGCGAAGACCTGAAT
>DATMRF010000033.1:0-2449 GCA_035566435.1 Candidatus Acidiferrum sp.
TCCCGTGTCACCTTTCGCCTTGATGACCGCTGCCCCCTCTGTGAATGATTTTTTCACATACGCCACAACCGCGGCCTTGGTCTTGAAATGCTCGCGAGATTCGTCGTCCACCGGCTTCTGCCCTTTGGCCACGTCGGTAAATAGATCGTTCGAACCTGCCATGTGTAGCAATTGTTCCGCAAAGCTGCGCTGCGCCGGAGTCGGTTTGAAGTCGTATTTGTCCTCGGGAAAATCCTCAGCCATCGCAATCAACCTGCGCCCAATATCGTTCCATGCCTCGAGCACAGCTTGCGAGGGACTCAGCGTCGGACGATCTTCCTTTTTGGCAGCGTCTTGTCCCGTCGCCGTAAATGCCAGGCCGATGATCACCATGACCATTGCTAATTGCTTCTTCATTGCGCACGCCTCCCGAATGGATAGACGAAAGCCTCTGAGAAGTCGCTAGCACGACCGAAAAAAAATATCAGCGATTTGGAATGTCGACGTTGGTACAGTTTGCAGGGGTCATCCCGAGCGCAGCCGTTTTTCAGGCGGAGCGAGGGATCTCGCGCGCATTATGACGATTCCCTTCCTCTCCGTCCACTTTCTGACCAACTGCCGGGCCCTTACTTGGTGGCCGCCACTTCGTACAAATAGTCCACGAAGGAACGAACCGCGCCATCCATCCCCTGGACCTTCGGATTACTCGACTCAATGACGTAGTATTCATCCGGCGCATGAGCTCCGCTTCCGTGGCCGAGACCGAAATGTCCCGCCGCCAGATGCAATGGTTCGCCGGTAAACACATAGCCAGGCCACGAGCCCGCGCTGCGTGGCAAGACTACGGGATCAATCCCGTCACGCTTATACACCGTCGTCTGCGCCCGAATGAGCCCAGCGTCAGCCGAGCTGCTATTCGGATCATACCCGCCCGTCATGTTCACTTCGATGTCCCCGAATCCGCGCTTCGCGAGATGGGCTTTGAGTGCCGCCAGCGCCTCTGTTGCCTTCATGTCCGGCACCAGCCGCAGGTCAAGCTTGGCTACGGCCTTATGCGGAAGGATGGTCTTCCCTCCTGGCCCAGTGTAGCCACCGACCAGGCCTTCGATATTGACCGTCGGCCGCGACATCAGCATTTCCAGCGCCTCTTGCCAGCTCACATCGTGGACCCAGTGTTCCACTCCCATCTGCTTCTTCGCGACGGCTTCGTCGAGACGGCGCGCCGCATCGGCTATCATCGCCTTCTCCGCAGGGGAGAGCGGCCGCGCTTTGTCGGCGAAGCCTTCGATCGCGGGATCGTTTCCATCGGGCGAGACCAATGTGACCAACGCCTCCACCAGATGCCACGCCGGACTATCCAAACGTGCCTTGTTGCTCGAATGAATATCTTTACGTGGTCCGCGGCCCCACCGCTCCCCGCTCGAGACCAGTTCGAGTTCAATGACACCTTTGGCGCCGAGCGTCATGGTCACTTTTCCCTCGAGGTCTTGTTCTGCCGAGGGCATGAAGATGCCGTTGCAACGCTTGAGCGCAGCCAGCACCTCCGGCCGGCGCACAATCTGCGGAAAGTGCGGCGAGCCGATTTCCTCTTCTCCCTCCGCCACCAGCACCAGATTCACGGGAAGTTTTTTCCCCGCTCCGCGGATGGCGTGGAGCGCCGCAATGAACGACGCTTCTGGACCCTTCTGGTTAACGGCGCCCCGCCCGATGAGCACTTTCCCCAGGCCGGGTTTGTCCACCAGCGCCGCCGCCCACGGTGGCGACGACCACTCCGCCGGATCCACCTGCTTCACGTCGTACATGAAGTAGAGCCCCAGGGTACGAGGCGCGCCCGCATCGAGCGTGGCAAAGATTCCAGGCTGCCCGTCGGTCGGGACTTTTGTGACCTCACCGAATCCAGCATCGCGCAGGAAGCGCATGGTGAGTTCGCAGCCCTCGTTCACCCCGTTATTCTCGGCGGCAATCGACGGCTGGTGGATCCACTCCTGCAACCGCTGCACCGCCTCGTCGTGGCGTTTCTGTATCTGCGCCCAAATTGTGTCTCGGTTGCTGTCATCCGCTAGCCCACTGCGAGGCCACGCCAGCAGCGCCGCGCCCGCTGCTGCACCTTGAAGAAAGTCTCGTCGGTTCATGGCTCGAAAGAATAGTCCCAAGGTGGTCCCTCTGCCAAGTCCGATGACATCGCCAGCCTGCAAACCCTTCGCTTACGTTTCCCTTTGCGTTCTTCGCGATAACTTAGCGACCTTTGCGGTCAAAAGCTTTCTGCGAAAAGGGCTAATCCCGGTGTTCTTAGCAAATGAAGATGTCCGGTTTTTGTAGCAAGTGAAATGTCCGGTTTCAAAGTTGTGCCCTCGCCGGTTGGGTCGGGTTGGTTTGGGGGATGGGGTTGCAGGGGAAGGGGGCAGTGGAGTGCACCCTTGGACTGAGACACGAAGTTAAGGGGGTTGTTGCCGTTCGCTGAAAAATCATT